>CBFGUO010000006.1:0-186361 GCA_965652375.1 uncultured Opitutus sp.
TGTTGGGCGGCCGGTCTGGGGGGGGCCTCACGGCCCTCTATTATCCCCGTCTGCCTGCGGCCCGCGTCCGTGCGGCGGCCCTACACTGTGAACTACGCCAGGCGGCACACAGACAGACTTGCCCGCCTCGGGGAGTGGCTGTGCCACCTTGGGCGGCTCTGCACCCAGCAGGTACCCCGCCTCCGGCGGGCGCTCAGAGCGTGGTCTTGGACTCGATGAGTCCGATCTCCACCGCGTAGCGCGTAAGGCTGGCGACGTCGTGGAGATTGAGCTTCCGCATCAGGTTGGTGCGGTGGTTGTCCACCGTCTTGACGCTGATGCCGAGCTTGAGGGCGATCTCCTTGGTGCTGTGGCTTTCCGCCACCAGCTGCAGGATCTCGCGTTCACGGTCGGTCAGGAAATCGGCGGTGGAGCTGGCGGCCGGATTGGCGACCACGTTGCGGAGCAGGGCGGCCACGGCGGGGCCGAAATAGGTGCCGCCATTGGCGACGGTCTCGAGCCCCTTCTTGAACTCGAGCAGGCCGGCGGTCTTTTCCACGAAACCGTGGGCACCGGCCTCGAGCATCTCGCGGACGAGGACCGGATTCTCGTAACCGGAGAAGACCAGCACGCGGATGTGCGGGAGCTGCTTGATGAGGCGACGCAGCAGGTCGACACCGTTCAAGCCGGGCAGCTTGGCGTCGAGCACGATGAGATCCGGCTTCTTCTCCAGACAGAGGGCCAGGGCGGTATGGCCATCGCCACTTTCACCAATGAGGTCGTAACCCGGTTCGGTGCGGAGGATCTCGACCAGCATTTCGCGAATCGCGGTCTGGTCCTCGATGATGATTAGGCGTTTCATGTGCGTCGTCTCGAATCGTAAAAGTGCAGCTGATAGTAATTACGCAATCGTAAAGCAATCACTCCTTCGGTCAGACCGCGCGACGCTTTATCTTTTTCGGCAAACCAAGGCAGGGAGATCCCTCAGTTCCGCCGCTCCGGTGGTGGGTTGACAGGGACTCGAACCCTGAACCTATTGATTAAAAGTCAACTGCTCTACCGATTGAGCTATCAACCCGTCGCCGAAAGAGGATCGCAATACGTTTTGCCCCGCAAAATTGGCAAGAGATTTTTTGCCCGCCGCGGCACTTGGGATTGGTTAGCTGCTGACTATCAGCGCTTAACACTCCACAATCCCCGGTTTTTCTTCCCGGAAACTTTCCGCCATTCACCATGGGAACAAACGACACATCCGAGCGTCTGAAGGCCGTAAATCCCATGTCTGCCAGCAAAGCCCAGGAAGTTGCCCTCGACCAAGCGCTCGTGCTCCGTTTCAAGAACGGCGATCAGTCCGCCTTCGAAGAGATGGTAACCCGTTATTGGGACCGGATTTACGCCATGGTTCACCAGCTCCTGCGCAATCCGCAGGATGCCGAGGAGGTGACCCAGGACGCTTTCATTCGCGCCCACCGCGGGCTCGTCAATTTCCGGGGCGACTCCGCCTTCTCCACCTGGCTCTACCAGATCGCGACCAACCTGGCGCGCAACCGTTATTGGTACTGGTGGCGGCGCAAGCGCGACAAGACCATCTCCTTCGATCAGCCGGTCGGGGACGACAACAGCACCCCGCTGGCCGACATTTTCGTGACCGAAGCCGAGACCCCCGAGGACGCCACGGTCACCCAGGAGTTGGTGGACAACATCGCTTCCGGCATGCAGAAACTCAGCCCGAAACATCGGGAGATCTTGATCCTACGAAACGTGAAAAACCTGACCTACGAGGAGATTGCCGAAATCCTCAACATCTCCATCGGCACGGTCAAAAGCCGCATTGCCCGCGCCCGCGAAAGCCTGCGCAGCAAGCTTGGGGAGGACTTTCAATGAACAACGAACGATTCATCGAGTTGCTGAATCTCTACATCGACCGCGAGCTGAGCGGCAGCGAGATTCAGGAGATCGAGGAGGCCCTGGCCGCCAGTCCGGAGCGTCAACGTATCTACGCCCAGTACTGCCGGATGCAGCGGGCCTGCGAACACCTGCTGGCCAGCGATGTCCAGACGGCCCCGCGGCCCAAGCTCGACGCCATTCTGGCCGCCGCCCAACGCACCGATGAGGCGGAGGAAATTGTTTTCCCGGCTCCGGCCGCCGCCCGCGCCATCCCGACCGAGCCGCGCGCCACGCGCCGGCAGGCCCGTTCGAGCTGGGGTTGGGGGGCTCTCTCCGGCATGGCCGCCGCTGTCGCCGCGTTTGCGGTCTATACCGGCACCGTGCAGACGGCCGATCGGGGCGCGTCGGACATCGAAGGTGTCGGCACGGTCGCCGCCGCTCCGGCGCCTGCCACTCCTGCCAGCGGTCCCGCCCCCGGCACCGAAGACGATCCGGCGGCTCTGGCGCTCGCCTCGAACGAGGGCTCGGACTACCGTACGGTGCTCGTCCTCGAGTCCAGCGAAGACGGCAACAGCACCGGGTTGCGCCTGGCCAACCCGCGACCGGGCGAGGATCCCTTTGCCTGGATGCAGCACGTGCAGTTCGAACCCATCCGCCCGGTGCGCCTCGACTCCCTTGAGTTCCGCCCGGCCGAAGCGATGGAGGTGCGCAATCTGCCGGCCTTCTCCTACCCGTATCCGGGGCTGGACGACACGCCGCCGCTGTCCGAATCGGCCGCCTTCCAGTTCCAACGCTGAGCGACAACACCTCGCCGCGCCCCTTTCAAGCCACGCCCACCCGGCGTGGCTTTTTGCGGTCCGGCCTCAGGCTCCAGTGATACAGACATTCCTGTCTGTGCTGTGGGAGGGGAGGCAAGGCGCACAGACAGGAATGTCTGTGCCACATGAAGGGACACGGCTCGGCGCGGTGCGGCGGCAGCGGCTTTCAGTCCGCCGGGCCCCCTTACCGGCCGAGGGCCTTCTTGATCAGCTGTTCGGTGGTCGGGCTGCCGCCCAAGGCCACCATGGCCTGGCGCACCGCCTTGTCGGCGTCGGCGGTCTTGTAGCCGAGCACCACGAGCGCCGCGACCGCGTCCGCCACCACGCCGCCGGCTGCGGGTTTGGCGGCCCCTTCCGCCGCTCCGGCGACCGGGGAGGGCGAGGAACTCGAAGCCCCCAGCCGGTTGCGCAATTCGACGACCAGGCGCTCGGCCGTCTTCTTGCCGATGCCGGGGCATTTGGCCAGGGTTGTCACGTCGCCGTCGCGGATGGCACTTTCGAGCAAGGGCAGCGACAGGCGGCTCATGATGCTCAAGGCCACCTTGGGGCCGACCCCGCTGACGTGCTCGATCAGCAGTCGGAAAAAGTCACGGTCCTCCGCGCTCGCGAAACCATAGAGTGTCTGCGCGTCCTCTCGATAGACCACATGCGTGTGCAGCTTCACCGTCGCTCCCGCTTGGGGCAGGCGTTCGGCGGTGGTGACGGGAATGTTCACCTCGTAGCCGATGCCGTGGAGTTCGATCACCGCCCGCAGCGGGGTCGCCTCGATCAGGGTGCCGGACAGGTAGGTGATCATCGCAGGGCAGGGAGGGGACCTATTGCAGGCCGAGCACGTGTTGCATGTCGTAAACGCCCGGCGCCTGGCCGACGACCCACTGGGCGGCCCGCAGGGCGCCGCGGGCAAAGATGCCGCGATCGCTGGCCTTGTGGGTCAACTCGATGCGCTCGCCCAGCGCGGCAAACATCGCCGTGTGTTCACCCACCACGTCGCCGCCCCGCAGGGCGTGGATGCCGACCTCGGCCGAGGTGCGGGCGCCGGTGATGCCTTCGCGGCCGTGGCGCAGGGCCTCGAGGCCCAGCTTCCGCTCTTCCAGGATGATCTCGAGCAGACGGGTCGCGGTGCCGCTGGGCGCGTCCTTTTTGAAGCGGTGGTGCATTTCGATGACTTCCGCGTCGTAGTCCGCCCCGAGCACGGAGGCCGCGCGGCGGGTGAGGGCGTAAAGCAGGTTGACGCCGACGGAATAGTTGCCGGCCCACACGGTGGGGATCGCGGCGGCGGTCGCGGCGAGCTTCGCTTTTTCGTCGGGGGCGTGGCCGGTGGTGCCGATCACGAGTGCCTTTCGGTGCTCGACCGCCAGGCGAATGACCTCGGCCGTCGCGCTGTGAAAACTGAAGTCGATCACCACGTCGCCCTGGCTGATGCCGGCGGCGAGATCGTCACCCTGATCGAGCGACGCAACAATGGGAAGGGAGGCGGCTTCGGCGGCGGACTGCAGGGCATGGCCCATGCGACCGGCCGAGCCCACGATGACCAAACGGGGGGAATTCACGGGGCGGGGAATCAGAGGTTGGCGAGAGCGGCCGACAGGACCTTGTCACCGTCGGTCGAGAGCGGGCTCAGCGGCAGACGCACGTCGGCCGAGCCGATGAGACCGGCACGCTGCATGGCGACTTTGACCGGCACCGGGTTGGGTTCGACGAACAGGGCCTTGAAGACGGGATAGAGCTGCCGATGAAGCTTGGCCGCCTTGGCGAAATCGTTGGCCGCGGCGAGCCGGACCATCTTCGCGACCTGGCGCGGCAGCAGATTGGAGGCGACGCTGATCACGCCCTCGGCGCCGACGGACATGAAGGGCAGGGTGAGGGAGTCGTCGCCGCTCAGCACGGTGAGGTCGCGCCCGAGTGCGGACTTGAGCTGGTCGACGCGATCGACCGAACCGCCGGCCTCCTTGATGTAACAAACATGTGGATACTTCGCCCGCAGCTGTTCCACGGTCTTCACGCCGATCTCGATGCCGCAGCGACCGGGAATGGAGTAGAGCACGATCGGCCGGTCCGTCGCCTCGGCGATCCGGGAGAAATGCGCCACCAGGCCGGGCTGGCTGGGCTTGTTGTAGTAGGGCGCCACCACGAGCATGGCGTCGGCGCCGGCCTCATGGGCGGCCCGCGTGAGGGCGACGGCCTCGGCGGTGGAATTGGAGCCAGTGCCGGCGACCACCGGCACCTTGCCGGCGACGGTTTCGACCACCAGGCGCACGACCTCCATGTGCTCCTCGTGCGAAAGGGTCGGCGATTCCCCGGTCGTGCCGACCGGGACGAGTCCGTCGATGCCGGCGCGGACCTGCGATTTGACCAGTTTCCGCAAGTCGTCATGGGCGACGTGACCCCGCGAAAACGGGGTCACCAATGCGGTGATCGTGCCGGTCAATCTGGGTTGCTTCATGGGTTTGGTTCGGGATATGGACCTTGCCGAGCAGACCATGCCACTTTAGCACCACCGCAACCCTTTTCTGGAGCAGCTTCCTCCCATGACTCCCCACACCGAGATCTTCAATGACCTGCTCAAACTGGCGGTCGACAGCGGCGTCAGCGACGTCGTGATCAAGTCCAACAAGCCCGGTTTCGTCCGTCTCGCGGGCAAGCTGAAATCGGTCGACATGGATCCGATCACTGCCGAGGAAGTGCGCGCATTTGTCGACGAACATGTGCCGCGGGTGTTCAAGCAGAACTGGCTTGATCTGAACCAGGTCGACTTCGCCTACGCCGCCGAGGATGTGGGCCGGTTTCGCGTCAATGCCTTTCACCAGCGCGGCACGCCGAGCATTGTTTTCCGCCACATCAAGAGCCGCGTGCCGGAGTTCGAGGAGCTCGGCCTCAATGGCGAGCCGCTGCTCAACCTGGCCAAGGCCAAGGACGGGATCCTGCTCATCTGTGGTGCCACCGGGTCCGGCAAGAGTTCCACGATGGCGGCGATGCTCAACTGGATCAACCGCAACCTCGACCGCCACATCGTGACGATCGAGGATCCGATCGAATACACCTTCCTCGACGACAAGTCCGTCTTCCAGCAGCGCGAGATCGGCACCGACGTGCCGAGCTTCGAGTTGGCCATCAAGGCCGTGCTCCGCCAGAATCCGGACATCATCCTCATCGGCGAGATGCGCGACCGCGAAACCTTTGAGACGGCGATCTCGGCCGCCGAGACCGGCCACCTCGTGTTCTCGACCATGCACGCCGCCACCGTCGCCCAATCCCTCACGCGCCTGTTCGAGTTTTTCCCGCCCGAACAACTCGCCCAGGCGCGCCGCCAGATCGCGGGCTCACTTCGCGGATTTATTTGTCAGAAACTGATTCCCACCATCGAGGGCGATGGTCGGGTCCCGGCCAACGAGATCCTCGCCGCCGACGCGACCGTCAAGAACCTCATCCTCGAAGGGAAGAACGAGAAGATCCAAAGCCTGCTCGATGCCGGGACGGACTCGCACAGCTACTCTTTCAACCGCGACATCATGCGCCTCATCAAGGAGGGCAAGATCAGCAAGGCCGACGGCATCCGCCATTCGCCCAACCCGCAGGCGCTCGACATGAACCTGAAGGGCATTTTCTTCAACTGACGTGCACGATCACCTGCGAGGCCGGTCATTGCTCCGCGCGGCCGTTGCCACGCTGGGGCTGCTTGCGATCGGTGGCGCCGATTTCACCCGGGCCGACGAACCAAGCCCCACGCCGCCTCCCTCGGGCAACGAGCAGAACGTAACCTCGACGGTCAAGGGACTCGAGACCCTGCGGCTGATGGAGAAAGGGCTCGTCGCGGGAGACGCGGACCGCGATCTCTCCGCCGCGGGCCTGCTGTCCAACGCCAGCCTCGATCAACAGGTGGCCGTGCCCTTGCCGCTGCCGGTCGATGGTTCCGCGGAAGACACCGACGAGGCCGAGCTGCGCGAACTGCGGCGGCGTCAATGGGCGGCCGAGAACTGGCTGGTCGATGGCATGCGTCGCAGCGAAGTGGCCGGCGACGAGGCGGCACTGACGGCCGAGACCTTTGGCGCGGCAGGAGAAAACGAGCAAACGGCCGACGGCGAACCGGAGGCCGTTTCGTCGCAACACTGGCTCGCGCTGGCCATCCAGAGCCAGGCGGAGACCCAGGCCGCGACCGAACAAGCCGATGCCCCGGCCGAACCGCGGTCGGTCGAGGCCGGCGCGACTACGCCCGCCAATCCGCTCGGTGATTTCATGGCCGATTGGCTGACTGCCGACAGCAAGCGACTGCTGGACGTGGATCCGCGCCCCGTCGCTTCGGGGGCCGGTGCCGACCACCGCGCCGGGTTGCCGGGCCGGGCGGAACCGCCTGCCGGCAGCCAATCCGGAAATTGGCTCGCGTCCCTCACTTCGTCCGGTGCACCGACGCGTCGCGGGGCGGCCGCGGACGGCGCGACCGACAACCCGTTCCTGGCTGGACTCGAATCCTTGATGCCGGCCGCTGCTCCCGCCGATCCGGGCGGTCGTTTTTCGCTTCCTCTGCCGACAACCGGCGCGCGTGAGCCGAGCGTTTTCCAGCCGATCCTTCCCGAGGCCGGCGCCGGTTCCCGTCCCGCCCCGGCGACTCTCCAGCCTCCCGCCGACAGAGCCTCCGAAAAGGTCTCCGAACCCTGGCAACCGCCTGCCACCGACAGCGAAAAATACTTCCCCCGGTTGAAGCGCTTTTAGGGCTTGGTTTCGTGCAGGGGCAACCTTAGCCCTGATCGTTTACATCATGGCTACAGCGCTTCTTTTCGCCGGACAAGGTGCCCAAAAAGTGGGCATGGGTAAGTCGCTCCACGACGCGTCGGAGACCGTGCGCGCGCTCTACGCGGAGGCGGCCGACGTCCTCGGCTGGGATCTTGCCAAGGTGTCCTTCGAGGGGCCGGACGAAGAACTCACCCAGACCCGGGTGTGTCAGCCCGCGCTGTTCGTGCACGGCATGGCCCTGCACGCCCTGCTCGGCGAACAAGGCAAACTCGGCGACGTGACCATGGCGCTCGGCCTCAGCCTGGGCGAACTCACCGCCTACTGCGCCGCCGGCGTTTACGACTTTGCCACCGGCCTGCGCATCGTGGCCGCCCGCGGCCGGCTCATGCAGGAGGCTTGCGAGGCCACCACCGGCAGCATGGCCGCCATCATCGGCGAAAGCCGCGAAGCCGTGGCCGAACTCTGTGCCGCCCACGAGGTGCAGGCGGCCAACTTCAACGCCCCCGGTCAGATCATCATCTCCGGCGAAAAGGAGAAGATCGCCGCCGCCGTCGAGGCCGGCAAGGCCGCCGGCATGAAACGCGTCATGCCGCTCAACGTCGCCGGCGCCTACCATAGTCGGCTCATGGAACCGGCCCGCGAGCGCTTCGCCGCCTTCCTGGCGGACATCCCGTTCAACGTGCCGCAATTCACCGTCTTCACCAACACCACCGGCGCCGCCCTCAGCGACCCGGCCGCCATCAAGACCGCCCTCGAAAAGCAGGTCGTGTCCTCCGTTCTCTGGGAGGACTGCATGCGTGCCGCGGCCGCCGCCGGAGCCACGCAGTTCTGGGAACTCGGACCGGGGGGCGTGCTCGCCGGCCTCGCCCGCCGCACCGAACGCGCCTGGACCGTCACCAGCTTCGCCGAAATGGCCGATCTCCAGGGCTGAGTCGCCGCAACCACGCCCGCGACCGCCCGACCAACGAATTCAGCGCCCGCAATGGACGTTTCCCTTACCCGCAACTTCTGCATCATCGCCCACGTCGACCACGGCAAGACCACCTTGTCCGACCGCCTGCTGGAGCACACCCGCACCGTTGAACAACGCGTGCTCACCGCCCAGCACCTCGACGCGATGGATCTCGAGCGCGAGCGCGGCATCACCATCAAGAGCCACCCGGTGACGATGAACTATCCGGCCAAGGATGGTAACGTCTACAAGCTCAACCTGATGGATACGCCCGGCCACGTGGACTTCTCCTACGAAGTCTCGCGCAGCCTCGCCGCCTGTGAAGGCGCCCTGCTGCTCATCGATGCCGCCCAGGGCGTGGAGGCCCAGACCGTGGCCAACGCCCACCTGGCGTTCTCGCAAAACCTCAAGGTCATCCCGGTCATCAACAAGATCGACCTGCCGAGCGCCAACCTCGAACTCTGCACCCAGCAGCTCGAGGACATCCTCATGATTCCCGCCGAGGAAGCCATTCTCGCCAGCGGCAAGTCGGGCATCGGCATCGACGAGATTCTCGAGGCCGTCGTGAAACAGATCCCGCCGCCGCGCTGGCACGAGCATCCGCACACCCGCGCCCTGGTCTTCGATTCGATTTACGACGCCTACCGCGGCGTCATTGCCTACGCCCGCGTGTTCTCCGGCAGCCTCAAGCCCGGCGAGCACATGCAGCTCATGAGCACCGGCCTTAAGAGCGAGATCAAGGAAGTCGGCGTCTTCACGCCCAAGATGACCAAGATGCCGTCGCTCAACGCCGGCGACGTGGGCTACATCGTTTCCACCATCAAGGACACCGCCGAGATCAACACCGGCGACACCATCACCACCTCCATCCGGCCCGCCACCGAAATGCTGCCGGGCTACCAGGAGGTGCGGCCGATGGTGTTCTGCGGCATCTACCCGCTCGAGTCCAACGACTACGAAAAACTCAAGGCCGCGCTCGCCCGCCTGCGCCTCAACGACGCCGCGCTGGTCTACCAGTCGGAGAGCTCGCTCGCGCTCGGCTTCGGCTTCCGCTGCGGCTTCCTCGGCCTGCTCCACATGGAGATCATCCAGGAGCGCGTGCGGCGCGAGCACGATGTCGACATCATCTCGACCTACCCGAGCGTGGTCTACCATGTGTATCCGCACGGTGGTGACATGATCGAGGTCGACAATCCGGTCATGCTGCCGGATCCCGGCACGATCGATGAGATCCGCGAGCCCACCATCAAGGCCTCGATCCACATTCCCAATACGTCCATGGGCGACATCATGGCCCTCGTGATGGAGAAGCGCGGCACGATCGATCACACCGACACGCTCGACGCCACCCGCGTCATGCTCACCTGCACGCTGCCGCTCAACGAGATCCTGGTCGATTTCAACGACCGCCTGAAGAGCATCACCCGCGGCTATGGCTCGATGGACTACGAACTGGGCGACTACCGCGAGAGCGACCTGGTGAAGATGGACATCCTCATCAACGGCGATCCGGTCGACGCGTTCTCCACCATCGTGCACCGCGAAAAGGCGCAGGGGAAGGGGAGGGAGCTTTGCGAGAAACTCGCCGAGATCATTCCTCCGCAGATGTTCAAGGTCGCCATCCAGGCCGCGATCGGCGGCAACGTCATCGCCCGCGAAAACGTGCGCGTCATGCGCAAGGACGTGACCGCCAAGTGCTACGGCGGCGACATCACCCGCAAGCGCAAGCTGCTGGAAAAGCAGAAGGAAGGTAAGCGCAAGATGAAGCTCATCGGCAAAGTCTCCATCCCCCCCGACGCCTTCATCCAGGTGCTGAAGAATTGAGTTTTCATTCATGGCCCACGAAACACAAGAAACACACGAAAGAACACGAAAGGGCGGAGCCGGGATTTTCTTTCGTGTCTTTTCGTGTGTTTCGTGGGCAACCTCGTTGTCCGGTTCTGCACCACCAAGTTCTAACTCAGCTGCCCCGTGATTGGTCCTTTCGCCTCCCAGGAACGCAAAATGCGAACCCATGCCACCAACTGGCTGGAGCTCGCCGAAAAGGTGGAAGACTACCGCCGCGACGTGCTGCCGGAGGCGGACCTCGTGGAGCTGCAGCGCCGGCAGGAAGCGCTGAAAAAACTGCTGCGCGACAAGGCCAATGCCAGCGATCTTCAGGTTGCGATCGGCAACCTCGAATCCGTGCTGCGCAAGACCGGCGGCACCTTTTATCCGAAGCGCTCCCTCGTCGAGTACGTCGAGTTTTTCCTCGTCGCGGCGATCGTGATCCTCGGCATTCGCGCCTACTTCGTGCAGCCGTTCAAGATCCCGACCAATTCCATGTGGCCGAGCTACAACGGCATGACCGCGGAAGTCTACGAGAGCCCGGCGGAGGAACCGGGCACGGCCATGAAGGCGCTGCGCTTCGCCACCCAGCTGGCCAAGCCGTATCGCATCGATGCGCCGACCAGCGGCGAAGTCAGCATTCTCCTCGGTCCCGGCGGCCGCCATCGCGAAGTGCGCGGTCGCAAATGGCTGGTCATTCCGACGACGCTCAAGGAGGTGGAAATGCGCGTCGGCAACACGCCGGTGACATTCCGGGTGCCGGCCGATTTCGACGTCGATAAGCTCTTGTCGGAGCTGTTCTTCCCGGCGGAGGACGGCTGGCCGTCCCGCAGTGATCCGCGGGTTCAGCAGGTCGGCGCCCGCGGCTGGATCCTGCACACCGGCAAACGGGTCCAGGCCGGGGACCGGATTCTTTCCTTCGATATCCAGACCGGCGATCAGCTCTTCGTCGACCGCATCAGCTACCACTTCGTGAAGCCCAGTGTCGGCGACGGCTTCGTGTTTCGCACCCAGGCGCTCACGCGGCTGCATGCGCTCATGCCGCAGATGCCCGAGGACCAGTATTACATCAAACGCCTCGTCGGTCTGCCGGGCGACGAGTTGGAGATCCGCGAGCCCATCCTGTATCGCAACGGCAAGCCGATCGAAGGCGCCGAGGCCTTTGCGGCCAACGCCACGCGCGCGGGCAACTATCCCGGTTATCGCAACATCGCCGACATGGGCCCGGGCGATGTCGTTACGGTGCCGGAGGACCATTATTTTGCGGTCGGGGACAACTCCGCCAGCAGCCTCGACGGCCGCTACTGGGGCGCGATCCCGGCCAAGGATGTCGTAGGCCGTCCACTGTTCATTTACTATCCCTTCACGAGCCACTGGGGCGTCGCCCCATAGCGCGTTAGGGGCGAGGGCGGGAAGCGTCTGAAAATGGCGCGTTAAGCCGGGCAGGTTGCCCAGACCGTAACCCGGTGGCGGCTGCAAAACGCCGGCATCCGGCGGGCGCTGGAGCGCTCAATGGGGGTTCGAGGGCGGGGCGCGTTTTGCGGTTTTGCGAAGCATCGGCGATTTTAGGAGCGTGAAAACGTTACTCCCAATCATCCTGACTGCTTCGACTGCTTTCACGCTCACGCTTTCTCCGGGAATCCATGGGGTGGTGTCGGTGCTCAATGAAGACCTGGTCTTGAACGGGCCGGGCAGTTATTCGGGAAGTTCGCTGGGCGTTTCGGATGGAAATCTGGTTCTGCAGGGCGCCGGGTTCTACGTGCTGGATTTCGACAGCGTCTCGGTCACCAACGGCAACGTTTCCGGGCCTGGCGAGGGCACCGAAGTTCAGGTGCGGGGCGATTTCACGGTGAGCAACGGTGATATCATGGGCGTGACCGTGGGCACCTTTGATCGGGAGGATCCGGCCGTACCGACGGCTATCGGAGCGACTCCGCTGGCGAATATTTCCATCCGGGCGACGATCGCGGCCGGCGGCTCGATCCAACCCGGATTCGTCGTGGCCGGAACCGAACCGCGCACCTTGCTCATCCGGGCGGTGGGGCCGGGACTGGCGCAGTTCGACGTCACCAACTTTTTGCCCGACCCGCGTTTCACCCTGTATGGCGCCGGTGGAGCGGCGACGGGTTTGGCCTCGGACAACTGGAACTCCAGCAAAGTCACGCCCTTTGCCGCCTTGGCGGGAGCCTTCGCGTTGACGGCGGGCAGTCAGGACGCCGCGATCGTGGTGTCGCTGACGCCGGGAAATTACACCGCGATCGTCGATGATGCCGGGGGCCGCGGCGGCGAGGTCATCCTCGAAGTTTACTTCATCGAGTAACGGAGCGTGCCGCCCAGCAGCGCCGTCCCAGTCGGATCCAGATCCTGGAGACTCCCATTCTGGGCTCTCCTTACGACGCACAATAAACATTATGTCTAATACCGATATGACTGGAATGGAGTTGGTTCCGCCGTGGCTCCCCTCTAGATTCCCGCTCATGGACAAAGCTGTGCAACTCACCTTCCGCAGCCGCATTCAGGCGCGTCTCACCGAAATCGAAACCGAACTCGCCGATCTGCAGGAGGACACCGCTGCCGTCGCGCCGGACGTTGCCATCGGTCGCCTCTCGCGTCTCGACACCATCCAGAATCAGCAGCTGGCCCTCGCCAACAAGCGCCGCCTCGAGGACGAGCGCACTCGCCTGCACGAGGCTGAGCGTCGCATCGATGCCGGCTCCTTCGGCCGTTGCCTGCTCTGCGGTCAGGATATCGCTCCGGAACGTCTCGACACCCAGCCCGACGCCGTCACCTGTGTCCCCTGCGCGCGCCGCAAACGATGAAGACCGTTCCCGCTCCCTTGTTCTCCTGGCTCGAAAACCGCTCCGTCGGCGTCCTCCTGCACCCGACGAGCCTGCCCGGCCGCCAAGGCATCGGCGTGCTCAGTCCGGCCGCCGTCACCCCGTTCCTCGACTTTCTCCAGGCCGCCGGCGCCCGCTACTGGCAAATCTGCCCGCTCGGTCCGACCGGTTTCGGCGATTCGCCCTACCAGTGCTTTTCCGCCTTCGCCGGCAATCCCTACCTGATCGATCTCGAGGTTCTGGTGGAGGCCAAGCTGCTCTCCCCGGCCGACCTCATTCCGCTGCAGTCCCTGCCCGCCGACCGGATCGACTACGGCCTGCTGTGGAGCATCAAGTTGCCGCTGCTGTTCAAGGCCCACGAAGCTTTCGTCGCCCAGGGGCGCACCTTCGCCCGCTACGGCCAGTTCGAAGCCTTCTGCGCGGAGCAGGCCGCCTGGCTCGACGCCTACAGCCACTACATGGCGCTCAAGGATCAGTTTCAGGGCAAGGCCTGGTGGGATTGGCCGACCAAGGTGCGCTTCTTTGCCCAGGCCCGCTCCACGCCGGAATTCAAAGCCGCCGCGCGCCGCGCCGAGGCCTACGCCTTTTTCCAATACCTCTTTTTCGGCCAATGGCAGGCGGTCCGCGCCCTCGCGGCCGAACGCGACGTGCAGATCATCGGCGATGCGCCGATCTTCGTGGCGGCCGACGGTGCCGACGTCTGGGCCCATCCCGAACTCTTCCAACTCGACCAGAAAACCGGTCAGCCGCTCTGCGTCGCCGGCGTCCCGCCCGACTATTTTTCGGCCGATGGCCAGCTCTGGGGCAATCCGCTCTACGACTGGGAAGCGCACGCTCAAACCGGCTATGCCTGGTGGCTCGACCGCCTCCGCGCCAACCTCGCCCTCTGCGACGTCGTGCGCATCGACCATTTCCGCGGCTTTGACACCTACTGGTCGATTCCCGCCGGCGCCCCGACCGCCCGCGAAGGCGAATGGAAGAACGGCCCGGGCCTGGCCTTCTTCGAAACCGTGGCGAGCGCCCTGCCCGACTGCCGGCTCATCGCCGAAGACCTCGGCGAACTCGCGCCCACCGTGGTCGAGCTGCGCCAGCGCACGGGCCTGCCCGGCATGACCATCCTGCAGTTCGCCTTCGGCGGCGACGCCAGCAACCTTTACCTCCCGCACAACCTCACGGCCAACAGCGTCGTGTATCCGGGAACGCACGACAACGACACCACGCTCGGCTGGTATCGCGCGGTCGACGCCCGGACCCAGGACCACGTCCGTCGCTACCTGCGGGTATCCGGCCAGGAGATCGGCTGGGACTTCATCCGCGCGGCCTATGGCGCCGTGAGCAACCTCGCCGTGATCCCCCTGCAGGATTTCATGAGCCTCGGCAGCGAAGCCCGTTTCAACAGCCCCGGCAAACCCCAGGGTAACTGGCAATGGCGCTACCACGCCACCCAGCTGGCCGATCTCACCCGAAACAGCGCCCCCTACCTCCGCGATCTGGGCGAGCTCACCGGCCGCTGCGAAGCCACCGCCGGATAGCACCCGTTCACCGTCCGGCAGTTTATCCGGCCTTTGGCGCGGGGTTGAGGATCGGCTGAGGGGCAGATGCGGCATGCCGCAAGCGGCAGCCCTAAAATGTGAGGTACCTGCAGTCCAAGATGCAGGATGTAATCCGGCGAAGCGGCGACGTCAGTCCGACCATGCGGCCGAATTCCGCAACCACGGGCCTCTCCATCGGGCGTTTATCCGGGGAAGACCCGATGGCTGCCATCGTCGTGGTTCGGCAGCGCTCTCGGGGAAATCCCCGAACGACACGCTGCCCGGGATGGGACTATAGTGGATCCCCAGGCAGATGATCTGCGTTCATTCCCTTCCAAGTCCCCGCTGTGCAATCGACCTCAAAATTCCCCAGTCCGTTTGGGCGGCCCGCCGCGATTCGTCGCTTCCCGCCGCCGCCACCTGTCCGCTGCTGGGTTCGGGGCTCGATCCGCGGCGGTGTGCGTGTCCCCTCAGCCGATATCTGAAATGGTCTCCCATCATCACAAGTGCATTTTCGTTCACATTCCCAAGACAGCAGGAACCAGCATCAATAACCTGCTGGGCCAAAAGGGCAACAACCCCATCATCGGATCGGGAAACATTTTCAAAATCGGCCGCAGCAACCGATTCGATCCGCCTCCCTCGCATCTTCGCGCCGATGACTATCTCAAGTATGATTTTGTGACCCCGGAGCAGTTTGAGAGCTATTTCAAGTTCGCCTTCGTCCGGAATCCGTGGGACCGGCTGGTTTCCGAATATAAATATCGCCGACTGTCCCATAAATACGACTTCAAGACCTACCTCCTGCACAAATTTCCCCGTCCGGAGTGGAGCGACGAATACTGTCATGTGTTGCCCCAGTATGACTTCATTTTCGACGAAGAGGGCAATCAGCGGGTGGACTTCATCGGCCGGTACGAAAACCTGAAGGAGGATATCAAAGTCGTGCTTGAAAAACTCGGTTTGAAGAGCCGGTCCCTGCCGCACAAGAACAGGTCGCTCAGCTTGAACCGAAATTTTGGCCAGAGCCCGGTGGAGGTTCTGAAAAACGTGCGCGATGTTTTCAGCATAAAGGTGCGGAGGAATACCTATACTCACTATTCGCAATACTACGATGATGAGGCAAGGGAGGTCGTTGCTGAAGTGTACAAGAACGACATCCTGACCTTTGGGTATCAGTTCCAGCGAGTGACCAGCGGTGTCTCGCTGGAAGAAGCTCCCCAGAGCCCCTTTGAGCAGCGAGTCTCAGCCTAGGGGAACCGGAGCGGATTACCAAGGCGGGCGCCCTTCGACCACACACACTCAAAACCCGACCCCTTCGGCATGACCCCGACCCCTTCGGCATGACCCGACCCCTTCGGCATGACCCGGGGAATCGTTCTCCGATGTCATCGAGCGCGAGATCGGGCAAAAGGTCACGACGACCGCCGAACTCCTCGCCCACGCTCGTTCATGTGCGGGTAAGGGACTGGAGTTGCGCCAGAAATCGCGTCGGCGTTCCGCAGCGGCATGACTCCGACCTATCTTCTCGATTCCGGTTTATTGATTGCCCTCGAAAATGAGGTCGCCTCTGGACGCGAAGGCGACGCGCACCGCACGCTGGCCAGTCTGCCCAAGGGGCGTTTCTTTATTTCGCCGATGACGGTGGCCGAGGTGCTTGAGGGGGCTGAGGACGTGGGCGAAGCGTCCCGCGAGTTGGCCACCTACCAGCAGACCACGATCGGCTGGCAAGTGGCGATGCGCTGTGCGCTCAATCAAGCGAGGGCACAGCGTCGCATGGGTGAAAACGACGCCTGGCAGGCGGCCCTGGCGATGCTCGGATCGCACAAGCTGATCGGGCGCGACTCCATTTTTGCCGACCGGCCTGGGCTGGATTATCACGATTTCACTCGAACTTGAATCCGGACGTCCCACTCGGCGAACTGACCGGGGGTTTAGCGAAGCAAGCAACAAGGCCTGCCCTCTTCCGGCTGCCTCAACCGCCTTGACCGGCGGGAGGTGTGCCTCATGGTAACACCATGCCGGAAAAAGCCACGATTACCCTGAAGGTCACCGCTGCCGAAAAACGGAAGATGCAGGCTCAGGCGCGGCGCGCCAAGAAGAGCTTGAACGCATATGTTTTGGGCAAGGTTGCCGGCAAGGACGTGAGTCGTCGCGGGAAGGTCGACTATGACAAGTTGACCGAATATTTTGTAGACCGGTTTGAGGGGACGGAAACCTGGCGCTTGGTGCCTGGTCGTGAATGAGAGCCTATCTCGATACCTCCGTCCTGCTATCGCTGCACCTCCGCGACGTGCATTTCGCGCAAGCCGTGGGGATCATGCGCAAAGAACGGGGCGTGGCCTGGACGCCTTGGCAGAAAGTTGAATTCGGCAACGCCCTGCGCGCCCTGATTGCTAGGGGCACGCTGGTCCAGGGTGATGTCCGGCGGGTGGAGCAAAGCGTAAGGGCTTCGATAGTCGGCGGGGATATGGTGCCCCTGCCCTTGCCGGCATACGCGCTCTGGGAGGCGTCGGAACGGCTTTCGTGCGCCCATACCGCGAAGATCGGTGTCAGGACCTTGGACCTGCTGCATGTCGCCGCAGCCTGCGTCGTCAAAGCCAAGCGTTTCTATACCTTCGATCAGCGCCAACACCTTCTAGCCAAGGCGGCCGGGTTGTCGGTGAATTGAGACCGGACCGTCGGAGTGCGACTCTGATCCGACGGGGTCTTTATGTCGAATCAGGACGGACCCAGGAGGAAGCGCTAGGATCGTCGACGAGGCAGCAATCAGGTGGGGTAATTGGAGGCGCAATCTTGAATGCCGCCATATCTGCCTCGTCGCGGGCAATCCAAGCCTGGATCTGCTTCTTGGGCAGCTCGCGCACGGGCATCGCTACGGCGGGCTGCAGGAAGAGGCCACCGTCGCGCTCCTCGACCAACACCAGTGGATTGCGGAGCTTGTCGAGTCCCAGCTTGCGGCGCAGCTCGGGCGGCAGAGTCAGGCTCCCGCGCTTGGACAGAGGAAGAGTCGTAGTCATGCAGCAATGCTGCATCGCTGCATGACGGCGGGCAAGCGCGAGGATGAATCAACTCCGTGGACCGGCGGTGCGATCCGACGCAGGATCAAGCATCGCAGCCCGTCCGGGCGAATTACTTGAGCAGGTGTTCGGTGATGCGGGGGACGACGTCGCCGCGGGCGTCGTCGAGGACGTAGTGGCCGGCGTCGTCGAGGTAGTGCTTTTCCGCCTGGGGGAGGCGCTGGCACCACTCGGTGTAGAAGTGGTCGTTGAAGCAGAAGTCGCGGCCGCCCCAGACGATGAGCGTCTGGCGGTCGTGGAACCGGCCGATCCCCTTCTCCACCTCCTTAAGCGTGCGCCAGGTCGGGTGGGTGTCGTGCATGGGGATGTCCTGCACGAAGGCGCTCACCGCCACCCGGTTGGCCCAGGTGTCGTAGGGATAGAGGTAGCCGCGGGACTCGTCGTTGCTCAGCGCCCGCCGGTTCATCGCCATCCAGGTCGCCGGCCAGGCAAAGCCGTTGAGGCCGCGCACCAGCGCCGGACCAACCACCGGGGCCTTGCACAGCGCGATGCGGACCGGCAGGTGAATCGAGGTGAAGGCCGCCGTATTGAGAACGACAATACGACGAATGAGTTCGGGCCGCCTCGCCGCCAGGCCGAAGCCGATCGCGCCGCCCCAGTCGTGCACGACGAGATCGAGTTCCTTCACCCCGAGCTTGGTTACGAGCGCGTCGAGGTCGGTGATGCGTTGCTCGAGGGTGTAGCGGTAATGCTCGGGCTTGTCCGACAGGCCCATGCCCACGTGGTCGGGCACGATGCAGCGGCGCTCGCCGGCGATGGCCTTGACCAGATCACGATAGTAGAACGACCAGGTCGGATTGCCGTGCACCATCAGCACGGCCGCACTCCCCTGCCCTTCGTCCAGATAACTCAGCTCCGCCCGCCCCGGCGTGACGAAACGCTTCGGCGTAAACGGATAAAGGGCACGCAGCCAGTCAGGCAGATCGTTCATGCGACGGTACTGGTTGCACAGGAAAGCGGTGAGGCAGACGCAGTTTTGACACAGAGGTCACGGAGGAGCCACAGAGGGCACAGAGAGAAGATGAGTTTCTCGAGAAGGAAAGAGCCGGAGGCTGGCAAGCAGAGGACAAGTGAGCCGACTGGAGAATTTTTCCTACAGAAGGAAACGAAGGAAAACCCGCCTGAGGCGGGCAAGCGAAGCCACTCCACCAGCAGGAGGGATAGCCGCAATACCGAGCGAAGCGACACCCCGCCAAGGCGCAGAAGGCGAAAAAGGGAGCGGCTTGGTTTTTGCGACTTTTGCGCCTTTTTGCGGCCAATCTCCAGGTTTTGACGTCGGTGGTTCATCCTGATCTGCCTCTCGGCCTTTGTTCTCTTCGTGGCCTGCTGTAAACCCAAACTCGTCGCGGTGATCACCATTCGACGGCGAGCATGAGGCAGTTGAGGCCGCTGCCGATGCCGAGCAGGCCGACTTTGTCGCCGGGCTGGATGGCCCCCTGCTCCGCCGCCGTGGCGAGCGTCGCGGGCAGGGCCACCGAGCCTGTGTTGCCGAGGGTTTCGAAGGTCGAAAAGTCCTTCGCGAGATCGAGGCGCAACTCCTCGTAGAGTTTGCGCCGGTGCGTGCTGCCCACCTGGTGGCAGATGAAGCGGTTGAAGTCGGCCGTGGCCCAGCCGATTTCCTTGCGGAATTTCGCCCAGGTGTCCTTGGCCAGCTCCACGCCCGCTACAAGCAGGGCTTCGGAATCGGTCTGCATGGCGAGGGAGTCCGCGCCGTGGGTGTCGCCCTGGCAGAGTTCGCTGTGGGCGGTCGCGGCCTGGGCAATGCCGCCGAGCAGGCGGTGGCCTGAGGGCGCGAGGTCGCGATGACAGAGCATCGCGGCGACGGCGCCGGAGCCGATGGTGAGGTTGGCGAAAAACGGTTTGATCTGCTGCCGGGTGAGCGGCTGCTCCAGCAGGGTCTTGAGCGTGTGCTCGACGAGCGGTCCGCCGTTTTCGCCGGAGGCGATCAGCGCGCACTCGATCTGCCCGCTCTCGATCATGCTCGCGGCGATCGTCATCGCGTTGAGGAAGCCGAGGCAGGCGTTGGAGACGTCGAAGATCTGCGCGGTCGGCGGCAGGCCGATCTTGCGATGGGCGAAGGAGGCGGTGGCCGGCTCCAGCATGTCGCGGCTCACCGCGCAGTGCATGAAGAGCTGCACCTTGGCGGCGGGCAGCGAGGACTTGGTCAGCAGGGCCTTGCCGGCGGCGGCACTGGCATCGGACGGCCGCGTGCCGGCGGGCCAGACGCGCCGCTCCTTGATGCCCGTCATCAGCTCGAGGCGCCCCTCCGGCAGCTTCAGCCGCTCATACAACGGCGCCAAGCGCTGCTCGACCGCCTGCGAGGTCAGGATCTCGTCCGGCAGCGCGACCGCGATGGATTCAATGACGACGTTGGAAAAACGCATTTAGAGGAAGGCGGAGAGGCAGGGTGTTGGTTTAGCCACGGATTTTACGGATGGGCACGGATGCTGAGAGGCAGAGACGGAGAGGCAGGATTGGGTTTTACAGAAGGGAATGAAGATAACGAAGGCGGAGAGGCAGGGGGTTTGTTTTACAGGAGGGAGCAGAGGAAACAGAGGTGGGGTTTGAGAACCACGGATTTCACGGATGAGCACGGATGCTGGGAGGCAGAGGCGGTGAGGCAGGTGCGGCATGCCGGCGAGCGGCAGCCGTGCCTACGGCAGGCAAGCCCTACAATCAAAGGTGTGAGCGGTTCGTGATCGGAGTGTGGAATATGCGAGTTGTTGGCGGTGGAGTGGCTTCGCGCTCTTCGTTTCCTTCTGTAAAATCTGGCGGTTGGGCGGGCTCTGCTTCCTCTGCGGCCTCCTGTAAAAACTACTTCGTTCCCGGCCCGGTCTCCGGGCGCATGGCGAGGCGGATGATTTCGGTGTCGTAGAAATTGCTGCCGAGGCCGGCGTCGACGATGAGGGTTCCGCCGTTGTGGCCGCTGCTGCGTTCGCTGAGCAGGTAGACGACGGTGTTGGCGACTTCCTGTGTCTCCAGATTCTGCTTACGGAAGGTGAGCTTCTCGGAATACAGGTAGCTTTCGAGGTAGCCGGGGATGCCGGCGGAGGCGCTCGTCTTGAGCGGTCCCGAGCCGACCACGTTGAAGCGCACGCCGGGGGTCGGGTTGAAGGACTTGGCCAGGAAACGGGAGGCCGAGTCGAGGGCCGCCTTGATCGGCCCCATGTAGCCGTAGTTGTCGGGGGTGACCGTGAGCGAGGAGATGCCGATCGATACGACCGAGGCGCCGGGGGCGAAGTGCGGTTTGAAGGCGTTGGCGAGTTCGACCAGCGAGAAGGCCGAGATGGCGGTGGCCTGCAGGAAGTCGGCGCGTTTGGTTTCCTCGAAGGCCTTGAAGCCTTCGCTGTAATTGGCGAAGGCGATGGAATGGACGAGGCCGTGAATCGGACCATGGCCAGCGGCGGCGATGTCGGCGGCGAGTTGGGCCGCGGCGCCCTCCTCCTCCACGTCGCAAAGGAAAACGGGTTTGTCGGCGAGCAGCTTGGCGAGCGACGCTTTACGCGCCTCGGAGCGCACGCTGTAGATCACGGTCGCACCCTGCTCTTCGAGCGTCTTCGCCGTGAACCAGGCGACGCTCTTCTTGTTGGCGACACCGGTGACCACGATGGTCTTGCCGCTGAGATTCAGGAAGTCGGGCATGAGCTGGGAGTTGTTTTTCTAACCACGGATGGACACGGATGGCTTCGCCTACCGGCTACGCACTGAAGCCGCGGGTTGGGCGCGGCAATCGGATTGTAGGAACATTCTGCGGCAGTGAAATTTTGAACTGAATTGAACTAAGCAGAGATGGGCTTCGGGAGCATCCAAACGCTCTGGCAGGCGGAACGGTAGTGGAGCCCATCCGTGTTCATCCGTGGTTAAAAACAATCTGTTAGTGGCTTCGTGGTCCTGGAGTTATTTGGACTCCGGGGTTTTCCAGGCGACGGCGAAATCGACGGTGAGGACGCGGGTGCCGTCGGCCTTTTTGACGTTGCCGCTCATCATGGTGAAGCCGCCCATGGCCTCCTTCTTGTGCACCGACACCAGCACTTCGTCGCCGGGGAAGACGGGATTGCGGAAGCGCACGTCGCTGATCTTGGCAAGCAATGGCACGCCCTCCCCTGCCGCGGCGCCGGCGGCACGGGCCTGCAGCGACATGAAGGCCGCACCGGCCTGGAACACCGCCTCGCAGAGGAGCACGCCCGGCGTGATCGGGGCGTTCGGATAGTGGCCTTGATAGAAATCCTCCTCGGCCCGCCAGACGCGGCTCGCCGTGAGCGCGGTGTCAGTGGATTCGACGACCTCGTCAATAAACAGAAACGGCGGACGATGCGGAATGAGATCAGTGATGGCAGGAATCATGGGGACGGTGGATTGGCCCACTAAACACACGAAAGAGCACGAAAGCGTTCAGCCTGAAGCGGGCACTGGAATCATGCCGTCAGTTTGGTGCTTTTTGGTGTGTTTAGTGGGCGCCAAAGTCAGTTGGACGGAACGGCGGTCGGGGCGGTGTGCTTCATCGCGAAGAGGGCTTTGTCGATCTTGTTGGCGGTGATGACGCCGTAGTTGATGGTGCCGAGCCAGCCGGACATGATGATGCCGACCGAACCCGCGTGGAAGAGGCCGGGCAGCTGTTCCGGCAGGTCCATCGAGACCTTGAGGCCCTCGAACTTGGTGCCGAAGGAGGTGCCCGACATGTGCGTGGTGTAGCGCTCGACGGTGCGCGGGGTGGCGGCCTCCTTCCAGTCGATCTTCTCGCGCACGCCGGGAATGTATTTTTCCAGAGCGGCGATGGCCTCGTCGATGAGGCGCTGTTTGTGCGCGGCGTAGTCCTCGTCGGAGAGCGCGTTCCAGTCGGCGTATCGACCGTTCAAGGACGCCACCACCGTGTAGCGGTCCGAGCCGGGACGGGTTTCGGGGTAATACACCGAAAAGGTGCGGCTGGTGGTGCGCAGGTCGACGAGTTCGTCGCTGCTGTAGGTCGGGGCCTCGGAGGTGAAGACGAGGTCGCCGATGTGCGGGATCGACTCGCCCTTGCGAATGCCGAGGTAGACCTGGCAGGAGCTGGTGTTGATGCGCACGGCCTCGGCGGCGGCGATGTAGTCGGGCGCGAAGTTTTCGGCGCCGGCGAGGCGGAAGATGGTGTTTTTGATGTTGGCGTTCGAGAGGATGGCCTTGGCGCGGATGACGCGGCCGTCCTTGCCCGCCACGATGCCGCAGGCGACCTTCCGGCCGTCGCGTTCCTCGATCAGGATTTTTTGCACGAGGACGTGTTTGCGGCACTCGACGCCGTTCTTCTTCAGCTCGGTGACCATCTTCTTGATGAGCAGGTCGGAGCCGCCCTGGAAGGTGTAGACGCCGGCGCCCATGAAGTTGGAGAACACGATGCCGTAGGTGATGGCCGGGTCCTCGGGGGTGGAGCCGTTGGCGTAGGTGATGGGCTCCATGAGCAGGCGGTGCACGTCGGGCCGGCCGGGGAAAAAGCGCTCGAACATCTCCCCCGTCGTCTCGGGGTTGTTGTCGTAAAAATTCATCGACCGCAGGTGGTCGTAGAAGGCCTCGACGGTGGCGCGGTCGACCTTGAAGTCCTCGACCAGTACGCGGGTGTAGTCCTCGCGGGTGAAGTCGGTCCAGACGTCCATCTGCGGGTTGATGAAGCGCACGTCCTTGAGCTGCACGATCGAGTCGGCGATTTCCTTGGACCAGTATTTGCGACAGGACTTCTTCATGCCGACGGGAAAGCCGTGCAGCGAAATATCGAAGATGTGGCCGCCTTTGCGGGTGAACCAGGTGGCGAGTCCGCCGAATTGGTAGTGATGTTCGAGCAGCAGCACCTTGTGGCCGGCCTTCGCGAGGATATTTGCCCCGGTCAAGCCGCCCAAGCCGCTGCCAATGACGATCACGTCATACTCGTCGTCGACACCTTTGAGCCAGTCGTAAGCCATGAAGCGGTCCAGTGAAGAGCGCCGGTAAGGGAGCGCAACCCCGGTTTTCGACGGGACGTTCAACCTCGAATCAAGGATGTCTGAGACTCAGACCGCCGAGAGGCAGAGCTGTTGTTTTAACCACGGATGGACACGGATGCGCTCCACTACCGTTCCGCGTTCTTGAGGGCTCCGAGGCAAATTTGTGCTCAATTCGTCTACTTCGGACTCAGCAGTTGAACGGCCTCTAATCCCAACTCCGCCAACAATTTGGTTTCAGTGCGTAGCCGGTAGGCGAAGCCATCCGTGTCCATCCGTGGTTAAGAAACCTGCGTTGGAGCGGTCCCCTACCCGCGTAGGATGTGGTAGTTGGCCATGGAGATGCCGCTGAGCATGGCGCCGATGATGCCGAGGAAACCCTGGTCGGTGCCGCAGAGGTAGACGTTGTCGAGTGCGGTGCGGCCCTGGCGGTGTTTGCGCGGCGAGCCGTAGATCGCGCCGCCGAGGTGGCCGGTGAATTTCTCCACCGTGCGCGGAGTAAACATGTCGGTGGCGAGCGTGGCGCCGGCGAGTGTTTCGTCGGCCACGGCCGGCAGGAAACGGCGGGCGCTGCGCTGGATGCGGGTAAACCATTCGGCTTTGGCGGCGCGGTAGGCGTCCTCGGGCAGGCTCGTCCAGGCGGCGTAGTTGGCCAGGCAGGTGCAGCGGAAGACGCCTTCCGGCAGTTCGCGCCCGTCGGTGTAGGCGAAGTTGTTGGGGAAACAGATCACTCCGCTGCGGGGGTCGACCGCATCGCGCGCGGCGGCGTAGTCGAAACGCGCCGAGTCGTTGAAAAAGATAATCGTGTCGTCACCCCACCCCAGCGTCGCCGGTTGGCGATCGAGGATGGTGATGGTCTCCACGAACGACAAGGCGCCGATCGGCGAGGCGGCCGCGGTGTCGGACGCGGGTTCGGCGCTGATGAGGCGTTCGGTCTCCGGCGCTCCGATCGAGGAAAGGATGTGATCGGCCGTGACGACGTGGCCATCGTCGAGCTCCACGGCGGTCGCGCGGCCGCTTTGGGCGATGACCCGTTTGACGCCGCACTTCATCCGCCGTTCCCCGCCGGCCGCGCGGTATTTGTCGACCAGCACCCGCAGGATCACGCGCACCCCATCGAAGGGACGCGCGAAGCCTTCGAGGAAGAGGGCCTTGAACATGATGACGAACTGGCCGAACTCCATGTCCCGTTCCTGCGCGCTGCCGTAGTACATGACCGGACAGAACAGCATGTCCTCCAGCAGCGGATCGCTCACGTGCCGCCGCACGACTTCGCGGGCGGACACCGGCTCGGCGTCGAGCCCCACGTCGTCATAGCTGCGGACGACGTCGACCAAGCGGCGAAAACCGTCGATCTGGACCGGAAAGACCCGGGCGACTTCGCTTTCGAAGACCGCAAAATCGTTGGTGAAGGTCAGCGAGGTTTCGCCGTTGGGTCCGAAGGCGACGCGCGAGCGTTTTTGTTCGGCGAGTTGAAGCTCTTCGTGGCGGATGCGGAGTTGGCGCAGCAGTTTGGCCAGCGGGGTGCCCTTGACGCCGGGGCGCACGAAGTTGGTGAGCGCGTGCAGACCGACGTCGAACTTGCGGCCCTGCTGGCTGTAGAAGCTGTTGAGTCCGCCGACGGCGTTGTGGCGCTCGAAGATGCACACCTTTTTGCCGAAGTGCGCGAGACGGATGCCGGCCGCGAGGCCGGACATGCCGGCCCCGATGATGACGACGTCGTAGTGATCCGCAGTGTTCAAGGCGCCCAAGAAGAAGCGCCCCGGCCGGACGGGCAAGCACGGCGTAGGGTCGGCTTCAGCCGACCTTTTTTTGCTGGCGCCCGTCTTCCGCGCGGCGGAGGTGTCGATTGCGCGCAGCGTCGTTTGTCATAGGAGCAAGGGAACACGTCGTTCCCCTCGTTCAAATCCATCAACCCTACCCTTACCCAGATGCATTACTCGCTCCTCCTCCACAATCCCGAGCCCGCCGAGGGTGAACTCGATCCGGCCATGGTGGCTGCCTTCATGGCGGCCTTCAGCAAATACGCCAACGCCCTCGATGAGGCCGGGGTGCTGGTTTCGGCCGAGGTGCTGCAGCCTTCGTCCGCCGCCACCACCGTCACCCTCCGCCACGGCAGTCTGCAGGTGCAGGATGGTCCGTTTGCCGATACCAAGGAAAAACTCGCCGGCATCTTCATCGTCGACGTGCCCGACCTCGATGCCGCCCTCGGCTGGGCGCAACAGTGTCCGGGCGCCCAATACGGCGTCATCGAAGTCCGGCCCGCCGCCGTCGTCTACCGCGACGGCAAATGGCAGCCGTCGAGCTGAACGCCGGCCACCGCCCCGCTCCCCGGTTACCCGTGGACGATTCACTCGAGCAGACCAAGGCGCGGACGGCCGACCTGGCCCGGGACAGCCATGGCCGTCTGATCGCCCTGCTGGCCCGGACGAGCGGCGACCTGGCCGACGCCGAGGATGCCTTGAGTGAGGCGTTTCTCGCGGCGCTGACCCACTGGCCGAAAACGGGCGTGCCGCGCAACCCCGAGGCCTGGCTGTTCAGGGTGGCCCGCAATCGTCAGCTCAACCGGCTGAACTCGGCCGCGCACCGCACGTCGGTGCCGATCGAGCCGTTGACCGAAACGCTGTCGCTCGAGTCGGACTCGGGCGACAGCGCCATTCCCGACCATCGCCTCGCCCTGATGTTCGTGTGCGCCCACCCGGCCATCGAGGAACCGGTCCGCACGCCGTTGATGTTGCAGACGGTGCTGGGTTGCGCGGCCCGCCAGATCGCACGGGCCTTCGCAATCCCCACCGAGGCGATGGCGCAGCGATTGGTGCGGGCGAAGCGGAAGATCAAGGCAGCCCGCATCCCCTTCGAGATTCCGGAACAGGCGGGGATGCCGGAGCGGCTGCCGTATGTGCTGGAGGCGATCTACGGTGCGTTCGCCATCGATTGGAAGGATGGGATCGCGGACATGGCGGTCCGGGATTCGCTGCTCGCCGAAGCCCAGCACCTGGCGACGCTGCTGGCAGACCTGCTCCCGCAGGAACCCGAAGCCCTGGGCCTGGCTGCGTTGATCTGCCTTTCGCGGGGGCGCAGTGGCGGGCGCCTGAACGAGCGCGGTGAATTTGTGCCGTTGGACGGTCAGGATCCGAGGCAATGGGATCGGGAACTGATCCGGCGCGGGGAGGATCTGCTGCATCGCGCCTATGCGCTCGGGCAAACGGGCCGCTTCCAGATCGAGGCGGCGATCCAGTCGGCCCACTGCGCCCGCATCCACTCCTTGGATACGGACTGGCCGGCGCTGGAAAAGCTGCACGCCGCGCTGGTGCGGGTGGCCCCCACCCTGGGCGCGCGGGTGGCGCTGGCGTCGGTGATGGCCCAAACCCAGGGACCGGAGGCCGCGCTCCACTATCTGGATACGATCGTGGAGCGAGGCATCGAACGGTTCCAACCGGCCTGGGCCACGCGGGCGGCGCTGCTGACCCGATTGGGGCGAAAGGACGACGCGATGCGGGCCTATGACGAAGCCATTGCGCTCATGACGGACGAGGCGTCGCGGGCGTTTCTCAGCGCGCAGCGGGAGAAGGTGGCCCGGGAAGGGATCGGCTAAAGCCGACCCTACGGGTTTCGGATCTTAGCCAACACCTGTAGGGCTGCCGCTTGCCGGCATGCCGCTGGTTGACGGTGGGCTGAGAGGCAGCTGCGGCATGCCGCAAGCGGCAGCCCTACAAATCACGAGGTGCGATCGGAGGGTGAAGTGCTCGAGCGCGTGGCGCCCTCTTCGTTTCCTTCGTTAGCATCTGTAAGATGCAATTCTGCTCCGGCGACCGGCCTTACTGCACCGATTTGTCGGGCGGCAGGCCGAGCTTCTCGTAGAGGGCGCGGCGGCCGGCCTTGTCGCCTTCGATGACCTTGTGGGCGTAGGCGGCGACCTCGAGGGCAACCGCGCGCGGCACGACCACGACGCCGTCGCCGTCGGCCACGATGACGTCGCCGGGTTTCACCAACACGCCGCCGACCACGACCGGACGGTTGACGGACTCGATTTCGTTGCGGCCGGGTCGGATGCCGCGACCGGGGTGACGGAAATAGAGCGGCACCTTTTGGGTGATGATCTCGTCGGTGTCGCGGGCGGTGGCGTCGGTGACCACGCCGACGGCGCCGGCGGCGATCCAGGACATGATGTTGTTGGAACCGATCGAGCCGACGTCGACCTTGGCGGCATCTTCCAGCACCAGGGCGGTGCCGGGACGGATGAGTTGCATGAACGGTTCGCTGGAGAGCTCGTTATACCACTTCCCTGCCCAGGCATCGTAGTCCTCGATCGGCAGCTTGCCGGCGGAGGCGCGCTGGGTCGGCACATAGCGGGCGGTGACGGCGATGCCGATGAAACGGTGAGTGTAGTCGGTGGCGTCCTTCCACAGCGGCATGATTTCGGGATCCATGAGGCCGGTGTTGAACAGACCCACGGCGTCCAGGCCGTCGGTGACGTCGGCCACGCGCAGCCCCTCGAAGGCGGCGAGGATCTCCTGGTCACTCTCGGCGGAGTAGACCTCGGTGGAGATGAAGTTCTTGCCGTCGCGCAGTTCGGTGTCGTCGGCGAGGACGGCGAGGGAAAAGAGGGATAGCAGGGGGAGCAGGGAGTGGGGTTTCATGGGCCAAAACCATGGCGAAACGCTGCGTCGATAGCAAGGCGGCCGCACCCTGTAGGGGTCGCGCTCGCCGCGACCCGCGAACCCTCGCGGCGCGCCCGGAATCAACCCGCCCCGTCCGCCGCAAGCGGGCGCACGCGAGGCACGTCCCTACATTAAGCGGGCTGGGCCGACCGACGGGGGGACACAAAAAAACCGGGCGCGCGGCCCGGTTTTGGAGAGTGGTGCGGTGACGATCCGGCTTATTTGCCCAGCGCCTCGAACTTCGGCGTGAGATACTCGGCGCAACTGTCGAGGGAAGCGAGCTGGGGATAGTCGGCCTCGGGGACCTCGATGTTGTGGCGCTTGCGCAGCTCCATCACGATGTCGAGGAAGTCCATCGAATCGAGTTCGAGCTGATCACGCAGGCGCACGTCCGGCTTGATGGAGCTAAGGTCTTCGTCGGGAGCGACATCGGCGATGATATCGAGCACCACCTGCTTGGTTTCTTCTTTGGTCATGATGGGAAAAAGAGCCCAAGTTAGGCCACAAACCGCTTCACGATCAACGTGGAATTTATGCCCAGCATGCCGAAGGAATTGTTGAGGATCGTATCCACTTTGGCGGCCTGCTTGGGCTGGTTGAGCACGAGGCCCGGCAGGGCGCACTGCGGGTCGAGGTGGTCGACATTGATGGTCGGGTGCACGACCTTGTCTTCGAACGACGGTAGGTTGCCGGCGAGTTCGAGCGCGCCGGCGGCGCCCATGGCGTGGCCGATGAAACTCTTGGTGTTGTTGACGTAGGTGTCGGGACAGCCCTCGCCGAACACCTCGCGCAGGGCGCCGCATTCCTGGATGTCACCCTGGGGCGTGGCGGTGGCGTGGGTATTGACGATGTGGATATCGGCGGGCTGCAGGCCGGCGGACTTCAGGGCCTTGCGTACGCATTCGGCCTGGCGGGTCGGGTTGGGCAGCACGTAGTCGCTGGCGTCGCTGTTGACGCAGTAACCGGCGATCTCGCCATAGATTTTGGCGCCGCGTTTTTGGGCGTCCTCGAGGCGCTCAAGGGTGTAGAGCGCCCCACCCTCCGAGACGACGATGCCGTTGCGATCGCGATCGAAGGGACGCGAGGCCTTGGCCGGGTCCTTGTGGGTGGCGAGCGCGCCCTGCGACTTGAAACCGGCGAAGATGCCGAAGGTGTGGATGCTCTCGCTGACGCCGCCGCAGATGGCGAAATCGACCTCACCCAGGCGCAGCATCTGGGTGGCGTGGATGAGGCCCAGGTTGCCGGCGGCGCAGGCGGCGCCGATGGCGTAGGCGGGGCCGGTGACGCCGAGGTTGAGCGAGACCTCGCCGGCGGGGTTGTTGGCGACGGTGCGCGGGTTGTGGTAGTGCGACCAGAACTTGGTGTCGTAGTCGAACTTGGAGATGGCGTAGATCTCGTTCTCGGTCTCGACGTTGCCGTGTTCGGTCGTGCCGATGTAGATGCCGGCGCGGTCCTTCTCGACCGAGTCCCAGTCGATGCCGCAGTCGGTCACGGCCTCGCGGGCGCAGTAGATCGAGATGGAACCGGCGCGGGTGCCCACGCGGACTTCCTTGCGCTTCTGGTATTTGAGGGGGTCGTAGTCGCAGACGCCGGCCAGCAACTTGCCCATGTAGCGCACGTCGAACGGTTGTACGCCCGACACACCGTTGAGCAGGTTCTGGCGATACTCCGCCAGGGTGTTGCCGTTGGGGGCGGTGAGTCCGATACCGGTGATGACGATGCGGGGCGGTTGAAACGACATGCTGAAACGAAAAACCGCTAGCCAACTCCGCCCGTATGGCAATACAAGCCTCCGCCATGAACGTCCTGGTCATCGGAGGAGCCGGCTACATCGGCAGTCACTGCGTCCGCCAACTGGTGGCGGCGGGCCACCGGCCCGTCGTGCTCGACAACCTCGTCTTCGGGCACCGGGGGGCGCTGACTGAGGGTATCCCGTTCTATGAAGGCGACTTGGGGGATCCGGCGGTCGTCGGCCCCATTCTCGAGCAGGAGAAGATCGACCTGGTGATGCACTTCGCCGCCTTTGCCTACGTGGGCGAATCGGTGACGAATCCGCTGAAGTATTATTTCAACAATGTTGTCGCGACGCTGCGCCTGCTGGAGACCATGCTGGCCAAGGGCGTGACGAAGTTCGTCTTTTCCTCGACCTGCGCGACTTTCGGCATTCCGCAGAAAATGCCGATCACCGAGGACCTGCCGCAGGCGCCGATCAACCCCTACGGCCAGACCAAGCTCGACATCGAAAACGCCCTCAAGGCACTTGCCCACGCGCACGGTCTGAGTTTCGCGGCCTTCCGCTACTTCAACGCCGCCGGCGCCGCGGAGGATGCCAGCATCGGCGAGGCGCACGATCCGGAGACCCACCTTATTCCGCTCGCGATCGACGCCGCCCTGCGCCGCCGGCCGGCCCTCAAGGTGTTCGGCAACGACTACCCCACCCCGGACGGCACCTGCCTGCGCGACTATGTGCACGTCGACGATCTCAGCCGGGCGCACATTGCCGTGTTCGACAAGCTCGGCGAGCCGGGGACGGGCCTGTTCTACAATCTCGGCACCGGCACACCCACCTCCGTGTTGGAGGTGATCCGTGCGGTGGAAAAAGTTTCCGGGAAAGCTGTGCCGCACGAATTTGCTCCGCGTCGCGCCGGCGATCCGCCCGCCCTCTATGCCGATTCCGCCAAGGCCAAGGCCGAGCTGGGCTGGCAGGTGAAATTCACCGACATCGAGCCCATCGTCGCTACCGCCTGGGCCTGGCACAGCCAGCACCCGAAGGGTTTCGGGGAGGAGTGAGCGGAAAGCTCGAGCAAGGTCGCGTCCAGGTCTTCGCGATCTTCGCTGTTGGGAGTTCCGCGTTTACGCGGTTTGCGGTGGACAGGGCTGGTGGAGGGCCGGATGAAGGCCGCCTGAAGGCGGAACTCCAAACTCCTTCCGCCCGACACCGATCCTCACGGCGATTTCTCTGTGGTCCCCCTGGCGGGTTCGGCGTCAAAATTCCACCCTGGATCATGAATCGGAGTCGGGAACGACACGGCGACCCCGCCCTACTCTTTCAGTCCGTAGGTCTCGATGCGTTTGCGCAGGGTGGTGCGGGTCATGCCGAGGCGTTCGGCGGCTTTGGCCTGGTTGCCGTCGAAAGCCGCCAGCACGCGGATGACCATTTCGCGTTCGATGCGCGCGAGGATGGGTTCTTCGCCATCGGGCAGGGTTTCCTGCAGAAAATCGAAAACACGCTCCAAGGTGAGGCCGTCGCGGTTCTCCGGGGCTACGAGCGAAATACTGGAGGGCGCGGATGTGGTCGTCACCGGCGTTGGCAGGACCGCCGCGGCCGCGGGAGTCGCCACTTCGGGGGCGTCCGGAGCGAGGACCGGTGACGCGGTTTCCGCGATCGGCGAGGCGGTCAGCGGGCCGACGGCGGCGCGGATTTCCACCGGCAGGTCCTTGGGCAGAATGGCGTCGCCCTGGGCGATGACCGCGCTGCGGTAGATCACGTTTTCCAGTTCGCGTACGTTGCCGTGCCAACGGTGGCGGCGCAGCACATCGATGGTCTCGGGCGAAACCTTGGAGACCCGGGTCTTGCGCTGCTTGACCAGATTCTGGAGGCAGAAATCGACGATCTGCGGGATGTCATCGGCACGTTCGCGCAAGGGCGGCATCTTGATGCGGACGACGTTGAGCCGGTAGTAGAGGTCCTCGCGAAACTCCTTGGCGGGGACCATCTCCTCGAGATTCTTGTTGGTGGCGGCGATGATGCGGACGTCGACCTTGATCGTCTCGGTGCCGCCCACGCGCTGGATTTCGCCCTGCTGGAGGACGCGCAGGATCTTGGTCTGCGTGGCGAGGGCCATGTCGCCGATCTCGTCGAGGAAGATGGTGCCGCCGTCGCAGAGTTCGAACTTGCCGATGCGCTGGCCGGTGGCGCCGGTGAAGGAGCCCTTTTCGTGGCCGAAGAGTTCGCTCTCGATGAGGTTGTCGGGAATGGCGGCGCAGTTGACCGCGATAAAGGGTTTCGAGGAACGGTGGCTGTGCTTCCAGATCGAGCGCGCGACCAGTTCCTTGCCGGTGCCGCTTTCGCCGGTGATCATCACGGTCACATCGCTGGCGGTGACCTGGCCGATGATCTTGAACACCTCCTGCATGGCGGCGGAGGAGCCGACGATGCCCTCCTTGTAGTCTTCGATCTGGATGGTGGGTTTGTAGTCGCCCACGGCGTCCATCTCGCGGTTGGCCTGCAGGGCGTTTTCCGCCAGTGACAGCACCTTCGCCGGATCGAAGGGCTTCATGATGTAGTCGAAGGCCCCGAACTTCATGGCCTCGATGGCGGTCTGTGCGGTGCCAAAGGCGGTCATGAGGACGACCAGTTGTTTCGGATTGGCGCCGCGGATGTGTTGGAGGGCCTCGATGCCGCTCATGCCGCCCATGCGGATGTCGAGGAAGATGAGGTCCGGAAACGGTCCCTTCTTCACGGTGGCCACGCCCTCTTCGCCGCTGGCGGCCTCGATGATGGTGTAGTTGCCCGCCGAAAGAACGCGGCCGAGCGAATAGCGGATCTCCGTATCATCGTCGATGATGAGGATGGTGGGGGAAGTGGAACTGGAAGTGGACATCGCGCGTGAAGCCGTTGGGTGCGCCCGCCTGGAAACGTGCTGGCAACGGGCCACCGAGACGGCCTGATTAGACCGCGTGTTACGGTGGTCAATGCACTTGTGCCGCTTGGGCGGAATTCCCTTGTCGCTCCATTGGACTTTTCTGGCGCTGCTGGGTTATCTGGCCTGGGAGGGTTGGAGTGCCGCGGGCTGGCTGGGGGCGACGTGGTTGCTGGGCTTTGTGTTGGCGGCCTTCACCTGCGTGGTGTTGCACGAGTTTGGCCATGCGCTGATGGCGAAGCGTTTCAGCGTGCACACGGCGGCGGTGGTGCTGTTTCCGATCGGCGGCATGGCGGCCTTCGACCGCATTCCGCGGCGCCCGGGGCAGGAACTGCTGATCGCGCTGGCGGGGCCGGCGGTGAATGTGCTGCTGGTGCTGGGGGGATTCGCGCTGGGCGTGCGTTTCCCGGCCGACTGGAATCCGCTGCTCTTTCCGCTGAGCCTGGCGGAGTTTGCCCGTCACCTCGTGGCGGTGAACATCGTCATGGGGTTGTTCAATCTGCTGCCGATCTTTCCCATGGACGGCGGGCGGGTGCTGCGCGCCTTGCTTTCGATGCGCATCGATTACCTCGCCGCGACGCGCTGGGCGGTGGGGATCGGCAAGGCCTTCGCCCTGGTCGCGATGGTCTTGTTGACCTGGCTGCCGTGGCCGGCGCCGCACTGGATGGGTATCGCGCTGTTTGCCTTCATCTTTCTCGCCGGCGAAGTCGAGTTGCGCACCTTGCGCCGCCAACTCGAGGACGAGGCTCGTTGGCGCGAAACGCTGGCCCGGCTTTATCGGGATGCCGGGGTGCCGCCGCCGATATGATCCACAGGCACAGCAAACGGACGAGAAGTCCGTTTTCCACGGCCTCGTACGCTCTGTTGGAGAACGGACGTCTCGTCCGTTTGCGTTGCCCCTCCGCATTCGGAGGCCACGGTCCACCCGGGGGGGCTTTGAGGTGGATGTGGGCCTCCGGACCGCGTCGCTGCAATTGCCTCTCCGCCGCGGCCGCTCCGGGCTCTTGGCTTTTGGGTTTGGACCCGCCCCTTTGCTCTTCGGCGGGCAGCCTTTGCCAAGACCTCCGTTGGCCTCGCCAGCCGAAGCCTTGGCGAAGGCTGGTGGACCCTAGCAGGATCGAACTGCTGACCTCCTCAATGCCATTGAGGCGCTCTTCCAGCTGAGCTAAGGGCCCGTGAGGGAGTTGGGGACAATCAGGGTCGCGACTGCGAAGGCAAGGAGTTTTTTCCGTTTCGCCGCGAAGTTTTTCGCCTGCGCCGACTTACCTGCCGGTCATGCTGACTTTGGCTCGGAATCGCTCTGCCCGCTTGGTCGGCGGCGTGCCCAGTCCGCGGATGCTGCGGAAGGCCGCAAGGACGGCGCGATCAAAGCTCCCACTGCCGGAGGACTGGATGATCTGAGGATTCTCGATCGCACCGGAAACCGTGACGGTGAACTCGACGCTCGCCTCCCGCAGCTCGGTGATGCCGGCGCGTTCCAACGACTCGCGCACGAGGTTGATGATCATCTGCACGTAGGCGCGCGTGAGATCGACTTCCTGCCGCGTCATCGCTGTGCCGCCAGCGCCCGCCGTCACCCGGGTGAATTCCGTGACGCGGCTGACGTCGATGCTCTTGGTCTTGATCGGTGCCGGCGCCTGTTGGCGGACTGGCTGAGCCTTCGGAGCGCCGTGTTCGGCGACGAAGTCCTGAAACGATACCTTTTCCGGCGCCGGTTCGACTTTCACGGGCGGCTTTTCCGGCGCCTTTTTCACCACCTTGGGCGGCGGCGCTTCCTGCTTCACCACCTGCGGCTTCGGCTGCGGAGGAGGCTGGGTTGGCTGCGGCCGCGGCGGCTCCACCTTCGGCAGCGGTTTGGGCAAGTTGAGCTGGACGGTCTGTTCAACGGCGGGCGCGGGCGGCGGCGCCTCGGTGGCGGCGTAGTCGTTGCCCGGTCCGGCCACCAGTTCGAAGGGCATGGGTGGGTCGTCGTGGGTGCGGCGCGACCACCAGGCGGCGAAGATGAGCAGCGCAATCACCGCCAGGTGCAGCAGGAACGACAGTCCGGCCGCGCGCGGCATGGGCGTGGAAGGGGTGTTGATGCTGCTGGAGGTCATGAAGGTCCGATGCGTTGGACGCACGAGACGGAGACGGGTTGGAAAATCGGGCCTAGGGAGAGGACACCTGGGTGTCGAAAGTGATCCGCGACAGGCGCTTGGTTTTGAGGGCATCCATCACGCTGATAAACTGCTGTGCGGTCGAACGGGCATCCATGCGGATGCGAAACACCGGCGGCTCCGGCTGCTGGGCGTAGATGTCCAGCGCATCGGCGAGCCCGGCCAGCGGGATGACATCGCCCCCGAGGGAAACGGTGCCATCGGCGCGGATGGTGATGGTTTCGAAGCGGGTGTCGGGGTCCGGCCGTGGTTGCTCGCTGCGCGACTCCACCGGCAGATCGACCGGAATCGTTTGCTCCTGGTTGATCAGGGGCGTGGCGATCATGAACACGATGAGCAGCGTGAACCCCAGGTCGATGAGGTTGGTGACGTTGAGATCCGAGATCGGAGCGGACTGGCGTTGGCGGCGAAAGCTGCGGGCCATGGGATCGTGGGACGAGGGTTGGGCGGCGAAGGCGGGGCAGCGCGACTCAGTTTGACTCCAGTTCGAGGCGGTCGGCCAGGGAGCTGGCGAAGTTCTCGATCTCGGTAATCAGCCGCTTGCTGCTCGCGAAGAGGAAGTTGTAGCCGAAGACCGACGGGATGGCCACGACCAGGCCGGCGACCGTCGTCAGCAGTGCGGCGGAGACGCCGGGCGCGAGCGTTTGGATGGTGGCGGTCTGCTGTACGGCCACCGCGCTGAACGCATCCATCACGCCCCACACCGTGCCGAGCAGGCCCATGAACGGTGCGCCCGAAACGATCGTGGCGAGGAAGACCATGTTGGATTCGTAGCGCAGCACCTGCCGCCCCAGCGCGCGCTGGAGGGCGTTCTCCATGTGTTCGAGGCGGAAGCGCGAGGTGTCGACGCCCTTCTCCTGCCCGATCGACGCCGCCCGCCAATAGGCTTCGAGCGCGTCGGCAAAGAGATCGCCATAGGGAATGGCGCGCCGTTCCCGGTAGGCGTCGGGAGCGTCGAGAAGCGTGCGCTCGGCGCGCAACCGTTGCTCAAAACTCAGGTTGAGCATGCGCAGCCGCTTCAGCTCCATGTGCTTGTCGATCATGATCGACCACGCGATGAAACTGAAGATCACGAGGCCGACGGTGATGATTTGGCCAACCAGACCCGAGGTCAGGAAGGATTGAATGACGTTGGTAACGGCGATCAGCGGGTAAATCACAGGCGTAGCGGGTGAAAAACAAGTGGGTGCTCCCCCGCTCTGCTTCAATGGAAAACCCATCCGGCCGCGGCACCATCCTGCGCTTTCGTGGTTGCCCGCCCGCAAACGGCTCCCTTCGGTCGATGCTCCGCCTTCGCCGCCGCCCTATCACCCGATGGATTTTCGCACCGACACTCTCTCTGCGCTTCGTGCCGCCGCTCCCCGCCTCGCCGGCAAACTGGCCGTGGTCGGCCTCGACGGTTTCGTCGACACCATCGTCACCCCGGTCGCCCTGCGCGCCGGCCAGGGCGAGAACTTCGAACCCATCTCGACGATCACCGACTTCGGCAACCGCATCCTGGGCGCCGCGGGCAAGAGCACCAACCTCGAGTTCTATCCGCGCATGGACAAGCTCGGCGGCAACGGACCCATCATGGCCAAGGCGCTGCTGGAGCACGGTCTCGCCCTCAAATACATCGGCGCCCTCGGCCGCTTCGCCATCCACCCGGTTTTTCAGGAAATGGCCAGCCGGGCCGAATGCATCAGCCTCTGCGATCCCGCCTCCACCATCGCGGTCGAGTTCAACGACGGCAAACTCATGCTCGGCCAGATGCGCTGCCTCGATGAGATCACCTTCGAGCGCATCGTGGAAAAGATGGGTGGCCCCGCCCTGGACCGTTCGCTCGGCGCCGCCGACCTCGTGGCCCTCGTCAACTGGACGATGATTCCCCACATGACGGCCATCTTCCGGGAACTCACCGCCAACGTGCTCCCGCGCCTCCCGGCCCGCGCCCGGGTGTTCTTCTTTGACTTGGCCGACCCCGAGAAACGCTCCCGGGCCGACCTGCTCGAGGCCCTCGAAGTCATTGGCGGATTCAGCGCCTACGGCCGCGTCACTCTCGGGCTCAACCTGAAGGAAGCGCAACGCGTCCACCTCGCCCTCGGTTTTCATCCGCTCGAGGAAACCGAAGCCGGCCTGCGCCAGTTGGCCGCCGATATTCGCGCCAAACTCGGCTACGCCACCGTCGTCGTGCACCCCAAGGAGTCCGCCGCCTGCGCCACCGCCGACGGCACCGCCTGGGTGCCCGGCCCCTACACCTCGAAACCGCGCATCACCACCGGCGCCGGCGATCACTTCAACGCGGGCTTCGTCCTGGGGCAGCTGCTCGGTCTCGATCCGACCGCCTGTCTCACGACTGGAGTCTGCACCAGCGGCCACTATGTGCGCACCGCCCAGAGCCCCAGCCTGACCGATCTGCAAACCTTCCTCGCCAACTGGCAGTAACTGTATCATCGTCCTCCCATGCCCCTGAAAGAAAGACCCTTGGGTAAGCTCATCTCGTTCGAAGGCGCTGAAGGCAGCGGCAAATCCACGCAGATTGCCCGCCTCGCCCAGCGCCTCGCCAAACTCGAGGTCGACGTCCTCAGCGTGCGCGAGCCCGGCGGCACCGAGATCGGCGAACAGGTGCGCAACATCATCGTGCACAATTCCAATGGCGACGAGATGTGCGCCGAGACCGAACTCCTGCTCTTCGCCGCCGCGCGTGCGCAACTCGTCCGCGAGGTCATCGCCCCGGCGCTGCTCAAGGGCACGACCGTGCTCAGCGACCGGTTCATGGATTCGTCCACGGTCTACCAGGGCATCGCGCGCAACCTGGCCTCCGACCCGGTGAGCCTCATCAATCATTTTGCCGTGGGCAACGTCATGCCCGCCCTCACCGTCGTGCTCGATGTGCCGCCGGCCGTCTCCAAGAAACGCATACGCCAGCGCGCCTCCGACGTCCCCGACCGCATGGAGCGCGAGAACATCGATTTCTACAAAAAGGTCCGCAAGGGTTACCTCCTCCTCGCCAAGAGTCTGCCCGAGCGGATCGTGGTCATCGACGGCACCCTGCCCGAGTCGCAGATCGAGCGCGAGATCTGGAAGGTCGTGAAGAAGACCCTCGGCGTGAAGGCCAGCCCGGCCAAGCCGGCCAAACCCCGTCGCTCCACCGCGCGGAAGTAAGAGCCGCGCCCGCCCGTTTCCCGGATGCCCGCCCTCGCCTGGCCCGAGACCCTGCAAGGCACCCCGGCCGTCGCCGTCATCGAGCGCGCGATCGGCCGCCAGCGCCTGTCGCACAGCCTGCTCATCACCGGCGACGAATACGAAACCCTCGTGGCAGTGGCCCAGGCCATTGCCGACCGTCTGCTCTACCCCGCCTCCGCCCCTCCCGGGCATCGCTTCGCGCCCGACGATCATCCCGATTGCTTCAGCCTGCGCCCCGAGGGCAAGGCCCGGCAGATCAAGGCCGAAGCCATGCGCGCCTTCATCGGCAAGGTGGCCGTCTCTGCCGCGGCCGGTGACCACAAGGTCGGCATCGTCCATGAGGCCGACCGGATGAACGTCACCACCGCCAACGTGTTTCTCAAGACCCTCGAGGAACCGCCGGCCAACACCACCCTGCTCGTCCTCACCACGCGGCCCTATTCGCTGCTGCCCACCATCCGCAGCCGCTGCCTCAACTTCCGTTTTCCCTCGGCCGAGGTCGGTTTCCTGCCCGATGGCTGGCGCGCCTGGATCGAGGACTACACCGTCTGGCTCGGACGTCTCTCCGCCGGCGTGAGCGACCGCAAGGCCGCGGCCGACGCCGTGTTTGGCGCCTACGGCCTCACCGCCCGCTTCGGGGTCATCCTCGACAACGCCACTGCCGAAGCCTGGAAGGCGCAGAAGGACAAACTCCCGGCCGACCTCGATGACGACGAGCGCATCGCCATCGAAACCGGCCTCGCCAATGGTCTGCGCCTCAAACTCTTCGCCGGCATCGAGCACGCCACCCGCGACTTCGCCCTGGAGCGCATCAGCACCGGCGACGAGTCCTATCGTCGCGCCTTCACCGGTGCGATCGAGAAGCTCGAGCATGCCGTCGGCCTGCTGCGCGTGAACCTGAACGTCCAGGCCGCGCTCGAGAGTTTCCTGCTCGCCTCCCTCCGACTCTGGGCCGCGCGACGCTAAAGCACTCGAAGGTGGCACAGACATTCCTGTCTGTGCGCGTTGCCTCGCCCTGCCTGCCCACAGACAGGAATGTCTGTGCCACATCAGGCGGATTTGCGCTCAACAGAGCCCCCCACCACCACCGCGACCGGTACGGAAGCGGCGGTGGTTCCGTTTGATCCGCAACGCGCGTCAAACATTGACCAAACGCTCTATCGCTAGCGCACAGCGGCCGCTTGCTGCGCCCGCACCGACCATGACAGCGTGACCGTTCCGTCCCGCTCCATGTCCACGTCCCGCGTCCGTCCCACTCTGCTGGCTCTCGCCTTGCCGATCTTCATCGAACAGGCGCTGCACCTGCTCACCAGCACGATCGACGTGCTCATGGTGAGCACGATCTCCGACGACGCCGTCGCCGCGTTGGGTGTCGCCCACCAGTTCGTGGTGTTGGCCATCATGATCTTCGGCTTCGTGGGCATCGGCAGCAGTGTGGTCGTCACGCACAGCCTGGGTGGCGGTGACCGGCGCGGCGCCAATGCCACCGCGACGACCGCGGTGGCGGTCAATCTCTGGCTGGGTCTCGCCATCAGTCTCATCATTGGCCTCAACGCCCGTGCGCTGCTGGGCCTCATGCAACTGCCGGTCGAGCTTTTCCCCTATGCCGAGCCTTACCTGGTCATCCTCGGCGCCACGCTGTGGCTTGAGTCGCACAACGTCGCGGTGGGCGCCATCCTGCGGGCCCATGGTCGCGCCTCGGACGCGATGTGGGTCACGCTCGTGCAAAACGTGCTCAACGCCATCGGCAACGCCGTTCTGTTGTTCGGCCTGCTGGGCGCGCCGCGCCTGGGCATCGTGGGCGTGGCATTGTCCACCGCCTTCAGCCGGGTGATCGCCGCCGTCCTGTTGTGGACGCTCCTGCGCAAGCGCACCGGCCTGCACCTCGACCTGCGCGATCTGGTGCGGGTGCCCCTGCCGCGCCTGCGCCGCATCCTGCACATCGGCCTGCCCTCGGCCGGCGAACACCTGTGCTGGTGGCTGGCCTTCATGACCATCACGACCTTTACGGCGCGCATGGGGGCCACCGCGTTGGCCGTGCAGTCCTACACCATGCACGTGATGCATTTTGTCTTCACCTTCAGTTTCGCCCTTGCCCTGGCGAACGAGATCCTGCTCGGCCATCACATCGGCGCCGGCGAATTTGAAGCCGCCTACCGTCGCCTCTTGCGCACGTTGCGGGTCGGCCTGCCGATCGTGATGGTGGCCGTGCTCCCGGGCGCGCTCTTCGGCGCGTGGATCCTCGACTGGTTCAGCAGCGATCCTGCGGTGATCACGCTCGGCGCCTTCCTGCTCAAAATGGCGCTGCTCATCGAGCCCGGCCGCCTGTTCAACATGACCATGGTCTGCGGCCTGCGCGCCACCGGCGACGCCCGTTTCCCGCTCAAGCTCGGGCTGCTCGGCATGTGGGGACTCTGGGTGCCCTTGTCGTGGCTGCTGGGCATCACGCTCGGCTACGGCCTGCCCGGACTCTGGACCGCCATGATCATCGACGAAGCGTTCCGTGGCACGATCATGCTGCGCCGCTGGATGCGCCGCGACTGGCTCCCCCACGCCGAACGCAGCCGCGCCGGCGTCACCGCCAGCCTCGCCGAAGCGTAGACGGCTGCAGAATTCCGGGGAGCCGGAATGAAGCAGCAGAATAGCCGCAAAAAGGCGCAGAAGGCGCAAAAAATCATGCTATCGAGTGCTTGGGGAGTCGAACAACGCACCGGAATCCGTCCGCGCGTCTATGGACGCACGCAACCGTTCGCCTGCAGTTGAGATTCTTGCGCCTTTTTGCGGCCAACTCGTCTTTCCAACAAAGTTGAATCAGCCTCCACCCGCGGTTAAAACCCAGGCCAGTCCGACTTCTTCTCGCTGGCTTTGCGCTTAAAGTCTTGCTCAGGTGGGGTGGGCTGCGATCAGGGCTACCAGTTCGCTGCGTGTTTCCATGTGTGGGTTGTGGCCCGCCTTCGGGATGATCTCCACCTCAGCCCGCGGAAACCAGCGATGGATCGCGCCCATGTCACCCGCGCCGATGTAGCGGGACTTGCCTCCGGCCACGAACAGCGTCGGCCCGTCGAACGATTCATCGTCGCGCAGCGGATTTCGCTCCAAGTCCGGTAAGGCGGCCGTGATGGCCGGCAGGTTGATCGCCCAGCGCCAGCCACCGCCGTTGGCTTCGTCGCGCTCCAGGTTGGTCGTCAGAAACTTTCGCATGCCCCAGTCGGGCACCCGCGCCTCCAATTTCATTTCCGCATCGGCCCGTGAGCGCAGCTCGCTCAGCCGCAGCTCATGCATCGCCGCAAACTCGGTCCGATGCCCGTGCGACAAATAATCCTTCGGCGCAATATCCACCACCACCAGCCGCCGCACCCGCTGCGGATGCCGACACGCCAGGACCATGCCGAGTTTTCCGCCCATGCTGTGTCCGACCACGTCCACCTGCGTCAGGCCGCGGGCATCCAGCCAGCCGAGCACGTCCTCCGCCATGTCCGCGTAGGTCATGGAATTCGCATGCGGCGAACGGCCATGGTTGCGCAGGTCGAGGGCGTGCACGTGCCAGCCCTTCGTCGCCAGTTCGGCGCCCGCGCTCAACCAGTTGCGAGACGAGCCCAGCATGCCGTGCAGCACCACCATCGGCGCCCCACCGGCTCCACCCAGATCCCTGGAAAAAAGTTCAACCACGAATCGACACGAATCGACACGAATGGAAACGCAAGCCCTGGCGTGGCCTCGGGAGGGGGTGCGGCTATTCGTGTAAATTCGTGTGCATTCGTGGTTAAAAAAAACACGTGAAATCCGCGCGTTTCGCGGTTTGCCTCCCACGCCATGTCCGCCGCCAAGAAGCTAACCCCGATGATGCAGCAGTATTTCGAGGTGAAGCGCGGCCTGCCCAAAGGCACGCTGCTTCTCTTCCGGCTCGGAGATTTTTATGAGATCTTCTACGAGGACGCCGAGATCGCCGCCAAGGTCTGCGGCATCACGCTCACCAAGCGGCAGGACTACCCCATGGCGGGCGTGCCCCACCACGCGGTCGACAACTACGTGCCCAAGCTCCTCGCCGCCGGCCACAAGGTCGCCATCTGCGACCAGGCCGAACCCGCCAAGGCCGGCAAGCTCGTCAAGCGCGCCCTCACCCGCATCCTTTCGCCCGGCACCACCCTCGACGCCAACCAGCTCGACGAATCCCGCAATCACTACCTCTGCGCGCTGCACCGCGACAAACACGGGCTGCACGCCGCCTGGCTCGACCTCTCCACCGGCGAATTCCAGCTCGCCACCGACCGCCACGTCGGCGACCTGCTCCCGGTCCTCACCGCCCTCGAACCCGCCGAACTGCTCCTCATCGAGGGTGACGCCGACGATTGGCGCCAAGCGCCGCACGACGACACCGACGCCCACGCCCTGCGCGACTTCTGCCACGGCCGCCTCATCACCGAGCTGCCCGGCTACCATTTTGAAACCGCCTCCGGCGCGCGCACCGTGCTCGACGCCCTCGGCGTGCTCAACCTCGAGGGCTTCGGCCTCGAGGAGAAACACCCCGGCCTCGGCCCCGCCGGCGCCCTCGTCCACTACGCCACCGAAAACCTCTGCGCCAAACCGGAAAACCTCCGCGGCCTGCGCGAATACCGCAGCGCCGCCACCCTGCTCATCGACCCGGCCACCCTGCGCAACCTCGAGATTTTTCAATCCTCCCGCGGCACCCGCCAGGGCTCTCTCCTGCACGCGATCAACCGCACCGCCACCGCCGCCGGTGCCCGCCTGCTCGAACGCTGGCTGAGCGCGCCCAGCCTCGACCTTGCCGAGATCCGCCGCCGCTCCGCCGCCGTCGGCGAACTCCTCGCCGAGCCCATGCTCCTCGGCGAACTGCGCGAAACCCTGCGCCACATCCGCGACCTTCCCCGCATCCTCGGCCGCCTGCAAAACCGCCTGCGCAACCCCCGCGAACTCGGCGGCGTTCGCGACACCCTCCTGCAGGTCCCCGACATCCACCGCCTGCTCGCCGACTTTGGCCAATCCCTCGCCGCCGATTACCCTGCCCGCATCGCCGAACTGCCCGAACTCCGCGACCTGCTCCAACGCGCACTCGCCGACGAGATGCCGGCCGACATCGCCGAGGGCGGCGCCATCCGCGAAGGATTCGATGCCGAACTCGACCGCATCCGCTCGCTCACCCGCGACAACAAGACCTGGCTCTCCGAACTCGAATCCGCCGAGCAGGCCCGCACCGGCATCCGCAGCCTCAAGGTCAAATACACCGGCAACTTCGGCTACTACATCGAGGTCACCAAGGCCAACCTCCACCTCGTCCCCGACAACTACATCCGCCGGCAGACCACCGTCGGCGGCGAGCGATACGTCACCGACGAACTCAAGCAGAAGGAAAAGGAAATCCTCCACGCCGAGGACAACGCGCTCACCCGCGAGCGCGAACTCTTCAACGACCTCATCACCGCCATCCTCGACGAATCGATCGCGCTCTGCCAGACGGCCGACGCCCTGGCCGAACTCGACGTCCTCGCCGGCTGGGCCGTGCTCGCCCGCGAATGGGACTATCGCCAACCCGAGCTCGATGAGAGTGACGTGCTCGAGATCACCGAAGGGCGCCATCCCGTCGTCGAGCAGATGCTCAAGGCGCCCGACACCGCCATCATCCGCGGCAACCAAAGCTTCGTGCCCAACGACACGCTGCTTTCCTCCTCCGGCGAACAGCTCGCGCTCATCACCGGCCCCAACATGGCCGGTAAGTCGACCTACATCCGTCAGGTTGCGCTCATCACGCTCCTCGCCGAGATCGGCTGCTGGGTGCCGGCCGCCAAGTGCCGCATCGGCCTCGTCGACCGTATCTTCTCCCGTGTCGGCGCGAGCGACGACCTCGCCCGCGGCAACTCGACCTTCATGGTCGAGATGAACGAGACCGCCAACATCCTCAACAACGCCACCGACAAGTCGCTCATCATCCTCGACGAGATCGGGCGCGGCACCTCCACCTACGACGGCCTCTCCATCGCCTGGGCCGTCGTCGAGCACCTGCACGGCGACGCCGAAGCCGGCCCGCGCACGCTCTTCGCCACGCACTACCAGGAGCTCACCCAGCTCGACAAACACCTGTCACGACTCCGCAACTACAGCGTCGCGGTGAAGGAGTGGAACGACGAGATCATCTTCGTGCATCGCATCCAGCCCGGCGCCGCCGACCGCAGCTACGGCATCCAGGTCGCCCGCCTCGCCGGCCTGCCTCCGAGTGTGATCGACCGCGCCAAATCCATCCTCGGCAAACTCGAGTCCGACGACACCACCATCGAACTCACGGCCCCCAAGGCCAAGCCTCGCAAAAAAATCACCGTCAAACCCACCGACGACGCGCAGCTGAGTCTGCTGTAGAAGGGGCATGGCTCGCTCACGCCCGCCCCAGCTGAATGGCCGTCGCGGCACGGCGACGAGCGCCGGCCCTACAAGGGGAAGATGCACAAAAAGCGAATGTAGGGCTGCCGCTTGTCGGCACGCCGCGTTGGCGCGGCAGACCCTACGTTGAGCGCGAACCGATGTTCATCCGGACCGAGAGGCAGATACGGCACGGCGACGAGCGCCGGCCCTAAAACCTGTAAACGCTTCGCGCTTGTTCGACGACCCGCTCGACGCCCTACTCGGCCCGTCATGTCGTCTCCGGATTCGACTTCCGCTTCCCCTGCCCCCGCCCTGCTGCCCCGGCGGATGCAACACCCCGTCGTGGTGGGACCGCAGACCCTCTCGCTCGAGGCCGACGCTCCCGCACTTCGCCTTCCAGTGGAAGCCCACCGTGATGAACTCACGCTGCTGCTGCCGGAATCCGCCGCCGCCCTGCCCGACCTGCAATGGACGCGCAACGGCCTGCCGCTGCCTGGCCAGACGGCGTCCGTACTTCGTCTCACCGAACTCACCCTCGACGACTCCGATCTCTTTTACGCCACCTGGACCGATGCCGCCGGGACGGTGCGCCGTTCGCAGTCGGCCCTCGTCGTGGTTTATCCCGGACACACCCTTTCCAACCAATCCGTGCGCGGTCGCGTCCAGCCCGATCGTCCGCTCGTCGCCGGTTTTGTGGTCGGCCGCTCGCTGGGCCCTGTCCGCAACAAGCGCTACCTCATTCGCGTCATTGCCGCATCCCTACAGAAGTTCGGAGTGACGGAGCCGCTCGGCGCCCCGGTCATCAGCTTCACCCGCCGGGCCAAGGACTGTGCGGCCCTCCTCCAGTCCGACCCCAGCCTCGTCGAGGCGTGCTCCGCGGCCGTCGGCGCCTTCGCACTCGGGGCGGCTGCCACCGATTTTGCCGCCGTCGCCGATCTACCCCCCGGCGCCTACGCGCTCACCGTCTCCGCTCCCGCCGACTCCACCGGCGGCGAAGTGCTTATCGAAATCTACGAAACGCGCGCATGAGCGGGATCAACGACCTGTCCCATCTGGTGCCGGACGAACTCGTGTCGCCGCGCGACGAGATGGTGTTTCCAGGCGCGGAAGCGCAGTATTTTGAAATCGGCCGGCGGGCGCTCGACCTGATCATGCTCGCTGGTCGGCTCTGCAACCGGCCGAGCTATCAACGCATCCTCGACCTGCCCTGCGGTCACGGCCGCGTCTTGCGCTGGCTGCGCGCCGCCTGGCCGCACGCCGTCATCACCGCCTGCGATCTCAACCACGACGGCGTCGATTTCTGCCGCGATCGTTTCGGCGCCGAACCGCTCTACAGCCGGCCCGATCTGCGTGAACTGCCCGCCACGCTCCGCGGCTCCTTCGACCTCGTGTGGTGCGGCTCCCTGCTCACGCACCTACCGGTCGAGACGGCGCTCCGCACCCTCGACTGCCTGCTCGATTGGACCTGCGACGACGGGGTGCTCGTGTTCTCGACCCAGGGGCGCTTTCTCAGCACCCAACTGGCCCGGGGCGAAGGGGACTATGCCGACAACGTCGACGTCGTGTCATTGCTTCATGAATACCGTCGCAGCGGCGCCGCCTTTCAACCTTACCACGAAGACCCGGCCGGCCGCTACGGGCTCACCCTCCTGTCCCCGGAATTCCTGCACCGCACCCTGCAGCGCCGCACCGACGTCATCGTGCGCGGCTTTTTCGAGCAGGCCTGGGGCGTGCAGGACGTTTGCGTGCTCTATCGCAAGCAGGGCTTCTACGAACCCCTGCTCGGTTGAAGGAGCGGCCACTCCGCCGCAGACCGCGTCCGGAGGCCACGGTCCACCTCGATCACGGTGCTTCGCCGGTGGACGTGGGCCTCCGGACCGCGTTGTTCCATCTGCCTCACCGCTGCGGTCACTCCGCCGCAGACCGCGTCCGGAGGCCACGGTCCACCTCGATCACAGTGCTTCGCCGGCGCCGGTGTTGACGTCGATAACGACGGCCTGAGGCGGCGTAGATCGAATTCATACGCCAGAGGGCGATCATCATGCCGGCCAGAACGGCGGTGGCGAAAATACCGATGTAGATCCAGATTTCTTGCATGGCGGGAGTGGGACGAACGGTGGAGCCTGGGCGGGCGATTGATGGGTCGGTCTTCTGCTGCATGCGTTGTTTTCCGGCTGATAGGGTCAAAACCTCAGGCAACTTTCTGGGTCCTCAACCGGTTCGGCAGCCTAAGCGGCTAATCGCAACACGCTTACGGGGATTAGGCTTTCCGAGCGCGCGTGCAGGCGCCACGCTTCCGCCCCGGTGAACGACGGCGAGATGTTAACTCTCTTCAAGCGGATCGAGCAGGGTGACGACTCGGCGGCGGCCCAGTTGTTGCCGCTGGTCTACGACGAGCTTCGTCGTCTCGCCGCCGCCAAGATGGCCCGCGAATCGCCCGGCCAGACCCTGCAGCCGACCGCGCTCGTGCATGAAGCCTGGCTCCGCCTCGGCGGTTCCAACCAACCGGCCTGGCAGAATCGCGCGCATTTTTTTGCCGCCGCAGCCGAGAGCATGCGCCGGATCCTCATCGACAACGCCCGCCGCAAACGCGCCGTCCGTCACGGAGGAGCGTTGGCCAAGGTGAGCGCTGACCAGACCGGTTTCGACCTCGCCGCCCCGACCGAAAACGATCAGGAACTCCTGCTCGTGCACGAGGCGCTGGCCGCCTTTGAAAAGCACGATGCGCGCAAGGCGGAACTGGTGAAGCTCAAATACTTCGCCGGCCTCACCCTGGAGGAAGCCGGCTCCGTGCTCGGCATCTCGGAACGCACCGCCAAGCGCGACTGGGCCTATGGCCGCGCGTGGCTTTTCAACGAAGTGCAACGCCTGCGCGATGCCTGAGCGCCAGGGGGTAACGATTGAGGAACCGAAAAGTTCAGGAGTGCCGGTTTCGGAGTACCGCCTTCAGGCGGGAACGGATGCGCGCTTCTCCGTCTGAAGGCGGAACTCCGAACGAGTGCGCCGCGTTTCCTTCGGTCGGGGTCATTCCCTCTCAGACGGTCGCCCGGCCCGCTGCATGGCCCATCAGCAGGCGGGATCTCGCATCTTTCGGCATGGCTGGTGTCACCGCTTCCTCAGGCTCGTCCGCAGTGTTTCGCCTCCGCGCATGAACCGCGACGACGACGTTTTCGCCGAAGCGCTCGAGCTTTCTGCGGAGGAACGCCCGCATTTCCTTGAGGGGATCGGCCGGCAGGATCCCGCCCTGCGCGAGCGCGTCGAATCATTGCTGGCGGGTTTCGCCGCCGCCGGTGGGTTCATGGAAACGTCGGCGGTCGAGCGCCCCGCCGCCCTTCCCGATGCGCAGCCGGGCGACCGCATCGGTCCCTACGTGCTCCTGCGCAAACTCGGCGATGGCGGCTGCGGTGTTGTTTATCTCGCCGAGCAGACCCAGCCCGTGCGGCGCCACGTGGCGCTCAAGGTCATCAAGCTCGGAATGGATACCAACGAGGTCATCGCGCGCTTCACCGCCGAGCGCCAGGCCCTCGCCATGATGGATCACCCCGACATCGCGCGCGTGTTTGATGCCGGCTCCACCGAGGCGGGTCGCCCCTACTTCGTGATGGAGTATGTCAACGGCACGCCCGTGACCGCGTTTTGCGACGAGCACCACCTCGATATCTCCGCCCGCCTGGAACTTTTTGCGCGCATCTGCCTCGCGATCCAGCACGCCCACCAGAAGGGCATCATCCATCGCGACATCAAGCCGTCGAACATCCTCGTCTCGCACCGCGACGGCGTCCCCACGCCCAAGGTGATCGACTTCGGCATCGCCAAGGCCACGCAGGGTCGGCTCACGGAGCACACGCTCATGACCGGCCTGCATCAGTTCATCGGCACGCCGGCCTACATGAGCCCGGAGCAGGCCGAGCTGCGCGACTTCGACATCGATACCCGCAGTGACGTCTACTCGCTCGGCGTCCTGCTTTACGAGCTGCTCACCAGCAAACTGCCCTTTGATCCGGTGACGCTCACGCAGGGCGGCATCGACGAGATCCGCCGCATCATTCGCGAAGTCGAGCCGCCGCGTCCGTCGAATCGTCTTTCGCGTCTCGATGCCTCCGCGCATGCCGATATCGCCAGTGTGCGGGCCCTGGCGGCGGGGCAACTGCGGCCGGTGTTGCGCGGAGATCTCGACTGGATCGTCATGCGTTGCCTCGAAAAGGAACGTCATCGGCGCTATGCGACCGCCCAGGAACTGGCGGATGATATTCGGCGTTTTCTGCGGCGCGAGCCCGTGGAGGCACGACCGCCGACGACGGCCTATCGCATACAACGATTCGTGGCGCGCAACCGGCTCGCCTGCGCCAGTGCGGCGGCCATCTTTTTGGCTCTCGTTGTCGGGACGGTGGTTTCGACTCGTCAGGCCATTCGCGCGACCCGAGCCGAACAGCTGGCTCGCGCCGAACGCGATGCCGCCACGGCGGCGGGTCACGCCGAGGCCCTCGCCCGGTCCGACGCCGAGCGGCGTCAGGAGCAGGCCGAGGACCTGCTCGCCTTCATGCTCGGCGATTTCCGTACGGAGCTGCAGAAGATCGGCCGGCTCGAGCTGCTCGATGCCGTCGGGGCGAAGGCGATGGACTACTTTGCCGCGCTCGATCCCCGCGATCTCACCGACACGGCGCTCACCCGCCAGTCGCGCGCGCTCACCCAGATCGGCGAAATCCGCATGAGTCAGGCGCGCTATCCCGAAGCCGCCGCCGCGTTCACCGCCGCCTACGATCGCGCGGCCGCGCTGACGGAACGGTATCCGGAAAACGCCGACATGCTTTTCGAGCGGGCGCAGGCCGAGTTTTGGATCGGTTTCGTCGCCCGCCGCCGCGGCGAGTTTGCCACCGAGCGCGAGTGGATCACGCGCTATCGCGATTCGGCCCTGGCTCTCGCCGAGCTGGAAGGCCCCACGCTGCGCGCCCGCAACGAGCTGATCTACGGCCACCACAATCTCGCGGTGCTCGAGTTCGACCGTGGTGATCTCGAGGCCGCCCGCGCCGCATTTTCGGTGGAGCATTCGACCATTCTCTCCCTGCTCGAATCGCACGGCGATGATCCCGACCTGCAACTCGGACTCGTCGACATCGTATCCTGGCTGGGCACCGTGGCCGAACGCAGTGGAAACCCGGCCGCGGCATTGCGCTGGTTTACGGAGATGGCCGACCACACCGCCGCCGGTCTCATCCGACATCCCGACGACGGTTACTGGCAGTTTCGCCGTGCCCAGGCGTTTTCATTCATCGGCGATCTTCACGCGAATGAAGGAGACTTCGCCGAAACCCAACGCGCGTATCAAAAAGCTGAGCCGATCTTTGAGCGCCTGGTGGCACGCGACGCTGAGAACCGGCTCTGGCGTTCATCCCAGCTCAGCCTGATGCTCCAGCAGGTCGCCATCAATCTGGCCGCAGGTCGGCGCGAGGACGCCGTGGCCAAGCTGGAGATTGCGCGCGCCGGTATCGAGGGCCTGGTGGAAGCGGAACCGTCGTCCCGCAAGTTCGCGCGTCACCTGGTTTGTGTCCGTCGTCTGGAAGCTCTGCACCTTGCCCTCGTTGATCCCGCGTCCTCCGAGGCGGAGGCGGCAACGCGGCGCGCGATTGACCTGGCCGACTCCTTGGTGGAAGGCGACGTACAGCGCCTGGAGCGGGAGATTCTGGGAGAGTTTGCCCGCGCCCATGCACTGGCGGGGCGCCTGGCGTTGGCCCGGAACGATACGGGGCGGGCCAACGTGCACTGGCGGCGCATCGTCGATGTGCTCGGTCCGCTGCTGGACGCCACCCATGACTGGCGCCTCCTCGAGCCGGCCGTACTCGCTCTACAGCACCTCGACGAGCCCGACCGATCTGCTCCACTCGAACAGAGACTTCGGGCGATCGGTTTTCACTCTCTCGACCCTTTGGCCGCGCCGAGGTCCGGTGCGGTCGAATACAACCCAAAATCCAGATACAAACCATGAACTCAGCCACCCTCAGCGTAACCGTCACTTCCTTCACCCCGCCCACCTGCACCTGCGCATTGGCAGTGACCCAACAGCCTACCACCGGGAACGTGACGGTCGATGCCAACGCGGGCATCACCATCTCCCAGCCAGGAGGCCCCATCAACCTCGTCTACCAAATGGAGACCGCCGGCTACTACTTCGTCGGTATCGGGCTTACCAACTCAGTGACCGAAGGATCGAACGAATTCCCCAGCATCAACATCGATCGCACTGCGAACGACGCGCTTACGGTGCTGGACAACGACGATCCCAACGACAGCGGCGTGAATTATGAATATACGTTGGTGATCCAGGATGCCACGGGTCAGATGGGTTGTTTTGATCCGCGGATCACCACCGACTACTGAGCGTCAATTATGCTGCATTTGCGCCGCGCGAGACCGTCGCCCCTCCATGGGGCGGCGGTCTTGTCCTTGGGCTGACCGACCTGCAATTCGTGCTTCTGGCGAAGTGGCAGATCAATATGTTCGCAGGATGACCCCTTCCCCCAATGTCCGCTTCTTCCTCGTTGCCGCCGCCCTGCTCTCCCTGCCTTTGTGCCATGCGGCTGATACCGCCCACGCCTTGTTCAACGGCCGTGATCTCGCCGGTTGGGAAATTGTCAATGGAGGTCGGTTTTCGGTCGAAGACGGCGTACTGAAAATCGACCGCGGCACGGGTTGGTTGCGCTCCGACGACGAGTTCCGCGACTTCACCCTCATCCTCGAGCTGCGCTTTCTCGAGGCCAACGCCAACAGCGGCATCTTCGTGCGCACCGGTCCCACGAGCAAAGCCGACGAGAATGGCTGGCCCGACAACGGTTATCAGGTGCAGTGCATGGATACGGCCGAGGGCGCGAACCCGATCGGCGCGGTCATCTTCTACGGCGCCAGTGAATTTGAACAGGTTTTCGACCGCGCGGTGATCGCGGACGCCAAGAAACCGGCGGGCGAATGGAATCGCATGGAAATCACCTGCCGCGGCGAACACCTCGCCGTGCGGCTCAACGGCACGCTGATCGTTCTCGCGCAGGGGATCCTGAAACCCTCGGGTCACGTCGGTCTGCAGGCCGAGCACGGTCCGCTGGAGTTTCGCCGGATCGAGATCGTCGAGCACTCGCCGTGAAGCGGTTTGCGCTGGTCCTGTTGGCTCTTTTCGGCAGACCGGGACTCGCCGCGACCGAGTCACCGCGGTCCTTCGCGGAACTGTTCTCCCCGGATATCGAGTTTCCCTATTTTGCGAACGCAGGGGCGGAAGCGACTTCGTTGCAGGATGCTGATCGTTCCTTTTCGATTCAGCAGGCGGCCTTCTTCGGCCAGTTCAGCCTGCTGGTGTACGTGCCGGATGAGGGGTTCGTGCGCAAGCAGGCCTCCCGCGCCGGATTCGAGGAGGCCCGCTTTGTTGAACAACACGGCAGTCAAGCCTGGGTGTTTCGCTCCACCACGGACGTGGTCATCGTCTTCCGGGGCACCGAACCGCAGGCAAGCGAGGATATCCTGACCGACCTTCGCTTCCTGCCCGCTCGTTTCGATGACCGGCTGGCCGCCCATCGCGGTTTCATTGAAGCAACGTCTGCGTTACTCCCCTTGCTCGATGCGGAAGTCGAACGTGCTGGCGACCGACGCGTGTGGCTCACTGGACACAGCCTCGGCGGGGCGCTCGCTCAGCTCTATGGCTGGAAGCAACGATTGCGGGTGAATGCGGTTTATACCTTCGGCTCGCCCCGCGTGTTCACGACGGCCTGCGCGGAGATGTATGATCCCTCGGTGCGCTGCTATCGCATCGTGAACAACAACGATGTCGTACCGCACGTGCCCACCCCGCCGGTGTACACCCACGTCGGCGAAGAGTGGTTCGTCGACGCTGCGGGTGACCTGCAGTGCGAGCCGGCCTTGCTGGATCGGCTCGATGCCTATTGGCAGGGCCATCGGAACTACGTCGACGCTTGGTTGGCGCATTGGCGAGAAAAGCAGGAGTTGAAATGGACTCCCGGCGATGGTCTCGCCGATCACGCTCCCGCGGCTTACGCTGCGCACTTGGTTGCGCTCGCCGTCCGCGCCCGGCGGGATCCGGCATCCGATCTCTGAATACGGTCCTGGCGCAAAGGAGAACGGACGTCTCGTCCGTTTGCGCTGCCTCTCCGCCGCAATTTGTTTTGAGACTCCATGTCTGCTGCCGCATAAGCGGGCTCCCGCATCATGGGCTTGATACCGGAAACGCCGCTTTACTTCGTCACCACCCGCGAGCTTCACGCCTGGTTTGCGTGGCATCACGCCCAGGCGGACGAGGTGTGGCTGGGTTTTCACCGCAAGGACTCCGGCCTTCCTTCCCTCACCTACCACGAGGCGCTCGATGAGGCGCTGTGCTGGGGGTGGATCGATGGAATCCGCAAGCGGTGGGACGGAACCAGTTACGTGCAGCGCTTCACGCCGCGCCGCGCGCGGTCGGTCTGGAGCAAGATCAACATCGCCAAGGTTGAGGCCCTGGAGGCGGCCGGCCGCATGCAACCGGCCGGACGCGACGCCTTTGCCGCGCGCACGAGCGAACGCAGCGGGGTGTATTCATTCGAGCGTGACAAGGCGGCGCAGTTTGCGCGCGAGCGGTTGAAGGAATTCAAATCACACGCGACCGCCTGGACCTATTTTGCCGCGCAGGCCCCCTACTACCGACGCCTGAGCACGCACTGGGTGGAGAGCGCCAAGCGCGAGGATACGCGGCAGCGTCGTTTCGAAAAACTGCTCCATCATTCGAAGAAACAGGAGCGGCTGCCGCAGTTTCAACCAGCCGGCAAGTCGAGTTGAGAGTTCGCAACGGAGTTGCGCGGCAGCTTGGGTTCAGGGCGCGGCCGGATCCTGCTGGGGATACAACAGGAGGCGGTCGTGGACCAGGAGAAGCAGGTCCGCCCGGCCGTCGCCAGTCATGTCGGTGAGCAGGGCTTCGCGGGGCTGACGGGACGCGATCTGATTCTGCGCGTTGGCCGGAGAGGCATTCTCGAAGATCTTGAAATGGAGCTGCGGCCGCCAGGCTTCCCCGTCCCAGGCGACGATCTCGACCAGGTTGCGAAACGGATCGATGCCGACCAGTTCGTCGACTCCGTCCTGATCGAGATCACCCTGAAGGGCGGAATAGAACGATACGTCCGGCAGGTCGGTCTTGTAGAGCACCTCCCGCTGCAGGGAAATGGGGTCGGCGTCGAACGGGAACCACCAGATGCGATCGCGCCCGAGCAGAAAAAACTCGTCGGCCTGTTCGTGTCCGGTGCGGCTGGAGCGGACCTGCGCATCAACCATCATCAGACGATCGGCGGGATGACGCGCGGTGGTGGTGTAGACCCCGCGCTCGCCCGCGCGCTGGATCTCGAGACGACCATTCTTGCGATCGAAGAGCAGCATGCTCTCGCCGGTAGGCGACTGCGCCGGCAGGCGTAGCGCGGTGGCGAGGCCGGCCGTGGCGTCGCTGCTGTTGAATTGACCGACCACTTCAAAGTCGTGCTCCGGGGTGAGCCGAACCGCGCGCACATAGGTGTCCTTGACGATCAACAGCTCGGGTCGACCGTCGTCGTCGACATCGGCAAAGGAGCACTGTCCGCGCTCCAGCCCCTCGACGAGGCCGCGCTGGAAGCCGGCCGCGGCCTCGACGCGCTGCAGGGTGTCGTCGGGGAGGTGCAGGTATAGCTTCACGGGCTCCCGCGGTACGAAGACCATGATGTCGAGACGGTCATCCTGATTGGCGTCCCAGAATGCCACCGCCTCCGGTGCGGAGCGCACATCCTCGATTTCGAGTTCCTTCTGCACCGTCCAGGCGCCGTCGTCGCCGGGCTGCAGGATGAGCAGCCACCGCTCGCGTTCGCGCGTGGCGACCACGGCCATGACGGGCGGACTGCCCGGCGCGGTGGATGCGACGGCCATGGCGACCGGTTGTCCCTCGAGTTCGATCGGCCGCGGGTAGCCGATGTGTCCGGTGGCATTCATCTCCACCGCAGCGACCGTCGATTCGTCGTTGCTGGCCAAATACAATTCGTCGCGACCGTCGCCGTCGGCATCGGCGGCGCCCAGGGCCGTCACGTCGGTGAGGCTCGGAAAGGCCAGCGGCTGGGTGAAGCCGCCTGATTCGCCGCGCAGGTAGATGGTGCTTTCGGAGGCGTCGGGATCGGACACCGCCAGGTCGACGCGTCCATCGCCGTCGAAGTCGCCGAAGGCGTAGGCGGCGGTGCCCCGGCCGGCCTGCTTCAGTTTGATCACTTGGGGCCCCGCCCAATCAGTCGCTTCGTCGTATTTCGCGGACTCCGATCCCAGGGTCAGGGACAGGAACTCGATGCGGCCCTCACGCGCGCCGGTGGCCAAGAAGTTCAGGGCGTCGGCCGCCGGATCCTGACCCGGCAGACCGGTGCTGGGTTCGAGGCTGAAACCCAGGTCCTCATGTTTGACGCGCAGCTCCGGGCCCAGGTGGCCGTCGGGCCGTTGCAGCCGCACGCGGATGGGTTCCCGGGCATCCTGCCGGCAGAGGTAGAGGAGGTCGGGGCGCTGGTCGTGGTTGAGATCGATCGCATTGAGGCGTTCGACCCCTTCATCGGGCAGGGCGTAGCGGATCGCCGGCGACAGGTCGCCGTCGTCGGACTGGCGGAGAACGGCAAGTTCATCGCGGGATGCCATGACGACATCGAGGCGATCATCGCCATCGAGGTCGACCAGCAGAAGCGTGCCGACGAGGTTGCTGGCGGCGGGCAAAAGCGGCGGCGTGTGCTCGGTCCAATCGCCGTTTTCGTCCTGATACTGGATGAACAGGGAGTCCTCGCCCTCGGCCGTGTAAGCCAGGTCGATGCGCCCGTCGCGATTAAGGTCGCCGACGGCCAGTTCGAGCATGGCATCGCCGGTCGTCACGCGCCGGAGGCGAAAGCGCGCATCGTCCAGCACCGGCTCCCAGCGGTTGGGTTCGATGTTGGGCTTGGCCGGCTTGGTTTCCCCCGGCGCGAGCTGGAACAGAAAGTCCAGCGAAGCGTGGTCGGTGTTGATGAACACCAGGTCCTGCCGGCCGTCGGCATTGAAGTCGGCGACGCGCATCATGCGCGAGCCCCAGTCGAGCTTGGCGACTTCGGGGCCGCCCAGCTGAACCGGTTGTAATTCCGTCGCGGATACGACTGTTCCGACCAGCGCCGCGCCGAGGCACCCTACAAGCAAGCGCCGCATCATTCGACGTGGAGGGTGTGGGTGACGGCGTGGACGCCCTCTTCGTCGAAGAGGTTGTAGCTGTAGCTGGGGCCGAAAAGCTCTCGCAGCAGTGCGAGACCGGGCGCCGCAGACATGTCGAGCATCCGGGCGAAGTCGGCGGCGGGGTTGGGCGGGGGCTCCACCTCCTCGCCCTCCTCATCGAACATTTCGGGCGGAGGCGGAGCTTCGGCGAGGAACTTGAGCGTCTCCACGAGATGGAAAATCATCGCGGCGGTGTCCTGACGGGCAAAGGCGGTGGCGTCGCCGGGGATGTCGGCGAGTGCTTCCCGCACATCGGCCCGATCCCAGAAGTTGCCCTTCGATCCGTCGGCGAGGTTTTGCAGCACCTGCTCGAGGGGGCCGGCCGAATAGAGCGACAAGAGCAGGTAGTCGTCGGTGATGCAGACCGCGTGCTCCGCCTGCAGATCGCCGAGCAGCGGGTTCGGCAGGTTGAAAACCATGAGGTCGTGCCCGAGGTAATCGCGCACTTCCATCATCTGACTCATGCCCTGCAGGGGGCCCTGCAGCGCGGTGTTGATGGTGGCCCGCAGGGTTTCGGCATCGCGCAGCTTGATCGCGAGCAACTGAGCCTGTTCCCCGGGCGGGATGCGTGCGAAGTCGATGCCGGGGTCGCCGGGCACGAACTGCCCGGCCACGATACCGGCCCCGAAGGTGTTGATGAGTCCGGTGCGGAGATTGATGCCGGTGTTCTGCTCGGTCTGCATCTGGATGCCCTGCCACATGCCGACCACCATGGGACTGATCTGGCCCAGCGTGCCTTCAAGGACATCGAAGAAATTGAGTAGATCAAAGTTTACGGACGTGACCGAATGCCAGCCGGCCGGAACCCACGAGGGTTCGTCGAAGTGGGAGGCGGCCGCGGGGAAGAGATTCCACAGGCCGGTCGGATCTCCGTTGTGCAGGAGTCCCATGTGGGTGAAGGACTCCTGTTCCTCCAGTCGTGCGGCGAAGTAGAGCAACTCCCAGCGGTCGACACCGAGCGCGGGCAGGATGCTGGTGGGCGAAATGCCCATCGGATTGGGAGGCTGATCTGCGGCCTGAGCCTCCACGCCGGCCATGATGGCCTTGGCGATCGACCGACCGTTGAGGTAGAACAACAGATCGGGATCGCCGGCCCGGCTGTTGATGGAGGCGTAGTGACGGCCCTGGTCAAAGGGGGCGTCGGCCCCGCCGCGGCGGCGGGCATCCAGCGCGGCGAGGACACGTTCGCGATGCAGGGAAAGGGCGAACAGGCCGTCGTGAACGGTCCAATACATCGATTCTTCCTGGGTTTCGCCGCTTTCCTCGTCGGTCTCGATATGAGTGACTTCCACGATCTCCGCGTCACCGTAGTTTTCGCGTTCAGTGCGGGTTTCGTCCGGGTCGTCGTTTTCGAGGTCACGGTCGAAAATCTCCCGGGCGGCGTCGGCATTTTCACCGAATTCAACCAGCAGCGTGAACTCGGGCCGGTCGCCCCATTGCTCCATGGTTTCGAAATCGAAGCCATGGAAGCCGATGGCCATGCCGCCGTCGATGAGCGCAATCACCTCGTCGAAGCGGGTGCCGCCGGTCTCGTCCGCCATTTCCTCATTGAGCTTTTCCCAGTTGAACTTTTCCCGCAGTGGCGCAGTCCACTCCTGAATTGCGGGATGATTCCAGGCTTTTACGAAGGAGTTGCTCGTTCCTTGATCCTGCAACTCCGTCACGTCGTTGATCGCGACGAGGATGTCGGTGTCTTCGGGCAGCAGTTGAAGTACGGCGGCGGAAACGGAGGGCGGGGCCAGGCACAGGAGAGCGGCGCCGCAGAGGGCGCTGAAACACGAAAGCAGACGAAGCATGTTGGTTTGGTATTGGGTTGGATGGTGTCGGCCAGTGACGAAAGGAATCGCGCGCTCAGTTCCCGGACTCCGCCTCGGCTTTGGCGGGCAGGGTCGGCGGCGTGAGGTACCGGAAGCCGGCATTGGGATTGCGCGGATCGAACGCGTAGGCGTCGTGGTTGCGCAAAAACTGTTTCAGCACATCGGCCGGGATCGCGAAGCTCAGGCCCTCGATGCCGGTCATCATCGCCTTCATGTTGTTCACGCCGACGACCTCGCGACGCAGGTTGAACAGCGGGCCGCCGGAATTGCCGGGGTTGATCTGGGTCGTGGTCTGGATGTAGAGCTGGCCGCTCATGGCACGGTTCTTGAGGCTCACGATGCCCTGCGAGACGGTGCGCTCGAGGCCGAGGGGGCTGCCGATGGCAAAGACGGTCTGACCCTCGATGAGGGATTGGGAGTCGCCGATCGCCACGGTGGGAAACGGGGCATCCGTCTCATCGTCGATCTTGAGCAGGGCCAGGTCCAGGCGGGCGTCGAGCGCCACGATGCGCACCTTGGTGAAGGTGACCCGGCTGAGCTCGCGCTCACCGGTACGGTATTGGGTGACCTCGATGTTGTGCTCGCGCGCGATCACGTGGTGGTTGGTGACCACGTAGCCGTCGGAATCGATGATGAAGCCGGAACCGAGGCCGGACGGCGTGCGCACCTGCACCACGGCTTCGGCGACGTGCTTCACGTTCTGGCCTACCGGCATGACGGCCTCCGCGCCGGCGGTGCGAAAGAGTTCACTGGAACGCGCCGTCGCGGCGTCGGCCTCGCCGGCGTCCGGGCTCAGCACGCGCAGCACCTCATCCCGCGGCACCTCCAGGATGCGAAATCCAAGATCGACCACGAGCCGGTCGGGCTTCTCGGCGAGCACTTCACCCACCACCGTGGCGCCGCTCTTGAGCTCGACGGTTTGGAAGCCCGCAGCACATGCGAACCGGGGAAGGAGAAGCGAAAGCAAAACCAGCAGGGGGCACGAACGGGAGACCGACATTGGGCAGAAACGACCCTAGTTCCGCAGTGCCGTCAAACGACAAGTCCGCGGCGAAGTCTCCAAATTTCCCGGGCGTTTTTAATCGTGGCGGCCAGCGCGGCGGGAGTCAGCGCCTGCTTCGGATCGTCGCCGATGCCCTTGCTCGGTTCGGCGTGGGCCTCGATGCAGAGGCCATCGGCCCCGTAGGCGACGGCCGCCAACGCGCAGGCCGGCACGTAGGCCGCCTTGCCGACGGAATGCGACGGGTCGACCACGACGGGGGCCCAGCTCTTCTCCTTCAACAGCGGCGTGATGCTTTCGTCGGGATGGTTGCGGTAGCCGTCGAGTCCCGGCGAGGTGCCGCGCGGACAGAGCAGGACGTTGGGATTGCCGAAGCTCACGATGTATTCGGCCGCCGCGATGAATTCGTTGATGGGTCCCATGTGGATGCTGCGTTTGAGGAGCACGACGGTGTCGCGTTCGGCGATGGCGCGCCCGATCGCGCGCAGCAGCGAATAGTTGAGGGCATTGCGCGCGCCGATCTGCAGCATGTGGACGCCGGCATCCAGCGCCATGCGGAGGTGATCCTCATCCATCACCTCGGCGTCGACCGGCAGTCCAGTCCGACGCGAGGCTTCCATGAGAATGTCGAGCGACTTGGTATCGCCCTGGAAGGTGTAGGGATTGGTGCGGGGCTTCCAGACGCCGCCGCGGAGCACCTGCGCGCCGGCTTCCTTCACCGCCGCTGCGGACTCGTAGAACAGGTTGGGATTCTTCGGATCGATGGTGCAGTGTCCTGCGATCACCAGCAGTTCCTCGCCGAGGGTGACGCCGCCGATCCGGATGTGATGCGACGCGAGATCGGAGCGCCGGTCCATGAGCTTGAAGGGCGACTGGATGCGATCGACCCGGTCGACGTAGTCGAGACCCTCGATGCGGTTGATCATCAACTCGTCGCGCTCGTCGCCGAGGATGGCGTAGATGGTGCGCACCGTGCCAATGATGGGCTGCAGGCGGCAGCCGAACTCGCCCACGATGGCGGTGAGTTCGGCAACTTGTTCGGCGGAGAGGCGGTTGGATTTGGGGAGGATCATGGTGAGAAAAAACAAAAAAGCCGCCCGGAGGCGGCTGGTGGCGGATGAGGTTTGGGGAGGGAACGTCGTCGCGCGCGGCCGCTTAGCGGGAAGGGCAATAGCCGAACCAAAAATAAAAGTAGGCGTGCGCGGCGAAGTTCATGTGCCGCACGAGTGCGAGAGGCGGAGGCATTTGTCAACGCCGTGAACTTCGTAGCACAGACATTCCTGTCTGTGTACCCTGCCTCACCGCGCCATTCCAACCTGCCCAGGCAGTATGCCTGTGGTACCCCAGGCGCCCCGGTGGCTTCTCCCACGCAGCGAGGCCCGGTGCAATTCCTGCGCAGTGAATCCCCGCAGGTGCGCGCTATGGGGGCTTTGCCTCGACGGGGTGGCGTCGCCATGGTCGGCGTTGGTCCCTACGTGGGCCGCTGCACTATGCCCACACCCACCATCATTCAGGGCGGCATGGGCGTCGCCGTCTCCAACTGGCGGCTGGCCCGCGCCGTCTCCCGCGAGGGACAACTCGGCGTCGTTTCCGGCACCCTGCTGGCCGTCGTGCAGGCCCGGCTGCTGCAGCAGGGCGATCCCGGCGGCCACCTGCGGCGCGCCTTCGCGGCGTTTCCCCTGCCCGACCTCGCCGAGCAGGTATGGCAGCGCTACTACGTGGAGGGCGGCATCCCCGCCGGCCAACCGTTCCGGGCAGTGCCGATGCCGTCGGTGCAACGCAACCCGGAGCTGGAGGCGTTGATCGTCCTGGCCAATTTCGCTGAAGTTCATCTCGCCAAAACGGGGCACGACGGACGGGTCGGCATCAACCTTTTGGAAAAAATTCAGCTCCCCACCCTGCCCTCGCTCTTCGGTGCGATGCTGGCCGGCGTGGATGTCGTCCTGATGGGCGCCGGCGTGCCCCGGGCCATTCCCGGGGTGCTGGACCGGCTGGCGCGCGGCGAGCCCGTCGAACTGCGGCTGGATGTCGAGGGCCGCGCCGCCGACCAGGAGCCGGTGACGGTGGGATTCGATCCGCAGGCGTTTTTCCGCGGGGCGGCGCCGTCGCTTTCGCGGCCGCGGTTTTTTGCCATCGTCGCTTCGGCCACGCTCGCCCAGACGCTGGCCCGCAAAGCCAGCGGCACGGTGGATGGGTTTGTGGTGGAGACGCCGCAGGCCGGCGGTCACAACGCCCCGCCCCGCGGCGCGAAGGACCTCGACGCCCGCGGCGAACCGGTTTACGGGCCGCGGGACGTGGTCGACCTGGCCAAGGTGCGGGAGCTCGGCCTGCCGTTCTGGCTCGCCGGCGGAGCCTCGCGGCCGGGCAAAATCGCCGAAGCCCGGCGGTTGGGCGCCGCGGGTGTGCAGGTGGGAACCGCCTTCGCACTCTGTGACGAATCCGGCATCATGCCCGACCTGAAGCAGCGCCTGCGCGACCTCGTCGCTGCCGGACTCGCCCGCGTGCGCACGGACGCGTTTGCCTCTCCGACCGGATTCCCCTTCAAACTGGCGCAGGTCAGCCAAACCCTCTCCGATGCCGCCGCCTACGCCCAGCGCCTGCGCCGTTGCGACCTCGGTTACCTGCGCCGTTTGTTTCAGCGACCGGATGGCTCGATCGGCTACCGCTGTCCGGCGGAGTCGCCCGCGGAGTATGGGCGCAAAGGCGGCCGGATCGAGGACACCGCCGGACGAAAGTGCCTCTGCAACGGACTCGCCGCCACGGTGGGGCTCGGCCAGGTGCTCGAGGACGGCACGACGGAATTGCCCCTGGTCACGGCGGGCGACGAACTCAGCGAGCTGGCCCGATTCTTCGATTTTACCCGCCATTCCCTTTCGGCGCGCGACGTGATCCGAGTCCTGCTCGGGACGCCGGCAACCGCGGGCTGATCGAGTCGGCTCAGGTGCCTCGCGATCCTTTCATCCCCGTGCCCCGCAAGGCCGCTGCAAACGAATCCGGCAAGGGTGCCTCGGCGCTGAAATGTTCCGTGCGACCCTGCCAAGGGTAGTCGAAGGTCGTGCGGAAGGAGTGCAGGAAGAGGCGCTTGTCGCCGCCGGCCTTGGCGAAGGCACGGTTGAGTTTGAAATCACCGTAGGTCGCATCGCCCACGATGGGCAGCCGGCGGGTGGCGCATTGCACGCGCAGCTGATGGCTGCGGCCGGTGCGAGGCTCGAGCTGAATGAGACTCAAGGGCGGCGAGACGCGGGTGTTGCTGTCGACCAGGCGCATGGTCGCCTCGGCCGGGATGTTGCCGCGGCCCTCGGTGCGGATGCGCCCGCCCTGTTTCTGCACCGCCAGCTGATCGCGCCAGACTTCGCTGCGCGCGATCGGGCGGCCGAAGACCAGGGCTGCATACACTTTTTGGATACGCTTGGTCTTGAAGAGGGCGCGGATGGCGGCGGCGAGTTCGGGATCGGTCGCGACCATGAGGATGCCGGAGGTCGCCGAATCGAGCCGGTTCAAGAGCCAGGCGCGGTGTTCGGCGCCATCGTCGGCAGCCCACCGGTAACATTCCGCCTCCAGGTCGTAGGCGGCGTTGAGCAGGGCGCGGTTTTGTTCGCCGGCGTGATTGGGGTGCGAGAGCAGGCCGGCCGGTTTGGCCAGGGCGATCAGGCCGGAGGCATCGGCCCGGATCACCTGCACGCCCTCGCCGAGCGGGGCCAGTTGGGCAAAGGCGGCGGCGCGGGCCATTACTGGTACAGGAAGGTCATGCGGATGGGCGTGCTGTCACCCAGGATCGCAATCATGTCGTCGGGCCATTCGCCGTAGCCGTCGGCGACCCGCGAAGGCGCGGCGATGGCCTCGACCGCGACGCCGTCCCACAGGGGGCCGGCGTTGCCCTCGACCTTGTCGATGGTCGCGGAGCCGTCCTTGTGGAGGGTCCACCAGACGGTGACGCGACTGCCGTCGAGCGGAAAGCCGAGCCGCCGCTCGATCTTGGAACGGATGTCGTAGCGCCAGCCCTGGCCGATCACGCCGATCATTTTTTCGTAGTAGGCGCCGTAGGTGGTCTTGAGCGCGTTGTGCGCGGAGACGCCGATGTTCTCGGTGCCTTCGGGCCGGTGCGCGAAGACGGCGGGCCGCAGCTGGGACTGGGCGAGCGACGGGCGGCTGGCGGGGCGGTTGGGGTCGGGGCGATAATAAAGTCCCCTGCCTTGCGGTGAAGCCAGTTCGGGATCGTCGATGCCCTCGACGCTTTCCGTCGCGTCGGGATTCGGATTCTTCGGCAGCTTCACGACATTGGTGCCGTAGCTGTCCTCATTGTCGCCCTGCATTTTTTCGGTGCCGCTGAGCGGGTCCTGGGCAAGGGCCGGCCGTGCCTCCTCTTCGGTGACCGGCGACTCGGTGATTTCCGGGGCGGGCGGTTCGGCGGGCTGCGGAGGAAGCGGCTCGGCGTCATCGCCGGAGACGATGGCGGTGGATTCGATATCCTCCAGGCCCTCGGTGGCCTCGGTCGACGGCATGTCCCCGAGTTCCTCGGCGGCCACCTCCTGGGCGAGTTGCTGGTTGCGATCGGAAAAATGGTCGGTCTCGTCGGGCACGTTGTCCGGCGCGTCGGGGTTGGCCTCGACGAAGGTCTGCGGCGGAATCTCCTCCGGCATGATTTCAATGTCGAAAAGGCGTTCCGCCGGATCGTCGCTGCGGGCCAGCGCGGACATCCCGGTCTGGGTGAAATGTCGCTCGAATTTCGGGGCGAGCCACAGCAGGAGCAGATGCACGATGATCGTGCCGATGATGCCCGCCTGGATCGATCGACTCCGGCGCGGCCCACGCACCCAGCCTGCACCCGTCGGCGACCGGTGGACGGCGGACGATTTCGGCGGGCGGGAAGAACGGCGACGGGACGCGGGCATGCGGGACGGAGAGCGCGAGGGGAAGATCAGCCCATCAGACGCTGCTCCGTCAAAATTTGTTTCAAAACCTCCAGGGGCAACCCGACGATGTTGGAAAACGACCCCGTCTGGCGGGCAATGATCAGGTCGCCGTGCTCCTGGATCGCGTAACCGCCGGCCTTGTCGAGAGTGTGCACCCGGGCGAGGTAGGTCTCGATCGTCGCCTCGTCCAAGTCCTTGAAGGTCACCTCGCTGGCCACTCCCCGGTCGACGCGCACGCCCTTCGCGTGATGACGCAGGGCCAGGCCGGTGAAGACGGTGTGGGTGCGGCCGCTCAATTGGCGCAGCATGGCGCGGGCTTCGGCGCGGTCGGCGGGTTTGTTGAGGGCGTGGCCGTCGATGAAGACGGTGGTGTCGGCGCCGAGCACCCAGGCGTCGGGATGGCGCTCGGCGACCCAGTCGGCTTTGAGGGCGGCGTTGTGGGCGACCATCGTGCGCGGGTCGGTCGTGCGCTCCTCGTGTTCGACCACCTCGGCCACCACGACCTCGAAGGGCAGGCCGAGCTGCGCGAGCAACTCGCGGCGCCGCGGAGAGGCGGAGGCCAGGATCAAACGGACGGGGGCCGCGCTCATGGCGCCTGTTCGGACAGGATGGCCCGCACCTCGCCGGTGGCCCGCGCAAGTTCGACGCGGCTGAGGTGGTATTGGTAGGTGGCCTCCAGCAGATTGTCGCTGGCGATGGCGAGACGGTTCTGCGCCTCGATGATTTCACGGTTGTCGGCGGCGCCCTGTTCGAAGCGGATCTGGGCGAGCCGCAGTTCGTCCTCGGCCAGGGCCAGGCTGGTGCCGGCCACGTCGATCTGGGCGCGGCGCGAGCGGGAGTTTTGCACGGCCAGCCGCACCTCGGCACCGATGGCATTGGCCAAGTCGGCCTGGCGCAGCTCGTTGGCGCGGAGGCGGGACAGGGCCAGCCGGGTGAGCGAACCGGTGCGCAAGCCGTCGAAGACCGGCACGCTGAGCGAAAGGCCGGCCGACCAGACCTCGGCATCGTTGCCGTCGAAGGCCTCCTCGGCGGCGCGCCCGTAACCGCCGTTGAGCGCCACGGTGGGCAGACGATTGAACTTGGCGGCGCGCACCTCGAGCTCGGACTGGTCGAGCACCCGCGTGGCCCGCTGGTAGTCGGCGCGGTTCGCCAGGGCGCGATCCTCGGCGGCGGATTCCGAGGGGTCGGTTTCGGCGATGCGCAGCTCGAAGGGCGCCAGCTGCACCGGCTGGTCGGCTGGCAAACCGAGCAGGCGCTTGAAGCGCAGTTCGGACGAGCGCAACTCGGTTTCCTGCTGCAGGCGGGCTTGTTCGGCGATGGCGAGCTGGGCCTGGGCGCGGGTCACGTCGATCTGGGTGGCCACCCCGGCGTCGCGCTGGCGGACGGCCAGATCGAGCAAGGCGTCGGCGCGCGCGATATTGGCATCGATGAGAGCGAGTCGGGCGAGGTTGCGCCGGTGCTGCAGGTAGACATTGGCCAGCGCGGCGCGCACGGCTTCGCGGGCGGTTTCGGAGTCGAGTTCCGCCACGTCGATGCCGAGCCGGGCGGCGTGATAGGCGGCGATGTTCTGTGCATCCAGAAGGTCGATACGGCCGTTGAGGCTCAGGTCGAAGCGGCCATTGACACCGGAGCGCACGACCGCGCTGCCGAAGGAGGCGGAGCGGGAGCGGCGTTGGGAAGCGTCGAGCGTGACGTTGGGCAGGAGATTGGCGCGGGAGTTGCGGGCGGTCTCCTCGGCCTGCCGGACGGTTTCGCGGCTGAGCAGTACCGTGACATTGGCCTCGTCGACCGCCTGCAGGGCGGACGAAAGATCAAACTCGAGTTCCTGTGCGTGCGACAGGAGGGGGAGCGCAAGGCAGAGGCCCAGAATCGCGGGAACGAGGCGCGGGCCGACTGCGCGGCGGACGAGGTGAAGACAAGCGTGCTGCATGGATGAGTCCGCGAGGCAAACGCTCGCACGCGCGGGGCGCAAGGCACAGCGGACCGCCGCCTGCTGGAGGTTGAGCGTGTTGCGGGATTGTCAGCACGGCGGGCGCCGGGCACGGTGCGTCATCCCGCCCATGCGCATCGGACTGGCCCAGCTCAATTTCACCGTCGGCGACCTTGCCGGCAACCGCGACCAGATCATCACGGCCTATCGTCAGCTGGTGGAGGCGGGCGCCGAGTTGGTGGTGCTGCCCGAACTTGCGGTGACCGGTTACCCGCCCAGGGACCTGCTCTGCCAGCGGCGGTTTGGTGACGACGCCGAAGGGGCGATGCTGGAAATCGCCGCGGCTACCGGAGCGGTCCCGGCACTGGTCGGCGCGCTCGACCGCAATCCCCATGGGGCGGGGCGACCTTTTTACAACGCGGCAGCGCTGTGCCAGCACGGCGTGGTGCAGGAGTTCGCCCGCAAGTGCCTATTGCCGAGCTACGATGTTTTCGACGAAGACCGCTATTTCGAGCCTTTCGAGGCGCCGACCGTCATGCAGATCGGGGGGCGTCGGGTGGGCGTTACGATTTGTGAGGATCTGTGGGCCGGGATTCCGGTGGGCTGGCGCTATCGGCACCGCTTCGACCCGGTGGAGCGCATGGCGGCATTGGGCATCGATCTGATGGTCAACCTCTCCGCCAGTCCCTGGCACAGCGGCAAGCTCGCGGTGCGCCAGCAAGTGGTGCGCGACGCCGCCCGCCGGCTGCGTGCACCGGTGGTCTATGTCAACGCCGTCGGCGGCAACGACGAGTTGATCTTCGACGGACGTTCAATGGTGGTCGATGCGGCCGGCGAACTACTCGTGGGACTGCCGGCCAACCGACCGGCTGTGCAGGTCGTCGATCTCGCGGCGGCCCGCGCCGATGCGCCCGTGGTCGGAGCGGGCTTCACCGGGGACGACCCGGGCGCCGTGCACGATGCGCTGGTTCTCGGCCTGCGGGACTACGCGCGCAAAACCGGCTTTGGCAAAGCGCTGGTGGCCCTCAGCGGCGGAATCGATTCGGCGGTGGTCGGCGCCCTCGCCGCTGCGGCGCTCGGACCGGGGAACGTGATCGGCGTGGCGCTGCCTTCGGTTCATTCCAGCCCCCATTCGGTGGAGGACGCCGCGGCGCTTGCCCGTCATCTGGGGATCACGTTGCGCACCTTTTCCATCGCCGAGGCGGTGAGCGCCTGCGAGACGACACTCGCTCCGACGCTGGCCGCGTCCCCGCCTGGCGTGACCGAGGAGAATCTCCAGGCACGGGTGCGTGGCGTTTTCATGATGGCGCTCTCCAACAAGACCGGAGCGCTGTTGCTCACGACGGGCAACAAGAGCGAATTGGCGGTCGGTTACTGCACGCTCTACGGCGACATGTGCGGGGGGCTGGCGGTAATTTCGGACCTCTACAAAACCCAGGTCAACGCCCTCGCGCGCTGGATCAATCGGGAAAGCGAGGTCATTCCCGCCTCGACGCTCACCAAGCCGCCCAGCGCCGAACTGCGGCCGGGGCAAGTCGATGCCGACAGCCTTCCGCCCTACGAGACGCTCGATGCGATCCTGCGGGCCTACATCGAAGAGGGCCGTTCCCCGCGCGAAATCGTGGACCAAGGATTTGATCCTGCGGTCGTTAAAGAGATGGTGCGCAAGGTCGACCTCAACGAATACAAACGTCGCCAGGCCGCTCCCGGCCTGAAGATCACTCCCCTCGCCTTTGGCGTTGGCCGCCGGCTGCCCTTGGCTCAAGGCTATGTGCACTGAACCTGACGCCCGATCCGTCCGATAGTAGAACCTGTTTCATGTCATCCGCCGCTCTCTTCGCCCGCGCCCAGCAACTCATCCCCGGTGGGGTCAACTCGCCCGTCCGCGCCTTCCGTTCCGTCGGAGGCGCGCCGTTTTTCGTGCAGAGCGCCCAGGGCGCCACCCTCACGACGGCCGACGACCGCGAACTGATCGACTTCGTCTGCACCTGGGGACCCGCGATTCATGGCCACAATCATCCGGCCATCCGCGAGGCGATCGCCGAGGCGCTCGCCCGCGGCACCTCCTTTGGCACGCCGAACCCGCTCGAGGTGGAGATGGCCGAGCTGATCACGCGTTTCGTGCCCTCGATCAAAAAGGTGCGCATGTGCAACAGTGGCACGGAGGCCACGATGTCGGCCATCCGCCTCGCCCGGGGCTTCACCGGGCGCGACAAGATCATCAAGTTTGCCGGCTGCTATCACGGCCACTCGGATTCACTGCTCATCAAGGCCGGTTCGGGCGCGCTCACCCACGGCCACCCCGACAGCGCCGGTGTGCCGGCCTCCTTTGCCCAGGAGACGATCGTGCTGCCCTTCAATGATCGGCAGGCACTCGAGGATGCCTTTGCCGCCAACCCGGGCGGGATTGCCGGCGTCATCCTGGAACCCTACCCCGCCAACGTCGGCCTCATCCTCCCGGAGGCCGGATACCTGGCGTTCCTGCGCGAACTTACCGCCCGCGAAGGCGCGGTGCTGATTTTCGACGAGGTCATGACCGGATTCCGGCTCGGCCGGGGCGGGGTGCAGGAACTCGAAGGCATCACCCCCGACCTCACCACGCTCGGCAAGATCATCGGCGGCGGCCTGCCGGTCGGCGCTTTCGGCGGGCGCGCCGACATCATGGACTGTCTTGCGCCGGTCGGCCCCGTCTACCAGGCCGGCACCCTCAGCGGCAATCCGCTGGCCATGGCCGCCGGTATTGCGGCCCTGAAGCTGCTTGAACAGCCGGGCACCTACGAGCGGCTCGGCGCACTGGGGGCGCGCGTGCAGGCCGCGCTGCGCGATGCCCTCGCGGCCAAGGGACTCGCGGCGCAGGTGCCGCAGGTGGGATCGATGTTCTGCACCTACTTCACCGCCACGCCGGTGCGCGACCTCGCCAGCGCGCAGACGACCGACGCCGCCCTATTCGGCCGCTTCTTCCGCACCTGCCTCGAACGCGGGGTTTATCTCCCGCCCAGCGCCTACGAGGCCTGTTTCATCAGCACCGCCCACGAGGGCGCCGCCATCGACCGGGCGTGCGAAACCATGGCCGGCGCCATCAACGACCTATGAGCCTCTTCCCCCGTATCCATTTTCCCAACACTATGCGCCGGTGGATCGCGCGGGGGGCGACCCTGCTGACCCTCGCCGTCCTGCCCCCGCTCACTGCCGCCACCCAGCCCACCCAGGCCGAGGTTTTGCCCCTCGATCAACTCCGGCCCGGCATGACCGGTGAAGTGTGGACGGTTTTTCGGGGCACCGAACCGGAGCCCTTCGCGGTGGAGGTCACGGGCGTGATCCAGAACGCGCTCGGTCCCGGCAAATCGATGATTCTTTGCCAACTCACCGATCCCCGCGTGCAGAAGATGGGCGCGGTGGCCGGGATGAGCGGAAGTCCGCTCTACATCGACGGCCGGTTTGCCGGCGCCCTCTCCTATCAGGTACAACGATTCGAAACCGAACGCTTTGCCGGATTCACGCCGGCAGCGGATCTGCTCGAGGTGCGACGCATCGCGATGGATCTTGCGCCCGAAACGGGCGACGGCGGCGGATTGCCGGCAGTGCTGCCGGGAGGTGCGCAGCCGCAGGATGAAACGGCCAACGACAAGGCGATCCAGCCGCTCAGCCTCGTCTTCAGCTTCGGCGGCATTGCCCCGGCCGTGGCCGACCTGATGAGCGGACCCCTGCAACAGCTGGGCATCGCAACGACGAGTCTCGGCGGGGTGATGGCCAATTCGACGGCACTGATCCCGGATCGTTCGTCTCCCCTCGGACCGGGCCATGCCGTCGGGGCTGCGCTGGCGGTGGGCGACATCACGCTCGCCGGCACGGGCACGGTTTCGCAGGTGGACGGTGACCGGGTGCTGGCTTTCGGGCATCCGCTGCTGGGCCTGGGAACGGTCGAGGTGCCCATGACGGAAGCCGAGGTGGTGGCCATCCTGCCGTCGAACCTCAGCTCCTTCAAAATCTCCAACACGGGCGGAGTCATCGGGACCGTTCGCCAGGATCGATTGTCGGCGATCTACGGCGAACTGGGTCGCAAACCGCCGCTGATGCCGGTCACGGTGCATACACCGGTGCGCGACCTCGAGTTTTCCACCGTAAAGCATCCGCGATTGACGCCTGTCATCGCCGCGACGGGGGTTTCGCAAGCGGTGCTGGGGTCCAACGATGCGGGGCTTACGGAGGGCTTTGCCTTGCGCGCACAGGTCACGTTTCCCGGCGGGCGGGCGCTGGAGTTCGATCGCCTCTACGCCGGCCCCGAGGGCTTCAAGGCCGGCCTCACTGGCTTGATGCAACATTTGGGCACCTGGATGCAGAATCCGGTGGAGGAGGTGTTTCCGGAAGCGATCGAGTTTACCGTGGAAGCATTGGCGACCAACCCCACGGCCAGTCTCGACAATGCCACCCTGTCCCGCCGCGTTGCTTCGCCGGGAGAGCGGGTGACGGTGGCGCTGAGTCTGCGGGATTTTCAGGGGCGACCCTGGATCGAACAGCTCGAAGTGCCGGTGAGCGAGGAGTGGCTGGGCCGCCCCGTGCAGGTGATCGTGGCATCCGGTCCGGTGCTCGACGAGTTGGCCGGTGGCCAGCGCGCCTTCCCGGTGAGTCAGATTCGCGACATCGACGCCTACCTGGCCGCCTTGCAGTCCCGGCGCCGGGCCGACGGTTTGTTCGTGGCGGTCGTCAGCCGCAGCACCGTCTTTCTCGACCAAACGACGTCCTTGCGCGAGCTGCCGGGGTCGCTCAGCCGCATCGCCCGTACGGCCGACACCAGCCGCTTTTCGGAGAAGCCCGCGGCGGAGGTGCTGTGGACGACGCATCTGCTCGAGGGCCGGTTGGTGCCGGGGGTCTTTCGCCTGCCGCTTGCCGTGGAGAATTGATTGATCCGCCCCCGGCATCCTTCGGGTTTTCCGCTTTCTCTTCATGATTTGCTCCCCCTTCTTCCGCCGGGTCCTTTGCTGGCTCGGCCTTCTCCTGCCGGCAACCGGTGGCTTCGCCCAATCCTTCACGCAGGACCTCACGGTGGATTTTTACCGGGACGTGAGTTCACGAAATCTTCGTGGGCTCGGCACGAGATCGGACGGACGTTTGATCCCCGGCCCCGAAGTGCAGGCGCTGAAGGGCGACCTGCCCCCCGGCCTGCTGTGGGACCTGGTGCCGCTCGGCGAAAATGAACTGCTCATCGGCACCGGACCCGAGGCGGAAATCCTGCGGGTTGAGCTGGATGCCGAGGGCGATCTGCTGCGCGCGACGCCTTGGGCGGACTTGGGAAGCGGGCACATTTACGCGCTCGCCGCGCTGGCCGACGGCTCGGTCGTGGCCGCCGCTTCGCCGGGCGCGCGGATTCGTCACCTCAACGCCGCAGGCGAAACGGTGGGCGAAATTTCCCTCGCGGCCGAAGCGGTGTTTCATCTGCTCGAGGTGCCGGCGGCGCAAGGAGGCGGCGTGCTCATCGCCACCGGCAACCCGGGGCGGATATGGCATCTCGACCTGACCCGGCTCGATGCGAGTGCCCCCGACGTGTCGCCCGCCGAACGGGGATTGACGACGTGGGGCGAAATCCGGGATCGCAATGTCCGCCGTCTTGCGCTGGACGCGCCGGGCCGGGTGCTCGCCGGGTCGGCGCCCGAGGGCAACCTTTATCGATTTGCCCGGAGCGGCGCCGCTCCGGAAATCCTCTTCGACAACGAACGTGCCGAGGTGACCGACATCCATGTTGCCGACAATGGTGACGTGTTTGCGACTGTGGTTTTCGGCTCGGATGAGTCGAATCAACGGGTGGCCGGCGGCACTTCCCTGGAAGTCTCCACCGAACCGCCCCAGGCCAACGACAGTCGCTCTTCGGCGTCGAGTATCATGGAAGCGGCGCCGGCCGAGATTTCCTTCTCCGGACGCACTCATCTCGTGCGGATTCCCGGCGGCGACGGCCTGGCCGAAACGGTGGCTTCGCGCGGAAACATTTCGATCTACCGCATCATCGCGCGGGGCGACGTGCTGCTCCTGGCTGGGGGCGACCAGGGGGAGTTGCTCGGCTACGACATGGCCGCCCACCGCTCGCTGACCTTTGCCGGCAGCGACTCCGCGCAGATCAACGCCCTGCTGCCGCTCGACCCGGCGGCCGACGTGTCGCTCGCCCTCGCCAACAATCCGGCCGCCCTGTTGCGGATCGACTTCACCGGATCCGGCCCGCGCACCGCGACCACGCGTCGGCTCGACCTGCGTTCGGACGGGCGCCTCGGTGCGCTGCGCTTCAATCGCCTGCGCGGCATCGAGCCCGCGGAGATCGACGTGGAGTTTCGCAGCAACCGGGGCCGCGACGAAGTGGAGGGGTGGTCGGCTTGGAGTGCGGCCACGGAATCCGAAGGCGGTTGGCGCGCCGACGGGTTGCGCGGTCAATACGCCCAGTTGCGCCTCACGCTGCCGGCTGATTTCCCGCCAGACGCCGAGATCGATCGAGGCCGTCTGTTTCACCTGCCCCAGAATCGGCGGCCGGTTTTGCAGTCGTTTCAAGTGGCGCCACCAAATCTCGCCGTGGTGCCGCGCAGCGACGCCGGTAATGCGAGCCTGCCGACCCTCGGCCAGGTGCTCGCCAACACCGAAACGGCGAACGACGGACGCCGCCAAAGTGCGGTTCTGGGCAACGCAGTGGTGCCCGAGCCGGGCGCGCAGATCGTGACTTGGGCAATTCGTGATGCCGACGAGGATCGCTTGGTCGCCAGCTTTGCCGTGCGCCATGAGGCGGAGGAGAGGTGGTTCACGCTGGCGGAACGCGTGGAGACGGATTGGGTGCAGTTCGATCGCCGGACCTTGCGCGAAGGGATTTACTTTACCCGCCTGACGGTCGCCGAAACCTCGCCCCGGCCCGCCGAAGACCGGCGGGAGGTGGTGTTCGAGACCGACGACCTGGTGATTGATCTGAGCGCGCCGAAGATCGTCGATGCTCGAATCGAGTCGGCGGACGGATCGTCGCGGGTCGTCGTAACGGTTTCCGTGCATGACACGCTCTCCCTGCCGCAGCGGGTGGCGTTTGGGTTCAACAACGGCTACCGCACCGAACTCGGTCAGCCGGTCGACGGCATTCTGGATGGGCGGAGCGAAACCTTTGTCCTTAGCCTGTCGCCGGATCGGGTGGCCGGGGCCACGGCGGTGGAAATTCAGGTTGAGGACGCCGCGGGCAATCGCGGGGCCACTCGCCTGCCCCTTCCCTGAGCGTTGAAGGGGGGCGCGCCGCTCAGCGCGGCGGCCGTGGGTTCAGTAGGCCGATCTCGACGGCATAGCGCGAGAGTTGCGCCACCCGATGGAGGCCGGTCTTGCGCATGAGGTTACTGCGGTGGTTGACCACGGTGTGCATGCTGAGACCCAGTTTCTCGGCGATCTCCTTGGAACTCAGGCCCTCGGCGAGCATGGTGAGCACGGAGCGTTCGCGGGGGCTGAGTTCCACGGCCCGCTTTTCGGTGCGTTTCTCCCGCACCAGATGACGCAGATAATCGGCGGCCGAGCTGGAGTAAAAGGGCGTGCCCTCGGTGGCACTGCGCAGGGCCTCGCGGAGTTCACTGAGGGGAGCTCCCTTGTCGACGATCCCCAAAACCCCGGCCGCCATGGCGGAACGCACGGCGTTGAGCGTGAGATTGCCCGAATAGATCAGGTAACGGGTGTGGGGGCTCGAACGACGAAGGTCGTCGATGAGGCGAAGACCCGCTGCTCCGTTTTCGAGGACGAGGTCCAGGATCACCAAGTCCGGTTTATCCTGGGCCCCGATCCGGCTGGCTTCGTCAACCGTGGTGGCCTGACCCACCACTTCATAACCGCCGAGGCTGTCGAGAAATTGGATGATCATCTCCACCACGGATACGTGATCGTCGACGACCATCACGCGCTTGAGGTTCACGGCGGTTGGGGCAGGCGCAGCGGCAGGCATGGGAGCAATATCTAGCCAGCTGTCCTACCAATATCTACTAAATCTGTACTTGCCGTATGAAATTAGGGTAATTTGCCCATATCCGTTCCTAGTATGAACGATTCCACTCCCGGGTGATTGCCCGAGCCTGAACGGAGGGGATGCAAAATCAGCCGTTTCAGGCGCGCGGGTGGGCCTGGGCGTGCACCTCCTTCAGGCGGGCCACCGAGACGTGGGTGTAGATTTGGGTGGTAGCCAGGTTGGCGTGGCCCAGGAGTTCTTGAACCAGGCGCAGGTCGGCCCCGGCATTCAACAGGTGGGTGGCGTAGCTGTGGCGCAATTTATGCGGAGTCAGGTCCAGCGGAAGGTCGGCCAGCGCGAGATAGCGTTTTAGCATGGCCTGAACCTGCCGCGGCGTCATCGCGGCGCCCTGGCGGTGGAGCACGACGGTCGCCGTGGGCCGGGTATCCGGCGCGTGGTGCTTGCGCCAATGCTGGAGTACGGCCAAGGCCACGCGCCCGAGCGGGCAAAGACGTTCCTTGCCCCCCTTGCCGACGATGCGGGCGCAACCCGACGAAAAATCGATGGCCGCGTAGCGCAGCCCGCACAGTTCGCTGACGCGCAGCCCGCCCCCGTAGAGCAATTCCATCACCAGCCGGTCGCGCCAGGCCACGAAGGGTTCGATGGATTCGTTTTCCATCAGACGCTGAGGTCCGAGGAGCAAGCGCTTGATTTGCGATTCGGTCAGGAACTGGGGCAGGCGTTTCTCGAGTTTCGGCAGGGGGATGCCGGTGAAGGGGTTTCGCAGCATCCGCTTTCGCGAGATCCAGAAGCGGAAGAACGCCCGCAGTCCCGAGACGTGAAGATGAAGGGTGCGGCGGTCGAGCTGGCGTTGCGCCTCGATCACGAAGTCGCGCATTTCACGGCGACTGAGTTCGTCGAAAGGTTTGGCGTCGATCCCGGCGGACTGCAGCCAGGCGAAAAAGCGGACAAAGGCGTGCCGGTAGTTACGAACGGTGTAGGCCGAGTAGCGCCGTTCCTTTTCCAGCCAGACCAGGAAAGGATCGAGCCAAACGGCAGCGACCTCGGCGGGGAGCGCCGCGGCATCGTCATCCGCCTCCGGCGGGGGCTCAGCCTTGGTGGGCGGTTTCGACATCGTGCATCACCCGATCGGACTGGCGCCGCAGGGCACCTTCCGGGTCGAGTCCCCGTTCGCGGGCGGCGGCGGCCAGGATGAACAGCTCCCGCCCGAGGGTCTCGTCGTCGAGGGCGGCGGCGCGGGTTCGAATTGCCTCCGCGAGCTTCGCGTCCGGCATCGGCAGGCCGTGTTTGCCGATCTGCTTCCACACGGATTCCGCCAACATCGTGGCCGGGAGCCGGGGTGGCTGGGGCTTGAACAGGCCGTTCGTCTCGGGGCCGTTCTTTTTCTCCGTGGCCTTGATTTCCTCCCACTTGGTCACGACTTCGCCGGCCGTGCCGAGACGGGCGTGGTCGCCGAAGACGTGGGGGTGGCGCCGCACGAGTTTCTCGTTCACCTCCCGGGCGACGTCCTCGAGGTCAAAGTGTCCGGCTTCCTCGGCAATCTGGGCGTGAAAATAGACTTGGATGAGCACGTCGCCGAGTTCCTCCCGCATGTGCCCGAGATCGTTGCGGTCGATCGTATCGATCAACTCGCTGACCTCGTCGATCAGGCAGCGCACCAGCGAGCCGTGGGTTTGCTCGCGATCCCAGGGGCAGCCATCCGGCGCCCGCAGCCGGGCGATCGTCGCGCGCAAGTCGTGGAGGGAACTCATAGGCCGCAGCAAAACGGCAAAGCCCCACCGCCAACAACCACAACCTCGCGCCGCTCCTCAAAAAACCGGCAAATTCCGAACTGGTTTTGTGGCCCGCGGTGTGTTTCGTGCCCTTTGCATCATGGCAGACAAACTCGACGAGATCATGGCCTGGAAACGCGCGGAAATCGCGGCGCTTGTGCGCGATGTCCCCCTCGAAGAGCTGGCCGAGCTGCACGCTTCGCTGCCGCCGGTGCCATCGTTTGCCGGGGCTCTGAGCCGGGCCGACGGTCGGCTCGCGGTCATCGCCGAAATCAAGCGCCGCTCCCCCTCGGCGGGGACGATCGCCGCCGGCGTCGACGCACCCACGCAGGCCCGGCGCTACCGGACCGCGGGCGCCGACTGCCTTTCGGTGCTGACCGACGAGAAGTATTTCGGGGGCACCCTCGCCGATTTGGAGAGAGTCACGCAGGCCTTTCGGGAAGCGGCTCCCGCCCTGCCCTGCTTGCGGAAGGATTTTATGGTGCACCCGATTCAGGTGCGACAGGCCCGGGAGGCGGGCGCGAGCGCCATTCTCATCATCGTGCGGGCGCTGAGCGATGCCGACATCGCCACCCTCTTCGCGGCGGCGACGGCCGCGGGACTCGACGCCTTGTTCGAAATCCACTCCGAATCCGAACTCGACCGGGCGGTCGCCGTCGGCGCGAAGATCATCGGGGTCAACAACCGGGATCTGGCCATCTTCAAAACCGATCTCGGGTTGAGTGAGCGGCTCATCCCCTGCCTGCCGGCCGGGGTGATCAGCGTGAGCGAAAGCGGGATCCACACGGCGGCCGATGCCGCACGGGCCAAGGCCTGTGGTGCGCGGGCCGTGCTGGTGGGCGAGGCGCTGATGAAGGCGGCCGACCCGGCGGCCCTCCTGCAGTCGTTTCGTTGACGCGCTCCCGCGTTGAAGGCCCCGGCGCTCCTGCGCGAAAGCGGAGCCCCGGAAGCCGGGCAAGGCGCGACGCCGCGGGCCGGCGTCAGGCGGATTTCTTTTCCTCCTGGAAGATGTGCACGTCCCGCTGGGGATAGGGAATCGAGCAACCGGCCGCTTCGAGCTCCACCTTGAAACGCTCGGTCATGTCCATCTTGGTGTTGAGGAAATCGGGCGACTTCACCCAGAACCATGCCACGAGGTCGACGCTGTTGGCGCCGAGTTCCATCACGCCCACGATCGGGGCGGGATCCTTGAGGATGCGTTCGTCGCCGTTGATGACTTTCCAGATCGTGTCCTTGGCCACCTTGAGGTCGTCGTCGTAGCTCACGCCGAGCGTGAAGTCGATGCGGCGGGTGTCCTTGATGGAAAAGTTCACGATCGTGCCGTTCATGATCTGGCCGTTCGGCACGATGACCACCTGGTTCTGCGGCGTGCGCATGTGCGTATTGAATATGCTGATACCCTCGACGATGCCCTTCGTGCCGCCGGCCTCGATGTAGTTGCCGACCGTGAAGGGCCGGAAAATGATGATCATGACCCCGGCCGCGAAGTTGGAGAGGGAGCCCTGGAGGGCGAGGCCGATGGCCAGACCGGCGGCGCCGAGAATCGCGACCAGCGAGGTCGTCTTCACTCCCACCTTTTCGAGTGCTGCCATGACGACGACGGCGAGCATGAGAATGTTGGCGATCTTGGCCAGAAAACCGGCCAGCGTTGCGTCCACGTTGGCCCGGCCGAAGGCCTTGAGGATCAGTTTGGTGATCGCATTCACCACCAGGCGACCGATGATGAAGATCGCCAGGGCGAAAAGAATGTTAATGGCCCAGACGACACCGGTCGTGGCCAGCCAATCCTGGATGGAGACTGTGGTTGATTGCATGACGGGATCATCTTCCTTCAGGAGGTGCTGCGGTCAAGTCGTGCAGAATCCTTGCGATTGCGCCGGGCCCGCTCATCCCTCTTCGCATCTTGCAGTTATGGCGTTAAGTCCCTCCTCCACCCGTGAACGACTCGCCCGCCTCGGGCATCATCCCAAGAAAGCGCTGGGACAGAACTTTCTGGTGGATGCCAACATCGTGCGCAAATCGGTCGAGCTCGCGCAGGTCGAGGCGAACGACATCGTGGTGGAAGTCGGTCCGGGCCTGGGCACCCTCACGGGCGAACTGCTGGAGCGCGGCGCCCGGGTGCATGCGGTGGAGCGGGATGCGGCGCTCGCGGGTTTCCTGCGGGGCGAGTTCGAGGATGCCATTGCCCGTGGGGCCCTGCATCTGCTCGAAGGGGATGCCATGGATTGTCCGCGTGCGGGACTCACGGACGCCGCCGCCGCGGGAGGCGGCTACAAGATCGTCGCCAATCTGCCCTACGCCATTTCCACGCCCTGGCTTGAGTCGATCCTGCACGCCCCCCTGCCCCGGCGGATGGTGCTCATGCTTCAACTGGAGGCCGCGCAGCGTTACATGGCCCGGCCCGGCTCCAAGCAGTTTGGCGCCATCTCGATCTTTCTGCAGTCGGCGTTTACGATCGCCCCGGGTCACAAGGTGCCCACGTCCTGCTTTCATCCGCGGCCCGAGGTCGAATCCTATTTGCTGAATCTGGTGCAAAAACCGGAGCCGTTTCTCTTCAGCGACAAAACTCGCCTGCTCGTACGCGCCTGTTTTCAACAACGCCGCAAGCAGATCGCCGCGTTGCTGCGGGGAAGACTCCCCGACGACGGGCGGACCTGGATCGACTCGCTTCAGCAATGGAAGCTCGACGGCCGCGCCCGCCCCGAAGCCATCCCGGTCGAGGCCTGGCAGGCCTTGCACCTCGCTTGAAATTACCGGGAAAGCCCTGAAGATTGACCGCGATGCGGAGATTGATCGTCCATTGGGTGCTGGCTTGGAGCGGGGCGGCTGCCGTGCTGCCGGTCGCGAACGCGCAACAGACCGGCTTTCTGTATGGTCTGCTTGAAAACAACCGCTATCGGGCGCCGAACGGCGAGTACACGCTTTCCCTTCCCCTACGCATCGAACTCGGCGGTGAGGTGGTCGACACGCCGGAAGTAGTCACGCTGCAGGATCATGTCAGCCTGCACGCCAGCGTCGCCTGTTTCGGGCTCAACCTCGGCCTGAAGCGCCAGGACGAGACCCTGGGTCGGCGGGACTTCCTGGTGAGTTTCTTTCGCGAGCATGTACACCCGCAGTTCTCGCAGCGATTCGAGGGCGCGCGCATCGAAAGCGCCCGGTTCACCCCGGAACTCCTCAATGGCGCCCTTTTCGTCTACAACCTCCTGCCGGGTGGTTCGATGTTCGGCGAACGCGTCGCCACGCTTCCGGACGGATCGTCACCGATCGCGAAGCGCGGCAATCTGCTTTTTCTCCACAACAACCACATCTACGTGCTCAGCATCGAACTCGCCGAGAAGGTGCTCGATCCCGCGGGTTTTGTGATGGATGAAGAGGAACAGAACGAGGTGCTGCACCAGCGATTGATCGAGCTGGTCGGTCGCATGACCTTCCGCAATCCGATCCCCTTGCCGGAAATCGCCGCCCCGGAAAAACTCGGTTGAGGCTGCAGCATCATCATAGTTCCGCAGGGACCCGAACGCGCCCGGCCCGAATACTTCGCACTGTAGGGCTGCCGCTTGCGGCATGCCGCATCTCCCTCTCAGCCGACCGTCAGCCTGCGGCATGCCGCAAGCGGCAGCCCTACATTTATAATGTGCGAGCGCCTTACGAACCGAGGGTGAGATTTGCGCCCTAAACCTTGATGCGGAACTGCACGACCAGGTCCGCGGCGCCGCCGGCCATGTGCTTGAGCAGCGCGCCGAGAAAGATGAGCACGCCGCCCATCTCCATTCCTTCCTCGACCGCGGTCCAGATGTTGTAGGGCAAGGTATCGAGGGCATCGTTTTCCAGAAAGGGTTCGGTGAGCAGCTCGATACCGACTGCGCCGCCAAGGTAGATCGCGCCCCCGATGGCAAACGCGATCGCGGTGCGCCGGGGCAACCTCCACATGAAACGGAGGTAGACCAGCCCAACGATGGCCCCGACCGCGGCTCCCGGAATGGCCCAGGAAAACTCGGTGACGCTGTTGAAGGTCTCGTGCATCCCGGCGATTTCATCGATCGAGAGAAAAGCAAACCCTGCCGCCAGTCCCCGCCAGGCGATTATGCCCTCGTGGCGGGCCGAGGCAGAGCCCCAACCATGCACCGCCAGGCAGGCCGCCGTCATGAACAGTGCGACCGCGGAATACCAGGTCGGAAAGCTGTCCTCTTCGTCGACATCGAAGATCTGGCGAAAGAGCCACGGCAGCTCCGTAAACTCGTAGTGTACCACCGTAAGCACCACATGGATACCGACCAGGACCGCGACGGCAGTCCACAACCCGCGCATGATCTGCCGGCGACTGATGCACAGGGCGTGGCCGGCGGGTGACCGGGAGACTTCAGGCTGCATGCGGGAAGACAGTGTGGGGTGAAGGTGGCGGGATCAAGCCGACGGAAAGTCCGGTTCGCCGAACCTGCCGCAAAAACAAACGGCCTCGGTGACGAGGCCGTTCATGATGTCGATCCAGCGATCAGGCGTTATGGACTAACCCCAAGGCCACCACCAGGGGGTGGACTTCTTCTTTGCATCCTCTTCGGCCTTTTTCTTCGCCTCAGCCTCAGCCTTCTTTTTGGCCTCCTCTTCCGCTTTCTTCTTCGCCTCGGCTTCGGCCTTGGCTTTGTCGGCGCTGCTCGAGCCATTGCTCTTACCCTTGTCGCCGGAGCCCCACTTGTTGTCGCCATTGGGATTTTCCCCGGCGCCGCCTACCGATTTGTGGTTTCCGGGATTGCCGTTCTTGTCGGACTTGCCCGAAGAGCCGCAATGATGACCCCACTGGTCCTTCTTCTTGCACTGGCCCCACCAGTCAAGGTCGCAGGCGCCGGACTTGTCCGACTTGTCAGACTGGCCTGATTTGCCGGACTTGTTGGATTGACCACTCTTCTGTGACTTGTGGTCCGAACCACAGTGGTGACCCCACTGGCCGTTCTTCTTGCATTTGCCCCACCAATCGTAGTCGCACTTGTCGGATTTACCGGACTTGTGGGATTGGCCCGACTTGCCCGACTTGTCGGACTGGCCGCTCTTGGAGGATTTATCGGACTTGTGGTCGGAGCCGCAGTGGTGACCCCACTGGCCGTTCTTCTTGCACTTGCCCCACCAGTCGTAATCGCACTTGTCGGATTTGCCCGACTTGCCGGATTTGCCGGATTTATCCGATTGGCCGGACTTGCCGGACTTGCCGGATTTACCGGACTTGCAACCGTGGCAGTTGTCGGTGGTGAGGAAAACCTTGGAGGAGAGCAGGACCATCTCGTCGGAACCGGCGGCCACCGGACGGTAGATTTCCACGCGATACTTGTGCGCGCCTTCGGCCGTGGTGAACACCTTCTTGTAGCAGGTGCCGCTGATGCTGTACGTGTCGCCCGACGCGCTGTTGCCGTAGGTAAAGTACCACTCTTCGCCGCTGTCCTCGTCGATGACCGCGATGACGACTTCCTGATCGGTGACCGAGGTGCAGTCGTCGCAGCGCAGGAGGAATTCGAGCACGGCGTCATCACCGCCACAGTAGACCTTGCCGCAGGCAATGTCGCCCTTCCAAATAACCGTGGTGGGGCAGTTTTCGTCCGAGGGCGGGTCGGCCTTTTCGACTACGCTGACCGAGATCGCGTCGGTCGCCGACTTGGCCTGATCGCTGACACCCGTCACCGAGATGTTGTAAGTCGCGCTTTCGGTCGAAGCGATGACGCCGCTGCCGGTGACGGTTGCCTGGCCGAGGCCGGAGTGGGTGACCACCACGGGCGAGCCATTGACCGTGACAATGAGGTCTTCGATCGTGCCGTAGGAGACGGAGGTCTCGAAGGTGAAGGTGATTTCGGTCACCGGATCGCTCTCGAAGCGGGTGACCTGCAGGCCGTCATCCGGCGTGAGGATCGTCGTGACCGGCGCCGGGTAGGTGCCTTCCACCTTGAAGGTGTTGCTGGTGGCCGCGAAGCCGTAGGCGGTGTCGCTGCGGGCGGAGATCGAGTAGGTGCCCGGCACATCGAGCACAAGCGTGCCGTTGGTGCCAGTGGCCGTAACTTGACCCAGGCCAGTCACGTCGAGGCTGAGCGGCGCGCTGCCGGACGGCCCATTGAGAGTCGCGACCAGGGAGTCGATCGTGCCGAAGTCGGTCTGGGTCGAGATCTCGACCGGAATCGTGGCGCCGGGGGCGCCGAACTCGAAGGTGAAGACCTCTCCGTCGACCGGACGGTCGATCACGATGGTCGGCGGTGCGGCGGTGATTTCATTGACCGAGAGCGAAATGCTGTCGCTGGCGGAGCTGCCCTCGCTCGTCACCGTGACCTGGATGGAGAAGGTGTCGGGGGCGGTCGTCGTGATCGTGCCGTTGCCGCCGATCGTGCCGGTGCCCACGCCGTTCGTGGTGAAGGTCGCATCGGCCGGCTGGCCGTTGCCGTCGAGCACGGTTACGACGACGGATTGGATCCCGCCGTAGACGACGCCACCCTCATAGGTGAAGGGGATCACGGTGGCAGGGGAACCGGAAATGCGGGTGTAGCTGGAGCCGTTGGCCGGGCTGGTAATGGTCACCTCGGGTTCGGGCAACAGGCCTTTGACCTGGAAGGTCGAGGACGCGGTCGCGGTGCCGTGAACCGTGCTGGTGCCGGCATTGAGTGTGTAGATACCTTCCGGCAGAACCTCGGAGGCCGAACCGTAGGCATCGAGCTCACCGATCGTCCAGCCGGTGAGGCTCACCGGGACGACACCGTCGCGCTGCAGCGTGAGCGTCTGAATGCCTTCATTGGCTCCGCCGTCTTCGAAGGTGGTCGCATTGACGAGATAGGGAATCGTGGCGCCGGACTCCAGGCCGAGCGTGTAGGTGTAAACATGGACGCTGGGCGGAAGCGGGTTGATGATCGAAACCTCCGGCGGCGGCACGGTGCGGACGATCTCGAAATCAGTTGAGGTATGGGCGCTGCCAATACTGTTCACCGCCGTGGCTTCGACGGTATAAATGCCAGCCTGAGTGTAGCCGAGCGACGCCACGCCCGAGGCCAGGATCGTATTGAGATTTGAATAGGTGATCTCGTTTGAGCCGAGTTCGCCGCGGTCGCTGACCGAAACCGTCAGGTCGGTCACCTCGTAGCCCTCGATGGCAGCGCCGGTGACCTGGACCGGGACCTGCACGGGAGGTCCGCCCACAAAGTACTCGAACTGCTGGCCGTCGCCCGGGGACGCGATGGTCACGGTGGGCGGCTCACCCTGGATCGGGTTGTTGACGAAGACGTTGATGTACGTCGCATCGTTCAGCACCGTGCCGATGCCACCCGGCTCTGCGGCCTCGCCCGGGAATCCCTCGAAACGAAGACCGTAGGCGTAATCGCCCGCGACCGTGTCGGGCGGCCCCCGAAAGTAGATGCCGACCGCGCGCTTGGTCTGGGTGGACGAAAACGTGAGCGCCGTCGGGGCCGGACCGTAAAGCGTTGTCTGACTGAGCAGCCAAGTGTCGACTTGCTCTGCGATGCGATTCAGACCCGTCGTGATCCAACTCGGAGGCAGCACGGAGTCATCCGGCAGATTGATGACCTCGAGGTAACTCAGGGCCGTGGCGTCATCCACGCCCTCGGGTTTGGCGATGACTCTCCACACCAGATTCGGAACGATTTCCGTCGTCAGATTTGAGGGCGCCGTGACGGTGACGGTGTGGAACCAAAACAGCGGCGCATCACCTTCCACCGTCTGGTCGTTGGGATTGTAGCCGACGGTGGGATTACGGCCTTCGGCGAACGAAAAGGTGGCGCTACTCAATCCGATCGCACACGCCAAGAGGCCAGAGAATAGCGTGTTCTGAAAGTTTTTCATAAGCTGGTTGGGGGAGTCTTTTTGCCAAAGAAACGCGAAACGGGGAACAAAGTCTAGGTGATTCTCCCTAGATGTGCGTCTTTTTAAGTCCAAATGGGCCGGTCAATTCAAGGCGGGAATCTACTTAGTTACCTATCCCCAAGTGCTTCAGGAATTTAGCTGCAGTTTCCTCGGGCGAAAAAAGTTCCTCTTCACTGAGCGGAAGGCTGCGAAGCCCCACTTGCTCGTGGAAAAACCACAGCGAGTCCGCCGTCACATGCACTCCCAGCGCGGTGTGACATCCCCCACCCAGCCGGGTTTGAAACGCCCGCTCCAAGGTAACGCGCAGTTCGGTCGTGCGGTCGAAGCAGGCCTGCCAGGCCGCGCCCTCACCGGCGCGGCACTGCACCGCGATTGCGGCCTGAGCCACTGCCGGCACCATCGTTTCGACCCCCAGCACCCGAAACTCGACGTCGGGCCATTCGCCGATGCCCAAACGGGACAGTCCCGCCGCGGCGAGCACCGTGGCATCCGCCACGCCGTCCTGGCCGATCTTCCGCAGCCGCGTGTCGACGTTGCCGCGGATTTCGCTGAATTCAGCATCTGGATACAGCATGCCCAGTTGCAGGCGCCGGCGCGGGCTGCTCGTGGCGATGCTCCGCGGTGTCTCGACGTCCTTGCGCACGATCAGCACATCGCGGGGATCGGCCCGGGGCAAATAGCCGGCGATCTCGAGCCCCTCCGGTTGGTCCCCCGGCAGATCCTTGGCGCTGTGAACCGCGAGATCCGCCCTCCCCTCCAGCAACGCCTGTTCGAGTTCTTTGGTGAAGAGCCCCTTGCCGCCCCGCTGTTCGAGGGACCAGGCGGTCTGCTTGTCGCCGGTCGTGACGATGGGCAGCAACTCGATCTCCGCGCCTACGGCGGCACGCAGGCACGCTGCGACCATGTGGGTTTGGGCAAGTGCGAGCGGACTCTTGCGGGTGGCGATGACGAGTTTGGACATGGGCGGGACCTGGGTTTGTGTACCGGCGCGAAAACCTGCCAAAACAACACGGCCACGCTTCGCAGCAAGTTCAACCTGCCGCTGGCGTGGCCGCGATGAAGGGGCGGGCGACACGGGGTCGCCCGCGCGGGAGGCGACGACTCAGTAGCTGGCCGCGACGCCCTTGATGTTCTTCTTGGCCATCCAGGGCATCATGCCGCGCAGGCGGGCGCCGGTCTTTTCGATGCTGTGCTTTTCGCCGGCCTGGAGCAGCTTCTTGTAGTTTTTCAGGCCGCCCTTGTACTCGGCCACCCACTCCTTGGTGAACTTGCCGGTCTGGATCTCCTTGAGGATCTTCTTCATCTCGGCCTTCGTCTTGGCGTTGATCACGCGCGGGCCGCGCGTGATGTCGCCGTACTTGGCGGTCTCGGAGATCGAGAAACGCATGCCGGCGATGCCGGACTCATACATGAGGTCGCAGATGAGCTTCAACTCGTGCAGGCACTCGAAGTAGGCCATCTCGGGCTGGTAGCCAGCCTCGACGAGCGTCTCGAATCCGGCCTGCACCAGTGCGCTGGCGCCACCGCAGAGAACGGCCTGCTCGCCGAAGAGATCGGTCTCGGTTTCCTCCTTGAAGGTCGTCTGCAGCACGCCGGCACGGGTCGAGCCGATGCCCTTGGCCCAGGCGAGCGCGGTCTTCTTGGCCTGGCGGGACTTGTCCTGCGCGACCGCGATGAGTGCCGGCATGCCTTTGCCCTCCTGATAGAGGCGGCGAACCATGTGGCCGGGGCCCTTGGGCGCGACCATGATGCAGTCGACCTCGGCCGGGAGCTTGATCAGGCCGAAATGGACGGCGAGACCGTGCGAGAAGAGAAGGGTTTTGCCCTTGGTGAGGTTGGGCGCGATGTCCTGCTCGTAGATGTCGGCCTGCTTCATGTCCGGCAAACCGACCATGATCACGTCGGCCTGGCGCACGGCCTCGGCCGTCTCGACGACCTTGAAGCCCTGCTTCTCGGCCACGGCGGCGGACTTGGAGCCTTTATAGAGGCCGATGATCACGTTTACGCCGGAGTCCTTCAGGTTGAGGGCGTGGGCATGGCCTTGGGAGCCATAGCCGAGCACGGCGATCGTCTTGTTTTTGAAGAGGCCCAGGTCGGCGTCTTTGTCGGTGTATACTTTGGCGGGCATGGTTTGGTTGTTGGGAATTTGGGACGGGGTTTGGGTGAATCAACGGGTCAGCGCAAGCTGGCCGGTGCGGGCGAGTTCGCTGATGCCGAAGGGTTCGAGCAGATTGAGGAAGGCGGCCACCTTGCCCTCGTCGCCGGTGAGTTCGATGATCACTTCGGCGGCGGCGACGTTGACGATCTTGGCGCGGAAGATGTCGCAGATCTGGAGGATCTCGGAGCGCGACTTCGCGTCGGCCTTCACCTTCACCAACAGCAGTTCCCGGGTGACGGCCTGCCCGCTGACGAAGTCGGTCACGTCGACGACGTTGATGAGCTTGCGGAGCTGCTTGATCGCCAGGTCGAGGGAAGAGTCGTCGCCTTTCAATACCACCGTGATGCGAGACAGGGCCGCGTCGTGGGTCGGCGCGACGTTAAGGGAGTCGATGTTGAAGCCGCGGCCGGAGAACATGCCGGCAACACGCGCCAAAACACCGAACTTGTTCTCAACGAGGACGGAGATCGTGTGTCGCATGAGGGAGGGTTTGGAGGATGGAGGGAGAAACGGAGACAGAGGGATCGGAACGGGTCCGCGAGCAACGAAGTGCGACGGACTGGTGGACGCCGAGGGACTCGAACCCCCGACCCTCTCGGTGTAAGCGAGATGCTCTAACCAACTGAGCTAGGCGTCCGGACCGAGGGACGAACTAAGCGGGTCGGACAAGGCACTGACAAGGGTTAATTGCGTCCCCTGCGCCGGCTTTCGCGACCGGTTCGCTCAGCCCGTGGCTTTGGCCGTGAGCCAGCCGCGTTCCACCATGAGTTCGGCGTTCTGCACGGCGTTCAGGGCGGCGCCTTTCCAGAGATTGTCGCCGCTTACCCAGAACGAGAGGGCGTTGTCCATGGCCGTGTCGATGCGCAGGCGGCCGACACCGCACTTCACCGTCTCGGCAAAATCCAGGGGCGTGGGATAACGGCGCTGTGCCGGTTCATCGACGAGTTCCGCGCCCGGAAAGGCGGCGACGGCCTCGCGGGCCTTCTGCAGGTCGACCGGCCGTTCAAACTCCGCGCAGACGGAAACCGAATGAGCCCGCACGACCGGCACGCGCACGCAGGTGGCCGAGACCTTGAGGTCGGGCAGCCCCATGATCTTGCGCGATTCCTGGGCCATCTTGGTTTCTTCGCCGGTGTAACCATCGTCGCCGAAGGTGTCGACTTGCGGGATGCAGTTGTACGCGATCTGGTGCGGGGCGTAGACCTTCTTCTTGATCGGATCGCCGTGCACCGAGGCCAGCACCTGTGCCTCGAGTTCGCGCACCGCCTCGGCTCCGGATCCGGAAACGGATTGAAAGGTGGAAACGATGATACGCTTCACGCCGAAGGCCTGATGCAGCGGCCACAGCCCCATCAGCATGACCGCGGTCGAACAGTTCGGATTGGCCACGATGCCCTTGTGCCGGGTGAGTTGTTCCGGGTTGATTTCCGGAATCACCAGCGGCACATCGTCGCGCATGCGCAGGGCCGAGCTCTTGTCGATCACGAGGCAACCGGCGGCCACTGCATCATCGGCCAGCGCGCGGGTCACGCTGCCGCCGGCGGCAAAGAACGCGACGTCGACATCGCTGAACACGCCGGGCTTGGCCTCTTCGATCACGATTTTTTCCCCGCCTACCTGCAGGGACTTGCCGGCCGAGCGGGCCGAGGCAAACAGGCGCAGGCGCGCCAACGGGAAATTGCGCTCGTGCAGCAACCGCACCAGCTCTTGACCGACCGCGCCCGAGGCGCCGACGATTCCGACTACGTAGCTCTGATTATTCAAGATGGAGTCTCCTTGGGAACTAGCCATGCAAAGTGCCGACGCCCTCGGCATCAAGCCCGCAGAACGTTTGCTTCACGTAAGCATTAACGACCAGACCTTGCGCCTGTTCAACGGTGGGAAGCTGATCAAGTCCTATTCGGTCTCGACCAGTCTGCGCCCCCCGTCGAACCAGCGTGACTCCCTCGGTACGCCGCGCGGACTGCACGCCATCGCCGAACGCATCGGTGCCGGCCAGCCGCCGGGGATGGTTTTCAAGGGGCGGGTTTCGACCGGCCTTCATTTCCGGGAACTGAGCGAGGCGGAAAACCAGGCCAACCTCATCACCAGCCGGATTCTTTGGCTCCGCGGGCTCGAGCCGGGTTTCAACTCGGGCGGCAGCGTCGATTCCTACGAGCGCTACATCTACGTCCACGGTACCAACCACGAGGATCGCATTGGACGACCCGCCAGCGGCGGCTGTGTGCAGCTCCGCAACCTGGAGATGATCGAACTCTTCGAACAGGTGCGCAGCGGCGACTGGGTCAACATTGTCAACTGAGCGGGCGCGACGCCGCTCGCGCCCACCGAGCGGGGCTCACTCCGGCGTTCCGGCCCCCGGGGCCTCATACCAAGCGCCTTCCCTGCGGCGACGTTCCTGGGCGGCGAGCACGGCCGCCTTCTCGTCCGGATTCGTCAGGGTGACGTGGCCGCCCCGTTCGCTGTAAACGATCTTCACCACGTCGCCGGTCTGGAAATAACCCTCCTCCACGCCCTGCGTGACGGTGACGATGGGACCTTCGTCCAGCCGTACGAGGATTTCCTGTCCCTCGCGTCGGGTCATGACCTCCTCGTATTTGCGCCCCACCACCGCGCCGGTCACGGTGCCGGCGGCGGTGACGACGAGCTGCCCGGGAGTCGCCCGCGTCGGCCGGGTGACGACCGCGCCCGTCACCGCACCACCCAGGGCCCCGATGCCCGTACGGCTGCCTTCGATGGTGACGGGGCGGGCTTCGACCACGCGGCCGAACTCGATTTTTTTGGCGCCGCGGCCGTCCCACTCGATGACCGGGTTCCCCGCTGACGCCGCTTCGGACTCGGGTTGCACGGTGGCAACCAGTGGAGCCGCTTGCCGCGTCGCCGCCGGCTGCGCTGCCCTCGCGCGTCCGCCGGAGCTTTCACAGCCGCCGAGACCCGCACCGAGCGCCACCACCACCACGGTCAGGGCGCCCCGCCACGGGTCCACCCGATCCGCCCGCTTCGCGCGAAGCGATCCGAGACCCGTCTGCCGGGAGGTCGTATCCATCACGTTCGCCGGTGGGTCGCTCAGTTGATCGCGAGCCGGACCGAGGCTTCACCCCAGCCGCCGCTGTTGACCTCGACGCGGTCCCCTTCGCGGAAGACCCCGTCGCGAACCTCCTGGACGACGACGACCGTGGAGCCCGAATCGAGCAAAATGGTGAGTTCCTGGGCGGGTTTGCGCGTGGCCGCTTCCTCGATCGCCGAACCTGCGATGGCACCGGTCACCGCCACGGCGGCCTGTGCCACCAGTTCGCCGGCTCCGGCGCCCGGCCCCGGATAGGCCGCGGCACTACCCACGGCCGCTCCGCCCGTGATGCCCAGAATCGTACGCTCGCCATCAATCACGACATCGCGCACCCGCACGACCCGGCCGAGATCGAGGCTTTGCACGACCCCCACCTGTGAACGCGACACCGTGGGTTGGCGGGAGGGAAACGTGCAACCAGCGACCAACAACACGGCCACCGATGCCACGCTCACGAGGATCTGTTTCATGGGATCTCCTTTGGTAAGAAACGCTTCGGGTTGAGTGGCCAGCTCGCCCTCTTTGTTCCGGATCGGGTCGCGAAACTCAAGCCTCGATCCACGCCTCAGCCGGAATTGCGGCCCAGCAGGAGCCGAAGCGAGTTGAGGCATACCACCACCGTGCTGCCTTCATGGGCCGCCACACCGACGCCGAGTGGCACGACGCCGGCGATCGAGGCCAGCGCCATCACCACGACGACGCCCAGCGAAATGGCGAGATTCTGGCGAATCACCGCCTTGGCCCGCCGACTCAGGCGCAGCGCCGCCAGCACGTTCTCGATGCGATCCTCCATCAGAATGACCTCGGCCTGCTCCAGCGCGGCGTCACTGCCCCGCGCGCCCATTGCCACGCTCACATCGGCCGCCGCCAGGCTGGGGGCATCATTCACCCCGTCGCCCACCATGGCCACGCGGCGCCCGCCACGCCTGAGCTCCGTGATCGCCGCAACCTTGTCCTCGGGCGAGAGGCCGGCCCGGATCTCCTCGATGCCCAGCTTGGCGGCCACCGTTTCCGCCGTCTGCCGGCGGTCGCCCGTGAGCATCACCGACTTCAGCCCCATGCCGTGGAGGCGCGTGAGGACCTCGGCCGATTGTTCGCGAATCTCATCCTGCAGCAGCACCCGGCCGACCAGGTCGTCGCTGATCACCCACACCTCGGCCAGTTCCGGCGCGGCCGCCGGCAGTTCGCCGACCCAGCCGGCCAAGGGCCCCGTATCCAGCAGCTCGCGACGACCCAACAGCACGCGGCTTTCGCCCAGCCGCCCGCGCACGCCCTGCCCGGTGATCGAATTGAAATCGTCCACCTCCCGCTCCCGCACGCCTCGCTGACGCGCGTCGCGCACAATCGCCCGGGCGATCGGATGCTGGGAATTGGCTTCCAGCGCCAGTGCCAGTTCCATCACCTCCTGCTCGCGTCCCGCCGGCAGGCTTTCGTAGCCGAGGACGGTGAGTTCGCCGGTCGTGAGGGTGCCGGTCTTGTCGAGCGCGACGGTTTGCACTTCGGCCAGCTTTTCGATGGCACCACCGCCGCGGAACAGCACGCCATGGCGCGCGCCCCAGGCGATAGCCGCCAGCACGGCCGACGGAATCGAGAGCACCAGGGCACAGGGACTCATCACAACCAGCAGCGTCATGGCACGGTAGAAGGCCGAAGTCGCTTCCGCCGTGTTGACGAACGCGCTCAACCCGAAGCCCAGCCACCAGACAAGAAACATCGCTGCGCACGCCCCGAGCACGAGCAAGGTGTAGGTGCCGCCGAACTTGTCGGTGAATCGCTCGCTCGGCGCCCGCAGCTTCTGCGCCGTGCGGATAAGCCGGATGATTTTTTGCAGGGTGCTCTCCGCCGGCAGCCTTTCCACCTCGTAGACGACCGCCCCCCACAGGTTCAAGGTGCCGCTGAACACGGCATCGCCGGCGCCTTTCTCCACCGGCACCGATTCCCCGGTGAGGGCCGATTCATCGCTCGCACTTTTGCCGGTGAGGACCCGGCCGTCGGCAGGATAGGCACCACCGGGTTTCACCCTGACGCGATCGCCGACCCTCAACGCCTCGATGGCTACCTCCGCCTCGTCCCCGGCGGCATCGATCCGCAAGGCATATTTCGGGGCGCTCTTTAACAACGCGTCCACCTCGCGATGGGTGCGATCCATCGCAAAAGCCTCCATCGCGCCGGATGCGGAAAACAAAAACAGCAGCAGCACGGCTTCCTCCCACGCCCCGATCGCGACTGCGCCGGCAGCGACCGCCAGCATCAGAAAGTGAATGTCCAACTTTCGCCGTCGGATGTTTTCCCAGGAATCCACCGCCGCATCCCAGCCGCCCGCGATCAGGGCCACCGCGGCCAGGCTCACGACCATGCCCGTCCCAACCACCAGCACGTGTTCGGCCAGCCACGCCAATACCCCGAAAACCCCGCACGCCGCCGCCAACCCGGCCAGCATGCGCCAATCCTCCTCCTCGTGTTCATGACCTTCCGCCTCCGGCGAAGCGGCTGCGTCCGTGTCCGGCCAGGAAAACTCGCGCCAGGTCCAGAAAGTCGGAGCCGTTGTGCAGGACGGCGATGACACTTCCGTCCGCCCCGCCGCCTGCTCCAGCCGATAGGCCGGCGGCACGTCCGCCTCCGTGGCGTTGCGGCTTCCCGCCTCCGCCCACTTGGCCTCCAAAGCCGCCATCACTTCGCGCAGGCTTTCGCGCAGTCGTGCCTCGTCGACTTCACCCAGCGTGGCCACCGCCACGGTCCGCAAATCCCGGTCGACCCGCACGGCTTCGACGCCCGGGGTGGACTGCAGAAAGCGCACGAGCGTCTGGGTCCAAGCCGGTGACTGCGGGCCATTTGTCATGCCCTGCCACGCTCGCCAAAAACCTTCCGGCGGCAAATCCGAATTGCAGCGCCGTGCTGCGGTCCCGAGCCTCCCGGTTCGCGCTCATGATCGGCCTTTCCGAATACGATGACACCCGGCCTCCGTCCCCGCCCCCTTCGCGGGCGCCGGAGCTCGTGCCGTATCTGTTCGCGGCGGACGGCGTGCTCACGGCTGCGCTCGATCTCGAGCACCGGCCGCAGCAGGAAGCGATGGCCCGCGCCGTCGCTGCCGCCCAATCGGCCGATGAACCCCTGCTCTTCGAGGCCGGCACCGGCGTGGGCAAGTCCCTCGCCTACCTGTTGCCCGGCATCATCCAGGCGGTCGATCAGCAGCGCCAGCTCATCGTCTCGACGCACACGATCGCCCTGCAGGAACAGCTCGACAAAAAGGATCTCCCGCTGTGCCGCCGCGTTTTTTCCTCCGACGAACACCTGGAGCGCTACGCCGGCTTTCGTTCGGCCGTTCTCGTCGGCAAGAGCAACTACCTTTGCACCACGCGACTGGCAACGGCCTTGCGCGACAAGCACGAGCTCTTCGCCACCGCCGAACACAGCGAACTCCTGCGCATCGCCGCCTGGGCCGGCTCCAGCACGACCGGCCTCCGTCATGAGCTCGCGCCACCGCCGCCGCCCGACGTCTGGGAAATGGTCAATGCCGACTCGTCGTCATGCTCCCGCAAATACTGCGACCACGAGAAATGCTTTTACCAGCGTGCCCGCGCGCGCCTGCGTTCGGCCCACGTCATCATCCTCAACCACTCGCTGCTCTTCACTCACATCTCCGCGGGAGCCGGTGAACAAAGCGGCGCCCGCGGCGTGCTGTTTCCGGACGACTTCGTCGTGCTCGACGAGGCTCACACGGTGCCTTCGGTGGCGACCGATCACTGCGGCCTGCACCTGAGTTCCTACGGCACCGACCGCATGCTCAAGCAGCTCTACAATCCGCGCACCCGCAAGGGCCTGCTGGTCAAATACGGCAACCCCACCGACCTCCAGCTGGTCGAGGACGCGCTCGAGGCCGCCGACCAGTTCTTTGCCTTCGTGCACGACAAGCTGCTTCTGCAGCAGGCCATCGTGCGGGTGCGAGAGGAGGGCTTTGCCGAACCCTGGCTGGAGGGACCGCTCGGCGCGCTTCACCGCTCGGTGCGCAAACGGGCCGACGCACTCGAAGACGGACGCGAGCGCGACATCCTCCTCGAACAGGCGCGCCGCATTTCCACCTACCAGACGAGCCTGCGGCGCTTTCTTTCCGTCGCCGATGCCGACCAGCACGTGTACTGGGTCGAGCGCTCCGGTCGCCGCCGCACCATCGTCACACTGCGCACCGCGCCGATCGACATTGCTCCGTTCCTGCGCGAGGAGCTGCTCGGCAAGGGGACATCAGTGGTTTGCACGAGTGCCACCCTCGCCCTCGCCGGTCGCCTCGAGCCGTTTCAAAAACGCATCGGGGCCGAAGCCGTCACGGGCGCGATCGAGCATTCCCCCTTTGATTTCGCACGGAATTTCCGCGCCTTTGTCGCCACCGACATTCCCCTGCCCACGCGCGACCAGGCCCGCCTCGCCCTCGAGGTGCTCACCGATTACATCGGTTGGTGCGTGCAACGCGTCCCCGGCGGTTCGCTGGTGCTGTTCACGAGCTACGCCGATCTTCGGCATGTCGCCGACGCGCTCGGCCCCGTCCTCGCCGCCGCCGGCCGACCGCTCCTGTGCCAGGGAGCCGACTTGTCCCGGACCGCCCTGGCCGATCGCATGCGCGAAGCCGGCAACGCCGTGCTGCTGGGCACCGACAGTTTTTGGACCGGCATCGACATCCCCGGTCCGGCTCTCTCCCAGGTCATCATTACCCGTCTCCCCTTTGAGGTGCCGACTCATCCGGTGCTCGAAGCCCGCACCGAGTGGATCCGTGACCGCGGAGGCAACCCCTTCAACGAACTCACCTTGCCCGAGGCGCTCATGAAGTTCCGCCAGGGCGTCGGCCGACTCATCCGCTCGGCCCACGACCGCGGGATCGTGACGCTGCTCGACTCCCGGCTCGTCCAAAAGCCCTACGGTCGCTGGTTCGTCGAGTGCCTGCCGAAGAAGGAGCTGGTTCGCATGAGTCGCGAGACGCGCGAGGAGCGTTTCCAGCCCTTCGCCTGAGGTTGCCTGCGGCGCCCATTGCCGGCTTTCCGCCGCTTCGCAACCGACTTGCGCCGGTTCACCAAAGCGTCACGATTCGCTGCCGTGCCGGATACGCCCACCATCGCCCTGCGCAGCGCAGCCATCACCGATATCGGACGGGTTCGTCGCCAGAACGAAGATCGCTTCCTCCGTAGCGAGGAACATGCCTTCTTCGCCGTCGCCGACGGGATCGGCGGCCTGCCCGGGGGCGCTGCCGCGGCCCAGGCCTGCATTGACGCCCTCCATGCCGGGGCCGAGAGCCTTGCCGCCCTCTCGGCGTTGGCCGACCTCGTGCCGCTGATGCATGCGGCCAACCGGCGCGTTCTCGCTCTGGCCGAGCGGGTCAGCCCCCAACTCGGCATGGGCTCCACCCTTCTTTGTGGGGCGGTCCGCGGCGATCGCCTGCTGCTTTCGCACGTCGGCGACTCGCGTTGCTACCTCATTCGCGCGGGAACCGCGCGGCGGCTCACTCTCGATCACTCTTTGGCCAATGACCTGGCCCGCATTGGCGGTCCCCTGCCCGCGGACCTCGATGACTACCAACTCTCGGCGCTCACGCGCTGCATCGGTCAGCTCGAGCCGCCCGAAGTCGATCTGATCGAGGAACGCCTGCGTCCGGGCGACTTGGTGTTGCTGGCCACCGATGGCGTTTCCCGGGTGGTGCCCGATGCGGAATTGGCGACCCAGCTGGGCGGTAGTGCGGCCCCGGCTGCCCGGCTCTCTCAACTCATCCGTACGGTGAACCAGCGCGGAGCGCCGGACAACGCCACCGCCATCCTGCTGCTCGTCGATTGACGCGCTCTCCGGGGCGGCCAGCATGCGCCACCATGTCCGCCGACCGCATCGCCCGATTCGCCGCCCTCGTGGAGCAACAACCGGAAAATATCATGTTCCGTTTCAGCCTGGCGCAAGCCCTGGCGGACGGACCCCGGCCGGCCGAAGCCATTACCCATTTCCGCACCTGCGCGGCCGCCCGCGGCGACTGGATGATGCCGCGCATTCTTCTCGGCAAACTCCTGCTCGCCCAAGGTCAGGTCAGCGAGGCGCGTCCCGTGCTCGAGGAGGCCCTTCAACTCGCCTTGGCTCAGGATCACGAAGACCCGGCAAACGAACTTCGACAGATCCTGGCGGAGCTTCCGGACGCGGATTCCTGACCCCTCGCGCCGGTCCATTGCCGTTGAACGACGCCATCTGCGTAACCAAAAAGTAACGACGACCGCCTCGCCCCGGCCCGTGGCATCCGCCAAAGCCTCCCTCATGCGGGTCATCCTCACCTCCCATGGATCGACGGGCGACATCTTCCCGGTCATTGCCCTCGCCGTGGCCCTCCAGCGGGCGGGCCACCGGGTTCGTTTTGCGACCATCCCTCACTACCAGGCGGATGTCGAAGCCGCCGGGATCGAGTTCCTGCCGCTGTGTCCCGACTGGGAACAGGCCGATCTGAGCTACTGGATGGGCCGGCTGCAGAAAATCCGCACGCCCATCTACCAGCTCCGTGAGCTCTACGTCGGGGCGCACAAGTATATTCCTGAAATGATCCGGCGCATGGACGCCGCCATGCCCGAGACCGACCTGCTCGTTTCCAGCTATCTTTTTCCCATGAACAAGGGCATCGCCGACCGGCACGGCGTGCCCTTCGCGACCCTGGCCTTTGCGCCGCATGTCATCCCTTCGCCGGACTATCCGCCGGAGAATATTCCCTCGCCGCATTGGTTGGGTCGGCGACTTCGCCGCGCCTGGAATCTCTGGCTGTGGAAAACGGCCAACGCGGTCGTCGATCGCGTCATCAATCGCACGGTCGCGCCTTCGCTGCGCGCCGCCGGGCTGCCCAAGGTGCGCCATTTCTTTTCCAAGCCGGCCGAACGGGTACTCGTCACCCTGCCCGACGCGCTCTTCCGTCCGCGCGGAGCCAAGATCGATCCGCGCTTCCGCTTCACCGGCTACTGCCGCTGGCAAGCCCCCGAGGACGAGATCCTCGATGCCGAGGTGCGCGCCTTCACCGGCGGCGAGGCTGTGCCCATCCTCACATTTGGCAGCATGGTCTATGAGCACGCCGGCACCGTCATGGAGCGCTTCGTCCGCCACTGGCCGGGCGATCGCAAAATCATTGTGCAACGCGGCTGGGCGCAATTTCCGCGGCTCGGCGACGAGTCGCACATCAAGGTCATCGGCAAGGTGTCCCACGACCAGCTCTTTCGCCACGCCAGCGCCATCATTCACCACGGGGGCGCCGGGACCACGGCCAGCGCGCTGCATGCCGGCAAACCGCAGATCGTGGTGCCGCACATCGGCGACCAGACCTTCTTTGGCATGGAGATGGAGCGGCTCGGCGTCGGCCAGCGGCTGGGCAAAACCTGGTGGCCCGAAAATCTCCACCACGCGATCGACAAGCTGCTCGCCGATGTGACCCGGATCACCCGGGCAAACGTCCTCGCTGAGCAACTGCGCGCCGAGGACGGCCCCGCCCAAGCCATCGCCCAACTGGAATCCTTCGTCGCGGAATCCGTCCGCGCGTCCGCCGCGATCCGGTAGTTACGTTATCAATACAACGCGATCTCGTACTTGGCCGCGAGTTCCTCGCGCACGCTCTCGGCTTCCAGAACCGTACCGATGTGCGCGACGCTGGGATAGGCCGTGAAGCAGCGGATCCGCAAGGTGAAGTTCGGCAGACCAACCTGCGTCGTGCCGGTCGTCGAGACAGTCGTGGTGGTGGGCGGCTTCGACTTGGAGGACGTACCCGACCCGGAACTGCCGCTGCTGCCGCTGCCGGAGCCCGTTGATCCCGTGGGTGCGGGCGTGGTGATGGTCGTCGTATGCGTGGTCGGAATCATCCGCGTCAGTTCGCCGTAGAGTTCCCCCTCCACCGTGAAGTAGTCGTAGCCATACTCTTTTGTCACCTCGGCCGCCCGCAGCAGGCAATAGTCGCGCAGGCGGTCGTCGAACATGTTGGTGTTCGATTGAAACGTGACTTCGAACGTGTCGGGACCGGTGCGGTTGAAAGTGTGTCCGCCGTTGGTTCCCATGGGTTGATATGCGACCATGCAGCCGGTGGAGGAAAGCATGGCGGTGAGAGCAAGCGCGACCAGGGCGGCCGGGACAGTCGATACAATCCGTTTCATGGGGAAAGGGCTGGGGTGGAGTATGACGTGAAGTTCCCCGGATGATTCGCAGGCTTGCGACGGCGAGAAGAACCCCGGCGGGAACGGTCGAAGAACGCCGCCATGTGACCCGCTCCCCGCGCGACTGTTTCCTGAGTTCAGAAAATCTTTCCGCTCTCCTCACCCATCTCCCATCTTTTGGTGGAGTCCCAAAATCCTTCGGGCTGGCCTCGCCAGCCGAAGTCCCGCGTCCCGCGGGACGAAGGCTGGTGGCAGGGGCGGGATTTGTTCTGTTGGCGCTTGCGCCAACTTGCCCGACACCCGCGCGTCGCGGGTTTAAATCCCCTTCGCCAGCTTCCTGTCGCCTTCGGCGACGCTGGTGGCAGGGGCGGGATTTGTTCTGTTGGCGCTTGCGCCAACTTGCCCGACACCCGCGCGTCGCGGGTTTAAATCCCCTTCGCCAGCTTCCTGTCGCCTTCGGCGACGCTGGTGGCAGGGGCGGGATTTGAACCCGCGACCAAAGGCTTATGAGTCCTCTGCTCTACCCCTGAGCTACCCTGCCAGTCAGTGGGAAGGCGGAGGCAAAGTTCCCGGCCGGTCCTTGTCAAGCGCCTGAACCAACCGAATTGGGCGCTTTCGAACGGCTGCGCGCATCGGCGGCTGCATCATTCCGCATCGCGCCCGGTCGCATCAACCCGCGTGACACGATGCCTGGCCGTCGCCGATTTCGCACTTGCCGCCAGATTCATGCGCTGCATGGCCAAAAGCGTGGGGCCGGAGGGGAGTGATCCGACGTTGTGAAGTTGCCCCTGGATGCGCGCCATCACCGAAGCAGGGGCATCGTCCATCATCACCCGCAGCGTCACCGCCGAAGGTAATTCAGCGGAGCCCAGCAGGATGCTGTAGGGACGAACACCCATGATGGCGTGCTCGGTGGCGAAGTAGAGTCCGACCTCGTCGTCCAGAAAGCGCGCGTCGACTCGCCGAGCGAGTGGTTGATCGCCAGTGGCGAGGGCAAGCAGCAGCAGATCCTGCGGTGTGGCTGGCGCATCATGGTCCGGATGGTGCAAAGCGGCGTTGCCCCCCAGTACGAACCGTTCGCGTAGCGTGGCGGCGAGATCGTTGCCGGCACGGGACAGAACGGAATCATCGAGATCCCGACCCGCCCGGGCAAGGGCGAGCAGGAGCAGGGCATGCTCCCCCAGGGTGGCGGTCGATTCGATCCGGGTGTCGGACCGTTGGTCCCGCACCGCCAGCAGTCGCTTGGTGGCGACGGCAAGGTCGGCGGTCGGCGACGCATACAGGATGTTGCGTCCGGTGTGCGTCGCTTCCAGATCCTCCCGCGGATCGATGTTCCCGCCCGGACGAGCGCCGAGGGCGGCGGCGTTTTCACGACCGACGATTGCGTCCAGTTCCTCAAAACTCCAGGTTTGCGTTTTGATCAAAGAGCTTGGGCCGGCATCTTCTCCGACGCGAAAGGTGCCGTCTTCGTTAGCCAGACGGGTCAGGACGTAAAAGAGCGCCCCCCGGGCCGCAACCGGGAACAAGGGATCGTCGTCGATCCGGGCGGCGTCGAGGCAGGCCAGGGCCATGCGAGCCTGGTCGGACATCCGTTTCTGGAAGATCGGAATGCTGCCGACATTGTCGACTGTTCCGTAATAGAAGCCGCCGTCGAGGGGGTCGCGCAGGGCGCCCGACAGACGCGCCCGCAGTGAGGCCAGTGCGGCGACCCGGGCGTCGTCGCCGGCCTTGAACAAATACCGAAGCAGTTCCGATTCGCCGTGGTGGCGTGGCGGACCGAACACCCCTCGCCGGACGTCGTTAATGGCCAGCCAGTCTTCGGTTGCCGCATCCAGGGCCGCCTCAAGATCGGTGAAGGATGGTGTCGGTAAGGGCTCGAAATTCTTCAGCTGGCGTTGCAGATCGGCGGCGGCTCGGTCGACCGCCTCGGAATCTTTCCGCCAGTTCCCCGCGACGCGTGCTCCAATAGTCCGAAGGGATTCGTGGCTCCGGTTGTCATACGGCGGCAGGTAGCCGCTCGCCTCGATCGGCCGCAGGTCGGGCGTAAACCACAGGTTCAGCGGCATGCCGCGGGGGCGCCGCTCGTGGGTTAACCACTGCTGTCCGAAGGCCTCGAGCCCTGGCGCCTGTTCGCGCGAAACCAGCACGCAGACGAAGTTCTCCTCCACAAACGAAACGAGTTCGGGGGTGTTGAAGGTCTGCCGGTGCATCGCCACGGTGAACTCGTTGAGCCGTTCGCCTATGCAAATGTAGATCGGAACGTTTCGTTTCCTCGCCGCAGTGATCGCGGCTTCGTTCCAAGCCTGCCAGTCGATCAGGTCCCGCGCGGCGAGTTCTGCCAGCGGGGCGGAGATTTCGTCCGCGTCGGACAGGACGGGCGCGGATAACAACAGCGAAAAAAGGGTTCGGCGGAATCGGGATAACATGGCGAAACGCGGCGGCAACGAGCTGACGCAGCCGGCGGCCGTCCACTCGGAAACCCGAAATGCGAAAGTGTTCGTCAGAATCTCACTTTCTCGGCGGCCGAGTTACTCGACCCGGCGTCTTGGTCGAGGCAGCGGGGCGGAAGGAGTTGCTTCCAGCAGGTTATCTCCTTCCTCAGGCGGTGCAACGGCTCGGGCCTGCTCACGAAGGTTTCGCGTTTCGCTGTGCAGTCGAGCCTCGGCTTCCGTTGCGACGGGCTCCTCCGGGAGCTCTTGATCCGACGAAGGTCTACTCTCTGACTGGGCGGGCGCGGCAGCGGCGGGTTGAGGCGCGGGCGGCGCCGCCGAGGTCAGGCTCGGAACCATCATCACGGGAACCCCGCGGGGGAAAACCACCTCGCGGGCTTCGTCGGGCATCGAGATGTGGGCGTCCGTGAGGGTTCGTTTGGTGAGCCGTTGCAGGGAGGATTTTAGCTTCGGAGGCGAGTGCTGCGTGGCGTCGAACCAGTAATAAATGCGCAGGTTGACCGTCGCTGCGCCGAGCGCCTCGACCAGCACCATCGGCTCCGGCGTATCCAGAACCATCGGGTGCTCCGCGAGCAGTTTGGCCAGCAGCGTCTGGGCGCGGGAAATCGAATCTTCGTAGCCTATGCCCACGGTGAAATCGGCCCGCCGGTTGGGGTTGGCCGTGTAGTTGATGATCGTGTTCTTGAAGATCGTCGCATTGGGAATCTGGATATGATTGCCCTCGAGCGTCATGAGCACGGTGCAGCGGGTGTTCATGCGTTGCACGATCCCGGTGTGGCCGGTGACCTCGATCAGATCGTCGGTCCGAAACGGCTGGCGCATGCTCAGCAGTATGCTCGCGAGAAAATTCTCCGCAATGTCGCGGAAAGCGAAGCCGATCACGATGCCCATGATGCCGGTGCCGCCCAGCACCGTGAGCGCCAGGCGGGTGAGTCCCGCCACCTGCAGTACGATGTAGATCCCGATCACCAGCACGGGAAAGGCGACCAGGCGCGCGACGATCATGACGATCAAGGGCGAGATCCGCGGGCGTCGCCCCAATGCCGAGCGGGTGAGCGCGGAGACACCGCGCGCCGCCAGCCACGAGATGCCCAGAACCAGGGCGGCAAAGAGGATCGTGGGCAAGGCCTGCGCCAGGCGGCTGCGCAGAGAGCGCAATTCGGTCCAACCCGCCGAGAGATCCCACAGCGGGCGGTCCGGCAGCGTTAGGTCGTTGACCACCGCCACCACATCCTGGATACGCGCGGCGACATCACCGGCCCAGCGGCGATGCTCGGCCGAATTCGCGCGGCCGCTCAATGTGACCACGCCGTCCTGTACCTGGACATCGACCGCTTCAAACCAGGACGTCGATTCCAGGATTCCCGTCAGCCGATCGTCGATTTGCGTGTCGTCCGCGATCCCCTGCACGGCCACCCGCTCATGGGCCGAGTCGCTTTCCGTCCGCGACACCGCCGTCGACCCCTCCTGGGCGGAAACCCGGAAAACTCCCGCCCAAGCAAGCAGGACCACCGCAGCGGTTTGGCGGACGGTTGTCATGGGTTCGGGCATACCAACATGGAGGCGCAGACTGAACGACTCACCGACGGTTCCCGGAGGCCGGAGTACCGGCGCTCCAACTCGGGCCGCCGAAACGCGCTTCACTTCTGGTCGGATCCAGGTCCAACCGGGCCTATCTCCCTCATTTGCTGAGCTTTGGGCAAAATATGCGCAGCTGCGGTACATGTTTGTAGTGCGTTTGCACTATAGGTCTGGGATGTGCCCTGCGGCGGCCTTTCGAGGCGCTCCCAAACCCTGTGCCGGCGCTCGGTCCGTGCCGTGCGGATCGGAACAGAAAAAGGAGTCTCACCATGTCTTCGGCCGTTTGTCGCGCTTCCGTCCCGTCCCCCGGTGGGTGGCTCACGCTGCCTGTGAGGCGCTGGCTCGCCGCTTCTGCACGCTGCCGGGCGAGAACTTCGATCCCAAGGCGGTGCACGATAGCTGGCGCGACACCGCCGGCATGGGCATGGGCGGCGGCATCCAATCCTTCTACACCCTCTCCGGCGGCACGCGTCTGCTGCGGGAAGTCAGCATCAGCGTGATGCACGAGGAAACGACTCCCGAAACGGAATCGATCCGCACCGCCGACGCCGAGACGCGGGCCAAGCGCAGTCCCGGCTTGATCGCCGCCTGGGAGGCGCGCCGCGCCGCCGCGAATCATCCGGCGCTGGTGTATTGGGACACCAGATACAGTGGCATGAGTGCACCCAAGGATGGTGTTCCCCGCCCGCCGCCCCTCGAACGCGTCCAGGGTCCGGTTTTCATCACGCCCGCGGCAACTGGGCTATCAGCACGGCCCTGGGACCCGACATCGGCGTCAACGCCACGGCGTCGATCTCCGCCTTTCACGAGATCCGCCTGAATACCAAGCTGGAGCTGCCCGAGGCGGAGGTCGAACGGATCCGGGCCGAGTATTATCCCCTGCCCCCTGGCCTCACCGAAAAGCAAAAGCGCGCGCGTTCCGTCGCCTTCGATGACGAATTGAAAAAGACCCGCCAAGAGGCCGGGCGTACCGTGGTCGATCTCCTGGCCGACGCCGCCCTCGCCTACTGCCCGCTGCTGGAAGGCGGCTCCGTCGATACGGTCGCGGAACAGCGCCTGGCGGCCTGGCAGCCGCCGGTCACGTTCGACGCCACGCCTCCATCAGCTCCCACCACCGCCGCGGTCACGCCGCCGGCCGTTCCACCCGCCGCTACGCGAAAAACAGGCATTCAATTCGATGCCGGCCTGCTCGACCCGCCTCCCGCCAAACCGTCGGTACTGGTCACGCCCGCGCAGCAGTTGAAAGCAGTCGGCGAACAGAGCGCGGCCCGCGCCGCCGCTATCGTCGATCAGGCCTCGAAGTTCGAAGGCATGATCGAGCAGGCCAAAGCGTTTCAGCAAGGGCAACTGGGCGGCGGTCGTGACCGAAACGGACGACGGATACCACCTGCCGGTCATCACCGTGAAACGCGACTTTCCCGACGCGTGCGCGGCCTTTCTCAAGGTGACCGCTTCCCGCCCGGTTTCCCGCCCCCTGGAACTGAGACTTTCGCCGGTCCGCATCGCCGTCCTGCGCACGCTGTTTGAGTTGCAGGAATCCACCCGCATCCTCGCCGGCGAGGACGCTGCGAAGCTGGCGGGCTTCCCGGCGAAGGAAATCATGACCCATTACGCCAGTCCGCGCCTGCTGAGCCTCATCGAGGTACTGCCGGACTCCGCCCAATGGGACGTGCAGGCGCTCGCCGGCAACGAAATGCTGCTCGCCATCGAGCTCACGGCGCTGCGGCAGCATCGCCTGCTCACCCGCGATGTCGTGGGCGGAACTCCGGTCTACCGCCTGAGCCCGGATGGGCTGACGGTGGCTCGCGAAGTTTTTGCGGCGCGACGCTCAGTGAACACACCATCGAGTCGACATCGAGGTTTATCGCGACCTGCCGGCATGGACAGCAATCGCGCCCCGGCGTCTAGGTTCTGCTGGGTTTCGTGGGAATCGTGCTGTTCCTGAAATCGCGGGCCGTCGCGGGGAACGACTGAGCATTGGCAGGTCAGAACTCCAAGCCGATCGCCGCGCGCAGCTTTGCCAGGAGCGCCGCCTGATCGAGGCTGTTCTGCCAGGTCATCTTCGGGACCTGGCGAGCGGCGAGATGTTGCTCGACCTCCAGGGCCTCACGGGCAAACGCCATCAGGCCATCGCCGGCGACAAAGGTCTCGACGTTATGCCCCACGACAAGGCGCACCTCGGCCGCCTCGGGGGCGGGATGCCACGGCGCCGGCACTTCGATGCGGCCCTGATCGCCGTAGATTGCCACCAGGGTCGGCTGCGCGCAGCGCGTCGCGGTCTGGAACGTCGCCACCACGCCCTTGGCGAACTTCAACGTGCCGGCCGCCCATTCGTCGACCTGGCTTTCCGGACCGATCCGGCCCACCGCGTGCGCCTCCACGGGCTCTGCGCCGACGATCTGGCGGATCGCCGACAGGCAATAGCAGCCCACGTCCATCAGTCCGCCGCCCGCGGCCGGCTTTGACTGGCGGATATTCCCGAGCGCGACGCCCATGTTGTAGCAGAAGGAGGCATGCAGTGCCCTCACCTCGCCGACGCGACCCTCGGTGATGAGTTGATGCACGAGATCCCACTGCGGGTGGAAGCGGTACATGAACCCCTCCATGAAAAACACGTCCGCCTTCCGCACCGCCTCGAGCACGCGCTCCAGTTCGGTCGCGTCGAGCGCCACGGGCTTTTCGCAAAGGATGTGCTTGCCCGCCTGGGCACAGCGGATGCTCCACGCTGCGTGCAGGTGATTGGGCAGCGAGATGTAGACCGCCTCGACGGTCGGATCAGCGAGCAACGCGTCGTAGCTGCCGTGCGCGCGTTCGATCCGGTGGGTGTCGCAGAACGCAGCTGCCTTTGTCTGATCGCGGCTCGCGGCGGCGACGATTGTCAGTCCGTGATGGCGAAGGTGGCTGGCGAACTGGCCGGCGATATTGCCGGTGCCGAGGATGCCCCAGCGAAGCCGGGGCGCGGGGTAAGTGTGGGCGGAACTCATGATAAACTTGAAGGCAGGACCGGCCCGAGCGTGTCCGGTTCGACGGTTCCTGCGGAGGTCGGCGACGTTCGCCGTTAACCCGGTCGGCCGTCGCCGCTCAGGGTATCGCCGACGGAGGAGCAGCGAGCGTGTCACGGATCACGCGGGTCCGTACATCGGCGCCGACGCGGAAAGGAGGCAGCAGGACGATGAGGAGACGCTCGTCCTCGCCGACCTCGAGAGACTGATCGAAAACCGGCACCGGCCTGCCCTGCCGGTTCATGGCCACACCGAGTCGGGTCCGTGCGTCGACCGGCTGCGGTGGCAGGGATTGCGGATCTCGATCGAGGTGCAGGCTGCGCCCACCCAGGGAAAGCGCCACCGGTTCTCCGGTCAGATTGAGCAGCCGTGCGTGCCGGCGTGGAAAAGCTTCCGGGCCGTCCGGCAGTGCAATGACCTTCATCGTGTCATGGGCTATTGAATACAACACGAAGAGCCTGCGTCCGTCGCCAACCGGAGCGTTGACCGTGGCCAACACCTGCTCCACTGCCGGTCTGTCGCTACCCCTTCGGGTACGGACGAAGCGCAGCGGCGCCGGGCCGCGGTAGTGGTAGAGGTCGCTGCGTCCCTGGGAATTCACCCGCAACGGCCGGATGTCGAAGTCGGCCGCAGTCAGCCTCGCCTTGCCCCTCGCCTCGGGCTTGAGACTTACGAAGGCAATATCGCTCAGGCGCTCGGTTGCCATGACCGAGAACTCGAAGTCGAGTGACACGGGAGTCGGCTGCGCTCGCAGCGTCATCGCCATCGCCAAGAGCACCAACAGGGGGCACAACCGAGCCCCGGTGGCGCGAATCAGTGCTACAAGTGTTCTCATAAATCGTCCTCTGTCAGCCACCGCAGACGCACCACGCGAAACCGGCGTCCCCACTTCGCGTCGACCTTCATCTGCAGTCCGGAGGCATCGGCGAACTCCTCCGGATCGACGGGATCCGGAAACCGTTGCACCACCGCCTCGAGCCAGGCCCGGGCCGCCGGCTGTTCGGCGTCGAGCGGATTTCCCACTTCACCGTAGGCCCGCACGATGAACGTATCCGAGCGGGTGACCAGCAACGGAGCCAGCGCTGTCATCAGGTCGCCGGACGTAAGGTAACCCGGAGCGGCCAGGTCGATCTTGAGCGGATCATCCGGAAACGTGTGATCCCACTGAATGCGATCGGCTGGCGGGGCGGACGCATCGTAGTCGTCGATCGAATACTCCAACAGGTTGCGCCCGCCGAACAGGGAGGGATCTGGCGCCAGAAAGTCGGCGACGCTCACAAAGGGACCGCGCTCCGCCGCCCGTCGGGCCACGTTGGCCGCGATGCGTCGGGCCAGTCCGCCCACCTGCGCTGGGCTGAGTTCGCGCGCGCCGCGCCGATAGGTGCGCAACCCGGCCTGGTGGTTGGCCGGATTGGGCGTGCACTCCCACATCTCACCGGCCGATTGGGCAAAACGGGCGACCGGACGATGCAGGACGGCGCTCGCGACGCCCTCGACCTCTCCCGTAGCGGGATCATGCACCGTGTAGTCGAAATCGTGGGGCAGCCCGCCGGTGCCGAGGCCGCGCAGGACCGCCCGCCATGCCTCGGTCGAGGTGCTGTTGAGATTAAAGGCGTCCCGCACCCAGGCGATCGTCGCAGTGACGTGGGGATCGCCGCCCCGCGCAGGGATTCGCGCCACGTGCGGCGATTGCGGGAGATCGCGGAAGTCGGTCGTGTCCTGGCGGGTCGAGAAGAAGAAACGATCAAACCAGTCGTTGCGCGAACTCCAGGAGTTGCCGACGTCGTAAACGGGCGCGTCCGCGAAGGCCAGGTGCTGCAGGCTGCCCACCGAAACCCACGGCTGATGGGGCAGCTCGAAGAGCGCGACGTCGCTGTTGTAGGCGGGCTGATGATAACTCAGCGCCGAGCGGTCGACGGGATCCCGGTTGAACAATTGCCGCGCCTCGACGGCTGAATTGGGCGGGTTGAAGGACAGGTTGTAGGAGGCGGTCTCGAGATCGATGGTCGGGACCCAGTCGCGTGGGTCGAAGTCCGGACGACGCAAGTCACGGGTGAGCGTTTCCCGCAACCACGCCGATGCTCCCGCGGCGTCCTGGGCATCGCTGCGGTCGACGAGTCTCACCTCCAGACCAAAGTCCGGCAGCGTTGAATTCGCATCCTGCCAAGCGGAATCCACCGCGTAAAATGTCGGCAGGTGATGGCGGGAAAGCACCTCACCGTTGCTGCGCCGCAGTTCGACGAACAGGTTCCAGTCTTCGACCCCACGGAAACGCAGCTCGCTGGTGTTGTTCAGAGCATCGGGACCGTCGAGTCCGCCGCCCGGTCGTTCCCGCCAATAACTCGTGCGCGAACTCGCGTCAAATTCGAGGACGCGGTTGGCCGACTCCCCCATCGTGTTGCCCGAGGGCAAGCGCCAGGTGTGCACCCGACCGGGTTCCCAACGGGCTGCGCCAAAGGGAAGGTCAAACTCGATGGCGGGCCTGCCGTCGCTGCCGCGGTGCAGCGCGTAGAGGCTCGTCAGGTCGACCGAGGCCGAGCCGTGATTCGCGGTCGAGCCGGCCGTGCGTGCCTCGATTTCGATCGTTTGCGGGAGGCCCGATATCACCAACAGGAGGTCCTCTCCCGCCAAGGCCGAGGACCAGGGATTGGCCAACTCGACATAGAACCGCAGGCGCGCCTCGAGCGTGCGCGAAGTCGCGCTGATGGTATGAACGCTGAACTGCAGACCCAGTTGCGTGAGCAAGGGTACAATGCCGTCGTAAAGCGGTCCCGGGGCCGAAGCCGGGCGGATTGGATACGCGGGACTCAACAACGCGCTCCGCTCCGGCGTGGCGAGGGCCCGGTAACGGTCGAGGCCCGGAATCGCCGCATCGCCTTCGAGCGAGAGGTCCTGCTTCAGACGGCCGCGCACCGGATCGATCAGGAGTCCGCGGCTCCAGGCGGTGTAGTCGTGCCGGCGTGCCCGCAGGGTCGTGGCATCGAGTGCCGGTGAGAGGGTTGGCCATTGTTCCCGCCCCAGCACCCCGGCGAGCCGCGTCTGTATTTCGGGAGTGGTCGGATCAAAGCCGGTCACCTGATCAAACCCTACCCCAAAAGCGCCACCCATCAGCGCCTGGCGCTGATGAGCAACGTCCGTCGTCCACCCGTACGCCCGCGGGCCTGCCGCCGCAAGAGTCGCCTTCACCCCTTCGTCGGCGATGTGAAACCCGTAGCCGCCGGGCGCCGCGCCGGCTTCATCAGGGGGCAGCATCATCCACGGCACCCGTACCGCATCAGCTCCGGTTTCTTCACCAGCAGCACCACGCATCAGGAGAATGCTTCGCTCTCCCGCCGGCACGCCCGCGGCCGGATCCGGGGTCGAGCCGCTGACCAGCCAACCCAGCGGACTGGTCGCGGGAACATCGCTCGACCAGACCCCCACCCAATGCGGCTGCGCCAGGCCGGCGCCAGGCGGACCCGCGGTGGCGGTGGCGCGGTAGTCGGACCCCGCGAGCCGCTGCAGTTTGGCCAAGGCCGCATCGAGCGCGAACAAGGCGTTGTGCCGTGCCTGCACCTGCTGCAGGACCAGGCCACCGCGACGCGTTTCGACGCGGGTGATTGCGGCCAGACTCACCACCAGCAAAGTCAGCAACGCCAGCAAGGCCACCACGAGCAACAGAGCCATTCCGCGGCACGCCCTGTTTGCCCGGACTCTCACCGCAAGCCTCCTGCCGGCAGCGCCACCCAGGTCGTCATGGTGCGGGTCGCCTGGGTAACGATTTCGTCGGGCGACTCGGTCGAACGGCCCTCGTGCACGGCCTGCAGGCGATCGCGTCCGGCCTCGTCGATCAAGGTCAGGGTCACCTGCGCAAAAAGCGGCTCCGCCTCGCCGGTAGTGTTCACGAGCTCCTCCCGCGCCTCGTTCAGCCAGCGCACTTCGAACTCTTGCACCCCTTCGGCCAGCAGCCATTCGGCTCCCGTGGAGGCGGCGACGGCATTCAGGTTGTATTCAGATTCCAGGCACGCGAGGACGCTCGATTCCCAGCGATACAGCCGCAGCGAGTCCTCGTCCCAGACAAGCACAACCTGGCGGATGCCGCTCGGGTCCCCGTCGCCGGCGGCCGTGCTGGCGACATCACTCAGGAAACGCCATTCGATTGTCCCGCTGTCTCCGCCGTCGATTCGGCGCCACGGCAATTGACCTGACATCGAGACCCAGCCGGCCAGATCGGTGCTCACGCGGTCCAGCACGAGTCCCGCCGTGGTTTCGCCCTGCAGATTGGCGGCGCCGCGCCGCCATAGATCAAGCGTGTTGGTGATGATGCTCAGCAACAGCGCCGCCAGCACCGCGGTGATTCCCAGGGCGACCACCAACTCCACCAGGGTGAACGCCTGGCCGTGGCTGTTGGTTTTCTTCATCGCGGCACGAGGAAGTTGAAAGTCACGGAGTCCTGGTGGTTTCCGCCCGCCCGTTCGCCGGCCGTCTGCCACACCGGCCAACTCACCCGCAGGCGGTGATGAACGCCCAAGGTCTCGTCATCGGCCGTGACCTCCGCCGAGGCATCAGCCTTTTCGACCGTAAGCAGAAAGTAGGCATCCTCGATCGCGATCGCCTCATGCCAACTGAAACGGAGGCCGTCATGGTCAGCCCAATACGCCCCATCGTTTCCGGCCTCCACGGCGTCGGCAATTTCGGCCGCGGAGCGCGTCCGGAGCCAGGCAATGGTCGATTCGCTGATCCGGGTGGCGGTGAGCACGGCGCGCGTCTGTCCCACCTGATCGGTCGTGGTCGATAAAAGCACGAGCGCTCCGATCACCCCGGCAACGAACACCCCCACGGCGACCACCACTTCGACGAGTGAAAACGCGCCGCGCCTGGTTACTCGACTGTGGCCGGTGCCGGGGCTGCGGCGAGGCATGCCGGTCACGGCGTTTCCTCCACGGAATCGGCGGCCGAATCGCTTGATCCGATGGCACCATAGCGGCTCACAATCAGCGCACCGCGCTGGCTGTTGTCGGCAGGATCGATCCAGCCGAGTTCACCGCCACCGGTTTCGAGGAGGATACCGGTCGGCGAGAAACGCACCAGATGAGCGGGGACGGAGCCGACCGCCGCCCCCCATCGGACGTCCGCGGGCGCGGGGTTCCACAAGGAGGCTCCTTCGGCGGGGGTGAGCATTCGGATTCCGCCGGCGAGCTGCACGACATCATCAACCAACTCCCATTCGCCGGACGCTGTTTGCGCCGCCACACCGAGTTCGCGCAGGTAGCGACGGTCGTCGCTCGGGTCGGCGGGAACGGCCAGGGCGGCCGGGCGTCCGTCCAGTGCGGCCCGCGCCCGGGCGATGGTCAATTGCGTCCGCACCAGTCCGTCCACCGCGTCGATCGCGGGCCCGGCGGTGGCGTTGCGAAGGCCGATGCCGAGGATCGCCATTAAGACCGCCATCAATGCCATCACCACCAACAGTTCCACGAGGGTATAGCCGCCAGTGCGGAGGCGCAGGTTCGGTGAAGGCGGTGCGGAGGCTTTCATCTAGCGCCAACTCAGGATCAGATCGTTTTCGTCGTGCCCGCGGCCGGCGGAATAGAACACCACACCGGCGCGCACCCCACTCTGCGGAACGGCATCGGGGAGATCGGTCGGGCTGGCCCCGTTGCCGCCGTCGACGCCAACCACGGTGACCCAGGTGCCGTGGTCGTCGCGGTTGATGAGACCGTCGCGGTTGCTGTCGATGCGCATCGCGATGTCCGTGTTGCCGTAGGCGTCGGCCAGGAACTGACCGTCGACGGTCAGGTCGTCGGCCGCGAGGGTGTAGAAGCGGATGCCTTTGTGATTGGCAAACCCGGGGCCCAGCGCGGCGCCCTCGAGCGTGCGGCCCGTGAATTCGGCGACGAAGCGGTCGGGATCGATTTTACCGTCGATGGCGATGGCGGGATAAAAGCCGTATTCCTGGCGAAACAATTCCATCGCGCCGGCCCATTGACTGAACTGCGCCTTGGTCCTGGCGCGATAGGCGGAGTCGCGGGCACCCCCGAGAGCGGGAATCGTGATGGCCGCGAGTATGCCGATGATCGCGATCACGGAGAGCAGCTCGACGAGGGTGAAGGCGCGGACGGATCGGCGGGGGACACGCATGGGCGGGGGCGCTTCAAGGTTGGGCGGAGATGTTGTCGCGATTGGCGGCGGCGGTTTCGTCATAAGCGCCGTCAGCCGACGGCGGCAGATCGACACCGTCGGGACCGAGTGAATACAGGTAATAGCCGGCGCGGGTGTCACTCAGATCCGAGCGATAGGCGTAGGCCTGCTCCCAGGGATCGAGCAACCGGTTGCCGGGCGCGGCCGGGTTCGCCTCGCGCAGAGTGAGGGCGGCGAAGGATACGAACGGTCGGCGATCGGTTGCAGTGCCGTCCGGCCGGGCGCGGCCGGCCAGGGCCGTCAGCAGTACTTCCCCACCCTCGCCTTGGGGATAGGCACCAAAGACCCGGCGGTATTCCTCGAGTGCCAGGCCGATAACCGCAAGCTCGGCACGGGCGCGGTCGGACGCCGCCCGTTCCCGCGCGCCGGCCGAAATGCTGAGCGTGATCCCGACTAGCAGGCCGATGATCATGACGACGACCAACACCTCGACGAGGGTGAAGCCGCCGCCTCGGCCGCTCGCGCGGAATTCACGAACATCGCGGCGGTCGGGCGGGGCGGCGGACACGGACGTTTCCTCGGTTTTCCGTGTCGCTCGTGAGTTTTCCGGGGGCCGGCTGCGGTGACTAGTCCTCGGCCTGCAGGGCGGCGACGACGGAGAAGTCCTCCAGCGTCGTGGTGTCGCCCTTCACATTGCCGCCCGCGACGATCTCCTTGAGGATGCGGCGCATGATTTTGCCGGAGCGGGTTTTCGGCAGACCGGCGGCGAAGCGCACGACATCGGGTTTGGCGATGGCGCCGATTTCCTTGCCGACGTGGTTGCGCAGCTCGTCCTTGAGCGCGTCGGACGGCTCGTTGCCGGCCTTGAGGGTGACGAAGACGACCAGTGACTGGCCCTTCAGTTCGTCGGGCCGGCCGATGGCGGCAGCCTCGGCGACCTTGGGATGGGCGACGAGGGCACTCTCGACCTCGGCGGTGCCGAGGCGGTGGCCGGAAATGTTGAGCACGTCGTCGATGCGGCCGACGATCCAGAAGTAACCGTCCTGGTCCTGACGCGCACCGTCACCGGTGAAATACATGCCGGGGTATTCGCTGAAGTAGGTCTGCTGGAAGCGTTCGTCGTCACCCCACAAGGTGCGGAGCATGGAGGGCCAGGGCTTGGCGATGATGAGTTTGCCGCCGGAGCCCTTCGGCACCTCCTTGCCCTTTTCGTCGACCACCTGCGGGACCACGCCGAAGAACGGCAGCGTGGCCGATCCGGGTTTGCAGGGGGTGACGCCGGGCAGCGGGGTGATCATGATCGAGCCCGTTTCGGTTTGCCACCAGGTGTCCACGATGGGGCAGCGTTTCTTGCCGATCATGCGGTAATACCACATCCAGGCCTCGGGATTGATCGGCTCGCCCACCGAGCCGAGGAGGCGCAGCGAACGGAGGTGATGGCTGAGCACGTAATTGTCGCCCCAGCGCATGAAGGCGCGGATGGCGGTGGGGGCGGTATAAAAAATCGTGACCCCATGGCGGTCGATCATCTGCCAGAAGCGGTCGGGTCCCGGTTCGTTGGGCGCGCCCTCGTAGAGGAAGACGGTGGCGCCGTTGGAGAGCAGCCCGTAGACGACGTAGCTGTGGCCGGTGATCCAGCCGATGTCGGCCGAGCAGAAATAGAGATCGTCCTCCTTGAGATCGAAGACGTATTTCGAAGACAATTTGGCGCCGAGCAGGTAGCCGGCGCTGGTGTGGAGCACGCCCTTGGGTTTTCCGGTGCTGCCCGAGGTGTAGAGGATGAACAACGGGTGTTCGGACGGGAAGGCTTTGGGCGTGTGCTGATTCGGCGCGCCCAGCCAGGCTTCGTGCCACCAGACATCGCGGCCCTCGTGCATCTTCACCTCGTTCTTGCAGCGGCGCAGGACGAGCACGGTCTGCACCGACGGGGTGTGTTCGACGGCGGCGTCCACGGTGGCCTTGAGCGGCACGACCTTGCCGCGCCGCCAGCCGCCGTCGGCGGTGATGACGAGTTTGGCGCCGCAGTCGTTGATGCGGTCTTTCAGCGATTCGGCGCTGAAGCCGCCGAAAACGACGGTGTGAATGGCGCCCACGCGGGCGCAGGCCAGCATGGCGAAAACCGCCTCGGGCACCATCGGCATGTAGATGGCGACGCGGTCACCCTTGCCGATGCCCATGTTTTCGAACACGTGAGCCAGGCGGGCGGTATGGAAATAAAGCTGCTTGTAGGTGACGGTGCGCACGTCACCGGGCTCGCCCTCGAAAATGAGCGCGGCCTTGTTGGCGCGGTCGGTCTTGAGATGACGGTCGACGCAGTTTTCGCAGACATTGAGGGCGCCGCCGCCGAACCACTCCGCGTGCGGTGCCTTCCAATTGAGCACCTTCTTAAATGGCCGCCGCCAAACGAGTAAGTCCTTGGCCTGCTTTTCCCAGAACTTTTCTGGGGAGTTGACAGACTCCTTATAGAGTTTCTTATAGGCCGCCATGGTGCCAAGGTTGGCTTGGCGCGCAAATTCGGCCGATGGCTTGAATACCCGCTTCTCACGGGACACTGAGGTAATCGTTTGGTCCGTCACGTTTTAGGATCGCTGTGGTTTGGGATTAACTAAGCCCACGGCATTTCTCACCGGGGACCGCGAGTTATCCCGCTGCCTGTAAAAAGCGTCAAGCATGCGGCTCGAATTATCCCTTGTCTCTCCCGGTGGCGCCCCTCGCCGCCCCCAAATTCTCTCACCTATGGAAAACTCCACCGAAAACGCCGAAAAGGCCGCCGAGGCCCAGTCCGGCCCCTCCGCCGCTCCCGAAAAGGATGACAACCTCATCCACGTCGAGGGCGTCCTCGACATCGATAAACAGAAGGGCGGCAACGGCACCCTGCTCGAGCTCCAACGCTTCGGGAAGCGCCGTCCGACCGACGTTTTCGTGCCCAAGGAGCTGATTCGCCGCTTCAAGCTGCGCCAGGGGAGCCTGATCGCCGGCACCGCCTACCCCGCCGAAGGCCGCTTTCCCAATCCGAAGATGAAGTTCATCGAGTCGGTCGACGGCCTGAGCATCGACGAGCGCAAGGCGAAGTGGGATTTCACCAGTTTCACCACCATCTCCCCCGACGAGCGCCTCAAGCTCGAGACCAAGGACGGCCGCATGACCACGCGGGCCGTTGATCTGTTCTGCCCCGTGGGCAAAGGCACCCGCGGCCTCATCGTCGCCCCGCCCCGCACCGGCAAAACGACCCTGCTGCGCGACATGGCCCAGGGCGTGATCGAAAATCACCCCGAGTGTCACGTCATGATCCTGCTCGTCGACGAGCGCCCCGAGGAAGTCACCGACTTCAAGCGCAACGTCACCGAGGCCGAGGTCTGGGCCTCCTCCAACGACGAGCAGGTCGGCAGCCACATCCGCATCGCCGACATGGCCATCGAGCGCGCCAAGCGCCTCGTCGAATGCGGCAAGGACGTCGTGCTCTTTCTCGATTCGCTGACCCGTCTCGCTCGCGCCCACAACACGCAGCGCAACTCCGGCCGTACCGGCTCGGGCGGTTTGGATGTCCGCGCCCTCGAAAAACCCCGCCAACTTTTCGCCGCCGCCCGCAACACCGAGGAAGCCGGCTCGCTCACCATCGTGGCCTCCATCCTGGTCGAAACTGGCAGCCGCATGGACGACGTGATTTTCCAGGAGTTCAAGGGCACCGGCAACAGCGACCTCGTGCTCGATCGCAAGTGCGCCGAGATGCGCATCTGGCCCGCGATCAACATCCAGTCCTCCGGCACCCGCAAGGAGGAGCTGCTCATCGACGCCGAGGACCTCGACAGCATCCATTTTTTCCGTCGCGCCCTCGTGCAGCAGAAGATCGAGGAAGCCACTGAGACCATGGTTTCGCGCCTGTCTAAGACCAAGAACAACGCCGAGTTCCTGAAGCTCATCTCGCGCTGACGGCCCCGCGGCGCCAAACCGCCGCGCTACCGCAATCCACCTTCACCTTCCCACAGCCCCGGACCACCGTCCGGGGTTGTTTTTTTGCTCCGAGCGGCGCCCGGCGGTTTTCCCACTTGCGCAGCGTCGGAAAACCCTGAACAAACTTCCTTTCCGCCCGTCGCCGGCGCGTCCGGCGGATCCACGCCGCAACCCGTTCCGTATGCACAGTTTCTCCGAGCAATGCCTCGACATGGCCCGTTCCATCCTGGGCCACAATCTCGACTCCATTCAGCCTGACGGCACCATCAAGCCTGTTGACGGCGAGACATCCCGCGCCGACGAGCCCGGCCATGTCGCCTTCGCGCTGGGCGAGTATTATCGGGCGACCGGCGAAACCACCCTGCAGGGCTACGACCTCATCGACCTCGCCGCCCGCACGATCACGGCGCAGATGTTCACCGAGCCGGCCGCCGAAAACGGCCTCGCCTACGCCTCGCTGGGCCTCCTCTGCTTCGGCCCGTCCAAGGAGCGCAATCCCGTCTGGGAACGCCTCGTCGCCGAGACCCAGGAGCGCATCGACAAGTCGCTGCTGCACCGCTCCGACTACGACAACCACTGGCAGGCCTTCAACATCGCCAAGGCCGTGGCCCGCTTCTCCTTCGGCCTCTCCAAGAAGGACGAGACCTCCCGCCTCATCGAGCGCTTCGTCGACCGCGTCAATCAGACCAGCTCCAACGGTTTCGTCGACGACGCCACCGATGGCATCGGGGGCAACTTCAATCTCTACGGCGTCATGGCCCTCGTGTTCATGCGCTCCGCCCTGCAGCTCCACGCCAACAGCGGCGTGCGCGACCGCAAGCTCCCGACCCTGCGCACCTACGCCGAGAAGTACATCAAGATGATGCCGGATCTCGTGCGCGCCGACGGCCTCGGCTGGGCCTTTGGCCGCGCCGCGGGCGCCTACGGGCAGATGCACTGCATCTCGCTCCTCCTCCAGGGCCTGCGCGACGGCTGGATCGCCGATGACCAGAAGGCCAAGTATTACGACGTCCTGCGCCGACTTTTCCTGTTCTTCTACCAGACCTACCTCGACCAGGAGCACGGTTTCCTTGATGTCCGCGACGCGGAGCGCACCGCCTACTCGGGCCACACCACCCGCATGGCCAATTTCGACGCCGCGCGTTACCTCTGCCAGTGGTCCCGTCTCGCCAAGGCCGTGCAGATGCCGACGGGCCAGGCCAAGGTCGAGCCGCCGCGCACCACGGGTCGTTTTGTCATTTTCGACAAGTCCAACCGCAAGGAGCAGGGCGTGTTCCTCTATCGCGATGCCGGCAGCGGCCTGCATTTCCAGATTCCGCTCGTCGCGGCCGGCGGTGCCGCCACGGCCGATACCCTGCCCTTCCCGCACAGCCCGGGCATCTTCGACTGGCCCAACAATGTGTGGGCGCCGATCATGGTCCCCGAACTCACCTTCGGCGACAAGGTCACCGTGCCTGCCTACTACGGTCGCAACTGTGTGACGGGCCTCGGCCTGCGTCGCAGTTTCTTCTTCCGCTACGACCAGCCCGAACTCATCACCACCGAGCAGGAAATCCTCAAGGGCATCGGCTCGGTCAAGGTGCAGTGGAATTTTGCCGGGCCGCAGATCAGCGCCGAATTCGCCTATCAGGTGAAGCAGCAGGTGACCCTCAATCGCTTCCGCTTCATGCTGGCGATCGCCGCCCCCCACTCCCGCTACCATGTGGGCGGTTCGCTCGCGCTGGGCGCCGAAGGCCATCGCTGCACTGTCACGAAGGACGATTTCCAAGGCGTCTGGCAGGAGACCGATGTCGTCACCAACGACCCGACCTACCGCACCAATTACGGCAAGGTTCACTATCTCCAGACCCTCGAGCGCGATCACCCGTTGATCATGCGCCCGGGCAACGTCTACCGCCTCGCCGTCAGCTACGAGCCCGACATCACGGAGATTGAATGATTCCGCCTTGGGCGGAATCAGGGAAAAGTGAGGAGTGAAAGTCGAAAGGGCCGCCCCGGTGGTCCGCCTGCCCCTCCCTTCCCATTTCCCTTTCACTGATTTCTTTCACTCCCCGCCATGCTCGCCCGCCGCATCATTCCCTGCCTCGACGTGACCAACGGTCGCGTCGTCAAAGGTGTGAAGTTTCAGGAGCTGCGCGATGCCGGCGATCCGGTCGAATGCGCCAAGGCCTACGATGCCCAGGGCGCCGATGAACTCGTCTTCCTCGACATCACGGCCTCCAGCGACGGCCGCTCGATCATGCATGACGTGGTCGCCGCCACCGCCGAGCAGTGCTTCATGCCGCTCACCGTTGGCGGGGGGCTGCGCACGGTGGCCGACATCGAGGCCATGCTGAAATCCGGCGCCGACAAGGTTTCGCTCAATACCGCCGCGATCAAAAATCCGGAACTTATCCGGGCGGCCTCCGAACGCTTCGGCGCGCAGTGCATCGTGGTGGCGATCGACGCCAAACGCGAACCCGACGGCAAATCCTGGCGCGTTTACACCCACGGCGGACGCAACCCGACCGAACTGGACGCCGTCGCCTGGGCGCGCCGGGCGGTGGAACTCGGCGCCGGCGAAATCCTGCTCACCAGCATGGACTGCGACGGCATGAAGACCGGTTACGATGTCGGTCTCACGCGCGCCATCAGCGATGCCGTGAGCGTGCCGGTCATCGCCAGCGGCGGCGCCGGCGAACTGCCCCACTTTGCCGAGGCGCTCGACGACGGTCGCGCCAGCGCGGTGCTGGCCGCGAGCCTGTTCCATTTTGGCGAACTTACCGTCTCTCAGGTGAAAACCTACCTGGCGACGCACGGCGTGCCCGTCCGGCGGTAAGGGAACGCACCAACGGGTGGCGGTCAGGGTTCGAACCGCGGGGCGGTGATGAAGGTCCAGTCCTGCTGGGCGTGATCGCCCGGGATAATCGAGATGCGCAGCACTGCGTCAGGCGAGAGATCCGAAGGCAGATCACCGGACCACGTCTCCCAACTCGCCTTGCCGTTGGGGTTGGGAATGACGCCTACCAGCCCGAGCGGCAGGATTCGCGGACCGTCCCGGACCTCGATCCCAAACCTGGCACCGTCGGAAGGGGTCGCGCCGATTCCTGCGCCTGGATTCAGCCCGACGGAGAGTGATACCCGCCCGCTGTTCGAAGGCACTTCGGTCCATGCCTGGCCTCCGGCATGGATGAAGATGATTTCGCGTCCGTCCAGCCACTGCGCCTGTACTTGAAAATCGGATTCCGCGCGTACCGGGCCGACCGTGCTCGTCTGAACAGGCTTGCGTCGAAACAACTGAAACACCGCGTCGTGCTCGAGGTAGTTCCGTCCCCAGATGTCGAGCGCCGCAACGTCAGCTGACCGGTCGAAGGTCTGGACCAGGTCGTAACTGGAACTCAGGCGCCACACGGTATTCCTTTCCAGTTGCTCCAGGCGGAACAGTTCGTTCGGCCGCAGGACGATCCAATCCGGACGCAAGTGTCCGAACAGATCGTGCCAGCCGTTGCCGACCAGTTTTCTGGCGGCAACCACCTCGGGCGACGACATGCCTGGGAAGTCGTAGGTGCGCAGGCCGGAGAAATAGCCGATGTAGCCGAGCGGCTCCAGAAACACCGTATCGTTCGGCGAGGCTTGCTCGCGCAGATACTCGCCCACGAGGCGGCGGTTGCCGTCCTCGATCAGCATTTGTTGCGCCCGCAGCTGACGCGCGGTGGCCCAGAGCGTCCACACGTTGGCGCCGACCAGGAGGATCACGCAAGCCGGCACCACCGTTCGAATCAACCGCTCCCGCGGTCCCGCAAGACGGGCTCCGAGCAGCACATTTACCACGCCCGCCCAAGCCATGATCGCAAAAGGGGCGGCGGCAGGCAGATACCAGGGAAAGGTATAATACGGCGCTGCCGTGAGGTAGACGTGCATGCCGAAGAAGGTGAAGGAACACACCCGCGCGAGCCGACCCACGCCGGGAATCCACCAGATGATTGCCGTCAGTCCCGCCAGCACCTCGCCTCCCTGGAGCAGCCATTTGGGCCAACCGCCGATGCCCACATATGACGGCAAAAAAGCCAGCTGCGCCGAGGTCTCTTCCCCCCAGAGCGTTCCCACCACCCGCCAGGTGCTCGAGACCCAGCGCGCGATATCAACCGTCGCCAGACCACTCTTGGCGGTCACGGTGTGCGGGATCGGAGTGCCGTAATACCACCACGCGCCGGCGAACCAGGGCAGGTACAGTACGGTTGTCAGGCATCCGGCCTTGATGAAGGAAACCAGAATCTGGGCGCGGGTCTCCCCTTCTCTAAGGAGTCCGAACAATAAAACCGCAGCGGCCAGCAGACCAATGTAAATGAAACTGTCGGGTCGCGTCCACATCAGCCCGGCCCAGGCCAAGCCCAAATGCCACCATCCCGCGCGCCCGCGCAGGTGGGCCCACAGCGCGTAGCAGAGGAAGAAAACGAGCAAGCCGGTCTCCATGCCGTTGATCGTGAAGTCGACGGTCTTGGCATCCATGGCAAGCCAGCCCGCCACCAGCAGGATCGCGAGCGAACCGAGCTGTCGTTGCCGCGCGATTTGCAGCAAGAGGCTCACGCCGCCAGCCAAAGCCGCGATACAGATCACCCGATATCCCCACAGCGGTGCTTCCCCGGTGCCGACGCCGGTGATCCAGGCGGACAGTGCCGGCAGCAAGACGCCCAGCGGCGAGGTGAAGGTGTGCACGCGTTCGCCGACATTAAAGACCAGCCCGTTGCCTTCCACCAGGTTTTGGCTGCTGCGAAAGGTGATGTAATAATCCTCCCACGCATGCCGGGTATAGGCGGCAAACGCCAGCGCCAGTGCGGCCGTTCCCACGGCGATTACCGCGATGTAGTTTTGCCTAAACCAGATGCCGAAGCGGGAATCGGCGAGGGAACCGAAAAACATGAGCCCGCCTTGATGTTTTACCGCCCTGGGGCAGGCAAGCGCGTTCGTCTGGGGTCCACGGGCCGGGACCAGTGATCCAGGGACCAGTGGTCCAACCGATCTGTCGGATCAGACAAATCGGTCGAATCGGTCAAGAGGCTCTCGCTCTCGCGGAGCCCTAGGCGGCGCCGCCGACCTGGTGCACCGTGGCATCGGCCGGGAGGATGACGCGGTCGCAGAAGTCGCCGAACTCTTCGCCCTCCTGCCGTTCCTTGGCATAGCGCTGGATGATGGGCGTGAGCAACTCGATCGACTCGTCGATGGTCACCTTCGGCGCGAGCATGCGATTGAGGCGCGTACCGTTGTATTTGGCGCCGATGTAGAGCGCGTATTTGCCCGGCGACTTGCCGACAAAACCGATCTCCGCGAGATAGGGACGACCGCAGCCATTGGGGCAACCGGTCATGCGCAGGCTGATGGCGTCGTTGGCCAGGCCCGCGGACTCGAGCACCGCCTCAAACTTCTCGATCACCTCCGGCAGGATGCGCTCACTCTCCGCCAGGGCCAGGCCGCAGGTGGGCAGCGCCACGCAGGACAGTGCGTTCAGGCGCAGCGGCGAACGTTCGTTTTCCTTGTCCAGTCCGTACTTCGCGAGGATCCCGCTGATGACGTCTTTCTGCTCGGCCGTGACGCCGGAGATGGTGAGGTTCTGCGAGGTCGTGAGGCGGAAATCGCCGGTGTGGATTTCGGCAATTTCCCGCAGCGCCGTCTTCATTTTCCAGCCATCGCGATCGATGATGCGGCCGCTGAGAATGTGGAGACCGTAAAACCAGGTGCCGTCGGCACAGGCGTGCCAGCCGTGCGGATCCTGGATGGTGGTGAACTCAGCCGGACGCGCCGCGCTGAAAGTGACGCCCGAGCGTCGCTCCACCTCGCCCTTGAACCACTCCACTCCCCGATCCTCGATCGTGTATTTCAAACGGGCGTGCTTCCGGTCGGTGCGGTCACCGAAGTCGCGCTGCGTGGTGAGCACGGCTTCGGCAATCACCTTGAGTTGATCCGGCGTGATGAAGCCAAGCGTGTCACCCAGCCGCGGGTAGGTTGCCTCATTGCCGTGGCTCATGCCGAGGCCGCCGCCCACCGTCACATTGTAGCCGACCAGCTGGCTGTTTTCGACGATGCCGATGAAGCCGAGATCCTGCGAGTAGATGTCGACGTCGTTGGACGGAGGAATGGCGAAACCGATCTTGAATTTGCGCGGCAGATAGGTGGCCCCGTAGATCGGTTCCTCCTGCGCTGGGGTGCCGGCGACTTTTTCCTCGTCCAGCCAGATCTCGTGATAGGCGCGGGTGCGGGGCAACAGGTGCTCCGACAAGGCCTTGGCGTGATCGTAAAGGATCCCGTGGACGGGACTGCGCTCGGGATTGGGGGGCGCCACGACGTTGCGATTCACGTCGCCACAGGCGGCGATCGAATCGAGCAACACCGTGTGCATGCCCTGCACGAGGCGCTTCACCTCGCCTTTGATCACGCCGTGGAACTGAAACGTCTGGCGCGTGGTGATACGCAGGGAACCATTGGCGCGTTCGTCGGCCAGCTTATCAAGCACCCGCCACTGCTCGGGCGTGCAGCGACCTCCCGGCAGCCGCACGCGCAGCATGAAGGAGAATGCCTTCTCCTGCCCCGACTTGCGGCGCTCGATACGCACGTCGCGGTCGTCCTGCAGGTACAGGCCATGGAACTTCGTAAGCTGTTGATTTTCCTCGGATATCGCGCCGGTGGACTCGTCCACCAGGTCCTGCGCGATCGTGCCACGCAGGAAATTGGAGGCAGTTTTGATGCCTTCGTTGGCGGACAAGGGCTTGGGGGCGTCTAGGTCGGTGCTCATGAGCGAACGGCAAAGTTGCGCGCTGGAGAGGCATGCTTCAAGCATGTTTTAGTAATTTAGGTAAGTTAGTAAGGATGAAAAGGATTCTGACCCGCTCTTCCCTCCCCCCACCCGTCTGGCCCGAGGGGTAGGCCTCTCGAGCACCGCCCCGCTGCGACGGCTTCGGGTCTTGCGTTATTCACCATCGCCGCAAGAGGGTTTCCGGGCGCCTAAACCAGCACACCCTTGCCCCCCCATGCCTAAACGAAACACCCCGGTTGCCGATACGTCCCGTCGCCAAGAGTCACCTCCCAGCGTCGAGAAGCAGATTCGGGTTCGCCTTCGCTCGTTGGAGATCCCGCCGATCAAGGACGGGCTGGTGATAGGATGTGACGCTGCCATCGGAGGCGAAGCCATGTTCCGCACGCTGCGTCTCATGACGAACGAGAAGTTTGAGCGCATCCAACTCAAGGACGATGTGGTTCAGGAACTGATCGTTCGCACCGCCATCGTCCGCAAATTGGGCCGCGATCGTCTGACGGATTTCGTGATGCGTCGGGTGAAGCCCGTCATGGGTGAAAACGAGTTGCTCATGCTCGACATCGAGGTGGAGATCGTGATCGAGGACGTCGCCTAAGCCGTCATGACGACTGCGATCGAATTGGTCGCCAAGCGCGTCGTCCGCGGGTTGGCCGACGAACGGCTGGCGGATGTGGCGGGTCGCATCAAAGAATCCCTTGCCCATCATTGCCTCGTCTTTGCCGGAGACGAGGCACAATCGTTTATGGGCATCATTCGTCTCGCCGAGATCGCCGGGCTCTCCGACCCCGGCAACCGCATCCTTGCCGATCTGGTATCCCCCCTCGCGCCCTGCACGGTTCAAGCGAATGATTCCGCAGAATCCGTGGCCGACGTCTTTGGAAAGCATCACTTGAGTGAGGCGGTGGTGGTGGACGAGGATCAGGGTTTCCGGGGGCTGATCACGGTGGAAAGCGTGCTGGAATGGAGCCGGACGGAATACCGGAATATGGCCGACCGCCTACGCGAGGAAGCCGCCGCCCTGCGCACGGCCCAGTCCCGGATGCAGGCCGCGCTAATGGCCCGGGACAATTTTCTCGCCACGCTATCGCACGAACTGCGGACGCCGCTCAACCCGGTCCTCTTGATCGCGAGTGAAAGGTCCGCGTCACCTGAACTTTCCGCCGAAGTCCGCCACGACTTTCAGGTCATCGCCGAAAACACGGTCACGGAGGCCCGACTCGTCGATGATCTGCTCGACCTGACTCGCGTGGTCAGCGGCAAGGTCGCGCTGGACGACGATCTGGTCTCGGTCCATGCGGGGTTGGAAAAAGCACTCGCGAAAGTGCAACCGCAACTCGAAGAGAAGAAGCTGATCCTCGAGCGAGACTGGACCGACCCGCCACCGTTGATCCGCGGCGATGCGCTGCGGCTTCAACAGGTGTTCTGGAACATCCTCCAGAACGCCGCCAAGTTCACCGCCGGCGGCGGCAAGATTCGGGTGGAGACCCGGATCGATAGGTCCGCGGGGCGCGTCTCAATCACGTTTCGCGACACGGGCATCGGCATGTCCGCGACCGAACTGGCCCACGTTTTCGAACCCTTTGAGCAAGGCGCCCACTCGCGCCCGGGCCAGGCACGCCTCCATGACGGTCTCGGGTTGGGTCTGGCCATCGCGAAGCGGCTGGTGGAGCTGCAGTCCGGCACGATCGAAGCGGCAAGTCCGGGTCGAGACCAAGGCTCAACCTTCGTCGTCTCGTTTCCATGGCCGTACGTGAATGGACAATGCCGGGACTCCGCCCCTGCAGTCCCGGTCCGAAGCCTGCGCGACGGAGCTTCCGAACTTATTCTGATCGTGGAAGACCATACGCCCACGGGCACGGCGTTGGCGGCTTTTCTCCAGCGGCGGAATTTCCGCACCATCACGGTGCATTCCGTGGCCGACGCCCTTGCGCTGGCCGAGCGGCACCGTCCGTCGTTGATCATCTCCGATATCGGCCTGCCCGATGGCAGCGGCTACGACTTGATGGTGGAAATTCGACGCCGGTTCAGCATTCCTGCCATTGCGCTCTCCGGATACGGGTCGGAACGGGATGTGGAGCGAAGCGCGGCTTCCGGCTTCAGTTATCACCTGACCAAGCCGATCGATGCGCGCGAACTCGAGACGACGATCGCAGCGGTTCTAGCCCAAAGCTGACCGGAGGGCCGGGACCATTAAAACGACAACGACCGGTGCCTGGATGGACACCGGTCGTGAGGAATTCAGACACAGAAGGCTCAGTAGCGGTAGTGGTCGGGCTTGTAGGGACCGCCGACCGACACGCCGATGTAGGCGGCCTGGCTGGGAGTGAGTTTGGTGAGCTTGGCTCCGATACGATCGAGGTGCAGGCGGGCCACTTCCTCGTCGAGGTGCTTCGGCAGGCGATACACCGCCGGCGAGTAGGTCTCGCGGCGCTCCCACAGGTCGAGCTGGGCCAGGACCTGATTGGTGAAGGAGTTGGACATCACGAACGAGGGATGGCCGGTCGCACAGCCGAGGTTCACCAAGCGGCCTTCCGCGAGCAGGTAGATGCTCTTGCCGTCGGCGAAGGTGAACATGTCGTACTGCGGCTTGATGTTGGTCTTGGTCACACCGGGCTCCTTGTAGAGACGGGCAACCTGGATCTCGTTGTCGAAGTGACCGATGTTGCAGACGATGGCCTGGTCGCGCATCGCCTTCATGTGATCAAGGGTGATGATGTCCTTGTTGCCGGTGGTCGTGACATAGATGTCGGCGACCCCGAGCGTGCTCTCGATGGTATTGACTTCGTAGCCCTCCATCGCGGCCTGCAGGGCGTTGATGGGGTCGATCTCGGTGACGATGACGCGGGCGCCGAAGCTCTTGAGGGAATGGGCGCAGCCCTTGCCGACATCGCCGTAGCCGCAGACGCAGGCAACCTTGCCGGCGATCATGACGTCGGTGGCGCGCTTGAGGCCGTCGGCCAGCGACTCGCGGCAGCCGTAGAGGTTGTCGAACTTTGACTTGGTGACCGAGTCGTTGACGTTGATGGCGGGGACAAGGAGCTGGTTCTTCTCGGCCAGTTCGTAGAGGCGGTGCACGCCGGTGGTGGTCTCCTCGGAGACGCCCTTCCACTCTTTGGCGATGTCGTGGAAAATCGTCGGGGTCTCGGCGTGGATCTTCTTCAGCAGGTTCTTGATGATCTGCTCCTCGTCGGAACCGGACTCCGTATTCACCCAATCACTACCGTTTTCGAGTTCGTAGCCCTTGTGCAGCAGCAGCGTGACGTCGCCGCCGTCGTCGACCACGAGCTGCGGGCCGAGACCGTCGGGGCCGACGAGCGCCTTCCAGGTGCAGTCCCAGTATTCCTCGAGCGTCTCGCCCTTCCAGGCGAACACCGGCACACCGGAGGCGGCGATGGCCGCGGCGGCATGGTCCTGGGTCGAGAAGATGTTGCACGAGGCCCAGCGCACGGTGGCGCCGAGATCGACCAGCGTCTCGATGAGGACGGCCGTCTGGATCGTCATGTGCAGCGAACCGGTGATGCGCACGCCGGCGAGCGGCTTGTCGGGAAACTTTTTGCGGATGGCCATGAGGCCGGGCATCTCGTGCTCGGAGATGGCGATTTCCTTGCGACCCCAATCGGCGAGGCCGATGTCGCGGACCTGGTAGTCGGTGAGTTCGGTGGTGGCGTTGCTCATTTTTGAAAGGGATTACTGGCTGAGTTTCTTGGCGGCGGCCTGCAGGGCCTTGACCTTGTTGGTCTGCTCCCAGGGCAGGCCGTCCTTGCCAAAGTGGCCGTAGTTGGTCGTCTCGCGATAGATCGGACGCAGCAGGTTGAGCTGCTTGACGATGGCGGCGGGCTTGAAGCTGAAGACCTCGCGCAGGGCGGCGGCGATCACGCTGTCCGGCACAGTGCCGGTGTCGAAGGTGTCGACAAAAACGCTCACAGGCTCGGGATGGCCGATGGCGTAGGCGAGCTGCACCTCGGCAATGGGGGCGAGGCCGGCGGCAACGATGTTCTTGGCCACCCAGCGCGCCATGTAGGCCGCGGAGCGATCCACCTTCGACGGATCCTTGCCCGAGAAGGCGCCGCCACCGTGGCGGCCCCAGCCGCCGTAGGTGTCGACAATGATCTTGCGGCCGGTGAGACCGGAATCGCCTTCGGGTCCGCCGATGACGAAACGACCGGTCGGGTTGATGAGGTATTCGGTATTCTTGGACAGGAGCGCCTTCGGGATGACCTTCTTGATCACCTTTTCAATGAGCACCTTCTCGATCTCGGCGCGCTTCACGTCGTCGGTGTGCTGCGTGGAGATGACCACGTTGACGACCTCGGAGGGCTTCCCGTCCAAGTAGCGCACGGAGACCTGCGACTTGGCGTCGGGGCGGAGCCACTTGGCCTTGCCGGATTTGCGCAGCGCGGTGAGTTCGCGGCCCAGTCGGTGGGCCAGCATGATGGGCGTCGGCATCAGCTCGGGGGTCTCATTGCAGGCGTAACCGAACATGATGCCCTGGTCGCCCGCGCCCTGTTCGGCGTGCTGCTTGCCCTCGGCCTCGCGGGCGTCGACCCCCTGGCCGATGTCGGCCGACTGGCTGGTGAGGAGATTCTGGATGAAAACCTTGTCGGCGTGGAAGACGTCGTCGTCGTTGACGTAGCCGATCTCGCGGATGGCGCCGCGGACGATCTCGCCCAGGTTGATGGCGGACTCGAGTGGCTTGCCCTTGAGCTTCGGGATGGTGATTTCGCCGGCCAGCACGACGACGTTGGATTTGACCAGGGTTTCGCAGGCGACGCGACTGGTGCGGTCGAGGGAAAGGCAGGCGTCGAGGACGCTGTCGGAGATGAAGTCGGAGACTTTGTCCGGGTGGCCTTCGCCGACGGACTCGGAGGAGAATACAAATGAGTTTGCCATGTGGATCGGGGGAGGAAGCAACCTACGGTTGCGAGACGGCCGCAAGTTTAATATCAACGTATTTCTATTCATTGATATGTTATTCGAGACGAGTGTCAGTCACACCTTTGACCAAGCACTCGTTTCTTTCGGCGGGGGCTTTTCCGATGACCGATGTCTGGACTCATTTTGCCGCACCACCGCACCAAAAAGGTCTCGCGCCGTTCTCCCCGAGCCGTTCCTAATCAGCGCCCACGGCTTTCCCGCCCCTGCCCCTCTCGCCCGCCTCACCATGTCCGATCTCCCGATTATCGATCAAGATGCCATCGAAAACCTCCGCGCGCTCGGGGACGATGAAGGTGATGATTCGTTTCTGCGTGAAGTGATCGAAATTTTCGTCACGGACACGCCGGTGCGCGTCAGCGAGTTGCGCAGTTCGCTGGCGGCCGGAGACCAGGCGACGTTCACCCGCGCGGCCCACAGCATCAAGGGCAGCTCCTCCAACGTCGGAGCGCAGCGCCTGTGTGAAATGGCCAAAAACCTCGAACATGATTCCCGGGACGGGATCGCCGGTCTCGAATCACGGATCGAGGACCTGAACGCCGCTTTTCTCGAGGCGAAGCGCGAGCTCGAGGCCCTTTGATCCTCCGGCGTTCGCGGGCCGTCACTCCACTCGACGTGCCGTTGTGAAGGCCTGCCAGCTGTTGGCGCCCAGGAAGGCTGCCATCAGCACCAGCCAGAGATAACCATGCAGCAGCGACCAGCCGGCGAGCCCCGCCGCCCCCAGCAGGCCGACGGCGGACGCCCACTGGAGGCTGCGCTTCGGTCCGATGCCGAACCAGAGCAGGCAGCGGACGATCTGGCCGCCGTCCAGCGGGAAAATCGGCAGGAGGTTGAAAATGAGCAGCCGCGTGTTCACCCACTCGAGCCAGCTGAACCATGTCCAGAACTCGACATGACCGCGTCCCATCAAGGTGTCGGTCAGAATGAGCGTACGTTCGATGAGCGGAAACAGCGGGATGAGCGCCACGTTCACGAGGGGGCCCGCCACGAGGCTCCACAGCTGTGCGCCCGCGCGCGGCGGCGGGGACACATAGGCCACACCACCCAACGGCCACAACATGATGGTGTTGGCCTGCCCCCCGACCTGCCGGCAGGCGAGCGCGTGGCCGAACTCGTGCAGCAGCACGATTCCGAATATCCCCAACAGCTCGGCGACGACCCACCACTCGGAGTGGTAGGCGCTTCGCCGCCAGTCGATCACCACCACCGCCATCAGCAGCCACGACCAGTGCACCCAGACGTCGATGCCGGCGATGCGAGCCATGCGCAGGGAGCCATTGCGGGAGTTCATCATTTCTCAGGCGCAGTATGATCCGTCGCCGGTGGAAGCGAGCCCGCGGGGGCCTTTGATCGAAAATATCCGCGTCCTCCCCCGTTGCGGGTTGCCCGTTGTCGGCGACCGGTTACACTGCCCGCCATCGGTTGACGACGCAGCCGCTCGAGCCTGCGTCGGTGGCGCCGCCAGCCGCATCCCCTCTCCAGAAACGCAGGCGAGAAAGGAGCGCACCATGCCCGGTCAAAAAGTGAAGGACTTCCTCGATTCCCGTGGAGTCAAATACATCACCCTTCAGCACTCGCGCGCCTACACCGCGCAGGAAATCGCCGCCCGCACCCACATCCCCGGGCGTGACTTTGCCAAGACGGTCATTGTGTTCGTCAACGGCGACATGAAGATGGTCGTGCTGCCCGCCTCGCAGCGGCTTCACCTGCAGGAACTCCGCGACATGCTCGGCACCCTGGACGCGCGGTTGGCCGAGGAATCGGAGTTTCGCACCGCATTTCCCGACTGCGAACTTGGTGCGATGCCGCCGTTTGGCAATCTCTACAACCTGCCGGTCTACGTGGCGGGTCCGCTCGCCGAGGAGGAGGAGATCGCCTTCAACGCCGGCACCCATACCGAGGTCATTCAGATGCGTTATCGCGACTTCGAAGCTCTGGTGAAACCGGTGGTGCTCGAATTCATCACCGCCTGAAGCCGGGACCGCAAGCGCTCCGCCCCCGCGGACCGGCAACCATCCCGGCGGTTGCCCCCGTCGACGCCGTGGTGACAAATTGTGACGGGGACTTCCCCGTCGCGGGTTTACCTTTCCTGGCACTCCGCGCCGGATGCGTGATCAGTGGGTAGGTTCCAATTCCGGCGCCGGAGTGCTTGCATGTATCGGGATTCCCGTGACGCGCTTCTCGCGACGGCAAAGTCGCCGCCTCTCAGAAATTGAAGTCCATCGGATCGGCCCCGTGACGTTCGTCACGGTCGAGCGCGCCGATGGCCTCCATTTCGACGGGCGTGAGTTCGAAGCCGAATGCCTCCGCGTTTTCGCGCAGTCGTTGCCGCTGCGTGGTTTTGGGAATCGTGGCCACCCCACACTGCAGGTCCCAGCGCAGGATCACCTGAGCCACCGTGCGATCATGGCGTGCTGCGATCTCCATGAGCACCGGGTCTTGCAGGACGCGACCGCCCTGCATCAGGGGGCTCCAGGCTTCGACCTGAATGCCATTCTTGCGGCAATACGCCACCAGCCTCCGACTTTGCAGGTAGGGGTGATACTCGATCTGGTTCACCGCCGGCACGACGCCCGACACCGCCCGCAATCGCTCAAGGTGCACTTCCATGAAGTTGCTGACGCCCACGGCCTTTACTCGGCCCGTCTCGAGGAGACCCGCGACCGCCTCCCAGGAAGCGGCTTCCTTGCCGGCAATCGGCCAGTGCAACAGGTAGAGGTCGACGTAGTCCAACCGCAGCCGATCCATGCTCTCCTCAAAGCCTTCGCGCTGGCGATCCCGACGCATGTCCGTATTCCAAAGTTTCGTGGTGACGAACAGCTCCTCCCGCGGCACGCCACAGTTGCGCACGGCCTCGCCGACTCCGCGCTCGTTACCGTAGAGCGAAGCGGTATCGACGCTGCGATAACCGAGGTCGATCGCGGTGCGCACGGCCTCCGCGGTCGCCTCGTCGCTGCGCATTTGAAACATGCCGAGCCCGAGCCACGGCATCATGGTGCCATTGTTCAACCGCACCCGCTGCCGCAGGCCCTCGGCCACGTCGGGGAAGGTGCCTTGAAATTCCGATCCCATCATGCCCACAAGGGAGGTGCCACCCGCGGCCGGGTCAACCGCCACCGGCCGGTTCGCGCAGCGGCGCGGCGACCAAACCCGGAGCCACCGGCCTCACCCGCACCGCCATGCAGACCGCCGCGAGCAGGCCGAACACACCGGCGATCACCCACCAGCGCGGGCCCCAGTGTTGATAAAACCACACCCCGGAACTGCCGGCGAGACCGGCCACCCCCCAGGCGATCCCGTAGATCCCGAAATAGCGCCCGCGCATCGCGTCGGGGGCCAGGCGCGCGCCCAGCGCCGCGCTGATCGGCAAGGCAATCATTTCGCCCAGGGTGAAGATCGCCATCGCCACCAGAAATCCGGTCATGCTCTCGGCCCAGGCAAAGGCGGCGCAACCGAGGCCGACGAGCCCGTACCCCACCGCCAGCACCGGCTTCGGAGCGTATCGTTTCAAGCACTGCACCAGGGGCAGTTCCATCATCATGATGATGGCGCCGTTGCTGCCCATCACGATGCCATACTCCAAGGTCGAGAGTCCCCGGCCCGTCGCGTGCAGGACCAGCACATTGAAGATCTGGATGAACGACAGCGACATCAGCAGTTTGCCCGCCAGCAGCTGCAGAGCGGGCCGGTTGGCCGCGATGTCGCGCGCCGCATCCCGCCAGCTCTGCCAGGCAAGGCCGGGGGAGGACGCGCGGCCGTGGATCGTGCGCAACCCGTGCGGCAACATCGTGATGGCCAGCACCGCGAACACCAGCGTCGTGATCGCGTCACCCCAGAACACCAGCGCCGGCGCCCGGTGGTAAAGCATTCCGGCCACCGCGGGTCCCGCCGCGAAACCGGCGTTGAGCGCGAGCCGAAACAACGCGTAGGCCGTCACGCGCTTTTCATCGGGGACCACGTCGCTTAACAGCGCATGCGAGGCCGGTCCGAACGCCTGCGCCAGGAGGCCGTGCAGTCCCGCCAGCGCCGCCGTGGGCCATGGACCGCGGATGTAGTAGATCGCCAGCATCGTCAGCGCACCGCCCACCAGTGACACGAAGATCGTGTTGCGACGCCCGATGGCATCGGCGAGGTAGCCGCTGAGGAAGGGCGACACCAGATTGCCCGTCGCCATGGCGCCGAGCACCAGCGCCACTTCGGCGGCGGCGAAGCCTTGTTCGGTCAGGTAAAGAGCCAGGAACGGGTAGACGAAACACCCGAAGCGATTGATGAACTGGCCGCCCGTGAGCACCCAGAGTGCGCGCGGCATCGAACGTATGTCGCGTAAGGTTTCGCGCAGGAGGGTCATCATGTATCCTCTGGTAACGACCGCGGTGTGCTCGGCCGCAAGCCGGCGGCTCAGGGGAGATTCTTGCCGTTGGAGCGGATCAGTTCGCCATACCAGCGGGCCGAATCCTTGAGCGTGCGCTGCTGCGTCTCGAAGTCGACGTGCACCAGTCCGAACCGATAGCGGTAACCTTCGGCCCACTCGAAATTGTCGAGCAGCGTCCAGTGGAAGTAAGCCTCCACGTCCACGCCCTCGCGCGCCGCGCGCCGCAGCTCGATGAGGTAACGGCTCAGGTAGTCGATCCGCTGCGGGTCGTGCACCCCGCCGTCGAGGGCCACCCAGTCGTGGCAGGCCATGCCGTTTTCGGTGATCGCGATCGGCTTCCCGTAGCGTTCGTGGATCCACCGCGGCCCCCAATAGAGGGCGGCGGGGGTGACGCGCCACTGAAAGTGGCTGGTCGCCACGCCCGGCTTCCGCTTCACGTGCTCCGGCCTGCCCTCGGCTCCCGCCCGCACGAAGTAGCCGTTGTAGATGTTCATGCCGTAGAAATCGATCGGCGCGGAAATGGTGCGCATGTCCTCCTCCGTCCACGCCGGGATCGCGTCGCCGTAGGCTTCGAATCCGCTTTCCGGATACGCGCCGCGCAGTACCGGCTCGCACCACCAGCTTTGGTTCCACACGCTGCCGCCGTCGATCGCCCAGTAGGCCTCCCGTGCCGCCGCCACGTCGGCCGGGTCCTCCGTCAGGGGCACCGCCACGTCGCCGGTCGGCGCCCAACCCACCTGCGGCGGCCGGTGTGCGTGAGCCCGCAGCACCTGCACGGCCCGACCGTGTGCCAACAACGCGTTGTGCACGGCGCACAACACATGCGGCATCTCCATGCGATCGCCCGGCGCGTGTTCACCGGTGTGGTGCCCGAGACCGATGAAGCACTGCGGCTCGTTAAGCGTCATCCATTTCGTGACGCGGTCCGACAGCCGGTCCACCACCACCGCGGTGTAGTCGGCGAACCATTTGGAACTGTCGGCATGCAGCCAGCCGCCGCGGCGCTGCAGGGCGAGCGGGTAGTCCCAGTGGAACAGGGTCACCCAGGGTTCCACGCCGGCTTCGAGCAACGCATCGACCAGCCGGTCATAGAACGCGAGCCCGGCGGCGTTGATCGGGCCCGTTCCATCCGGCAGGATGCGCGGCCAGGAGAGCGAAAAACGGTAGGCCCGGAGGCCGATTTCGCGCATCAGGGCAACGTCCTCGCTCCAGCGATGATAGTGATCGCAGGCGACTTCACCCGTGTGACCTTCGAACACCCGTCCGGGCTGCCGACAAAAGCGGTCCCAGACCGACGGGCCGCGCCCCTCGAGCGCGGCGGCGCCTTCGATTTGATACGCGGACGTCGCGGCCCCCCAGGCAAAATCGGGTTTGAAACTCATGTGCCTTCCACGGCACCAATCGCCATCGGCCGCGTCGAGCCGCGTTTCATGCTTTCGCACGACCGCTAGCGCGACAGGAAGAAGCCGCGCTGTTTGTCGCTGATCGGCAGCGCGACCCGTTCCATGACCTGCAGCAGATCCTCCCAGATCATGCGCTTCGAACGGTTGGACTGGTTGCGCAGAATGTAGCTGGGGTGGTAGGTCACCATGACCGGCTTGTCGGCGAAACTCTGCCAGCGGCCGCGGATTTCGCCGAGCGTTTTGAAGCTCCCCTCGCCCAGCAGTCCTTTGGCCGCGGTCGAACCCAGGGCCACGATGACCTCTGGCTGCACGATCTCCAACTGGGCGCGCAGATACGGCAGGCAATAGGACATCTCTTCGGCGCTCGGTGGCCGGTTGCCCACCTGCTCGTGTCCGTCGGCGGTCGGAATCTGCGGACGCCAGTTCATGATGTTGCCGATATAGACCTCTTCCCGTTTCAGGCCCATCGCTCCGATCATTTTGGTGAGCAATTGGCCGGCGGGTCCGACAAAGGGCTCACCCTGCACTTCCTCTTCCGCGCCGGGAGCCTCGCCACAGAAAAAGATCTTGGCGTCGAGACTGCCGACGCCGAGCACGACTTTCTTGCCCGGCCGCACATTGTCGCGGCAAACCGGATCCTCGTGCACGAGGGCGAGCAACGCCGCCCAGCGGGCCGCTTTATCCCCGGCCGGCAGGACCACACTCGGCGGCGGGGGCAGCGTTTCGACCCCGGGCGTCGACTGACGGGCACGTTCGGCGCCGGCGCTCGGTGGTTGCCAGGAGGGAGCCGACGGGCCCGCCGCCGCCTGCGCGGGTTCGGTCGAAACTGTCTTCTCGGGCCGGCCCGTGGAACGGGCGCGCACCAGCCGGCGCAGCGTCGCAAGCGATTCGTCCGAGACCGACACCGTCGTGACGCCGGCGGACTTGAGCCGGCGAAGCTCTTCGGTGAGGGCGTGGAGGGTGGCGCGCATGGCAGCGGGATGGTAGGGACGACGGAAGCTCAGCGCCGGGTGGGCGCGAGGAGTTTCTCGACGTATTTGCCGAGTTGATCAAACTCCAGATTCACGCCGTCGCCCGTCGCCTTGGTGTGGAGATTGGTCACGGTCATGGTGTGCGGAATCAGCCATACTGCGAAAACGTCCTCCGCGACTTCGGCGACGGTGAGCGAGATGCCGTCGATGGCGATGCTGCCCTTGTGCACGAGGTAGCGACCGGTGCCGGCCGGCGCGCGGACGCGCAGGTAGGTGTCCTGTCCGCGCGGTTCGATGATTTCGATGCGGCCGATCCCGTCGATGTGGCCGGTCACGAAATGGCCACCCATTTTGCCGTTGAAACGCACCGCGCGTTCCAGGTTCACGACGCCGCCCGGGCCGAGTTGGTCGAGCGTAGTCAGTCGTTTCGTCTCGGCCAGCACGTCGAAGCTGAGGGTTTGCTCGTCATGCGCCACAACGGTGAGGCAGCAGCCGTTGACCGCGATGCTGTCGCCGAGCTCGACATCCTCCAATACGCGTTGTGCCGCGACCACCAGGCGCCAGGCCTGGCCGGCGTCGGCAAACGACCGAATGCTACCCGTCTCCTCTACAATGCCGGTGAACATGGTGGCACACTGCACCCGCCGATGCCCGGCGGAGCAAGACCGGACGCGCGGCTCAGTTCAGCTTCACCCGGACGACGGAGGTTTCGCCGGCGCGGCTCACCAGCAGGACCACTTCCGGGCGACCGCTGCCGGCGACGTCGTTCAACGTCTCCACAGCCGCCTCGTAGGTATCGATCGCCCGGCCGTCGATTTCGCGGATCCAGTCGTCGACCTGCACGCCCGCGACTGCGACGGGACTGCTGGGTTTCACGAAATGGGCAATCACGCCAAACAGGTTTTGCGGATCGGCGCGCCGATCGACCGCATCGCTGTAAACGATCTCGCGCACGGTCAGGCCGAGTTGCTCGTAGTAGCGCCGTTCGGCCTCGTTCGGAGTCTTGGGCGCACTGGTCAGGGTGAGCGGCAATTCCAGTTGTTCGCGGTTGCGCAGCACGGTGAGCGTGAGCTGTGAGCCAGGCAGCCGGCGCAGGATGTCCCGCTGCAGGTAGGAGACGACGACCTGGTCGGGCTTGAGGCGCGGCAAGGGCACGCCATCGAGCGCGATCAGGATATCACGGGGCTGCAGTCCAGCGGTTTCGGCGGGACTCCCCGGCAGAATTTCGGAGATGACCAGACCGGAACTGCCGGCCAGGCCGAGAAACTCGGCCACCTCCGGGTCAAGTGGATCGATCCCATCAATCCCGAACCACGGCAGAGGGCGACCGTAGGGATTGTCGGGCACGCGGTCGACGGCCAGGATGACATCGGATACGAGACGGAAGGCGCCGGTCTCGTCGGGATTGATCATCACCGACATTTCGCCCCGCCGGCGTTGCGAGTAGATGATGCGGCTTTCGCCGAAGCCCGAAATCCCCACGCCGATGAACTCACCCTTCAGGTTGAAGACCGGCAGGCAGCGGCCGGCCACGTCGCCGAGCGCGATGGCGGTGAGTTGCGGCAATTCGGTGACCATGCTCACGCGATCGCTCAGGAAATAGGGACGAAAATCCTCGTCCTTCTTGCGCAGTCCGATGCCCCACACCTGTTCGGCCACGCGCGGCACGACCTGGCCTTCGGGCGGCAGGAAATCCGTGATGGGGCGCAGCCCTTCCCGCCCCTCCGGCTCGATGCGAATGAAGTGCCAGGTGGTGAAGCCGTCGTGCCCGATGTAGTTGGCCTTCGAATACACGGTGGTCGGGCGATCCGGCCGGTACACGCGAAAATCGACCAGTTGCTCCGGCGTCGCCCGTTCGCTGATCGCGCCCGACTCGAGGATCACGGTGCCCTCGCGGTCGATCACCATGCCATAGGCGTAGTTCACGGTGCGGTCGAGTTCGTGCTCGATCGTAAATTGCACCGCCACGACCGCGGCGAGCCGTTCCTCCATGAGGTCGGGCAGCGAGCTGTCGTCGGTCGCCCGGCCCAGGGACGGAAGGTGGGCCAGGGCGAGGCTCAGGAGGGAAAATCGGGCGAGTCGGCGTACGAGGTTCGTCATGGTTTGAGCACGTAAAGGGAGACCCGGAACTGACGTCGTGCTTCGATCAACACGCGCTCGGGATGTTCCCGATACGCCGTCTCGGCCTCCTGCACGACCGCCAGGGTCTCGACCGGCGTGTCGTTGACCTTGGTGATGACATCGCCGACCTCGAGTCCCGATTCCGCGCCCGGCGAGCCGCGTTGCACGCCGATGATCAGGACGCCCGACGCGTCGGGCAGCTGGTTCTCCCGGGCGTAGGCCCGCGACACCTCGCGCACGCTCAGGCCCCAGGTTTCGAGCACGCCTTCCTCCCCCACCCGGCTGACCAGTTCCTCGGTCTTGACCGTGAAGGACCGGGTCTCCGCGCCGCGTTTCACCAGCAGCTCGATTTCGGTACCGATCGGCTCGGAGGCGATGAGGTTCTGGATGGGGGGCAACTGCTCGGGGAAACGTCCGTCGACGCCCTGCCCGTCGATCTCGAGCAGGATGTCGCCGCCGCGCAGGCCCGCCTCGGCCGCCGGCGAACCGGGATCGACGCTGTTGATCAGCGTGCCGGTGTTGAGCGCCAGGTCGTAGAAGTTCTCCAGGTCCTGCAGCGCTCCCGGCACGATTCCGATGTAGCTGCGGGTAATGCTGCCGTCGCGTGCCAGGCCTTCCATCACTCGTTGGGCGGTGGCTGCGGGGATGGCGAAACCCAGGTTGTCCGCCCCGAGATAGCCGCGGGAATTGATACCGACGACCCGGCCGTCCTCATCCACGAGGGGACCGCCGCTGTTGCCGGGGTTGATCGCGGCATCAGTCTGGAGCCAGGTGTTGAACAAGCCGGTTTCGTGGCCGCGCACGCCCCGCGAATCGGAAAAGAATCGGCGTGGGTTGGAGATGATGCCGCGGGTCACGGTGCGGGTGAGTCCATGGGGCGTACCCACGGCGAAAACGGTCTGCCCGGGATAAAGCGATTCCGAGTTGCCGAATTCCGCCACCGCAAAGGTGAACCCTTTCTTTTCCAGTTCGGCCGTCTCCAGCCGCAGCAGGGCGAGGTCCGTCCAGTGGTCCCAGCCCACCAGTTCAGCGCCCACCCGTTCCAGGTTGGCCAGCGTCACATTGATCTCGACCGCGCGGGGGCCGACCACGTGGGCGTTGGTCAGGATGAGGCCGTCTTCGCTGACGATGACGCCCGATCCGACGCCACTGGTGAAGCGTTTCCCGCCCGCCTCGTAGGCGAACTCGCGGACATCGATCCGTACGACCGCGTCGAGCAGACGCCGAAAGCCGGCGGACTGCTGCCCATGCAGCGCGGAGGCCGCCAAAGGCAGCGCGAAAACCAGGCAGCAAAGCCGCACCATTGACCGAGGTAGTGAAAGTGTCACAGTGGCCGATTCGATCCGATGGCAACGCATAGCAAAGACTACGACTTTTCCTCCATTGAGCCCCGCTGGCAATCCTTCTGGGCAGAAAACGGCGCGTTCCGGGCAGAGGTAACGTCTCCAAAACCCAAATACTACGTACTGGACATGTTCCCTTACCCGTCCGGCGCCGGCCTGCACATCGGGCACCCGGAGGGCTACACCGCCACGGACATCCTTTCACGCTACAAGCGGGCGCAGGGATTCAATGTCCTGCACCCGATCGGTTGGGACGCGTTCGGCCTGCCCGCCGAACAGCACGCCGTCAAAACCGGCACCCCGCCCGCCGCCAACACGGCGGCCAACATCGAGAACTTCCGCCGTCAGATCAAAGCCCTCGGCTTCTCCTATGATTGGGAGCGCGAGGTGAATACGACCGACCCCGCCTATTTCCGCTGGACGCAGTGGATCTTCCTCCAGCTCTTCCAGCGCGGCCTCGCCTACGTCGACGAACGCCCAGTCTGGTGGTGCCCGGCGCTGAAGACCGTCCTGGCCAATGAGGAGGTCGTCGACGGCAAGTCGGAACGCGGCGAACATCCCGTCGAACGCCGTGCGCTGCGCCAGTGGGTGCTGCGCATCACCGCTTACGCCGAGCGCCTGCTCGAGGACCTCAAGGGCCTGGACTGGCCCGACTCCACCAAACGCATGCAGGAGGCATGGATCGGGCGCAGCGAGGGGGCCGAAGTGCATTTTGGTCTGGAGGACCCGGCGCTGGAGGATCTGGTGGTTTTCACCACGCGGCCCGACACGCTTTTTGGTGCCACCTTCATGGTCCTCGCCCCGGAGCATCCCTACGTGGAAATGCTCACGACTCCCGAGCAGCGCAGCGCCGTTGAAAGCTATCGCAAACAGGCCGCAGCCAAGAGTGATCTGGAGCGGACGGACCTGGCCAAGGACAAATCCGGCGTGTTTTCCGGTTCCTTCGCGATCAATCCGGTCAATGGGCAGCGGGTCCCGATTTGGATCGCCGACTACGTCCTCATGGGCTATGGCACCGGCGCGATCATGGCGGTGCCGGCGCACGACGAGCGCGACTATGAATTTGCGCGGAAGTACCAGATCCCCGTGGTGCAGGTGATCGAGCCGGCGGATCATTCCAACAATGGCGACGGTGCGCCGAAGCTGCCTTATGTCGGCGACGGTGTGCTGGTGCATTCCGACGGCTACACCGGCCTCGACTGGCGCGAAGCCAAGCAACGGATCACCGCGGATCTGGCGGCCAAGTCCAAGGGACGCGCCACCGTCAACTTCAAGCTGCGCGACTGGCTCTTCTCGCGCCAGCGGTATTGGGGTGAGCCGATTCCCATCGTGTGGGTGCGCGGCGACGATTACGCGGCGGTCAAGGCCGCCGGCCAGGTGAAGCTGCCCGCCAACCCGATCAGCTTCGAGCAGGGCGGTGCCACCCACTATGCCCTGCCGGTGCCGGAAAGCGCCCTGCCCCTCGAGCTACCCGCGGTCGAATCCTACCTGCCGGGCGACAACGGGGAGAGCCCGCTCGCCAACGCCACCGATTGGGTCGACATCTGGTATCAGCCGGCCACCGGCGCAGCGGTTCCCGCCTCCGGCGAGCGGCCGGGCGGCGAGGGCTGGGTGCGCGGCCGTCGCGAGACCAACACGATGCCGCAATGGGCAGGTTCCTGCTGGTATTATCTCCGTTACCTGGACCCGCAGAATCCCGACGCCATCGCGAGCCCGGAAGTCCTGCGCTACTGGGGCTCGCCCGACCTCTATGTCGGTGGGGCCGAACACGCCGTGCTCCACCTGCTCTATGCCCGTTTCTGGCACAAGGTGCTGTTCGACCTGGGCGTGCTGCCGGAGGACGAGCCGTTCAAGCGTCTGTTCCACCAGGGAATCATCCTCGGCGAAGATGGCGAAAAGATGTCCAAGAGCCGCGGTAACGTCGTCAGCCCCGACACGATCATCGCGTCGCACGGCGCCGATACCCTGCGTCTTTACCTGATGTTCCTCGGTCCGCTCGAAGCGATGAAGCCGTGGAACCCGCGCGGAATCGAAGGCGTGCACCGTTTCCTGCAGAAAGTCTGGCGGGAACTGGTGGGGCTCGACGGCGCCCGCTCACCCAAAGTGGTGGATGATTCCGCCGGGGAGTCCGCCGAACTCACCCGCCTGCTGCACGAAACGATTCGGAAAGTTGGCGAGGACACGGAAAACCTGCGCTTCAACACCGCGATTTCGCAGATGATGATCTTTGCCAACGCGCTGCAAAAGGCCGACCGGGTGTCGCTCTCCAGCGCTCGGGTCTTCGTGCAGTTGCTCGCTCCCTATGCGCCGCACATCGCCGAGGAGTTGTGGGTCGTTCTCGGCGAGACCGGTCCGGTACAGAACCACCTCTGGCCGCGCTTCGATCCCGCCCTGCTGGTCACCGAAAGCCAGAAGGTGGTCGTGCAAGTCAATGGCAAGCGTCGGGGTGAGATCGTGATCGCGAAGGACGCCGATCAGGATGCGGCCTTCGCAGCTGCAGGCGCCGACGAGTCCATCGCCTCCCACTTGCAGGCCGGTTCCGTGCGTCGCGTCATCTATGTTCCAGGCCGCATCCTCAACATTGTGGTTGCATAGGCCGGGAAAACCCCCATCTAGGGTATAAACCTCAGTCTGAGTGGGGAGGCTTCCGGCCCGTTCCATGAGTGATAATACCCGCTCTCCAGCCATTGCTGTCCCCTCCGACGCCAACCATGATCGCTCCCATGAAATTTTCCCGCTCTTCCGCAGGTATGATCGTGGCCGTGCTGGCGAGTCTGACCGCCGTTTGCCCCGCTGCTTTGGCCGCCAAGAAAAACCCCACCAGCAAGCTCTACGTGGCGGATCTGGAGGGGCAGGCTGAAATTGATACGGGTGAACGGATCGAGGACCTGACCGAAAAATCGGTTCACAATGCTCAAGGCACGGTGATTCAGACGGCGGCCGACGCCCACAATGCGATGGTGTTCTCGAATGGCACCGGCGTTTATCTGGACCCCGATACCCGCATGGAGGTAAAACGCTTCGTGCAGGAGCCGTTCACTCCCGACCGCAGCGATCTTCAGGTCGAACCGTCGATCTCCCAGACCAGCGCCTTCATCCCCCGCGGCACCGTGGGTCTGTGCACGCCGCGCATGGTGGCGGGCAGCACGATGGTCTACTCCACCCCGCAGACCGCCATTCAGATTCGCGGCCAGAAGGTCGTGATCCAGACCGACGAATTCGAGACCAAGGTTTCCATCATCGACGGCGATGTGACGATCCGCGGCGGCGCCAACGACGGTGGCGGCCAGACCTTGAGCGGCGGGCAGCAGGCGGTCATTCGCCGCATGCCGGGCCAGCCGCCGGTCGTGGAGATCCATCCCATCCCGGAGGACGAGCGCAACTTCATCGAAGATAAAGTCACCCTCGCGTGCGACGCCCGTAAAACCGTCTATTTCGACGTGCGCAGCCGGAAGGGGGCCGATGAGGAGACCGGATCCGAAGGCGAAGGCGAGGAGATCACCGAGGGAGCGGGCGCCGGCGATGAGTCGGGAGACACCGATTCCGGCGAAGGCTGGGCCAACGTTTTTGATGACACCGACGAGCCGGCGGGGACCGATTCGGATATTGTCGCCGTTGAGGTAACGCCGGTTGAACCTGTGCAGGAAAGCATTGTCAGTCCGTCCTCGATCACCGCCGCCCCTGGCTCCTAGTCTTTGTGTTGCCTGCATGATTCCCCGCCCGAGACGAACATCTCAAGCTGTCGCCCTCTGCGTCGGATTCATGCTGGCATGCATGCCCGCCCACGGCATCGTTCGCTGGAACGAGGGCAAGGAGCAGATCTACCTCAACGCGACCGCCACGGTCGTGATGGACAGCAACATCTACACCTCGTCGGTCGAGGAGTCGGATACCATCTTCAGCGCCGTGGTGGGACTGGAGTATCGCCGCCATGCCGGCATGATCGGCGTGAACGCCACGGCCAGCGTCACCCGCGCCGAGTTTCAGAACAACCCAGACGAAGGATTCACCAATCCCAACCTCCGGCTCGAGTTGAACAAGGACACGGGCCGCACCACGGGCACCCTGGGCTTTTCGGCGGTGCGTTCCACCCGCGCCGATCCCACGGTCAACGTCCGCACCGACTCCTGGACCTACGGCTCCGAACTGAATTTCCGCTATCCGATTTCCGAGCGCAACGCTCTCTCCGGCAGTGTCGGCTGGCGGCGTTCCGACTACACCGACAACACCGCCTTCGTCGATCTCGACACCACCTCCTTTGCCCTGGACTGGTTTTACGTGCTTTCGACTCAGCGCGACATTTTCGGCGGCTACCGCCTGCGGCTGATCGAGTCGTCGGCCGACACCGCCTTCGCCGATCATTCGGTCAGTGCAGGTGTCTCCGGGCGTCTGCTGCCCGGCCTCAATGGTACGGCGCGCCTGGGCTATCAGGTGCGCGAGCCCACGAAGGGCAGCGGCGATTCCTACAACGGCTACAATGCGGCCGTCACGGCGACCTGGAACTTTACCCGGAAGATCGCCCTCACCGGCCAACTGTCCAAGGATTTCAGTGTCACGTCGACCAACGTCTCGACCGATACGACGAGCGGTAATCTCGACCTGCAATACGCCCGTACCGCCAAGTTTCTCCTGGCCGCCGGCGTCGGTACCGGACGGATCAAATTCCTCGGAACCACGGGCAACGATCGGCAAGACACCTTCCTTACCGCCTACGCCCGGGCGGCCTACACGTTCTCGGAACGGTTGCGCCTGGGGTTGATGTATTCTTATTACCGTAACTGGTCGACGTCAGCTTTTTCCGATTTCGATCGCCATTCCGTCACGTTTGACGCTACTGCACGTTTCTAAGGAGGATTACCTATGAGGATTTCGCACCCAACCTGGCTTTGGCGGGCTCTTGTCACGCTCCTCGGTTTCGCCTCTTCGCCTTTTCTGCCAGCGCAGCCGGCTCCGGCCGCCTACGTGCCGGGCCCCAACAGTCGGGCGATCACCTATCACATCGCGCTGACCGACCGCTTGCGGATCCACGTTTTCCAGGAAGACGACCTGTCCATCATCAGCCGGGTCGATTCCAAGGGAGAAATCAGCCCCATGCTGCTCGAGCCGATCAAGGTGGTGGGCCTGACCATCTCCGAGGCGGAAGACGCCATCGAACAGGCCTATCAGACTCAACGCCTGCTCCGGAAACCCCAGGTTACCATCACCGTCGAGGAATACGCGGCGCGCGAAGTGATCGTGCAGGGCGAAGTGCTGCAGCCGGGACGCATTCCCCTGCCCATCGAGTCGGGCATGACGGTGCTGGATGCGATCACCAAGGCCGGCGGCCTGAGCGATATTGCCCGCGGCAACGGGGTCACCGTCACGCGCACGATGCCAGACGGCACCAAGCAGGTGACGACCGTCGATGTCGCCAGCATTCTCAAAGGGCGCCAGTCCTCAACCTCGGCCGATTCCTCCATGCTTCTCCTTCCCGACGACATCGTCTACGTGCCGATGAAACTATTCTGAGTTTCGAGCTTCGACTTCCGTAATGGTAACCGCCGGCAGCAAGCCACCCAGCCACCACCGTTCCGATCCTTCCGCGGACGAGCCGATCAGCGAGCGTCGTACGCTGCGCGATTACGCGATCATTCTCCGCGAACGTTTCTGGATCGCTTTGCCCTTGGCACTCATCGTCGCGGTGGGGCTCGGCTACGTGAAAGCGCGGCAGGTTCCCCTTTATCAGTCCACCGCCACCATGCGCTTCGAGAAGCCCCCGGTGGTCCTCAGCGGAGGCAGTCGGGTGACTGATGAATCGGTGGGTGGCTTCGTCGATCTCAACACCTACCTGCAGGAACTCGGCTCGGCGACCCTGCGTGATCGGGTCATCAACTCGCTCACGCCGGAAGAGGCCCGCATTCTCCAGCGGCCCTACCTCAAGGACCTCCAGCCGGGTCAGGAGCCCCCGCCCGTGGGCGCCGCCCTCGGCCAGCTCAATGTCGGTGACGTGCGCGACAGTTACATCATCCGCATCTCGGTGACACATCGAGACCCCGAAGCCGCCGCCCTGGTCGCCAACCGCTACGTCGACCAGTTCATGAACTACATCTTCGAGCGCCGCGCGCTCAAGACCTCCGACGTGGGCGACTTCCTCGCCCAGCGCGCCGAGTCCCTCCGCATCGAGGCCGAGGAGGCGGAACGCCGGCTGCGCGACTACCAGCGCAAACACGACCTCATCGATCTTGAAAGCTCGATGACCCTCGTGCGCAATCGCCTTTCCCAGGCCGACCAGGCGCTCACCGCCGCCCGTCTCGAGCGCATCCGGGTGGAGGAACTGCTCAAGCAGGTCGAGAGCTTTCGCGACCAGGGCCGTGACCTGCTCGAGATCAGTTATATCGCCGGCCATGGCTCCGTCACCGCATTGAGCCTCAAGCTGGCCGAACTGCGCCGCAACCAGGCCATTCTCGCCGAACGCTACCTCGAGCGACATCCGAAGATGATTGATGTCGCCAACGAGATCGCGGTCGTGGAGGGGCAACTGGCCGACGCATTCGGACTCGCGATCGCCGACCTGCGTACCACCCTGCAGAAGGTGCGTAGCAACGAGGCGTCCATGCAGGAGGAATATAATTCCGCCGAACGGGAACAACGACGCCTCAACGATCTGTCCGTCGAGCATAACAGCCTCATGAACCAGGCGCAGATCAAGCGGGCCAACTACGCCCAAGTCGTCAATCGCCGCACCGAAGTCGACACGCAGCAGCGCGAGGAAAGCGTCCCGGTCCAGCCCCTCGACAAGGCCTACCCGGCCGGCGCCCCCTTCACCCCCAACGTGCCGGGCATCATCAAATCCTCCGTCCTCATCTTCGTGCTGGTCTTCGTCGGCGTTGCTGTGGGACTCAGCTTCATCGACGACCGCATCAAGAGCGCCTGGGACGTCGAGCACTTCATCGGGGTCAACCTCCTCGGCATCATTCCCGATCTCTCCGCCCTCAAGGACGAGGAAAAGTATTCGCTCGTGCTGGAGAACCGCCAGGTCCCCGGCACCGAGTCCTTTCTCAGCGTCTACAGCGCGGCCAAGATTCACTCCAAACTCGACTTCCCGAAGTCCCTGCTCGTCACCAGCACGATCCCCGGAGAGGGCAAGACCCTCATCTCCTGCAACCTCTCCGGCGGCTTCGCCCGCCACGGCCGCAAGACCCTGCTGATCGACTGCGACCTGCGGCGTCCCATGCTTCACCGTCACTTCCAGATGGAAAACGACCGTGGCCTCATCCCGTGGTTCGAGAACGGCGGCACCATCGAGGGAACGCTCGAAAACGATCCGCATCTCGGCATCGTCAAGGTCGGCGAAAACCTCTCCCTGCTGCGCTCCGGCGGCCGCTCCCGCATCCCGACCGAACTGCTCGAGTCCAAGGAATTCGTCCAGGTCCTCGACCGGCTGCAGAAGGAGTACGAACTGATCGTCATCGACTCCCCGCCTCTCGGCGCCGTCACCGACTCGCTCCTCATCGCCGAACACGCCGACGAGGTCATTTACGTCTGCCGCTTCAACCGCGCCTATCGCAAACACATCCGGCAATACGTGAAGGCCCTCCAGAGCGCCAAGCGCGAGATGCTCGGCATCGTCCTCAACGGCCTCTCACCGCGCCGCATCGAGTATTACTCCAATTACCGCTACTACCGCAGCTACAAGAAATACTACGGCTCCGAATCCTGAGTCTCCACGCCGCCTCGCCTTTCCCTTTCCCGGGCCGCATCCTCGCGATGCGGCCTTTCCTTTTTTCCGGCCCCTGCTCACGCTCCGCGGCGATGATCTCCGCGCATCTGCCTCCCGACTTTGACGCCGCCCGCCCCGTTGCGCTCATCGCCGGCCAGAACCTCTACCCGCGCCTCACCGCCGATGCCATTCGTGCCGCCGGTGTGCCTCTCCGACTGATCGCGTTCGAGGAGGAAACCTCGCCCGAACTGTGGGACTCCGTGCCGGCCTCCGAGCGGGTGCGCATCAAGGTGGGTCAGCTCGGGCACATGCTCAAAGCGCTGCAACGCTTCGACGCCGGCTACGCCCTCATGGCCGGTCAGATCACCCCGCGCCGGCTTTTCAAGGGACTGCATCCCGACCTCAAGGCCACCCGCATTCTGCTTTCACTCAAGCGGCGGAATGCCGAGACCATCTTCGGGGCCATCGCCGCGGAGATCGAGCAGCTCGGCATCCGGTTGCTCGATGCCCGCGCCTTCCTCGATAACCATCTGGCCCCGGCCGGTCTCTTCGCCGGCCGCAGGTTTCCCATCGCCGACGAATACCTGGCCCATGGCATCCAGATCGCGCGCGAATGCGCGCGGCTCGATATCGGCCAGGGCTGTGTCGTGCGCAAGGGCACCGTGCTCGCCGTCGAGGCCTTCGAGGGCACCGACGAGATGCTCCGCCGCGCCGGTGCGTTCAAGGCCGAGGACGCCCTTTTCGTGAAGACCGTGAAGGCCCAGCAGGACTACCGTTTCGACGTGCCGTGTTTCGGCCAACGCACGCTGGAGTCCATGCGCGAGGCGGGTATTCGCGCCGCCGCGCTCGAGGCCGGCAAGGTCATCGTGATCGATCGGCCCACCGTTGAAAAACAGGCCGCGGAATGGGGAATCAGCCTGCTCGGCTTTCACGATTGAGATTCAGGTGACCGCTTGCGCTGCGCCCATCGCCCGATCACCATACCGCCAACATGCCAACCGATGTCGTTGAAGTCTCTGTCCGGGGTGTGATGCCCACCGCCAATGGGTGCGCCGTCTTTTTGGGCGACGACGAGAAGACCTTTGTTATCTACGTCGACCACTCCGTGGGCAACGCCATCCAGATGACGCTCGATGGCGTGCGCAAGGAACGCCCCCTCACCCACGATCTCGTGGGCCAGATCTTTCTCGGTCTCGGGGTCCAGCTCGAGCACGTCGTCATCAACGACGTCAATGAAGGCACCTTCTACGCCCGTATCCTGCTGCGCATGGAGAACGAGATCGGCCGCAAGATCGTCGAGATCGACGCCCGCCCCAGCGACTCCACCGTACTGGCCCTGCAGCAGCGTCGCCCGATCTACGTCGCCCGGGATGTCTACGACGTGGTCGAGGACATGACCGAGATTCTCGAGCGCGTGCTGCGCAAGCGGGAGGAAGACGAAGACCACTTCGGCGGCGACGATGATTGAGTCCGTCCCCGCCGCACCGGCGGCTCCCGCCTCGCGGTGTCTGCCTGCGCCGATCGAGGCCGGCCAACCGCTGACCGCCCTCGCGCCCATGCAGGACGTCACCACGCTCGCGTTCATGCAGGTCGTGTCGGGCTACGGCTCGCCCGACTATTATGTGACCGAGTTTTTCCGGGTGCATGAGTCCTCCCGCCTCGAACGGCACATCGTCCGCTCCATCGATGAAAACCGCACCGGCCGACCGATCTTCGCTCAATTGATCGGCGAATCGATCGAGCATCTCGAGCGCACTGTCGCGGCGCTCCTGCGACACCCGGTCGCCGGCATCGATCTCAACCTCGGCTGCCCCGCCCCCAAGGTCTACAAAAAGAACGTCGGCGGCGGATTGCTCCGGGATCCGGCCCGCGTCGACCGCATCCTTGCCGCCTTGCGCGCCGCCTGTCCCGGCCTGTTCACGGTCAAGATGCGCATCGGCTTCGACTCGACGGATCCCTACGAAGCCGTGCTCGACTCGGTTGCGCGTCACCGGGTCGACCTTTTGGCGGTGCACGGTCGCACGGTGAAGGAAGGGTATCGCAGCGAGGTCCACTACGACTGCATCGCGCGAGCCGTCGCCCGGGTCCCCTGCCCCGTGCTGGCCAACGGCAATGTGAGCAGCGCGGCCGCCGCGGAACGCATCGTGGCCCAAACCGGCGCAGCCGGTGTAATGATCGGCCGTCACGCCATCCGCAATCCGTGGATCTTCCAACAGTGCCGCGATCGCTTTGCCGGCCGACCCGTCTTTGCGCCGACCCTGGCCGATGTGCGGGGTTACATTGAGCGCCTCTTTCGTGCGACCCAGGACGGCCGTGTTCCCGAACGCGCTCACGTGAACCGAATGAAGAAGTTTCTCAATTTCATCGGCCAGAGCGTCGATCCGGCCGGAACTTTCCTGCATGACATGCGCCGCACCCAGACCGAGGCCGAACTCTTCGAGGTCTGCGATCGCCACTTGCTGGCCGAGCCCGGACGCGGGTTCGCCGACGAACCGTTCGCCGGGGTCATTGCGCGGCCAAACTGCGAAACGAGCGCCGGTGTTGGCGCCGGCTCGGAGTCGTGAGGGACGGGCGAGCGCGGCGGCGGCGTCCCGGGGGGGAGCCCGGAGGGTCGTTCATGGATTTTCCCTACGTGTCGCTCCTGACGCCCCCACGGGAAATGTTCTTCAACTTCTTCCCTCATTCCCGCATCTTGGCTGGGCATGCGTCTGCCGGATTTCATCCTCGCGAATATCCCTTCAATTCTGAACGAGTGGGATGCCTTTGCCCGCAGTATCTGGCCCGTGGCCGGTCCGACCACGACGGAGGTCCGCGATCACGCCGAGGCGATTCTGCGCGCGTCCGCGAGGGATATGCAGTCGGCCCAGACCGACTTCGAACAGTCGCAGAAGTCAAAGGGACTTCGGCAGACCGAAGCGGCGGGAGGCGATTTGAACAATGCTTCGGCGGATCACGCAGTGGACCGCGCCACGGTGGGTTTCGACCTGCGCGCCGTGATGGCCGAATACCGGGCACTGCGGGCGAGCGTTGTCCGCCTATGGATCGAGAGCAATCCGGTCCCGACCCGTTACGACTTGGCCGACCTCACCCGGTTCCACGAGGCCATGGATCAGTCCCTGGCCGAGGCGGTGCATCGCTATTCGGAGCATGTCGACAAATCGCGCAACATGTTCATCGGGATTCTGGGCCATGACCTGAGGACCCCCCTCAATGCGATCGCGATCATGGCCCAGTCCCTGGCCGAGGCCGGCACCGACGATCCGGTCACGGCGGAGACGGCTTCGCAGATTTTCTCCAGCACCGAAGCCATCGGTCGGATGTTGAGCGATTTTCTGGACTTTGCTGTCGCCCGCCTGGGTCGTCCGATGCCCGTCACCCCGACGCCCATGGATCTCACGGATCTCTGCCGGGAAGTCGTCACGGAGGTGCGCGCCAGCTGCCCGGCCGGTCGCTTCCAGGTGAATTCCGCCCCCGAGCTCCGCGGCAAATGGGACCGCCCCCGCATGCGGCAATTGCTCTCGAATCTCATCAACAACGCGGTCCAACACGGCGATACGACCGCGGCGATCGAGGTGTCGGTCAAGCAGGAGGGGGGCCAGGTCACGCTCCGGGTCCATAACGAAGGGACGCCCATTCCTGCCGAACACCTGCCCTACGTCTTCGACCCGCATGTTCGCGCCGCCAACAGCGGAGAACGGGATGGCAGCGTCGGCCTCGGCCTCTATATCGCCCGACAGGTGGCCGTGGCCCACGGAGGTACGATCGAGGTCGACTCCACGCCCGCCGACGGAACCACGTTTACCGTGAGGCTGCCGTTATACAGCGCGTCGGCATCCTGATGAAGGCGGTCGCGTTCGTGACCTGACACGCTACTCCAGCCCGAGCACCGCCCGACCTTCCTCGGAAATCATGTGGGGCGTCCACTGCGGATCCCATACGATGTGCACCTTCGCCTCCGCCACCGTCGGCAGGGCTGCGACCTTTTTGCGCGCATCCTCCGCGATCACCGGCCCCATGCCGCAACCCGGGGCAGTCAGCGTCATCTTCACCTCCACCGTGCGGCCGCTCTCGCCATGATCTTCGATCGCGAGATCATACACGAGGCCCAGGTCGACGATGTTAAGCGGGATCTCCGGATCGAAACAGGTTTTTAAAGTCTCCCACACCGCCTGCTCGCTGAACTCCGTCACCACCTGCTCGTCACTCCCGGCCGCCTGGTAGCCCGTGATGGCATCGGCGTCAGCCTCGGCGATCCGGCACAGGCCCTGATCCGTCCGCACCGTGACGTTGCCACCGAGTGACTGCACGATATGGACGGCGAGCCCTTCCGGCAGGGTCACCGGAGTGCCGGCGGGGATGACGGTGGCTTCGACGGCGCGATTGAGAATGTGGTCGGACATGCGAAGCACCTCACCTCATTCGATCGCCGAAGGGAAGTCCGCTCTGCCTACTCAACGATCAATTCCGCCGGCAACCGCGCATAGAGGCCGCGGGGGTCGTTGAACTGGGAAAGCAGGGTCAGATCGCTCTGCAGCCGGCTCTTGGCCCGCTCGAGCAAATTTGCCGAGTTCACCGAGGCCGAGGCGGGAGCGAGCTGGTTCAGCGCTTCGGCCAGCACCTCGGCAAATTCCTTCTTCCGCGGGAACTCCGAAACCCGGAAGTCCGCCTGCAGTCCGGCTTCCTTGGCCGCAAAGGCGATCGCGTCCGCCAGTCCGCCGAGTTCGTCGACCAGACCGATCTGTACCGCCTGCTTGCCCGACCAGACGCGTCCCTGGGCAATCTCCTCCACCTGCGCGCGCTCCAGTCCGCGGCCCTCCGCGACTTTGCGGATGAAGTCCTCGTAGATGCCGTCGGTGGCGCGCTGGAACAGGGCCATCTCCTCATCGTCCTTCGGCCGCGAAATCGTGATCGCATCGGCGAAGCGGCCCGTCTTCACGGTGTCCCAGCTCAGGCCGAGATCGTTGCCCAGTTCTTCGATGTTGAACAGCATGCCGAAGACGCCGATCGATCCCGTGATGGTATTGGGCTCCGCGAAGATGCGCGTACCGTAGGCCGAGATCCAGTAACCGCCCGACGCGGCATAGCCGCCCATCGATACCACCACCGGCATCTTCTCCGCCGCCAGCCGCAGTTCCCGCTGGATGTGTTCCGAGGCCGCGGCCGACCCGCCCGGACTGTTCACCCGCAGCACGATCGCCTTGACCTTCGGATCCTGGCGCAGCTGCCGGATTTCGCGGGCATACTTCGCGCCGCCGACATCGGCCAGCGTTCCCTGACCGTCGACGATCGCGCCTTCGGCGTACACCACCGCGATGCGGCCCTCGGCGGCCCCCGCCGCCTCGACCGGCTGCTCCTCGGGCGCGGCGTCGATTTTCGGCATCTGGCTGATGTAGGCGCCCAGGCTCACCTGCTTGAAACTTTCGTCCGGCTCCGTCACCGCGGTGGCCTCCTTCAATTCGGCGAGGATCTCATCGAGATAGGCGATGCGGTCGACCAACCCGGCCTCAACGACGTCTGCCGCCAGGAACGACTCCCCCGTATCGACGAGCTGCTGCAGTCGGTCCGGCTCCAGGCCGCGCGCCGCCGCCACGGTATCCCGCAATTCGGTCCAGAGGTCGTCCAGAATCGCCTGCAATTGTGCGCGATTTTCCGGACTGAAGTCGCGACGGGTAAAGGGCTCCACCGCCGACTTGAACTTGCCCACCCGTGATACCTGCACCCCGATGCCGAACTTCTCGAAGGCGCCGGCGTAGAACGTCGGTTGCGACGCGAGGCCCGGCATCAACAGAATCCCCTGCGGATCCAGCGCAATGTCGTCCGCCAGGCTGGCGACAAAAAAGTCGCGCGTGTCGGGATATTGCAGAAAAGCCTGGATCGGTTTCCCGGCCTCCTTCACCGCCGCGAGTGCGCGCCGCACCTCCTGCAGCGTCGCAAAGGAGGTGCCGTAGCCGGCCGGCGCAAAGGAACCCTTCAACAGCACGCCCTTGATGCGGTCGTCGCGCGCCGCCTCGCGCAGCGCACGGGTGACGAGCCGGGTCTGCTGTTGCGCCGGCAGATCCTCGCCGCTGAGCGCCGCCACCAGGGCGGTGTTGTCGATCTGCGCCGGCGCGTCGGTGATGTTGGTCGCCAGATCGAACACCAGATAGGAACCATCCTCGATCTGGGGCTTCTGCGAGTCACCCATCGCCGCCAGCACCAGGAGCAGCAGGAACATCAACAACGCGCCGCCGCAAAGGAGGACCAGAATGCCCGCGATCGTGCCGAGCATGGATGTGAAAAACGTCTTCATGAATCCGGACACCGTAGTGCCCCGGCTCGCGGCAGCCAGCGCTTTTGGCTGATTGGTCGTCACTCTCCACGGACGGTCGGTGTGCCGTGCGACTTTTCCTCACGCCTGCCTCCGCCCACGACGCCCATTTTTCAACAATCCGGCGCCGACGCAGCGGAAGATTGCGCCCCATCCGCCTGCACCTACCTTCGCCACCATGAGCAAAGGCACCGAGCTGCTAACGACCAATCGCAAGGCCCTTTCCGTCAATCTCGACGAAGCCAAATACGGCACCTTCGCCGAGATCGGCGCCGGCCAGGAAGTGTCCCGGCTCTTTTTTCAGGCCGGGGGCGCCGCGGGCACCATCGCCAAGTCCATGTCGGCCTATGATATGACTTTCAGCGACGAGATCTATGGCAAGGCGCCGCGCTATGTCTCGCGCGAACGGCTCGTAACGATGCTCGATCACGAGTATTCGCTGCTGCATGAACGATTGGCCGAGAAGCGCGGGAAAAGTACCACCTTCTTCGTGTTCGCCGACACCGTCGCGGCGAAGTCCTTTCGCGGCAACAATGAGTGCCATGGCTGGATGGGCATCCGCTTCCAGTCCGAGCCCGGCATCGCCCCGTCCGACATCATCATTCATGTGCGCATGTGGGATAAGGACAACCTGCTCCAGCAGCAGGCTCTCGGCATCGTCGGAGTAAACCTCATCTACGGCGCCTTCTATTACCGCGACGACCCGGCGAAACTCATCGCCTCGCTCACGGACAACGTCGGCAACGACCGCATCGAGGTCGACATGCTCAAGCTCGATGGCCCGGCCTTTGCCGATGTCGACAACCGCCTCATGTCGCTCTACCTTGTCCAGTTCGGCCTCACCAACGCCGTCCTCTTCGGACCCAAACACGAGGTCCTGCAACCGTCCGAAATCCTGCGCCGCAAGGCCATCCTCGTCGAGCGCGGCAGCTTCCGCCCCGTCACCCATGTCAATGTCGACATGCTCAACTGCGCCTGCGCGCAGTTCATGCAGGAGCCCGCCGTGCAGGGCAAGGACCTCATCGTCATCATGGAAATCACGATGAACAACCTGCTCGCTTCGGGGGATCTCGACGCCGAGGACTTTCTTTCCCGGGTCGATCTGCTGGGCGACATCGGGATGACCGTCCTGATCTCGAACTACCCGGAATACTACCGCCTCACGTCCTACTTCCGTCGCTACACCGAGGAGATGATCGGCGTCGCGATGGGCATCAACAACCTCCTGGAAATCTTCAACGAGAAATACTACGAGGCGCTGCAGGGCGGCATCCTCGAGGCCTTTGGACGCCTCTTTCGCAACGCGGTCAAACTCTACGTCTACCCGATGCGGCGCAGTGCCTACGACAACTACCTCGAACACAGTCCCCGGCAGAACACCGCTTCGCCCATCGCTTCGCCCATCGCTTCGCCCATCGCTTCGCTCAGCAGTCATGCCTTTGCGGCGGAGGTGCTGGTCACCGCGCGCAACCTTCAGGTCTCCCCGCACCTGCGCAACCTTTACGCGCATCTCATGGAGAACCACTACATCGACTGCATGGTCGGCTACAACGCCGACATCCTCGACATTTTCTCCCGCGACGTGCTCCACCGCCTGCAAAACGGCGATGCCGCCTGGGAAAAAATGGTGCCGCAGCCGGTGGCTCACGCGATCAAGTCCCACGGCCTGTTCGGCTACACCGCGCCGAAGGAATCCGCCGCCGACGCGCGCTGACGCGCCGCACGACCCGCTGTCATGCGCTTTCACAAATACCACGCCCTGGGCAACGACTACCTTGTGATCGATCCCGCCGAATGGCCGGAAGCCGACCCGCCTTCGCCCGCCGGGATCCGCGCGATCTGCCACCGCCAATTCGGCGTCGGCTCGGACGGCATCCTGTGGGGACCCTTTCCCACGCCCGCCACGCCCTACGGCCTGCGCATCTTCAATCCCGACGGTTCCGAAGCCGAGAAATCGGGCAATGGTCTGCGCATCTTTGCCCGTTACCTGTGGGATTCGCGCCGGCCCGACCTGCCTGCCTTGCCCATCCACACGCCGGGCGGAACCGTTACGGCCACGCTGCACGACAACGCGACGCGCGTCACGGTCGACATGGGCCGGGTATCGTTCACCAGCACGGCGATCCCCGTGGCCGGCGCCCCGCGGGAGGTGATCAACGAATCCCTCGAGATTCCCGGCCGACGCTTCACCTTTTGTGCCGCGACCATCGGCAATCCTCATTGCGTCATTCCGGTCGACGAGGTTTCCGCCGCGATGGCCCGGGAGCACGGCGCGGCCATCGAATCGCACCCGCTCTTTCCACGACGCATCAATGTGCAGTTCATGCAGGTCATCGATCGCCGGCGGATTCGCATCGAGATCTGGGAACGGGGTGCGGGTTACACCCTCGCCTCCGGCTCCAGTTCGAGCGCCGCCGCCGCCGTCGCGCACCGGCTGGGTCTGGTGGATGATCGGCTCACGGTCGAAATGCCCGGCGGCGAGATCGCCATCGAAATCGCCGCCGATTTTGCCATCCGCCTCACCGGCTCCGTCAACCGCGTCGCCGATGGCGTGATCGACCCGGACCTGTTTACCTTTCCCCTCGTCGCGGCCGGACTTGCCCAGGAAAAAGCCGGCACCCCCTGAGGCGCCGGCTTAGGGAGGGCCGGGGCGTCACACGCCGCCGGACGCGATCCGCCGGTCAGTATTTCACGTTGCAGCCGTAGGGCTGCGTTTGTGCCCGCTCGACCGTTTGCCCCTTGTCGACGGCCGCCAGGGCGGCGAGGACGTAGTTTTCGGCCTTCGCGAGATCGCCCTTTCGGGTCGACGGGATGCTGTCGATCGCGCCGTTGTAGACCAGTTGCCCCTCGGGGTTGATCACATACATGTGAGGCGTGGTCTTGGCCCCATAGAGACGGCCGACCGTGCCGTCCTGATCCCGCAGATACGTGGTGGGCGCGGCGTTGTTCGACTTGAGCCAGGCGCTGGCCTTGGGGGCATCGTAGTCGCCCTGCGCTCCGGCCGAACCGGAATTGATCGTCAGCCACACCACCCCGTCGCTGGTCGTGGATTGCTGGAGTCCGGGAATGTTGCCGCTGCTGTAGTGCTTGACCACGAAGGGACACTCGGGGTTGACCCACTCGAGAACCACGGTCTTGCCCTGGTAGTCACTGAGACTGTGGGTTTTGCCATGGATGTCGGTGAGGGTGAAGTTGGGAGCCTTTTCGCCGATCTTCGCCTTGGCGGCGAAGGTCGGGACGGCGAGGACCGCGAGCATGCCCGCGGCAACGAATAGGTTTCGTAGGGTGGTATTCATGGCCAAGGTTGGGAGCCGTCAAGGTAGCGCAGCTTGGTCGACTTACCAGCGGAGGTTCCGTTTTATGTTTACCTGCCCGCTTACGAGTTGCGGGCCACAGCTTTGCAACGCACAGTCCCCGTCCTGTGCTGGGTTGGCTCGCCGATGTCTTCCGTATCTGCTGGGGGTTCTGCTACTGGAACACCCGTAAGTCTCTCTACCGCTCCGGTAGAGGCTCCTCCGTGTGCCCGTGCCAAAACCCATCCGACTCGGGCCGCGCCGGAGAGACGGGTTGTGACGCCTCCCTGCACTACGCGAAGCAGTCCCGTTTCCGCGTGGTGTGTCCGCTGCTCAAGCCCGACGCCAGCGGTGAACTGAAGTGCAGCGTCAACGCCGCCGAGGTGCGCCCTTTCTGGGGGCGGGCGTTTTTCTTCATTTTCACCTGCATCGCCCTGCTGTTGTCCGGCTCGATCTTCGGCACCTACGGGGTGATGCGGGCCATCGGTTATCCGGTCACGGTTCGCATGGTTGCCTGGCCGCCCGATTGGGTGCGCATCAATGACGCCCGCTCCGCCTATTTCCTCGAACAGGCGGAGGATTCCTATCAGCGCGGCGATCTCAACGGCGCGGTCATGGCCCTGTCCCTGGCCTATGAATACGACCCGGCAAACTACGACGCCGGCCTTTCCCTCGCCAAGCTCTGGCAGGCCAGCCGCCCGGACGTGTCCAACCACCTCTATGAGCAGCTGATGACCGACCATCCCGAACAGCGCGCCCGCACCGCCCAGACCTGGCTGCGGGCCTTGTTGCCCCGGGCCGACTACGCGGCGATCGAACAACTCGCCGCGCGTGCGCTGACCTTCGATCCGGGCATGGTCCCCGCCTGGGTCCATGCGATGCTTTTCGCCAACGAACGTACCGGCAATACCGCCCTGCTCACGCGCATCCTCCAGCACGCCGATCAACTGCAGCCCGGGGTGCGCGAGGTGCTCACGCTCGAAACCGAAGTGCGGGCGCGCCCCGCCGAGTATTCGGTCAACCTTTTGCGGCACCTGCCGCCGCCCGAGGTGCCCGGTTTCGTCATCTACTATCAGCTGCGCCGGCTGATCGAGCTGGGCGACCCGCGGCGCGCCATCGAGCTGCTTTCCCAGTTGTCCGGCCGCCTCGGCGATCGCGACCGGGTCTCGCTTCAGCTCAAGGCCTTCTCCCGGGCCGAACTGCGGCCCAACTACCTGGATCTCGTCGACCGCTTGACGCGCCTCGACCCCAGCCTCGTGCAAATCGAGCTGCTCTGCTCGCACCTCATTGCCCGGCCCGACCAGGAACTCTACCGCCTGACGCGCGATCGCGTTGATCCGATGCGCCTCACCAATCCGGGGGAACGCATCTCCGCCCTGGTCTCCATGTTCTGTCTTTCCGGCGCCCACGGCGACTACGCCCGCCAGGACAAACTGGCCGACATCCTGCGCCAGGAAACCGGCACCACGTTTGCCGCCCTCGATGCGATGCAGGCCACCATGCGCGATCCCGAGCAGGTGCGCGTCGAACGCACCCTCCCCACCCTGCAACCGCTGTCGCTCGAGATGACCTACGCCCTGCTCGAGCGATTCCAGACCCGGCGTCCATGAGCACGAGCATCGCGCCCTGCCGTCCCTGGAACGAAACGCCCCGCCTGCTGCGGAGCCTGGGTCCGGCCGCCTGGCTGGTGCCCGGACTCGCGCTGCTCCTGCTCGGCGCCTGGCTGCGGCTCATCGTGCCGGAGTGGTCGGCCAACCCCGACCTGTCCCACGGTTTTTTTGCGCCGGTACTTTTTGCGGTGCTGGTCCACGAAAGCCGCCGCCGCGGCCCGCTGCGCTGGGTGCCCGTATCCGGTTTGTGGATATGCACCTGTCTTCTCGCCCTGGGCCTGAGCTGCCTCCTGTTGCTGGTCTCGTCACTCTATGCGGCCGCGATCGACTGGTCGCACACGCTCGTTCTGTTCCTCCTGGGCATCGCCTTTTCCGGCGGACTCGGCGCCTTGTTGCTCGCCGCCGCCACCCCGGAAGCGCGCCTCGTGCCTTTCAATTGGGTGGCCTTCGTGGCCCTGCTCCTCTGGGGGCTCTGTCTGCCGCTGCCGCCCGGCACCTACAACCAGCTCACCTTCACGCTGCAGTTGTGGGTCTCCGAGCGCGTCCTGGGGGCGCTCCACCTGCTCGGGATCCCGGCGATTCAAAACGGCAACATCATCGAACTCGCCAACACCTCGGTCGGCGTCGAGGAGGCCTGCAGCGGTGTGCGCAGCCTGCTCTCATGCACCTTTGCCGGCTTCTTCTTCTCCGCCGCCTTCGTCCGTCGCTCGATCAGCCGCGTCCTGCTCATCGGCCTCGCCCCGCTGCTGGCGATCGGGATGAATTTTCTTCGTTCGCTGTTGCTGACGCTGCTGGCCAACCGCGGCGTCGATATCAGCGGTTTCTGGCACGACGCCACCGGCTTCGCGATCCTCGGTGTCACCGCCCTCCTGCTCGGTCTGCTCGCCCTCCTGCTCGAAAAAATGGAGGATCTGCCGGCGGCGGAGGCACCGGTCGCGCCTTCACCTGCCGAACCACCGCCGCGATCGCTGCGCCGCATCCTGCCGCTGTACTACGCGGGTTATGGCAGCGCCGTGGCCTGCGTAGCCTTCTTTGCGCTGCTCACGCGCCCCGCCGCGCCGTCCGACCAGCCGGTGCCGGACGTCCACTCCTTCATGCCCGCCGATCCCGCCGGCTGGCATGTCGGCACCAGTAACGATCTCTATCGCTTCGCCGATATCCTCGAGACGGAGCACCTCGGGCAGCGCATTTATCTGAAGCAGGACGACACGGGGGAGTTTGTTCAGGTCACCCTCTACATTGCCTACTGGTCCCCCGGCCAGGCCGCCGTCAGCACCGTGGCCACGCATACGCCCGATGCCTGCTGGCCCGGCGCGGGTTGGACACCGCAGCCGGTCACCGAAACCACCACGCGCCTGCAGTTGCCCGATCGCGAACTGCATCTCGCCGAATACCGCCTTTTCAACAATCAGCGCATCCCGCAGCACGTGTGGTTCTGGCACAGCTATGATCGTCGGGTGATCCGGGAGTTCGATCCGCGTCGGCCGCTGGAGGTCGTGGCCAACGTGATCGAGCACGGGGTGCGCAGCGATGGCGAACAGATGTTCGTGCGCCTTTCCAGCAACCGCCCTTGGGAGGAGATTCGTGACGAGCCGCTCTTGCAGGAGATCTTCGACCGCCTTAGGCCCTACGGCATCTGAATCCGTGCTCTTCAAACTCACCCAACGCGAACGCAACGCCCTCCTCTGGCTCACGGCCTTTATCGTGCTTGGCGTGATCGGCCTCGCCGTTCTCTGATATGAACGCACCTTCCGATCCGGCACCGGTCGCCCGCCGCGTCCCGCGCATCGCCTGGCTCTTGGCGGCGGTCGCCCTCGCCGGCTGGGTGCTGCTCGGCCTCTGGGCCGCGCGCCTGCACAACCGCGCCGCCCTCGCCGAGCAAAACCTCCGTATCGCCGAAGCCGAAATCGAGTCGCTCGCGCAGGAACTCGACATCGAGCGCCTGCTGGCCGACCGCCTCGCCGGCGAGGTGGTCGACCTCGGCAACGTCCGTCTGGCGACCCTCTCGCGCGCCGATGCGTCCAGCGCGCCCGTTTTTGCCGTCATCTGGTCGCCGGCGACCGGCGACGGGGTTCTCGTGCGCATCGGAGAGATTCCGTTGCCGGGCGACGTCCGCTTCCGCCTCACGGCCGTCCGCCGTCCGGCGGCCGACCGCCTGGAGAATGACCTCGTCTTCGACGCGGCGGCACCGCCGCCCTTTACGCGCGGGCTCTTCAACTACCACACCGCCCAAACCGGGCAGGTCAGCGCCTTCACCCTCGAGATCACGCACCCGCAGGACCCCGCGCAGAACCTGCGTCTGGGCGGAGGCTTGCACCCGTAGATCCGGGTTGCCGCCGCAGAATTTTCCGCACTTGCCAGCCCGCGGAGCCCTCCGCAGCTTGCGAGCCCATGGTCATCAAACCTCGTGTTCGCGGCTTCGTCTGCGTCACCGCCCACCCCGAGGGCTGCGCGGCGCACATCCAGCAACAAATTGACTACGTGAAGTCGAAGGGCGCCATCTCCGACGGCCCCCGCAACGTGCTCGTCATCGGCTCATCGACCGGTTTCGGCCTCGCCTCGCGCATCACCGCCGCCTTCGGCTGCGGCGCCCGCACGATCGGCGTGTTCTTCGAACGTCCCTCCGAGGAGGACCGCCTGGGGACCGCCGGTTGGTATAACACCATCGCCTTCACCGAAAAGGCCCGCGCCGCCGGCCTCTACGCCCGCAACTTCAACGGCGACGCCTTTGCCAACGAGACGAAGGAACAGGTCATCGCCGCCATCAAAGAGGACCTCGGCAGCATCGACCTGGTGGTCTATTCGCTGGCCTCGCCCCGACGCACCCATCCCGACACCGGCACCGTGCATAAGTCCGTACTGAAGCCCGTCGGGAAGACCTACAGTAACCGCACGGTGGATACCGACCGGGGCATCGTCAGCGACGTGACCATCGAACCCGCCACCGACGAAGAGATCGCCGACACCGTCGCCGTCATGGGCGGAGACGACTGGGAACGTTGGATCAACGCCCTCGATGCCGCCGGCGTGCTCGCCGACGGCGCCACCACCGTCGCCTATTCCTATATCGGCCCCGAGGTTACCTGGGACATCTACAAGAACGGCACCATCGGTCTCGCCAAGAACGACCTCGAAGCCGCCTGCAAGCGGATCGACGCCCTCCTCAAAACCAAGGGCTACGGGCGGGCGCTCATCTCGGTCAACAAGGCGCTCGTCTCCCAGGCCAGTTCGGCCATCCCCGTCGTGCCGCTCTACATTTCCATCCTTTACAAGCTCATGAAGGCCCAGGGCACGCACGAGGCCTGCATCGAGCAGATGCAGCGTCTCTTCGCCGAACGCCTCTACAGCGGCGAAGCCATCCCGCTCGATGAAGCCGGTCGCGTGCGCATCGACGACTGGGAGATGGCCGAGGACATCCAGGCCGGGGTGAAGGAGATCTGGCCACAGGTGACGACAGAAAACCTGGCCGAGCTCACCGACATCGCCGGCTACCGCGAGGAGTTCCTCAAGATGTTCGGCTTCGGCCTCCCCGGCATCGACTACGATGCCGACACCGAGCCGCACCGGCCGATGATTTGAAGGCCACCGCGGCGGCCTGCAAATGATCCGAAGGTCTAGAAGTCTAAGGGTCTTAAGGTCTAAAGGTCGGAAGCGGCGGCTCCGCCGCAACCGGTGGAGCCGGGGCGGGTTGTCCCCTCGACCTTTAGACTTTTAGACTTTCAGACCTTTAGACTTTCAGACCCTTGGACCTTAGGACTCCGCTTCTCAGACTTTCAGGTCTGAACATCCGCTTCCGCCACGACCTGGATCTCCACGGTCGAATTCTTGGGCAGGCCCGCAACGGCCACGGCCGCGCGTGAGTGACGTCCGGCGTCGCCGAAGACCGAGATGAACAGGTCGCTCGCGCCGTTCACCACCGCCGGACTGTCGGCGAAGCCCGAAACGGCGTTCACGTAGCCGCCCACGTAGACCAGCCGCTTCACCTTCGCGAGCGAACCGGTGGCCGCCTTGAGCACGGCGAGCGTGTTGAGGGCGCACACGCGGGCGGATTCATAACCGCTCTCGATCGTCTGCTCCGCCCCCACTTGTCCGGTGTGCGTCATCGCGCCCTTGCTCACGGAGATCGTGCCGGCGCAATAGATCAGATTGCCCGTCTTCACGTAGGGCAGGTAGTTGCCTCCCGCGGCAGGCGGCGGGGGCAGTTCGAGTCCGAGTTCAGCAAGTTTGGCTTCAGGGTCCATCATGGCCGAACACAAGACGTGTTTGCGCGGCGCGCGCCAGCCGAAACTCCGCTTCGGCCTTCATCTCGCCGGTTGCCATCCCCGCGCGCGCGGTCGAACCTCGCGGCCATGGACTTCGCCGCCTGGCAATCCCGCTTCCTGTCCGATCCCGCCGACGCTGCGGCGACGTTTCATGCCCGGCGTCGCGCCCTGCCTGAGCAGCAACAGCGGGCGATCTGGGCCTCCGTCAGCGACGACTCCGTCTGGGAAACCGCGCGCTCGACCGATCCCGCCGCCCCGCTGCGCGGCGTGCCGTTTGCGATCAAGGATCTCTTTCCGCTCGCCGGAACGCCGACCCTGGCGGGCGGGATTCTTCCCGGGCGTCGCGCCCGCCAGGACGGTGCGCTTGTCGCCCGCCTGCGCAGCCTCGGCGCGATCCCGGTCGGCAAGACCCACCTGCACGAGTTCGCCTACGGCCTGACCGGCGAGAATCCGCATCACGGCCACGTCGAACACCCGGCGCACCCCGGCCGCGATGCCGGTGGTTCCAGCAGCGGATCGGCCGCTGCGGTTGCGGCCGGCGTCGTGCCGTTTGCGCTCGGCACCGACACGGGCGGCTCCCTCCGCGTGCCGGCGGCCTTCTGCGGTCTCTACAGCTGGCGTAAAACGCCGGGCGATGCCTGGATCGCCGACGCCTTTCCGCTGGCTCCGGGCTTCGACACCGCCGGCTGGCTCGTGCGCTCGGCGACGGACTTTCGCCGCCTGCACACGGCGCTCTACGGCGATCCTGCCGCTCCCGCGGCCGCGCCGCGAGGGGTCTGGATCCCGCCGGGCGTTTTCGAGGTCGATCCTGCGCCCGAAGCCACCGCCCTCCTTTCCGCCGCGGCCGCAAAGTTCACGTCCGAGGTCCTGGACGGTGAACACTTTCTTTGTCGCAGCTTTTCCACTACAAACGTCGCCTACGGCGTACTGCAAAGCACCGAAGCCTACGGCGTGCATCAGTTCACCCTCGACCGCCACCGCAGCGACTACGGCGAGGCGGTCTGGCAGCGGATCGATCGCGGCCGCCACTGGACCGCCGCGCAGTTGGACTCCGCCCGCCTCACCGCCCTGCGGGTGCGACTGGCCTTTGCCCGCTTCTTCGAAACGCACGATTTTGTGGTCATGCCCGTTTCGACCGTGCCTGCTCCGGAGATCACGGCCCTGGACCAGTCCCTGAGGGACACGCTGCTCACGTTCACCACCCCCGTCTCCCTCGCCGGTCTGCCCGCGCTCACCGTGCCGGTTTCCTGTGGAGACGGTCTCACCCTCGGCCTGCAGGTGGTGTTCCCGCACCGCCACAGCGCCGCTCTCGGCTGGGTGCTGGACCGGTGTGAATCCTGCTGACCGATTGCTCTTCCTATGATCCGCACCGAAACGGACACCCACTGGTTCCTCGTGACACATCCGGATCACGCCGCCCTGGCCGGCGAGTTCGCCGACGCCTGGGGCAACGACCGCTTTGCCCGTCCGGAACCCTTTGCCGCCATCCGGCATGCCGTCCATCACCACGACGACGGTTGGCTCGCCCGCGACGCACAGCCCTCGCTCACGGCCGCCGGCAAACCCGAGGCCTTCACCCGCGAACTGGTCGGAGCCTACTCTGCGTTCGAAGAGATCGACCTGCCCGCCTACCTGCAGGTCCGGGGCGAGGCCACCCTCGCCGTCGCCGCGCAGGATCCGGTCGCCGCCGTGATGGTTTCCATGCACACGGTCAATCTCCTCACGGAACAGGCCGATCTCGCCAGCATTCGCCCGGAGCACCGCGAAGTCCACGCCCGGTTCATCGAGCAACAGCGCCAATGGCAACGGGACACCATCGCTCGTCACGCCGCCGACCCGGCCGCCCTCCAGCGCGGTTTCGAATTCCTGCAGTGCTGCGACAGTCTTTCGCTCATGGTCTGCACCCACTACGACGCTCCGCGCGCCCTGCGCCACCGCCACCCGGCCCGTGACGGCACGATGCACACGCTGACTTGCACGCTGATCGCTCCGCAGACCTGGCGGATCGAGCCATGGCCGCTCGCCCTGCCCGAGCTCCGGTTGAGCGTTCCCCGGCGGAGGATCGCCAAGGCCGCCTGCCACGACCTCGCCACCTTCCGTGCCGCTTTCGCCGCCGCCGCGAGCGACCCCATTCCAATCATCTTGAAACCCTAGGATCGCCGAAGCCGATACACTCGCGCCGCGTTGCCACCCATCAGGGCACTGCGCACCTCGTCGCCCCAGCCTGCCTCGGCCACCTCGCTCCGCCAGCGGGCGAGACTGCGGGCCACTCCGTCGCCGTGGCGCGGATACAGATCCAGCGGATGATCCGAACCCCACAACAGTTTCGCGGGTCCGCACTGCGCTACCCAGGCGTCCAGACCCGGTGGCGGATACAGCAGGGGAAAAGCCGCCATGTCGAAAAACACGTTCGGCAGCCGCAGCACCTCGGGCAGAAACCAGGGCATGCGGCCGCCGCCGTGAGCCAGGACAAAGGTCGTTTCCGTATGCCGCTTCGCCCAGGCCATGATTTCACCCAAGGGCGTTTCCACCCGGCCCGGGAAGGGTCGCGAACGAGGATCCGTGACGTGCAGGTTGACCGGCAAATCCGCCTTTCCGGCGGCCCCAAACAGCACATCCCAGGCGTCCGCATCAACGGACCCGAGGCTATGGGGCGAAACTTCGCCGACTCCCGCGAAGCCCTGCGCCGCAAATTCGTCGACCACCGCCGCGCCCATCGCGGGATGCCATGCCGCGCAGGCGCGGAATCGATCCGGATGCGCCGTGACCGTGGCGCGGAGAAAGGCGTTCTGTCGCTCGCACGCCGCGGGCGTTTCCCAATACCAGCCGAGCAGAACGGCCTCGTCGACGCCGGCGGCGTCCATGTGCCGCAGCAATTCCTCCACCGACAGGAACCCCTGCACCGGCGTGCCGTTCCGTCGGATCCGCGTGGACAGGGTCGCCCAATGCCCCTCGCCGGCCGCCCGCGCCCAGCCGGCCGGATCGGCATTCACCTCCGGCGGATACAGATGCACGTGCGCGTCGATTACCCTCACCCGCGCAAATTCACGCGTTGCCGGCACCGGGGCAACCCACAATCCTCCCGCCGCGTTGGCACCGCCAATGCTGAGCCGCTCCACCTCCGCCACCGCCATGCTGCATCGCTTGTTCAAGCTCTCCGACCACGGTACGACCGTCCCGCGCGAACTCCAGGCCGGGCTCACGACCTTTGCCGCCATGGCCTACATCCTCGCGGTGAATCCCAACATCCTCGCCGACGCCGGCATGGACCGCGCCGCCCTGGTCACCGTCACCGCCCTTACTGCCGCGGTCAGCACGATCCTCATGGCGTTGCTCACCAACTTCCCGCTCGCGCTCGCGCCCGGCATGGGAATCAACGCCTTCTTCACCTACTCGATCTGCCTCGGCGCCGGCGTGCCGTGGCAGCAGGCGCTCGGCATGGTGTTCATCAATGGCATCGTTTTCCTCGCGCTCTCGCTCACCGGTATCCGCGAAAAAATCGTTCGCGCCATTCCCTATGCGCTGAAAATCGCCATCACCTGCGGCATCGGCCTCTTCATCGCCTTCATCGGTTTGAAAAACGGCGGGGTAATCGTCGCCAGCCCGGCCACCTTTGTCACGCACGGCGATTTCACCTCCGGTTCGGCACTCGTCTGCCTGATCGGCATCGCGCTGACCATCCTGCTTGTCGCCCGAGGCGTGCCCGGCGCGATCATTCTCGGTATCATCCTCACCTCGCTCATTGGTCTCTTCGTCCCGGACGGCACCGGCGGCAGGGTCACGACCCTGCCCGCTGATTGGGTATCGATCCCCGCCGATCCCAGCCCCGTTTTCCTCCAGCTCGAATTCGGTTTTCTCGCCAGTTGGTCCGCCTTCCAGGTCGCCCTCCCCCTCATCCTCACGTTGCTGCTCGTGGATATGTTCGACAACATCGGCACCCTCATCGGAGTCACCAAGCGCGCCGGGTTGCTCGATGCGGAAGGCCACCTGCCCAAGGCCGGCAACGCGCTGGTGGCCGACTCCCTCGCCGCCATCCTCAGCTCCCTCTTCGGCACCTCCACGGTCGTGAGCTACATCGAGTCCGCCTCCGGGGTCGAAGCGGGAGGCCGCACCGGACTCACCGGAATCACGGTCGCGGTGCTCATGCTGCTCGCGCTCTTTCTCACGCCGGTCATCCTCGCCATCCCGGCCGCCGCGACCGCGCCCGCGCTCGTGGTCGTGGGTATCTTCATGCTGCAGTCGGTGATCGAAATCAAAATGGATGACTTCCGGGTCGCCGCCCCGGTCACGCTCACGATTCTGGCGATTCCACTCACCTTCAGTATCGCCGAAGGGATCGGACTCGGACTCATCTGCGCCGCCCTGCTCGCCCTCGCCAGCGGCAAACCCCGGACCTTTCCGATGGTGGGCTACGTGATCGCCGCGGTTTTCTTTTTGGAATTTTTCCACATCTTTCCCTTCGCCGGCTGACCGACCTGTTTTCAGCGTTCCAGCCTTTCGATTTTCAGCTTTTCCTCGATGTCCACGCCCGTTGCCAAACCCGCGCCCGCCGCGCCCGCGAAATTCGCCAACATCCCGCCCGAGTTCCAACGCCTCGTGGCCGAGATGCAGCACACCTTCGGCGCCATCGTCCACGACGGCGCGCCGACGGACGACCGGCCGCTGCACGGCACCACCCTGTATCTCGCCACCTGCAACCTGGAGACGCGCTTCGGTCCCTTCCGCACCCACATTTTCCAGGACATCATCGACAAGCACTACATCATCGCCCTGGCCTACGGCGACATCGTGCATGCCGATGTCCTCTACACCCGTCTGCATTCCTCCTGCGTCACCAGCGAGACCCTGCGCGGCTGCGACTGCGACTGCGTGCAGCAGCTCGAGGGCGCCTTCAAGGTCATCGCCCAAAAAGGCAGCGGCATCCTCTTCTACCTCATGCAGGAAGGTCGCGGCGTCGGCTACGTGGGCAAGTCGCGCGACCGCATGATGGTGCAGGCCTCCCTCGATCAGCTGTCCACCTTCCAGGCCTATGCCTCCATGGGACTCCAGAAGGATCACCGCAACTACGACAATATTTCCGACATCTGCCGGCTGCTCGGCATCTCGGCGCCCTTCATCGTCCTGACCAACAACCCCGACAAGGTTGCCGCCCTCCGCGACCAGGGTATCGACGTCGTCGATACGGAGGCGCTCGAGTTCGAACCCTCTCCCTTCAACCTGGCCTACCTCACCTCCAAGGCGGCCAGCGGCCACATTCTCAACCGCCCCTCGGAAACCAAGGTCAAGCGCGCCCTGCCACCCGAGCCGGTCCAGCCCTTCCGTCCGCACGCCCTGCCCGCCTGCAAGCGCTTCATCTACTCGGCCAGCTACTTCCTGCCGGTGAAGCCGGTCGACGACGAGGTGCTGCTCAACGCCGAGGAGTTCGCCTCCCTCTTCGCCCAAAAATCCATCGAGGACTACATCGCCGAAGAGAAGCCGCTCATTCTCGACCACGAGTTCATTCGCGGTAACCGCGTGCTGGTGAAGATACATGCCGGCAATCTCAAAGCCTACCAGAGCGCGCATCCCGACGATCCCATCGCCGAACTGCTCACTACACCCTACTGGTTCAAGGTGCACGTCTACTACGATGTCGTGACCAGCCAGGAGTTCGTCATCCTCACCCACGGCACGCCACGCCTCTACGACATACCGGTCGTGCGCCTGCACAGCGAATCGCTCTTCAACCGCTTTCCGCTGCGCACCGTGGAAAACCGCGACAAGTTCAAGCAGTCGGTGAAGCACATCATCCACTACGGCGTCGGCGTGATCCAGCTCATCTACAACGACGGCCGGGGCGCCGGCTTCGGCGCGTTCGCCACCGACCTCATGCTCACCCAGTCGGGCAAGGCCCTGTCCAGCGACGAAGCCTACAAACGCATCGGCGTGAACTACGACAGCCGCGACTACGAAGCCTCGGTTGCCCTGCTCAAGACGCACGTCCCCCACGGCAAGATCCAGATGATCATGAACTCGCCCTCCAGCCTGGTGAAAAAGACCGAATACGCCCAGGCCCTACAGAAGCAGCACCTCGACGTCGAAAAATGGATCTTCCTCGACGAAGACTCCATCGGCGAATGACCGGCGTTTTTTACAGAAGGTAACGAAGCAAACGAAGCCGATCCACCGCATGAATTTCACAGAAGGAAACAGAGGGCAACAGAGGCCGCCCGCGGTCGCCACTACCCCGCTCGGTGCTCTCTGTGCCCCCTCCGTGCCCTCTGCGTCAAGAAGCCCTGCCCCTCGGGCCGTGACCTTTTTCAGCTTTTCGGTGTTTCAGCTTCTCAGCGTTTCCCACCATGTCTGATCCCCACGGCCACGATTTGCTGGCCGAGCGCCTGGCCATGATTCCGGCGGTGTTGGATGGCATGCTCGCGGCCGGACCGCAGCCGCTGAAGCCCGCCACGCTGGACAGCCAGCGCTTCGTCATCACCGGCACCGGGAGCTCCGAGGCCCACGCCCGCTACCTCGGCACGCTGCTCAACCTGCACAGCGACCGCGCCGCCGCCTACCTGCCGCTCTCCGGTTTCGTCGATGCTCCGCCCTCGCACTTCGCCGGCAAAACCCTCGTGGTCTTTTCCCAAGGCGTTTCACCCAACGCCCAGATCGCCCTCCAGCGCGGCCAGGACTTCGCCCACACCATCCTCTTCACCGCCACCACGCCCGAGGCCGCCGAGACCGCCGGCAAGCCCGACCGCGCGAGGCTGCTGCGTAACCTGCTCGACGCCGGCGGCGAACTGGTCGAGTTCCCGCTCGCCGAGGAATACACCACCCTCATCCGTTTCGTCGGACCGCTCGCCGGCTACCTCGCCTGCCTGCAGTTCGCCTCCCAGTTTTCCTGCTCGCGCTTCACGATCCCGGACTCCGCCACGCTCGCGCCGCTGCTTGCCGCGACCGCTCCGACCAAGCTCCGCGATGCCATGTGCGAGTTGCCCAGCGCCTTCGCCGGCGGTTTCAATCTCATCACAGCGGCACCGATTTCCGACTACGCCCAGAACCTCGCCTGCAAGTTCATGGAAGGCCTGTATTGGAACTGCCCGGCGATCTCCGATTTCCTGCAGTTCGCCCACGGCCCTTTCCAGCAGATGACCAAACAGCCCAAGCCAGCGATCATCCTGCAGGGCAACGGTCCGGGCGAGGCCGAGATGGTCCAACGCAGCATCAACATGCTCCGCGGCGTCGGCGCCAGCGCCACCGTCATCCAGATCGACGCCCCGCCCCTGCTCTCCATCTTCGGCTTCGAAGCCGCCCTCAACGACCTCGTCTTCGCCGTCATGCGCCACCTCGGCGTCGACCAAGTCAACTGGCCCGGCAAAGGCCGCGACGACGCCCTCTACGGCTTTTGCCCGGACAAGCCATCAGCTCCGGCACGGGCGACACCACTCGAGAGCTGATCGTCTGATCAAAGCTCCTGGCGCGTATGCGGTACCTGCTTCGGTAGTTGCGCCTGGGTGACGGTCGAACTTGCGTCGGGCCATGAACCGTCACCCGGACATTGAGCCGTCTTCATCACAGGACGCTCCGTCGCCCGCTCAAATCGAGGCGTGGCGCCGTCTGGGCCCGAACGGACGGCTGGCACTTGAATCCCGGCTGTTGCGCCAGGCTTATGATTTTCAACGAAACGTCATAGCGTCCCGGCATCCGGATTGGACCGAAAGCCAGATCAACCGAGCTACCGCCCGGCATTTCCTCCATGGTCGACCTTGCTTCCGGGAAGGAACTTCAGACACATCGACAGAAGGATCGGGGCTCGGAGAACAATAAGAAAAAGCATTCATACTGACCTCCCTATTTCTGTCCCCAATTTTTTCTGTCGTTCCATCGCTGAACCGGAAATTTGACCTGTTCGCCGCGAACTTTGTGGCTGCATCCTCCTTTTCATGAATCTCCTCTTCATCGGCGGCACCGGCATCATTTCGACAGGTTGCACCGCGCTCGCTTTGGAGCTCGGACATGCAGTGACGGTGCTCAATCGCGGACACCGCGCGAAGCCCCATCCTTCGGCGGAACACCTCTGCGTTGACCTGAATGATTCCGCGGCACTCAACGCAACTCTCGCTGGGCGCCGTTGGGATGCCGCAGTCGACTTCACGGTGTTCACTCCCGAACAGCTCGAGCAACGCATCGCGGCGTTTCGTCCTCACGTGGACCACTACGTGTTCATCAGCTCGGCCAGTGCCTACCAGAAGCCGCCGCAGCACTATGTGGTCACCGAGGAGACGCCGATGGAGAATCCGTTTTGGCAATACTCCCGCGACAAGATCGCGTGCGAGGAGCGCCTGCTGCGGGCCGTGCGGGACGATGCCTTTCCCGGCACCATCGTGCGGCCTTCACTCACCTTCGGCGACGACCAGGTCACCCTCGCCTTCAACAGCTGGCAGCGCAGCTACACGGTCATCGATCGCCTGCGCCGCGGACTGCCGGTCATCATCCCCAGCGACGGTCGTACCCTCTGGACCATTACTCACAACAGCGACTTTGCGAAGGGATTGATCGGACTGCTCGGCAATGCCGCAACCTACGGCGAAGCCTTTCACATCACCTCCGACGAGGTGCTCACCTGGAACCAATACTTCCAGATCACCGCCGAAGTCGCCGGGGTGAGTGATCCGAACTTCGTCCACATTCCTGCCGACTTCATCGCCGCCTGCCTGCCCGACGAAGCCCCCGGACTCATCGGCGACAAGCTCTGCTCCTGCGTCTTCGACAATACCAAGATCAAACGCTTCGTGCCCGACTACGAAGCGACCACCTCCTACCGTGAGGGCATCGCCCGGACCTTGGGGTGGTTCGATGCCGACCCGTCGCGCCAACTCATCGACAACGAAGCCAACGCCAAATGGGATCGCCTCATCGCCACGTGGAACTCGGCAAAGAAAACGGGAGTGGCGCAGTTTTTAACCACGAATGGACACCAATGAACACGAATGGGGGATCCCGAAGTATTCGTGTGAATCCGTGTCCATTCGTGGTTAAAAAAACAACCTAACCGATCAGCTCCAGCGCCGCCGCCAGCGGCGGAATGCGACCGTCGGCGACGGCGTGCTCCATGGCCTCCAGGCGCGCGTTCACATCGGCCCGCGCGTAAAATCTGTCCTTCAGGCTTTCGGCGATCAGGGCATGCATCCACTCCACCGCCTGCGCGCGACGGCGTGCCTTCAATCCTCCGCTGGACTGCACTGTTACAAAATAATCGTCCGTCACCCGCCACACATCCTCGATGCCATGGCCGGTCAGCGCCGACGCCAGCACGGCCGGTGTTTCCCAACCTTCGGTCGAACGATGCAGGTAGTGCAATACCCGCCGCATCTCCGCCTGCGCGCGCAGGCAGCGCAGCCAGTTTTCGCCGTCAGCTTTGTTGATCACCAGGAGGTCCGCCAACTCGATCACTCCCTTCTTGATTCCCTGCATCTCGTCGCCGGCCCCGGGAATCATGAGCACGAGAAACATGTCCACCATCGAGCGCACGGTCACCTCGTTCTGCCCCACGCCCACCGTCTCCACAATCACCACGTCGTATCCAGCCGCTTCACACAGCAGGATCGCCTCCCGGGTCTTGCGGGCCACGCCGCCCAGTGAACCGCCCGACGGTGACGGCCGGATGAACGCCTTCGGGTCGCGGCCCAGTTTTTCCATCCGCACCTTGTCGGCCAGAATGCTGCCGCCGTGGAGGCTGCTCGAGGGATCGATCGCGAGCACGGCGACCCGGTGGCCGGAGCCGGTGAGCGCGCAGCCGAGTGATTCGATGAACGTGCTCTTGCCCGCCCCGGGTATTCCCGTGATGCCGACCCGACGCGACTTGCCGGTGTGCGGCATCAGGCGGGTGAGCACCTGTTGCGCCAGCGCGCGGTGGGATTCGGCGTTGCTTTCCACCAGTGTGATCGCGCGGCCGAGGACCATCGGATTGCGCGCGAGCACGCCTTCGACGTAATCATCGGGCGTGAGCTGGCGTCGCCGCGGTGCAACCGGCGCAGGCGGTGCCACCAGGCCTTCGGTACGCACGCCCTCGACCACCCAGGTGGCGAAGCCCGCGCCGCCGTCCTCCGGCACCCAGTCGGGCCGTGGCTGCGGACAACCGTCGTGCGGCGGCGGCGGCGGTTGCTTGTCGGGCGGACACTCGTGGCCGGGGGTCATGCTTTCGCCGGTTCGAGGCGCTCGAGCAGGAGGTCGAGAATCCTCAGCGTGGATTTGGGAATGACGGTGCCGGGGCCGAAGACGGCACTGGCTCCGTTGGCCAGCAGGTAGGCGTAATCCTGCGCCGGAATGACCCCGCCGCACACGATCATGATGTCCTCGCGACCGAGGGCAGCCAAAGCGTCGCGGAGGGCCGGGAGCAGCGTCTTGTGGCCGGCGGCGAGCGAACTCATCGCCACGACGTGCACGTCGTTCTCCACCGCCTGGCGGGCGGCTTCCTCCGGTGTCTGGAAGAGCGGACCGATGTCGATGTCGAAGCCGAGGTCGGCCATCGCCGTCGCCACCACTTTTGCGCCGCGGTCGTGACCGTCCTGCCCGAGTTTGGCCACCAGTAGGCGTGGCTTGCGGCCTTCCATTTTTTCGAAATCAGCCACCTTTGCCCGCACCTGGGTAACGACGCTGTCCTCGCCGAACTCGGCGCGATACACGCCGGAGATCGAGCGGATCTGGGCCTGATAACGGCCGTAGACGACCTCAAGCGCATCGCTGATCTCGCCGAGGGTGGCGCGGGCCTGCGCCGCGGTGACGGCGAGTTCGAGCAGGTTGCCACTGCCCGAACGGGCGGCGGCGGTGAGCGCAGCCAGTGCGGCCTGGCAGGCGGTCTCGTCGCGTTCGGCCCGGAGCTGCTTCAGGCGGGAGATCTGCGCTTCGCGCACGGCCGTGTTGTCGACCTCGAGAATATCAAGCGGATCCTCGTGGGCGAGACGGTTGGTGTTGAGGCCGACGATGATTTCCTTGCCCGAATCGATCTTGGCCTGACGACGGGCCGCCGCCTCCTCGATGCGGAGTTTGGGGATGCCGGCTTCGATCGCCTTGGTCATGCCACCCATCTTTTCGACTTCGGCGAGGTGTTCGCGGGCCTTTTCGATCAGCTGGGCGGTGAGGGCTTCCACGTAGTAGCTGCCGCCCCAGGGATCGACGACCTCGCACACGCCGGTTTCCTGCTGCAGGTGCAGCTGGGTGTTGCGGGCAATGCGGGCCGAGAAGTCGGTGGGCAGTGCAATGGCTTCATCGAGCGCGTTGGTGTGCAGGCTTTGCGTGTGACCGCAGGCGGCGGCCAGCGCCTCGAGGCAGGTGCGGCCGACGTTGTTGAAGGGATCCTGTTCGGTGAGCGACCAACCCGAGGTCTGCGAGTGCGTGCGCAGCGCGCGGGACTTGGGGTTCTTTGGATCGAACTGTCCCACGATCTCCGACCACAGCGTGCGCGCGGCGCGCATCTTGGCGATTTCCATGAAGAAGTTCTTGCCGATGGCCCAGAAGAACGAGAGCCGCGGCGCAAAGGCGTCGATGTCGAGGCCGGCGGCGACGCCGGTGCGCAGGTATTCGAGTCCGTCGGCCAGCGTATAGGCCAGCTCCAGGTCGGCGGTCGCCCCCGCCTCCTGCATGTGGTAGCCGGAGATCGAAATGCTGTTGAACTTCGGCATGTGGGCCGAGGTATAGCGGAAGATGTCGCCGATGATCCGCATGGAGGGCGCCGGCGGATAAATGTAGGTGTTGCGCACCATGAACTCCTTGAGGATGTCATTCTGGATCGTGCCCGACAGATCCTCGAGTTTGCATCCCTGCTCCAGCGCGGCGGAGATGTAGAACGCCATCACCGGCAGCACGGCTCCGTTCATGGTCATGGACACGGACACCTTGTCGAGCGGGATGCCCCCGAACAGGGTCTGCATGTCCTGTATCGAGTCGATCGCTACACCGGCCTTGCCCACGTCGCCGACCACCCGCGGGTGGTCGCTGTCGTAGCCACGGTGCGTTGCGAGGTCGAAGGCCACGGAAAGTCCGGCCTGCCCGGCGGCGAGGTTGCGCTTGTAGAACGCGTTGGATTCCTCGGCGGTCGAGAAGCCCGCATACTGGCGCACGGTCCACGGCTTCATGACATACATCGTGGCGTAGGGGCCGCGCGTAAAGGGCGCGAGACCGGGCATGGTGTCGGTCACGTCGGATGCCGGAAGGTCGGCGGCGGTGTAGAGCTCCTTGAGCGGAATCTGCTCGTAGGTCTCGCCGACCACCGCCGGCTCGGGGCGATCGGCCGGAACGGTCGGAATCGCAATGGCGTCGAAGTCGGTTTTGGAGAGGTCGTTCATGACGGCAAAGTCGTTCAAAGGTTGGCCCCGATCCGGTTCAGCATGCGTCCGAGTAATGCAGGCAGATCGGCCTTGACGTGAATGAATTCGTCCACGCCGGCTGCCTGGAAGGTCTTCAGCAGCGCTTCGTCGCGGGGTTGCCCGGCGAGCACGACCTGCATGGTCGGTTTCGCCGCCTTTACGGCCCGGGCGATGGGAGGCACGAGGTCGGGGTAGGTGTCATCGGTCGAGCAGATCACGACGGCGTCGGCGCCGCTTTGGATTGCGGCGACCGCGGCATCGTCGGCCGATTCGTAGGAACCTTTTCCCGTGAGCGCGAAGCCGCCCACCGTCATGAAGCCGGCCGTGAAATCGGCCCGGGGCTTGTGCTGTCTCACCGGTCCCATCCGCGCCAGGAAAACGGTCGGGGCGCGACTCCGGGTGGAGGCAATGTCGGCGGCGGCGAGCCGCAGCGCTTCAAAAGGCGCGGCGGCGGAATAGCCGGGCAACGCGGGAATCGAAACCGTCGGGAGTTGCTCGCCCACAGTCAGATCGGTCAATGCAGCGCCGGCGCGCAGGGCATCGACGGCGTTGCTCAACCGGGTGGACCAGAGCACGTCGCCTCCGGCCGCAAAACCAGCGGTCGGAACCGGAACGCCGCCCGCGGCCGCCGCCTTGATCACGTCCTTGGCATTGGGGAAGAGGTTGGTGCCGACGAGACCGCTGCGACGCACGGCGTAGTCGCGGTCGCGGCCCTTGGCGGCGGCGACGATCTGCTCCTGCACCCAGCCGGCGGCGAGGGACGCACAGAGTCCGCCGTGAGCCTCGATCTGCTGGAAGAACGCCCAGGCGCGACGGGCCAGTTGATCGCTGAGGTGCTCGACATACCAGGAGCCGCCGGCGGCGTCGGCCGGGAAGTTGAAGCCGAATTCCTCGCCGAGCAGCACATGGAGGTTGCGGGCGACCCGTTCGCCCACGGCGCTGTTGCTGCCGGTGGGTGTATCGAAGGCATCGATACCCAGACCGTCGACCCCGCCGAGAACGGCGGACAACGATTCGGTGGTGGCGCGCAGCAGGTTGACGTGCGGATCCAGGCGGGTCTTGTTCCACCGGCCGGTCACGGCGTGAATCTCGACCTGCGCGGCATCGGCCGCGTCGCCGCCGAGTCCGGCGATCAGTTTGGCCAGCACCACGCGCCAGGCGCGGAATTTGGCCAACTCCATGAAGAAACGCGGTCCGATCCCGAAGCGCACCAGGAGAGCCGGCATGAGATGCTCCAGCGCGACGCCGGCGGCCTGCAGCCCGCGGGCGGTTTCGGTCACGCCGGCGAGCGCGAGTCCGAGTTCCTGCACCGCATCGGCGCCGGCTTCCGACCACACCGTGGCATCGACGGAAACGGTGCGCAGTCCCGGCGCGTTGCGCTGAGCCCACGCCAGAGTGGCGGACGCATCCCGCCACACGGGCGCCCAGGCTTGCGGGGCGGCGGCGGCACGCACGGCGGCCGCGATGGGATCCGCTGCCGCGCTCCCGTGCAGCGTTTCAAGATTCTGTCCGCGCTCCTTGGCCCAGGCGACCAGCAACGCGAGTGACGGCAGCGCCGCGGCATCGACCGGAAAGTGAACGGGCACTGCGGCCAGTTCCACTTCCTGCAGGGCCACCAACAATTCTCCGAGTCGGACCGGAGCCCACTGGCCGCGCGCGGCGGCATCCGCCCCGGGCACGACGACGGCGTCCTGTCCGGCCATCAAGGCGGCGCGCAGCGCCTGGTTGAACGCCTCCGCATCAGCCCGGCTGATCGCCTGCAGTCGGCGGCACGGGGTGCGCTCGGCGGGAGCACGGGCTCCGCGCAGCAGCGAACCGGCGCCGGGCCGTTCGTCGCCCTGGGCCGAGGCAGGGAGGTCACACCGCGTGTAAAGCGGGTTGAGCGCAATCCCCTCGGGCGTGCGGGTAATGAGCCGTTTCTCGAACGGCGCCCCTTTCAGGTCCTTTTCGACTTGCGCTCGCCAGGCGGCCAGCGCCGCGGCCAAAGCTTCCTCCGGTGGGTTCATGGTGCGGGTGTTCGGGTCCATCGTTGTTTCGGACGTTTCGGTGCGAGCATAGCCCGACTCCGGGCGGTTCGACTCCGCACTTTTTGCCAAACCGTGCCCGTCCGTTCCGCTATCCCGGAGGGCATTGGCCAAGGCATGCCCACCCAAACGCAATCCATGCCGAGCCGCCCCTCAAAATCTGCGGCATGATCCGACCTGCACAAGCAAGCCAAACGAGCCATGATTACTCGCATCGATCACCTCGGCATCGCGGTCAAGAATCTCGATACCGCCATCGCCTACTACGAAAACGCCCTTGGGCTTAAGTGCGAACACCGCGAAGAGGTGCCGTCACAAAAAGTGCGCACCGCCTTCTTCCATGTCGGTGAAGTGCACCTGGAGCTCCTGGAGCCGACGGCCGAGGACAGCCCGATCGCCAGGTTCCTCGAGAAGAATGGCGAGGGCGTGCACCACGTCGCCTTCGCCACCGATGGCATCGTCGATCAGCTCCGGCAGGCCGCCGACGCCAAGGTACGCCTCATCCACGAGGTCCCCTTCGAAGGCGCCGCGAACAAGCTCGTGGCGTTCCTGCACCCGAAGTCGACCCACGGCGTGCTCACCGAGTTCTGCGCGCCCAAGGCCTGATCCGCGCCCCCTTCCCTTTCACTCCTCCCTTTCACTCTTTCCGATGTCCATCTCACCAGAGCACCTGAAACGCCTCGAGGCCGCCCGGCATGAAGCCGAAGTCGGCGGCGGCGAGGACAAGATCGCCCAGCGCCACGAAAAAGGCCTGCTGACCGCCCGCGAGCGCCTCGCCGCCCTCTTCGAGCCCGGCACCTTCATGGAGTTCGGCCAGCTCGCCCAGCACGCCTGCAACCAGTTCGGCATGGAGGGCAAGTCCATGCCCGGCGACGGTGTCGTCACCGGCGTGGGCTATGTCGACGGCCGCCCGGTCGCGGCCTTCTCGCAGGATTTCACCGTCGGCGGCGGCGCCCTCGGCCGCATTCACGCCAAGAAGATCTGCGACATCATGGAATACGCCGGCCAGGCCGGCATGCCCGTCCTCGGCATCAATGACTCCGGTGGCGCCCGCATCCAGGAGGGCGAGGATTCGCTCTCGGGCTACGGTCAGGTCTTCTTCAAGAACGTGCTGCTCTCCGGCGTCGTGCCGCAGGTATCGATCATCGCCGGTCCCTGCGCCGGCGGCGCGGCGTATTCGCCCGCCCTCACCGACTTCCTCATCATGACGCGCAAGAACGCGCAGATGTTCATCTGCGGTCCGGAGGTCATCAAGGCCTCGACCGGCCAGACGACCACGATGGAGGAGATCGGCAGCGCCGACGCTCACGCCGCCATCAGCGGCAACGTACACTTTGTCGCCAACGACGAATACCACGCCCTGCAGATCGCCAAGAAACTCTTCTCGTTCCTGCCGTCCAACAACGTGGGCGATCCGCCCCACCGCCCGCCGCCCAACCTCGTGCTCAATCCCGACCACGAGATGAACGAGCTCATCCCGGCCGATCCCAAGACCCCCATCGACGTCAAGAAGATCATCCGCCGCCTGGTCGACGAAGGCGACTTCCTCGAGGTGCAGGAGTTTTTTGCCAAGAATCTCGTCGTCGGCTTCGCCCGTATCCAGGGCATCGTTACGGGCATCGTTGCCAACCAGCCCGCCGTCAAGGCCGGCACGCTCGACATCGACGCCTCCGACAAGGGCGCGCGCTTCATCCGCTTCTGCAACATCTTCAACATCCCGCTGCTCACCCTCGTCGACGTCCCCGGCTTCCTGCCGGGCGTCGCCCAGGAGCGCGGCGGCATCATCCGCCACGGCGCGAAGATGCTCTTCGCCTACGCGGCCTCCACCGTACCGAAGATCACCGTCATCATGCGCAAGGCCTACGGCGGCGCCTACCTGGCGATGTGCAGCGCCGACATGGGGGCCGACATGGTCTTCGCCTGGCCGACCGCCGAGATCGCCGTCATGGGCGCCGAGGGCGCCGTGAAGATCCTCTACAAACGCGAGATCTCCGCGGCCGAGGATCCCGCCAAGGTCGCCGAGGACTACGCCATCGAATACCGCGACAAGTTCGCCTCGCCCTACCGGGCCGCCGCCAAGGCGATGATAACCGACATCATCGAGCCGGCGCAGACCCGCGGCATCGTGGCCATGGCCTTGCGCAATACCCTCTCCAAGCGCGAAACCCGTCCGCCGAAGAAGCACGGCAACATCCCGCTCTGATTCGCCGCCGCCTTACCTCCCGCATTCCCGCTCAACTCCTTTTGCCGCTTAAATAACCATGAAAAAGCTACGCGTCACCGTAGACGGAAAATCCTATGACGTCGTCGTCGAATTCCTCGACGACGCTCCGGCCGCGGCCGCCGCCGCCGTCCCGTTGGCGGCGGCAGCGCCACCCGTCGCCGCTCCTTCCGCCCCGGCGCCCGCCGCCGCTCCCGCTCCCGCCGGCGCCGGCGCGATCGTGAGCCCGCTCGCCGGCAAGATCGTCACCGTCCACGTCAAGGTGGGCGAGCGCGTCGCCTCCGGCGCCCAGGTGGCGACCCTTGAGGCGATGAAGATGAATACCTTCATCTTCGCCGAACAGAACGGCACCGTGGCCTCCATCGCGGTCAGTCCGGGCGATTCCGTCGAGGAAGGCGCGGTCATCCTCCAACTCACCTGAACCCGTTCACGCCATGCCTGCCATGCCGCCCCTCGCCAACATGCTGGAAAGCCCGACGCTGATCGAGCTCGTGGAGTTTCAAGCCACGGGCCTGGTGGTCGTCTTCGCCGCGCTCATCGCCATCTGGGTGTTCCTGGAATTGTTGGGGCGGGTGTTCCGCACCCGCGTTCCGGTCCCCGCGGCGCCTCCGGCCCGGCCGGCGGCGATCGGCGGTACCGAGCCCGGCCCCGGCCCTCAGGTGATCGCCGCGATTTCCGCGGCGGTCCATGTGACCCTGCGGGGCCGGCCGCACCGCATCGCCTCGATTCAAGTCGCCGGTGGCCAGACCAACTGGGCGGCCGAAGGCCGGCGGGAACACTTCTCCTCTCATCGCGTGCGCTAACGAGAAAGCACTCCCATGCTGCAAAACCTTATCGATTTCTTCGGCACCACCGGGTTCAACCAGATCACCGGCGGCATGCTCATCATGTGGGCCATTGCCGGGGTGCTGCTCTACCTGGCCGTGGCCAAGGGCTTCGAGCCGCTGCTCCTTGTGCCCATCGCCTTCGGCGCCGTCATCGCCAACCTGCCCACCCGCGGCGTCATCTCGGCCGACGATCCGGCCTCCTTCAACGTGGAGGCGCAGATCATACACCACGAAGACGGCGCACCGGGCACCGAGCATCCGGTCGCCACGGAGACCCTGCACATCACCAAGATGGAAGGCGGACTCTTCGACTTCATCTCGCAGGGCATCAAGCTCGAGCTTATCCCGCCGCTCATCTTCCTGGGGGTCGGCGCGCTCACCGACTTCGGTCCGCTCATTGCCATGCCGCGGACCTTGTTGCTCGGCGCCGCGGCCCAGGCGGGCGTGTTCTTCACCTTCTTCGTGTCCTACCTGCTGGGCTTCAGTCCGGCGCAGGCCGCATCGATCGGCATCATCGGCGGCGCCGACGGTCCCACCGCGATCTTCCTCTCCAACAAGCTCGCCCCCGAACTGCTGGGCGCCATCGCGGTCGCGGCCTACAGTTACATGTCGCTGGTGCCGCTCATCCAGCCGCCCATCATGCGGCTCCTCACCTCGGAAAAGGAGCGCAAGATCCGCATGAAATCCCTGCGCAAGGTGTCGAAGCTGGAAAAGCTCATCTTCGCCATCGCCGTCATGGTCATCTGCGTGCTGCTGGTGCCCGATGCCACCGCGCTGATCGCCATGCTCATGCTCGGCAACTTCCTGCGCGAGTCCGGCGTCACCGAGCGCCTGGTGAAGGCGGCCCAAAACGAGATCATCAACATCCTCACGATCTTCCTCGGCACCAGCGTCGGCATCACCATGCAGGCCGACAGCTTCCTCGCTCCGGCCACGCTGAAGATCATCGTGCTGGGCGTGATCGCCTTCGGCATCTCGACGGCGACCGGTGTGCTGATGGCCAAGGTGATGAACATGATGAGCAAGAATCCCATCAATCCGCTCATCGGCTCGGCCGGCGTATCGGCGGTTCCCATGGCCGCCCGCGTCTCGCACGTGGAAGGCCAGCGCGCTGATCCCAACAACTACCTCATGATGCACGCCATGGGTCCAAACGTCGCGGGCGTCATCGGCACGGCGGTCGCGGCCGGCTACCTGATTTCCACCCTTGGCGGGGGCTGATCCACAACTACGACGACACCACCCCTCAGGCGCATCCCGGATCCGGGGTGCGCCTGAATTCCTTTCTGGCCTCGCGTTCGTGGGCGCGGCAACTTGCCCGCGTGAACCCCGCCACCCAACCGATGACTCGCCGCTCCGCCCTCAAGAATCTCGCCGCCGGCTCCGCCCTCGCCGCCGCCGGCGCCGCCCTCACCGCCCCGCGGGCCTCGGCCCATGATCTGCCGCCCGAGTTGACGGGCAACTACAAGCACTCCGCCTGTCGCTGGTGCTACAACAAGATCCCGCTGGAGGAGCTGTGCGATCGCGGCAAGGACGCCGGCCTGCAGTCGGTGGAACTGGTCTCCGTCGAGGAACTCCCCATCCTCGCTGCACGCGGGCTCGATTGCGCGATGGTCTGGGGCGTCCCCGGCGGCATCGTCGACGGCCTCAATGAGCGCAAGAACCACGCGGCCATCCACGCCTTCATGGCCGAAAAGATTCCGCTCATGGCCGAGGCCGGGCAGAAGAACATGATCGTCTTTTCCGGCAACCGTCGCGGCCTTTCCGATGAAGAGGGCCTCGAAATCTGCGCCGAGGGCCTCGAGCTGATCGTGCCCATTGCGCAGAAGCACGGCGTCACGATCTGCATGGAGCTGCTCAACTCCAAGGTGAACCACAAGGATTACCAGTGCGATCGCACCCCGTGGGGCGTGCAGCTGTGCGAGAAGGTCGGCTCCGAGCACTTCAAGCTGCTCTACGACATCTACCACATGCAGATCATGGAGGGAGACCTCATCCGCACCATCCGCGACCACGGCAAGTGGATCGGCCACTACCACACCGGCGGCAATCCGGGTCGCAACGAACTCGACGGTCCGTTCCAGGAGATCGACTACCAGGCCGTCATGCGCGCCATCGCCCAAAGCGGCTACACCGGTTTCATCGGTCAGGAATTTGTGCCCACCGAGCCCGACCCCATCGTCCCGCTCGCCCGCGCGATCAAACTCTGCACCGTCTGACCGGCCCGTCGCTGAACGGTTCGGACTCGCACCGCGCCGTCTCGCCCCGGGCGCGCCCCCTTTGGCGCGGCCCGCGAGGTGCGTCGCATTTATCATTAAGCCCGGCCCGGGCCGTACGCCGGGGGTCGATCCGACGACAGTCCTTGTCTCCGCCGGCAAAACCACTCCTTTTGGCCCCTTGCCCGTGAAATTCCCTGCAACCCTTACCCTCCTTCTCAGTGGCGCCAGCCTGCTTTTTGCAGCGTTTCCGCCCTACCCGAGTCTTGAACTCGATCCCGAAGAACAGCGCCTGCCGGAGCCGGTCATGACGCCCGCCTCCGAAGCCGCCGAGCGCGCCATCGCCCAATTCCGCACCAGCGAGGACTTCGAAATCAAACTTTGGGCGGCCGAGCCCATGCTCTCGAATCCCGTCGCCTTCGACTTCGACGAACAAGGGCGTCTCTTCGTCGCCGAGACCCACCGCTACCGCAGCAGCGTTCTCGATATCCGCGGCTATATGCCCATCCTCGAGCACGAACTCGCCGCCGAAACCATCGAGGACCGGCTCAAACTCATCGACACCGTGTTTGGTGAGCAGGCCGACCAGCTCGCCATCGAAGGCGAGATCGTGCGGCTCATCCAGGACACCGACGGCGACGGCGTTGCCGATAACTCCAGCGTGTTCGCCGAAGGATTCGACACCAAGCTCGACGGCATCGCCTCGGGCGTGCTCGCCCGCCACGGCAAAGTCTGGTTCACCAACATCCCGAGCCTCTGGCAGTTCGAGACCGATGAGTCCGGCACCCGCGAGACCGCCCGGCACGAACTCATCCGCGGCTTCGGCGTGCGCTTCGGTTACACCGGCCACGATTTTCACGGCCTGATTTTCGGCCCGGACGGCAAATTGTATTACTCGATCGGCGACCGCTCCACCAACGCCACCTCCAAGGTCGACGGCAGCCACGTCAAGCTGCTCGATCAGGGCGCCGTGTTTCGCAGCAACCCCGACGGCTCCGACTTCGAACTCGTCGCCTGGGGCCTGCGCAATCCGCAGGAACTCGCGTTCAACGAATACGGCGACCTGCTCACGGGCGACAACGATTGTGACAACGGTGACCTCGAGCGCCTCGTTCACGTCGTCGAGGGCGGCGACTCCGGCTGGCGGGTCGGCTATCAATTCGCCCCGCGGGGCCGCGCCGGTCCCTGGATGAGCGAGGACCTCTGGAAGCCGGAATTCCCCGGCCGTCCCGCCTACCTCCTGCCCCCCATTGCCAACATCGAGGATGGTCCCTCCGGCATCACTTACTACCCCGGCACGGGCCTCTCCCCCGAGTTCAATCAGACCCTGTTCATCACGCACTTCAAGGGCTCCATCGCCCGCTCCGGGGTGCAGTCCTATCACCTCGCGCCCAAAGGTTCGGGGTACACCGTCACCCAGAGCGAGCCCTTCGTCTGGGGGATGCTGCCGACCGACGTCACCTTCGCCCCCGATGGGAAATTCTACTTCGTCGACTGGGTCGAGGGCTGGCCCAAGTCCAACAAGGGCCGCGTCTATTCGCTCGCTCCCCGCCACCGCACGGCTGAGCAGCGGGCCGTCACGGCCGAGGTGCAGCGGCTGCTTGCGGGCGGAATTCTCGAGTCCACCGATGCCGAGCTGCTCACCCTGCTCGGCCACGTCGACCAGCGCGTGCGCACCGAAGCACAATTTGCCCTCGTGGCGCGCGGTGCGGCGCACATCCCCACGCTCGCGGATCTCGCCGGCAACGCGGAGGCCGACCTGTTCGCCCGCCTTCACGCGCTCTGGGGCCTCGGTATGCTGCAGCATGAACGCGACACCGCCCTCGCCTCGCTGGGATTCCTCCTCGGCAACGCCACCGACGAAGTGCGCGCCCAGGCCGCCAAGCTTGCCGGCGACCACCACCTCGACGCCCACTACCGCACGTTGGTGACCCTGCTGGAGGATCCGGCCCCGCGCGTGCGTTTCTTTGCCGCCCAATCCCTCGGCAAACTCGGCGACCCGGATGCCGCGCCCGCCCTGCTCGAGCTCCTGCGCCGCAATGCCGATGCCGACGCCTACATCCGCCACGCTGCGGTTTACGCGCTCGAGAAACTCGACAACCGCACGGCCCTTGCCGCTGCCGAGACCGATGCCTCAGCCGCCGTCCGCCTCGGGGTCATCCTCGCCTATCGCCGCCTGCAGGAACCGCGCATTGCCCGTTTCCTGGCGGACACCGACCCCTACTTGGTTCGCGAGGCCGCGCTCGCCATCAATGACGAGCCGGTCAAGGCCGCCATGCCTGCCCTCGCCGCTCTGCTCGGTCAAGGCGATCTCGACGACGAAGCGCTTCAGTTGCGCGCCATCAATGCCCGTCATCGTCTCGGCCGGCCCGAAGACGCCGACGCCCTCGCCGCCTATGCCGCCCGCTCCAACGTGCCGGCCGACCTTCGGGAAGAGGCGCTCCTGCAACTCTCCACCTGGGCCGATCCCTTTCACCGCGACCGGATCGCCGGCACCTATCGTCCGTTGCCCGACCGGGATCCGACTCCCGCCATCGCCGCGCTCCAGGCGCAGTTGCCGAAGCTCCTCGACGATTCGTTGCGCAGCGTGAAACAGGCCGCACTCGCGGCCGTGGAGGAACTGAAACTGTCCGCGGCCGCCCCCCTCCTGCGCAAGGTCGTCGCCGATGCCGCGGAGGAAGGTGAGATCCGGGCCGAAGCCCTCACCCTCCTTGCAACCCTGGCCGATGAAAAACTGCTCGACCTGGTGGCCGTGGCCGGCGCCTCCGATCAACCGGAGCTGCGCATGGCAACGCTGCCCATCCTCGCTCGTCTTTCGCCCCAGGAGGCGCTCCCCATTCTCAGCCGCATGGCCGCCGACGGCACCCCGCGCGAGCAACAGGCCGCCTTCACCGCGATCGCGGATCTCGCCGATCCCGCCGCGGCCGACCTCATTGCCCGGGGGCTCCGCCGCATGCAGGCCGGTGAGGTACCCTATCTCGCCCAGTTCGAGTTGCTGGACGCCGCCGAAGCCTCGGAGGCGCCCGCGGTGCAGGAGGCGCTTGCCGAACTCAAGGCCCACTGGGAAGCAACGGGCGACAAACTTGCGCCCTATCGCGGCGCCCTGGCCGGCGGCAATGGTCGCGACGGCTGGCGCCTGTTCAACCAGCATCCGGTGCTGGCCTGCACGCGCTGTCACAAGGTGAACGGCGAAGGTGGCGAAGCGGGTCCCGACCTGAGCACCATCGCCGAGACGCAGTCCGCCGAATACATCCTCGAGTCGATCATCGATCCCAACGCGGCCATCGCGCCCGGCTTCGATGTCGTGGCCTTCACGCTCAAGGACGGCGGTTTCATTGCCGGCACGATTGCCGAGGAAACGCCGGAAAAGATCGTGGTCTGGGATGCCACCGGCACCAAAAACGAAATCGATCCGGCCAACGTGGCCGAACGCAGTGGCGCGCCCTCCAGCATGCCGCCGATTTTTGGCCTCGTACTCCAGCGGGGCGAACTGCGCGATCTCATGGCCTTCATGCGCAACCTGAAGCCGCGCGAACAAACCGGCGAAGGCGAAAGCCCGGCCCGCGCCACCCACGGCGAATAACGCGCGCGACATCGCCCGTCTCCTGCTCTGGAAAGCCCGCGGCTCTGGCGTCGCGGGCTTTTTTTTGAAAGATCAGCCCCCGTTTCACCGTTTCACCGGTGAACCCCATGGACCTCATCGAGAACCTCCCCTCCTCGCGACTGCGCGAAATGGCGGTGTCGGAACGACCCCAGGAACGTCTGCAGCGGTCCGGCCCCGGCGCCCTCAGCGACACCGAACTCCTCGCCATGCTGCTGCGCAGCGGCACCCAAGGTCACGACGTGCTCGCGGTGGCCGAGAAACTTCTGGCGGCGGCCGGTTCGCTGGCCGACCTGCTCACCTGGACCGAGTCGGACTTCACGCGCTTGCGTGGCATCGGGCGGATCAAGGCGCTGCAGTTGCTTACGGTGATGGAGGTGGCGCGGCGGGTGGTGGTCTCGGCCAACGCCGTCGCCCCCCAGCTCACGACGCCGGCCGAGATCGCGACATTTTGCCGCCCGCACGCGCTCGGTCTCGCGGTGGAAAAATTTTGGGTCCTTTGCCTCAATCGCAAGAACCGGCTGCTGCGTCGGGTCGAGATCACGAGCGGCACCGCCACCGCGACGCTCGTGCACCCGCGCGAGGTGTTTCGCACCGCAATCCGGGAATCGGCGGCAGCGGTGGTCTGCGTGCACAACCACCCCAGCGGCGACCCGGCGCCGAGTGCGGCCGACGTGCGCATCACGCGCCAGCTCCGCGAAGCCGCGCAGGTCGTGGAGATCGACCTGCTCGACCACATCATCGTCGGCCTGCCCGCCGCCGACCCGATCGGTCAGGGTTTTTACAGCTTCCGCGACGCGGGGGTGCTGTGAGGAGGAGAGTAGTCGGCGATTCGATTCTGTCTCGCGGTTGCCGAGCCTCGGAAACGTGCAATCCGTAGCTTGCGGTGGAGGGGAAGGCGGAGAGGCAGGACAAACGGACGGGGACGTCCGTTCTCCCATGAGGCATTCGGGTGGTCATGGAGAACGGACATCCTGTCCGTTTATCGCGGTGGAGGGGCACGCTTTCCGGGCCTCCGGACGATTGCCGTGGTTCAATTCTTCGCCTTCGCTTCGTCGACCCCCGGGGTTCAAATCCCCCTCAGGTTTAACATGCCTCGAAACGCGATGGTCTGTCGCGGTTCGATCCTTCCTCCTCGTTTTCTCGCTGGCGGAACCGCCTTCGCTGAAGCTTCGGCGGTCATGGAGAGGGGGATTGGCTGCGGCGTTCGCCGCACCGCTGCGCGGCGCCCTGCGGGCGGCCCATCTCCGCTACGGCTTCGCCTTCGCTTCGTCGACCCCCGGGGTTCAAATCCCCCTCAGGTTTAACATGCCTCGAAACGCGATGGTCTGTCGCGGTTCGATCCTTCCTCCTCGTTTTCTCGCTGGCGGAGAGAGGGGGATTCGAACCCCCGGAAGGCTGTTACACCTTCAACGCTTTAGCAAAGCGCCGCTTTCGACCACTCAGCCATCTCTCCTAGGCGAGGGGGCGAAGGCAACGCCGCTCGCCCCAAGTTGCAAGGCGAATTCTCCGCAAACTTCCCGCTGCGGCCGGAGTCCCACCGTCAGGCGGAGCCACCATCGGCGCCCCCCGGCGTTGGGGCGCTTCCGCCTTCGCCCGCCGCTGGCTCCTCGGGGCCGCCCACGAGGACGGAAAGCTGCTCCTGCACCGCCAGAAAAAAGGCCGGATTCAGCTCCCCGACCGGGACTTCGTAACGCCCCTTCGTCCCTCGATGCTCGTACACGTCCTTCGTTCCCTCCTCGTTGCGCCCCTTGGGCCGAATCAAGCGCTTGCGCTCGAGCATGAGGGCCAGAAATTGCACCAGCCGCCCGTCCTGCTCCGATAGTTCGTTGGAGGGATCGGCCAGGGTGAGGAAGAGATTTTCCGCCGTGAGCTTGAGTTCCCGTTCGGGATTCTCCTCCGCCACCTTCGGCTTGAACTGCTGCACCCAGCGACACACCACCCGGCCCGGCACCTCGAAATCAGCCGAGGCCGACTCCCGCACGTCGAGGCGCGCAATGGCCCCGGTATCGGCGTGGCGCACCAGATGGCTGATGACGCGCTCATCCTCGATGAAGGCTTCGCCGGTCGCTGCGCAGGTGGTCGCCATGGAAGGCAGGTTCAAATCCATGGCCCCTTGTCTAGGGGTCGACCAAACCGAAGCTAGCAAAAAGCCCCGAAGTGGATTCCCTTTCCCCTCTCCTTCCCGCATGACCGGACGCATCATCATCATCGGCGACATCCACGGCTGCCACGCCGAGTTCAGCGCCCTGCTCGATCGACTGCAGCCGCGAAGCGACGATCACATCGTCCTGCTCGGAGACTTGGTCAACCGCGGGCCGGACTCGCCCCGGGTTCTCGACATTGCCCGCGAGATCCGGGCGACCATCCTGCTCGGCAACCACGAACTGCGCCTCCTGGAGCACCGTCGCTCCGGCAATACCACCAAACTCAAGGAAACCGACGCCGCCACCCTCGCCGCCCTCCGCCCGGCCGACTGGGACCTGCTCGAGTCGTTGCCGCTCACGCACCACTTTCCCGACATCAACGTGGTGTGTGCTCACGGTGGCTTTCTCCCCGGCATCCCGTGGCAGCAACAGGACGCCTCCACCGTCACCCGCATCCAGGTGGTCGATCGCGAGGGGCGTCCGCGCAAACGCGCCGAATGCGCCAACGGCGTGCTTTGGGCCGATCTTTGGAGCGGTCCGCCCTTCGTGGTCTACGGCCACACGCCGCGGCCCGACATCTACAAGCTCAAGTGGTCCGTCGGCATCGACACCAGCTGCGTGTCCGGCGGCCACCTCACCGCCTACGTGCTGCCCGACCGTCGCTTTGTGCAGGTGCGGGCAGCTCAACGTTACTACAACTGAATTCCGTCCCGTCTTCATGTCTGATTCCGCCCCTGTTCCCGGTGCCCTCCTTCTCTGCCTCGATATGCAGGCTCCTTTCGTCCAGGCCGTGGTCGACGGCGACCTCGTCGCCCGGCGCTGCGCTCTGGCGCTGCGCGCTGCCCAAGGCCTGGGCATCGCCGTCGCGCTCACCGAGCAGGTGCCCGACAAGCTCGGGCCCGCCATCGAGGCGGTCCACTCGGCGGCCAGCGAGGCGCCGGTATTCGCCAAATCCACCTTTTCGGCCCTGGCGGCGAGTGCGGTTGCGCGCCACCTCCGCGCCCTCCAGGTGGAGCACCTGCTCATCTGCGGCATTGAGACGCCGATCTGCGTTTACCAGACGGCCCTGGAAGCGTTGAACCTGGACCTCGCCGTGACGGTGCTGAGTGATGCCGTGGGCGCGCGACGTCCGGGCGATGCGACCACGGCGCTCACGGCCCTGCGTTCCCACGGCGCCCACGTGCTTCCGCTGGAGTCGGTCTTTTATGCGTTGTTGCACGATGCGGCTCACCCGTTTTTCAAGAGCTTCACGCAACTGGTGAAATCTCATGCCTGACGCCCCGCTTCCCACCGTCGCCGATCTTAAAACCATGAGCAGCGGGCTGCCGTTCTCGGCCGTCCTGCTCATTCGCAAAGCGACCACCAAGACCGCCTCCAACGGCAATCCCTTCCTGTCGCTGGAATTCGGCGATCGTTCCGGCTCCTTCACCGCCAACCTGTGGAGCGATCACCCGCAATACGATCTGGTCGCCGGCGGCGCGGAAGGCAGTGCCTTTCAACTGGAGGGCCGGGTCGACTTCTACCAGGGCCGATTCTCGCCCAAGATCAATACGCTGAGACCGCTCGACGAGATCGAGCTCGAAGCGTCCGGCGCACTGGCCGCCCTCGTCGAAGTACCGCCCGAGGATCCCGAGGAAATGTGGCGCGAGTTCGAGCACTTCATCGATGCCATTCAGCACGATGAACTGCGCATGACGGTGCGCGGTGTCTTCGAGGAAATCGGGGACGCGTTTCGCACCTCACCGGCCGCCACCGCCATGCACCATGCCTACCGGCACGGCCTGCTCGAGCACACGCTGCACATGGCTCGCGCGTGCAAGGCCCTCCTGCCGCTCTACCGCGAGGTCGATGCCGATCTGGCCATGGCCGGCATCCTCGTGCACGACACCGGCAAGGTCACCGAATACGAAGGGGCGCTTGGCGCCAAACGCTCCCGCAAAGGCATTCTCCAGGGCCACGTGGTGCTGGGCTATGCCCTCGTGCGCAAGGCCGGACTGCGTGCCAAGCTCGACGCCGACCGCCTCGAACGTCTCGAGCACATCGTGCTCAGTCACCAGGGAGAACCGGCTTGGGGCGCCGCCGTTTACGCGGCGACGCCGGAGGCGGTGTTCGTCTCCATGATCGACAACCTCGACGCGCGCATGGGGATGGTGCAACGCGCGCTGCGCACCACTCCGGACGCCGAACCGTTCAGCGAACGGCTCATGGGGCTCAACAGTGTGCTGCTCACGCAGCCGCTGCCGGCGGCGGAATAAAACGACCTCCGTCGAGCCGTGGACAGGATCCGGCCTACTCGGCCAACGGCTCCCAGCGCACGGTCATGATCGTGCAGGCTTCGATGACCTTCC
>CBFGUO010000007.1:0-180871 GCA_965652375.1 uncultured Opitutus sp.
GGGGGGGGGGGGGGGGGGGGGGGGCGGCCGCGCGGGGGGCCCCCCCCCCCCCAGGCGATGCTTCCGACGGCGCCGTTTCGGGGGACGCGGGCTGCGAGGCACTCTTGGGCCGCAGCGTGAGCTTGGGCGAATCCGCCGTTCCCGCGGAAGCTTCCGGGGCCGAGTCGGAGTTCGCAGCCGGCGGTTCGGCCGACTCCGCAGGCGGACTGTCGGCGGCAGGCTTGTTGCGCGGACGCAAACGCAACGCGGGCGGCTCGGGCTCGTCGCTCATGTGGGCCCATCTCAGGCGGACTGCCGGTCGGTTGCGATTAATTTTTTGCGATGCGCACCGACACAGCGCGCGCGCTCCGCGGGCAATCCACCGCGACGCGCCGTTGACGCCGGGGGATGGGGGCCGGAGCGTCCGACCCTTGCCGCGAAATCTGTCAACCCCCGCTCCGGCGGCGCCCGCTGCCGCCGGTCCGCCCACCCCCTCGGTGGCGGGCGGCCTCGCGGCCTTTGGCAGCTACCTGCTGTGGGGCGTATTGCCGATTTATTGGAAGCAACTGGACGGCCAGTCTCCGCTGGAGCTCACGCTGCACCGCATGGTGTGGACGCTGGTCGTGGTGCTGGGCTTTCAAGTGCTGCGGGGACGAGCACAGGGATTGCGCGAAGCCTGGCGTGATCCGGCGAACCGCCGAGCCCATGGAATCAACAGCCTGTTGCTCATGGCCAACTGGGGCATCTACGTGTGGGCCATCGCTCACGACCGCATCATCGAGGCGAGTTTGGGCTACTTTCTCGTGCCCCTGCTCAACGTGGCGTTGGGCCGGCTGGTTTTTCACGAACAGCTTTCGAGCTTGCAGCGGCTGGCCGTCGTCCTGGCCGCAGCCGGCGTCGCGGTGCTGATTTGGCAGGTCGGCGTGGTGCCATGGGTGGCCCTCGGCCTGGCGGCCTCGTGGGCCAGCTACGGCATGGTGCGCAAGCGCTCCCACGCGAGCGCGCTCAACGGGCTGGCGTTGGAAACGGCCTTCGCGGCTCCGTTTGCTCTGGCCGGCATCCTGTGGTTGACGGCGCGCGGCCCCACCGGATTCGGCTTTGGCGGCCCCACGGTGACCCTGCTGATGATGGGAACCGGGGTGATCAGCATGGTGCCGCTGGTGCTCTTCGGCTACGGCGCCCGGCGCTTGCGGTTCGCGACGCTCGGCCTGCTCCAATACGTGGCCCCAACCTGCCAGTTTTTCATCGGCTGGCTGGTCTATCAGGAGCCGTTTTCCCTCGAACGTGCCGGGGCCTTCGCCCTCATCTGGGGCGGCCTCGCCTGCTACAGCTGGGATACGCTGCGGGCGACGCGACGGCGACTCACTCGCCCGGGATCGTCCGGGGCATGACTTTGACCAACTCGACCTCGAAGACGAGGGTGGCCATGCGCGGAATGTCCGGCGAACGGCCGCGCGTGCCGTAGCCGAGCTCGTAGGGGACGATCAGCAGGCGTTTTTCGCCCTCGCGCATCATGAGCAGACCATACTCCCAACCGTCGATCACCTGCCCGCGATCGAGTTGAAAGGTGAAGGGCTTTTCCGGGTCCTGAGCCTGATCGAAAAGGGTGCCGTCCAGCAGCCAGCCCTTGTAGAGCACCGAAACCCGATCCCCGCGCTTCGGGTGGGCCCCCGTGCCTTCGCGCAGTTGCTCGGTCCACAGACCGGTGGAGGTGCTTTCCGCGTTGGGGTATTTCTCCTCAACCATGATCAGGTCCCGCGGAGGCAGCTTTTCGCGTTGGGCATGAACAGCGGAGACCAGCAGAACCGGGGCAACGATCAGAAGGAGGAGACGACGCATGGCCCGAAGCTAGGACAGATCGCGCGCCGGGCGGAAGCCCGATTTCCAGTCATTCCCTCGCGCTGCTCCCGCATCCCGCGATCGCCGGATGGGACGCCAGCAGCTCGAGCGCCTGCTCCAGCAGTTCCCGACCCGGCGCGGTGCGATGCCAGGTCGAGGCGCCCGAAGGGTGCGGCAAGGGCAGGAAATCCGCCCGGTGTCCCCGGTATTCCACGACGTGCAGGCGCCCGACCACTTCGGCCAGCGCGGTCGCCGGCAGGAATTGTTGAATCGCCAGCTTGCCCACCGGCACGACGAGGGCGGGGCGCAGCAGCGCAAATTCGGCGGCCAGCCAGTCGGAACAGCGCGCAATCTCGTCCGGCTCGGGCACCCGATCGCCGCCTTGGGCGCGCTTGCCCGGAAAACACCGGCACACCGCGGCGAAGTAGATCCGGTCCCGCACCTCGTTCTCCGTCCAGCCGAGCGCGGCCTCGAACCATTTGAAAAGCGTCCGTCCCGCCGTCCAGGCAAAGGGCCGGCCCAGCCGCGGCTCCTTGTCTCCCGGCGCCTGCCCCACCAGAAGCACACGGCTGGGGACGGGGCGGCCGACCACCGCGGGACGGTGCATCGCCGGGCAGCGAGCGCAGGCACGAAGCCGGGCAAGGTGACGCTCCACCTCGGCGGATGTCGTGTGCGGGGACGATGCTGCCGCCTTCATCGTCGCGCACGGTGCGGCAAGGGGTCCTCGCAGGGGAGCAAAAAAAAAACGGAGCCCGCGAAGGGCTCCGTTCGAAAAGGGAGTGCGCGAATCGCGCGGGTCGCTCAGTAGCGGCTCTCGCTGTCGCGACGGTCGCCGCGATAGCCACCGCCACCGCCACGACGGTCGCCGTAGCCACCGCCGCCGCGACGCTCGCCGCCGCCGAAGCCGCCACGACCGCCGCCGCCACCGAAACCGCGACCACCGCCACCGCCGCCGCCGCCGAAGCCACCGCCACGGGGACGGTCTTCCTTCGGACGGGCCTCATTGACGGTGAGGGCGCGACCACCGATTTCCTTGCCGTTCAGGCCTTCGGCGGCCTTGGCGGCCTCCTCATCGGAAGCCATGGTCACGAATGCGAAACCGCGGGGGCGGCCGGTCATTTTGTCGAGGGCGACATACACGTCGGTCACGGAACCGAATTCGGAGAACGCGTCGCGCAGTTCATCCTCGGTGGTCTTGAAGGACATGTTGCCCACGTAGAGTTTGGAAGAGCTCATGATGTTGATGATTTTCGTCGATACCCCGTCTGCCTGCAGTCCGTTCCCGACCATCGGGTTTCAAATCATCACCAGAGCCTGTCTCCACCTGACGATCCACCAGTTCCTGTTGCCTAACGTCTTTCCAACGAACGCCCCGAGCAGAGACCGGCCCTTTGCAAAAGCAACAACAATCGCGGGGCGTCACCCCCTCACCGGCTCCCGGCATTTTCCCGATGAATCGTCGGGGTGCACCCGGACGCATCGGGGTTTTCCCCCATTTTTCCCGCTAAACCGGATTGCGTCGGCACGAATTTCGCCAACTTTAGCCCTAATGAGCGAAACGGGAAAAAACACGGCCGCCTACCGCGTGATGCAATTCACTTTGAAACGCGACGCTGTCGGCAACCCGTCGCAGGATCGCCGCGATCTCGGTCTCTTCGACGAGATTGTCGAGGCGTTCAACGCCGCCCGTCTCGCTGCGCTGCAGGCTTACACCCGCATGCTCCGCACCCCCGATGGCAAGGCCGGCATCCTCCGCTTCGTCGACACCGAATGGGGCTATGACATCCGTCGCGAGGGCTTGGTCGTAGAGCGTTTCTGGGTTCACGACCGCGAAGCCGCCGTGCTGGTCTGATCCCGACCCCGGAATCATCACGAGACTTGCGCCGTTCTTCGCGGCGCTTTCTTTTTTGGCGGAACATGAGGCGTTTACATCGTTCTGTTCAAACGCATCTGCTTTCGTAATGGCACGGCTGGCGATCGTTGAAGATCAAACCCTCCTGCTCTCGCTCCTCCATGACCTGTGCGAGCGCGTGTTCGGTCATGTCGTCGTCATCGCCGCCTCCAGTCGCGCAGAGCTGCTGGCTGCATTGCCCGGAACGAGGGTGGAGATCGTGCTCATGGACCTGAACCTGCCCGACGGCAACGGGCTGGAGATGGCCGAGGACATCCGCCGCCTCGCGCCCGGGGCTCGGATGATTGCCGTTTCGGGTGAGACGACCCCCTACATGCTGCACCAGGCGATCGAGAACCGCATTCACGGGTTCGTCGACAAGGACGCCGCCCCGGAGGTCCTGCGCCAGGCGATCGAGACCGTGCACAGCGGCTCCCCGTTTTTCAGTGACTACGTCGCGGAAGCGAGTCGCCGTGAACTCCGCGCCAGCGATGCCTTTGTGAAGGTACTCAGCAACGCCGAGGTGGCGCTCATGCCGCTCTTCGGGCTGGGTCTGCGCAACGAGGAGATCGCCGAGCGCCGCGGCCTGAGCGCCGCCACGGTGCAGACGCATCGACGCAACGTCATGGCCAAGCTCGGCCTGCATTCATCGCTCGACCTGATGAACTACGCCATCAAAGCGGGCTTCGTCTTGATTCGCGTCGGCTGAGCCGCGCGGGGTCCCTCGGCTCAATCCGGCAGATGGATGAGGAATCGCGTGCCGCTCGGCTCGTTGGGTTCGTAATGAATGAAACCGCCTTCGCGGGTCACCGCGTCCCAAGCCAGGTAAAGCCCGAGTCCGTCCCCGTCGGTTTTACCTTCGGTGACGAAGGGGTCAAACAAGCGCGCCAGCACCGCCGGGGGCAGTCCCGGTCCGTTGTCGGCCACGACAACGCGCAGGCCGGCGGCGTCGCGACCCACCTCGATCGTCAGTTCCCGTCCCTCGCGTTCCGGTTCGCCGAGCGTCATCGCCTCAATCGCATTCACCCCGAGGTTGACCAGCGCCTGGTAGAGGCCGTTGCGGTCGACCCAGGCAGTCAAGGCGGGATCCTCGAAGCGGGTCACCAATGCGATCCGCTTCCGCTCCACCCGCTCCCTCAGAAAGGCGGTTACCGCCTCCACGACATCCTTCACCGGCACCGTCTCCCGCTCGGTCGTGGCCGGTCGTGCCAGCTTGGTGAGCCGCCGTGAAAACTCGCTGAGCTTGTCGATTTCGCCGCCCAGTTTTTCCAGAAACATGCCGGCGTCGGCGGCATCCAACTCCCGGTCCGCAATCCGGTGGGCGAGCAACCTCACCGCCGCCAGGTGCTGCTTGAAGTCGTGCCCGATCGAAGCACCCATCATTTCCATCGCTTCGATGCGTCCCAGCGCCCGCCCCCCGCCGCCCGGCCTCCCGCGACTCCAGCAGGGATCCCAGCACATCCGCTACGGAATGCAGCATCGCGATCTCCCGGTGCGAGTACAGTTCCCCGGTCGCTTTCTCGCCCAGCACCAACAAGACCGGTCGCCGAGTGTGCCGCCGCGCCGAGACCACCGCCAATACTCCGCCCAGTCGCACCAGACTTTGCACGGCCGGCGCAGCCCGCACCTGCGACCAACCGCGAACGATCGACTCCGCATTGCCCCCCCGAAACTGCTCCAGATAGGCCGCCAGCGGATCGTCAAAGCGAAGCCGCACCTCCGCGTCGCACCACGCCTGGCTTTCGGGCAGCAGGATGCGCCCCCGCCTCGCTCCCGTCCACTCCAACAGTTCGTCCAACGCATCCCGTACGCCGTCGGTCCCGATCGGATCGCGGCGCGACAGTATCTCAAACCGGTCCAGCAGCCGTCCGCCCAGAGCGGCCGCCGCACGCTCCTCCCGCCGACGGTACCAGAGATGAATACTCGTCCAAACCGTCAATGCCGCCACCACCGCCGCATAAGCGCCCCACGCCGGAGCGGATTCGCTCCAGCCGTTCAGTTGCAGTACGACGATGGCCGCAGCGAGGGACAGGGAGGCATTTGCACAATAAAAGACGGTCGCGATCAACAAGCCCCGGGCCCGGAATACCCGACGGGTGAGTACGGCATACGTGACTGCGCAGACCGCGATCCCGCCCACCACCGCGTTGAACAGCGGCAGGGCGCCGGTGGAAAACAGCGAGCGGATCATGAAGCGCAGGCCGATCACTGCGTAACACAGGCCAAACCCGCCACAGATGATTTGAGCCGTAAACTTCGAGGGACCGCGCAGGGCGACCGCAGCCCGGAAGGTCACCACCAGGACCAGCCCTCCCCAGCAGATCTGCATCAACCCGTACGGATACCACAGCACGCCGCGAAGCGGGTTCTCCGCCGTCGAGCCCACCGGGATCAACCAAGGACTGAAGGCCGGCACGGCATAGGCCAGTCCAGCGACCCAAACCCACCGTCTCCTCCGCAGGAGCCGCCCGAGCGATTCCTCCGGAAACTGCAGCGCCGCCAACATCGTAAGAATTCCCGCCACGCCAATGCCCTGCAGCGAAACAACCGCACGTACAAACATCGCCGCCCCCTCCTCCGTGGCGTAGATCTGTCCGCTCAGATACTGCCACAATCCGCACCACGCGACGAACGAACTCGCGCTTTGATTGATCCCTCTCCGGGGATTGGCCCGATACAGCACCCACGCCAGCAGGAAGCAGACGCCTGCCACGAAATAATACGTCAAGGGAACCCAGATCGAATACCGCATCACTGTAACCGGACGATGCTGAATGCCATCGGTCCGAATCGAGCCGACCGAGCTAGAGCGATCGATCCCGCAGGGCGAGTTGTTCTTAACGGTCAGCGGCATTTATCCGCGATCCCGCCGCGTCACGCGCCATCGGCACACCCCTTAGCATTGCCCGCCGCGATGAATGCGCTTGTCTCCGAATCCGCCATGCACCCCCTGCGCTACGCCCTTCGCCAGCTGGCCCACTCCCCCGGCTACACCGCCCTCGCCCTGCTCATCCTCGCCCTCGGCATCGGCGTCAACACCGCCATGTTCAGCCTGACCGAGGCCCTGCTGTATCGCGACGCGCCGTTTCCGCAGGCCGACCGCCTGGCCATGATCGTGAGCCGCACGCCCGCCGGCCCCCGCTTCGAACACTCGGCCTCCGAGGATCGCGAGCTGCGCGAGGCCGGGCCCGCCTTCAGCGCCCTTACCACGTATCGAGTCACTCAATACGTCCTCGGCGAAGCCGGCCGCCCGGCCGAGCGCATCGTGGCCGTCGACGCCTCCGCCGACCTGTGGCCCACTTTTGCCGTGCAACCGCAGCTCGGCCGCGCCTTCACGCCCGACGAAGCCGGGCCGGGCCGCAATCAGGTTGTGGTCCTCAGCCACCGCTTTTGGCAACAGCGCTACGGCGGCTCGGCCGCAGTGCTCGGCCGCACGCTGCGGCTCGATGGCGAGACCGTCACGATCATCGGCGTCATGCCGGCGACCTTCGACTACCCGCAGTTGTGGCAGGGCGCCGACCTCTGGCGGCCCCTGGCCTTCGATGCCGAGCAACTCGAATGGCGCGACTACCGCGTTTTCCGTTTCGTGGGGCGTCTCGCCACCGGAACCTCCCTGGCTCAGCTCAACGCCACCCTCGCCTCGGTCGCCCACACGCAGGCCGCCGCCTTTCCCGCGCTCTACGCCGGTCTGCGCTACGACGTGATGCCCCTCACCGCCGCCCTCACCAGCGATCTCGACCGCCGCACGTCCTGGATGCTCGTTGCCCTCGCCGGCTTCGTACTGCTCATCGCCTGCGCCAACCTCGCCAACCTGCAGCTCGCCCGCGCCGCCGCCCGCGCCCGCGAACTCGCCATCCGCAGCGCGCTCGGCGCCTCACGCCTGCGCCTCATCGGCCAACAGTTGCTCGAATCGATCGCCGTGGCCTGCGGCGGCGGCCTGCTCGGCCTCGGACTCGGCTGGTCGATCAACCGCCTCCTGGAAAACCGCCTCACCTTCGGCGGCGCCGCCGGCGCCCTCGACCTGGAACTCAATCCCGTCGTCGTCGCACTCACCTTTGGCCTCTCCCTCACCACCGGCATCCTCTTCGGCATCGTGCCCGCCTGGCTCGGTTCGCGGGTCGACACCAATGCCGCCCTCAAAGCCCAGAGCCGCGGCACCACCGCCGGCCGCGGCTCTCATCGTCTGCGCGCAGCGCTCATTGTTGTCGAATTCACCCTCGCCCTCGTGCTGCTCGGTGGCGCCGCCATCATGTATCGCGGTTTCAGCCAATTCCTCCAGCGCGACACCGGCTGGGATGACGATCAGGTACTCTCCGCCGCGCTGCCCGTTCCCGGTGTCCGCTACCCCGCCTACATGGATCGCGTGAACCTGTTCCGCCGGGTCGAACGCGAGTTGCGCACGCTGCCGGGAGTCGAGACCGCCGCGCTCGCCAGCTCGCTGCCGATCCAGGGCTACACCGCCGACCGGCAGGTGCTCCTCGAGGGCCAGAGTCCGGCCGACACGCCCAACGCCCCCCGCGCCCATCACGTCATGGTCACGAGCGACTATTTTCGCACACTCGGCATTCCGTTGCTGGCCGGCGAAACCTTCCGCGAAGACATCGCGCCCGGCGATCCCGCCGTCTCCATCGTGAGCGCCGCGCTCGCCCAGCAACTCTGGCCCGGTGAAAATCCGATCGGCAAACGCCTATGCAGCATCGACAGCGGCCAACCCTACTGGACGGAGGTCGTGGGCGTGGCCCGCGATGTCGAGGCCGCCGCCGCGCTCGGTCCATCCCCCACCCGCTTCACCGTCTACAAACCCATGGCCCAGGAAGCCTGGGGCTGGGTGCACATCGTCCTGCGCGGGCCGGCGCCCGTCGCCCTGGCCGAGCCCCTGCGGCAGGCCATGCAGCTCATCGATCCCGATCTGCCGCCCGACAACATCGCCAGCGTCGCCCAGTTCATTGACTACAGTCAGCACAACCTGCGCCTCGTCGGCCACACGCTCACCGCCTTCGGCGCGCTCGGACTGCTGCTCGCGGCCGTCGGCATCTACGCCGTCACGACCAACCTGGTCACCCAGCGCACCGGCGAATTCGGCATCCGCCTCGCCCTCGGCGCGACTCCGGCCGATATCCGCCGCCTCGTGCTGCGGCAGGGCGCCGCGCTCAGCGGGATCGGCATCGGTTTCGGCGTGGCCGGCGCCCTGCTGCTGAGTCTGGTGCTGCATCGCATGATGCCGCGGCTGGCCGCCATCGATCCGCTCGCGATTTGCACAGTTGCACTCCTGCTAGGTGCGGTCGGCGTCGGCGCCTGCCTGCTGCCCGCCCGCCGCGCCACGCGGGTCGATCCGCTGGTCGCCCTGCGCGAGGACTGAGCCGCCGGCGCCGCTCGTCCCGCGCCGTGCCCCGACGGCCCCCGTTGCCGGCCGTTGGGCCGACTACGGCAGGTCGAGCGGAAACGTCGTGCCGCCCCCCGGCTCAGGCAAGCGCGCCCGCGATGCGCTTGAGCGCGTTTTCGACGTTGGCGCGGGAATTGAAGGCGCTGATGCGCACGTGGCCTTCGCCGCACTTGCCGAAGCCCGCGCCCGGCGTGCAGACCACGCCCGCCTGGTTCAGCAACAGGTCGAAGAATTCCCAGGAGTCGCGCCCCGTGTTGATCCAGATGTAGGGCGCATTGTCGCCGCCCACGCAACTGAAGCCGAGGTCCGACATGGCCTGGCGGATGAGCGCGGCGTTCTGCAGATAAAAATCGGTCTTCTCCTTTACCTGCGCCTGGCCCTCGGCCGTGTAGATGGCGGCGGCGGCTTTCTGCACCGGGTAGGAGACGCCATTGAACTTGGTCGTGTGACGGCGATTCCAGAGGCTGTGTACGGAGTGCCCCTGGCCGGCGGCGTCAAAGGCCTGCAGCTTCTTCGGCACGACCGTGTAGGCGCAGCGCGTGCCGGTGAAGCCGGCCGTCTTCGAGAAGCTGCGGAACTCGATCGCAACTCCGTCGGCTCCGGGAATCTCGTAGATCGAGTGCGGGATCTCCGGATCGCGAATGAAGGCTTCATAGGCCGAGTCGAAGAGAATGATCGCCCGGTTGGCCTTGGCATAGGCCACCCAGTCGGCGAGCTGCTGGCGGGTCGCCACGGCGCCGGTCGGGTTGTTGGGGAAACAAAGATAAATGAGATCGGACGCGCCCTCCGGGATCGCCGGAATGTAACCGTTGTCCGGCCGGCACTCGAGGTAAGTGATGCCTTCGTAGCGGCCGCCGACGTTGGCGCCCGTCCGACCGGCCATCACGTTGGTGTCGACATAAACCGGATACACGGGATCGGGGATCGCCAGCCGCACGCCCTCGGTCGCGAAAATTTCCTGAATGTTGCCGCAATCGCACTTCGCACCGTCCGACACGAAGATTTCGTCGGCCGCGATCGCGCAGCCACGGCTGGCGTAGTCACCCTGGGCGATGGCTTCGCGCAGGAAGACGTAACCCTGCTCCGGGCCGTAGCCGCGGAAGGTCTCGCGCTGCGCGAGTTCGTCGGCACCCTCATGCAGCGCCCTGACGCACACCTCGGGCAGCGGCTCGGTCACGTCACCGATGCCCAGCCGGATGAGCGGCTTGTCGGGATTGGCCGCGGTGTAGGCGTTCACGCGCTTGGCGATGTCGGCAAAGAGGTAGGAGGCCTTCAGCTTCAGGTAGTTTTCGTTGATGCGGATCATGATGGAAAGGGACCGGAGGGTTGGAGTGTCACCGGACAAGTGCCGGGCAAAAACTTGAATAAGCGTGGCCGCACGAATTTGATCAAGCCCGCTTCGGACGCACTCCCCCTTCCTCTCTGCTCATGCAAACCCTCCACACCGTCACCGAGATGCAATCCGTGGCCCGCGAGCTTCGCGCCGCCGGCCGCACCATTGCCTTCGTGCCCACCATGGGCGCGTTGCATGAGGGCCACCTGGACCTGGTTCGTCTCGCGGCCACCAAGGCCGATGTCGTGGTCGTGTCCATTTTCGTCAATCCCACCCAGTTTGGCCCCAACGAGGACTACACCCGCTACCCGCGCGACCTCGCCGGCGACTCCGCCAAATGCGAGGCCGCCGGCGCGCATTACGTCTTCACCCCGACCAAGGACGAACTCTACCCGGCCGGCTACTCGACCTACGTGACCGAGGAAAACGTCGCCAAACCTCTCGAAGGCGTGTCGCGTCCGGTGCACTTCCGCGGCGTTACCACCATCGTCGCCAAGCTGTTCAACATCGTGCAGCCCGCCTGCGCCGTCTTCGGCCAGAAGGATGCCCAACAGGTCGCGGTGATCCGCAAAATGGTCGCGGACCTGCACATCCCGGTCGAGATCGTCGTCGCCCCCACCACCCGCGACACCGACGGCCTCGCGCTCAGTTCGCGCAACGCCTACCTCACCCCCACCCAACGCCAGGCCGCCGCCGCCATTCCGCGCACCCTGCAGGCGATCAAAGCCATGGTCGACCGCGGCGAACGCCGCACCGAACGCCTGATGGCCGAGGCCACCCACCTGCTCTCCGAACGCCGCCAGATCCGCGTGATCTATGTCGCCATCGTCGACCCCGCGACCATGCAAAGCCTGCGCGAAATCGAGCCCGGCCATTCGCTCATGGCCCTGGCCGCCTGGGTCGACGAAACCCGGCTCATCGACAACATTCTGCTGTAACGTCATGAGTCCCGTCATCCGCCCCGCCACGAACTCGGACGTCGACGCCATCCAGGCCATCTACGCGCACCACGTGCTGCACGGCACCGGCACCTTCGAGACCGAACCCCCATCGGTCGACGCCATGCAGGCACGCTTTCAAACCCTCGCCGGCCGCGGTTATCCCTACCTCGCGGCCGAACTCGAGGGCCAGGTCGTCGGCTTTGGCTACGCCGGCCCCTTCCGCGAGCGCCGCGCCTACCAGTTCACCGTCGAGGATTCCATCTACCTGGATCCCGATCACCGCGGGCGCGGCATCGGCCGCCTGCTGCTCGAAGCGCTCATCGCCGCCGCCACCAGCGCCGGGTATCAACAAATGCTCGCGCTCATCGGCGACTCACACAACCGCGCCTCCATCCGCCTGCACGCTGCCGCGGGCTTCGCCACCACCGGCACCCTGCAACGCGTCGGCTTCAAGTTCGACCGCTGGCTCGACGTCGTCATCATGCAGCGCCCCCTGGGCGAGGACTGACGCCGGAACACGATCAGTCGCCCCGCGCTCCGGCGTTGAACTCGCGCCGACAAGCGCTTGCTGTGGCGTTTTCAACCATGTCCCAGTCCTTCGACGTTCTCGTGCTCGGCAGCGGCATCGCCGGCCTCAGCTTCGCCCTCAAGGCCGCCCAAGCCGGCCACTCCGTCGCCATCCTCACCAAAAAGACCAAGGCCGACTCCAACACCAACTGGGCCCAGGGCGGCATCGCCGCCGTCACCAGTCCCGACGATGATGTCGAAAAGCATGTGCAGGACACCCTCATCGCGGGCGATGGCCTGTGCCGCGAGAACGTGGTGCGCGAAATCATCCGCGACGGACCGGCCCGCGTGCAGGAACTGGTCGAGCTGGGCCTGAAGTTCTCCCGCGATCGCGAGGGCGGCTACGATCTCGGCCGCGAAGGCGGGCACAGCGAACGCCGCATCCTCCACGTGAAGGACATGACCGGCAAGGCCATCGAGGACGCCCTGCTGCGCGCCATCTCGCGCGAGCCGCGCGTCGCCCTCTTCGAGCATCTCTTCGGCATCGACCTCATCACCGCCGGCAAGGGCCAACAGCGCCGCGTGCTCGGCCTCTACGCGCTCGATGTCATCGACCACCGCGTCATCACCTTCCGCGCCCCGGTCGTCATGCTCTCCACCGGCGGTGCCGGCCGCGTTTACCAGTTCTCCACCAATCCCGAGATCGCCACGGGCGACGGCATCGCCATGGCCTACCGGGCCGGCGTCGAGATCCGCAACCTGGAGTTTATCCAGTTCCACCCCACGACCCTCTTCACCGCCGACGGCAAACGCTTCCTCATCAGCGAGGCCGTGCGCGGCGAGGGTGCCATCCTGCGCAATCTCAAGGGCGAAGCCTTCATGCCGCGCTACCACGAGCAGGCCGACCTCGCCCCCCGCGACATCGTCGCCCGTGCCATCGACAGCGAGATGAAGGCCAGCGGCGCCCCCCATGTCTGGCTCGACATCACGCATCGCAACGCCGCCTACCTGCGCCGCCGTTTCCCGAAGATCTACAAAACCTGCAAACTATTCGGCTTTGATCTGGCCAAGGACTACCTGCCCGTCGTGCCCGCCGCGCACTACACCTGCGGCGGCGTGGCGACCAACCTCGCCGGTGAAACCGCCCTGCCCGGTCTCTACGCCTGCGGCGAGGTCGCCTGCACCGGCCTGCACGGCGCCAACCGCCTCGCCTCCAACTCGCTGCTCGAGGCGGTCGTCGTGGCCCACCGCGCCGCCGATTCGGTCCATCGCTTTCTCACCCGTCGCCCTAAAACCCGGGCCGCGCCCCTGCCCGAATGGATCGACCTCGGCGGCCACGACGATGACGAACGCGTCGTCATCAGCCACAACTGGGACGAGCTGCGCCGCACCATGTGGGACTACGTCGGCATCATGCGCACGACCAAACGCCTCGAACGCGCCCGCACCCGCATCGCCAACCTCGAACGCGAGATCCAGGACTACTACTGGAACTTCTCCGTCGACCCCGAGCTGCTCGAACTGCGCAACCTCACCACCGTCGCCCGCCTCATCGTCGCCTGCGCCCTCCAACGCCACGAAAGCCGCGGCCTGCACGCCATCACCGACTATCCGCAAACCCGCAAACGCGCCCTCGACTCCAAGGTCAGATCGTAGGGCCGCCGCTGCCGGCGCGCCGCTGCGGAGTGGTCACGCCCTGCGGCCCCCTCCGCCGCCGTTCCAGGCCTCCCCCGGCCATGGCCATGCTGAACGCCCGCCCGACGCGACTCAACTTCGCGCCCCTTCGCGCCTTTCGCGGTTCAAATCCGCTCCCTGCCCGCCTTCGCCTTCATGACTTTCCCGCTCCACCTCCTGCTGCCCCTCGCCAGCAGCTTCGGCTACGTCGCCGGCGTGCTCCTGCTCAAACGCAGCGCCGCCTTCGGGGTGGGCATCTGGCGGACCACCTTCATCGCCAACCTGCTCCACACCGTCTGCCTCGCCCCGCTGTGGCTGCTCGGTCCGGGACCGGGCGCTGGCTCCTGGTGGCAACCGCTCATCACCGGCGTGCTCTTTTTCATCGGCCAGATCGCCACCTTCGTCGCCATCGAACGCGGCGAGGTATCGGTCGCCACCCCCATCCTCGGCACCAAGATCATCCTGGTCGCCCTCATCAGCGCCCTGCTGCTGCCCGATCCCGTGCCGCTTAAATGGTGGATCGCCGCCGCCCTCAGCACCACCGCCATCGCCCTGCTCAATCGCCGGTCCGCCCACACGCCCGCCGCCGCCTCGCTCGGCCCCACGATCGTTGCCGCGCTCACCGCCGCCTCGGCCTTCGCGACCAGTGACGTCCTGGTGCAGAAGTGGGCCCCGCTCTGGGGCATCGGCCGCTACCTGCCGCTCATGTTCATCGCCCTGGCCGTCCTCTCGCTCGGCCTCATCCCGGCCTTCAGCGCGCCGCTCCGGCAGATCGCCCGACCGGCCCGCCCCTGGCTACTCGGCGGTGCGTCGCTCCTCGCGCTCCAAGCCGTCGGCATGGCCACCGCCATCGGCGCCTTCGGCGACGCCACCGCCGTCAACGTCGTCTACAGCTCCCGCGGACTCTGGGCCGTGCTCGCGGTGTGGTGGATCGGCCACTGGTTCCACAACGAGGAACAAAAGCTCGGCGCCGCCACCCTCCGCCTCCGTCTCTACGGCGCCGCCCTCATGCTTGCCGCCATCGGTCTGGTGCTGGTGTGATCCGCCAACCGTATGGCCAACGCCCCTCGCCCGTCACGCCCCCTGATTCGCGCCCTCTGCTGGAGCCTGCCGCTGGGCCTGACGCTCCTCACTTTGGCCTTCATCAATCCCCAGTGCGAGTTCTGGTCCGGCGTCGAACCGCCCAAGGCGCAGTGCGAAGCCTACGACCCGCACAAGCTCGGGAGCATGGATCGGCTCAGCCCGGACATCTACGATCCCGCCAAACTAAGTCGGCTGCTTCGGGAGCCCCAGAACACGCTCTCCAACCTCCCCTACGCCGTCGCGGGACTGGCCATCCTTTTCGCCGCTCGCCGTCCGGCAAGCAAGGGTCTGGGCTGGTCGCTCATCTTCCTGGGTTTCGGCAGCGGGATGTATCATGCCTCGCTGCAGGCCGAATGGCGCATGATCGACATCCTCGGCGTCTACGCCGTCCTCTACGCGGTCGGCTGGATCGGCCTCTGCCACTCGATCCCCGCCATCGGCCGATACCGCGCCCTCGAAACGAGCGGCACCCTCGCGGCCTTCCTCGCCGCGGTCTGGACCGGCATCCACCGCAACGACGTACGCTGGGGCGGCATCAAGGTCTTCGACTCGACCTACGTGTTCGTCGCCGGGGTCGCCTTGGGCTGCACCCTCATGCTGCTGGCCCTGCTCCGGACGCCGGCGCCGCGGTCGCACCTCCTTCGTCCGCTGACCATCATGCTCCTGGCCGCGCCCTTGTCCTTCGCCGGCGGCATCGGCGACCGCTTCGGCGGATTTTGGGCCGCACCCGAGGCGTGGATCCAAGGCCATACCGTCTGGCACAGCCTCGGCGCCGTCGCCCTGGCCGCCGCCTACGAGGTCTTTGCCGCCGCCGGTTTCGACCGCTCGATCCTGAACGGTTCCGGTCGTTGACACCCCGACCGTATATACATCGTGTCTATACATCATGACGAAGACGGCCAAACTCTTCACCAACGGCGGCTCCCAGGCCATCCGCCTGCCCAAGGAGTTCCGCTTCCCCGGCAAGGAGGTGCGCATCCGCAAGACCAAACACGGCATCTCGATCACGCCGATCGACGACGAGCAGGAGAAAAGGCGAAAGGCATTCATCGCCCTTGCGGGCTCCTGTCCGGACTTCCCGGATATTCCCCCGCATACCGCCCCCGATATTCCCCGGGACCTGAACTGGTAGACCATGATCTACCTCCCGGACACGAACGCCTTTTCAAAATATTTCCAAGGCCGGGACCTCCACCTGCGCCAACGCATGGCTGCCGCCTTCGATGACCTGCGTCTCTCGTCGGTTGTTCTCGCCGAGCTGGAGTACGGTGCCTCGAAGAGCGGGATCGCCAGACATCGACGGAATGTCGACCAGCTTCTGAATCAGTTGAGGGTCATTCCCTTCGTGGCCGAAGATGCCGAGATCTACGGAAAGCTTCGCGCCCATCTCGAACGCCGGGGCCAGATCATCGGCCCCATCGACACCCTCCTCGCCGCCCAGGCTCTACGCCTCGGCGCCACCGTCGTCACCCACAACCTCACCGAATTCAAACGCCTGCCCAAGCTCAAGGTCGTCGACTGGCAGGCCGCCTGATTCGCCCATTTCACCCCAAGGTCGCCCTCTTCTCGTTTCAGTGCGTAGGCGGTAGCCGAAGCCATTCGTGTCCATCCGTGGTTAAAAACAACTCCTGCCCCCCGGCCCCATGAGCGCCGAGCAACTCACCGGCGTCCTCGAACGCATCATCTTCTCCAACGAGGAGAACCACTACACCATCGCCGAATTCCGCGCGGGCGACGGCGCCGACAAGGTCACCATCACCGGCATCCTGCCCGGCGTGCAGTGCGGCGAAACCCTCCACCTCGAGGGCGAATGGACCCGCCACAGCCAGCACGGCCTGCAGTTCAAGATCGCGTCCTTCCGCTCGACCCTGCCCTCCACCGTGTATGGGATCCGCAAATACCTCGGCAGCGGCCTGGTCCCCGGCATCGGCAAGGTCTACGCCAACAAGATCGTCGACGCCTTCGGCACCGACACCTTCCGCGTTCTCTCCGAGGAAAGCGCCCGCCTGCGCACCGTCCCCGGCATCGGCAAAAAACGCGCCGTCGCCATCAAGGCCGCCTGGGACGACCAGCGCGCCTTCCGCGAGCTCTACATCTTCCTCCAGACCTACGGCGTCACCACCGGCCAATGCGTGAAGCTCAACCAGGCCTACGGCGCCTCCGCCCAGAACGTTCTCACCACCGAACCCTATCGCGTCGCGCGCGAGATCGACGGCATCGGCTTCAAGACCGCCGATCGCATCGCCATCAACCTCGGCTTCGCCAACGACGCCCCGCCCCGCCTCGACGCCGGACTCATCTACGCCCTCGAAACCCTGCAGGAGGAAGGCCACACCGCCCTGCGCGAGGCCGACCTCGTTGCCCACGCCGCCGAACTGCTCGACACCGCCAAGGAACGCCTCGAAACCCGCGTCGCCGCCCTCATCGACCAACGCGCCCTCTCGCGTCATTGGCCCGCGGATACACCCGACCCCCTGCCCGGCTCCGGCTTCATCCAGCTTCCCGTTCTCGACCGCGCCGAACAGAAGATCGCCGCCGTCGTACAACGCCTCGACCGCGTCCCCTCCGGCCTGCCGCCCATCAAAATCGATGCCGCCGTTCAGTGGGCCCAGCAAAAGGCCGAGATTCAGTTCGCCGCCAAACAGGCCGACGCCATCCGCACCGCCCTTTCAAACAAGGCAAGTATCCTAACTGGCGGACCGGGAACGGGTAAGACGACCATCCTCCGCGCCCTCGTCGACATCCTGCGCGCCAAGAAGGTCCGCCTCCACCTCGCCGCCCCCACCGGCCGCGCCGCCCAGCGCCTCGCCGAAACCACCGGCGGCTTCGCCTCGACCATCCATCGCCTGCTCAAGTTCGATCCGTCGAAAGGCCACTTCACCACCAACGAGGACCACCCGCTCGCCACCGATTTCCTCGTCGTCGACGAAGCCTCCATGCTCGACACGCGCCTCGCCGCCGCGCTTCTCCAGGCTGTGCCTTCCGCCGCCCACCTGTTGCTCGTGGGCGACACCGACCAGCTCCCCTCTGTCGGCGCCGGCAACGTCCTGCAGGACCTCATCGCCACCCAACGCATCGCGGTCACCCGCCTCGACGTCATCCATCGCCAAAAGGGTCAGAGCGGCATCGTCACCACCGCCCACGCCATCAACGACGGGGTGCCCACCCTGCCTCCCACCATCCCGGAGCTCGACGCCCTGCAGGCCTGGAGCGACCTCAATTTCATCCCTGCCGCCGACCAACAGGATTGCGTCAACAAAGTCCTTCGGCTCTGCCGCGAAACCCTTCCCCGGCTGCATCCGTGGATCAAACCCATCCAGGACATCCAGGTCCTCGCCCCCATGCACCGCGGTACCGCCGGTGTCGGAAACTTGAATACGGCCCTGCAGGACGCGCTCAACCCCGGCCGCCAGGGCATCAAGTTCGCCGCCGGTGAATTCCGGCCCGGCGACAAGATCATCCAGCTGCGCAACAACTACGACAAGGGCCTCTTCAACGGCGACATCGGCACCATCGTTTCAACCGACGGCGTCAACGGCACCCTCACCGCCCGCTTCGACGACGCCGAGCACACCTTCGAGCGCGGCGAGTTTTCCGACCTCGCCCTCGCCTACGCCATCAGCATTCACAAGAGCCAGGGCAGCGAATACCCCATCGTGGTCATCCCGCTGCTCAAGGCGCATTTCATGATGCTGCAGCGCAACCTCCTCTACACCGCCATCACGCGCGGTAAGAAGAAGGTCTACCTCGTCGGCGAACCCGCCGCCTACGGCATGGCCGTGCGCAACCACGAAGCCAAGGTCCGCAGCACCCACCTCAAGCAGAAGATCGCCGCCCAACCGTAGCGCCGGCTTCAGCCGGCGCCTCCGCCAAACCCGAAGTCATACGCCCGCTCCACCTTCGCCACGCGGGTCACGTAGGCGTCATATCAGCGGGCCTGGCCCTTCGCCTGTGCCACCCGGTGCTCCGTATTCGTTTTCCAGTTACGAATCGACGTCTCGTCCCGCCAGTAACTCACCGTGAAACCGAAACCTTCCGCGTCGCGGGCCGATTCGACGCCGAGGAACCCGTCCTGCTGCCGGGCCAGTTCCATCATCCGGTTGCCCATGTCGCCATAACCGTCGGTGACCTGATTGCGCTGCGAGGTAAAGATGACCGCGTGGTAGGACGGTTCGGGCGTGGACGCGAAACGATCGAGGTGATTCATGCGTCCTCCCGGGTTAGGACCAACATCGAGCTGGCGCCAGCGAAGAACGCATAATCCACCGCCTCTTCACGGGCGACGATTCCTTCGCCAGCCAGGCGGGCGATCAGCGCGTCCAGCTCTGGATACGGTTTTCCGTCCGCTCCGCAGACCGGGTGGATCCGCACTTCATCGCGCGCCACCCGCATCAGCTCGGAACAGGCATCGACGTGAAACTCAAAATCGAACAGCGCCGGGTAGATGAACAACAGATGCGCGCACAACACCACGTCGAACGCCCGATCGAGAAAGGGCAGATCCGGCAGCGCCGCGCCAAAGTAGCGCCCGTGGGCGAAGTGTGCCTCATAATCCTCCAGAAAACGCCGGGCCGCCGCCCGCCGATCGCGCTCCGCCTCATCGATCGAAGCAAAGCTGCGAAATTCAAAACGCCCGCGATTCTCGGGCGCCCGCATGCGTGCAAACATGTGATCGTAGTCGAGCTGCACCTGCGCCCGCAGCGCCTCGGGTGTACGGCCGTAAAGCGGATCGACGGCCACCGCCTCGACTCCGGCCCGCCGGACTTCAGCCGTAAACGAGGACGGGCCGGCGCCGACATCGAGCACCGACCGGCCACGCAGGTCGTTATCGAGCGACAGGGAGAAAAACCGGCCGTACTCGGCCAGGGTACGGCCAAAGAAGGCCACGGCGGGCCGGTCAAAAACCGGCGTATGCAACATCTGTTTCATATTGTTCCAAAGGGGATTCCGGACACTTGTCACCTATTGGGTGACAAGTTTCCGGGTGAAGATCGGTGAAGGTGCGGGGAAAACAAAAGCCCGACTCGGGTCGGAGTCGGGCTTGGCGGGTGGTTTGCGAGACGACGGGCGCAGCGGCCGCGTCGCGATGTCAGTTCGACATCACCATCGCCAAGCCTGCGGGCGCCACCAACCCTGCGCGCTGCTCATCCGGATCTGCGCCGGTCGCATGGGACGAGGGTTGCCGTGGGACGTCATGATGCCGGTCGTGATGCCAACGCGCTCGAAGCGGATCAAGTGAAAATCGGCCCCGTCGCGCGTCGACCACCGGGTATTCAGGTAGGCGCCATCAGAGGTGAAGGCGGCGGGTAAAATCGCCGACTGAGAGACCGTATTGAATCACGAAATACGCGAAGGGACGCGAAGCGGACGCCCTGAGAATCAAGGCAGGTCCTAAAATGACGGGATTCTTCGCCACCTTCTTCGCGTCCCTTCGCGTCTTTCGCGGTGAAAGTCCCGCCTGGGGAAACGGAAAGCGTGGATGGACGCGCAGGAAAAGCCTACACCGCCTTGCTGCTCGGCGGCGGCGCCTTGCGGCCGAAGATGCCGCGGATCCGCGCGGTGGGTTGAAACGGGGCCGCCGAGGCGCTCCGCTTGGCGGAGTCGAAGGCCTCGGCCGCGGGCGGCGGAAGTCCGCGCCGCACCCGATCCTTTTCGGCGAGCTTGGTTTCCAACTCGCGCAGTCGTTCCTCGCGTTTGCGGATCTGATTGTCGAGGTCGCACAACACCATGCGCTCATCGCGAAACATCGCCTTCTCGGCCTCGAACACTTCGCGCGACTTTTCCAGTGCATCCCATTCGCGCTCGAGATCAGGTTGGCGGGCGAAGGGCAGGCGCGTGCCGGCGAGCCGGGCTTCGATGCCCGACTCGCGTTCGCGTAGGCGGGCTTCGTAGTCGCGCAGATTGGCTTCGCGGTTCTGGAGGTCCCGCAGGGTTTCCTCCCATATCGCGCGTTCCTCGCGCAGCTCTTCGCGCGCCCGGTCGATGCGGACGCGATCGGCGGCGAGCGTCTGACGCTGCAGGTGCAGGGCCGCGCGTTCGTCGGCCAGCATGCGCGCGCGTTCATCCATCGCGGCCTGGGCCGCCTGCATCATGTCGCGCTCCCCCTGCAGTTCCAGCAAGGCACGTTTAAAACGCTCGCGCATCTCCACCGCCTCCTCATCGGCCTGCAATGCGCGCAACATCGGTTCCATTTCCTGCAGCGTGCGTTCCACTTCGCTCATCTCGACCGACGGCACGTTCGCCAAAGGATCCATCCGCTCGGGCAGCACCAATGCAAGCACCCGGCGCACGACTGGCTGCGGATCCTCGTTGAGCGGCCAGACATCGGACAACCCCTCCCGAATACCCTGCACCACCAAGGGCAGTTGCAGCTCGGGCAACAGCATGACGACGGGCGGTTCGTCGCCCAAACGATCGCGAATCTCCCCGGCCAGCGAGAACGCCGCCTCCCCCATGCCTTCATAACCGACCAGGATGAGGTCGAAGGGCTCCGCCACCGCGACCTCGATCGCGTTCTCGGTCGGTTCCACCGCCCGCACTTTCAGTCCCGCCTCGACAAGGAGCATCGCCAACACCCGGCGGTGATGAGCATCGGCGTGCATGATGAGAATGTGTGGGGAAGTCGCGTGCATGATGACGGGGAATCAACCGTCACCACCGATAGGATACCGATTCCGCATCGCGACGGTAAACCCGCTGTTCTACAAGGATTTACCCAGCCTTTACGTTAGCGGTTTTTTTACCCTGCGTGAGCCGGAAGATCGATCCACGGAAAATTTCCGAAGGATGGGCGCGATGTCGGGCGTGTACCCTGCGATGCAACCGAACTGTTCTCTCGTTCCCGAGCGTGCATTCACCGCGATCGGATCGATCCTGCTCGCCTGGCTCTGCCTCGCGGCTGCCCCCGGCACCGACGCTCAACCCGCCGAATCACCTGCGCCGGAGACCCGTTCCCCGGCCGTCGCCTCCACCCGCTTCGACCTCAACTTCCCCGGCGGCTCGCCCCACGCGCTGGTGAAGATGCTGCAGGCCGCCTCGGGTGAACCGGTCAACGCCCTGATCCCCCCTGAAGGCGAAAAATTCACCCTCCCGCCCCTCAACTATCGCAACGTCACCGTCGAAGAGGTGCTGGCCCCGCTGCGGTGGAGCCGGGACGTCGCCGTCGTACAAAGCGCCGGTGGTATATCGTATCAACAGGAAGGCTACGAGTGGCGACGGGAAGCCGGCGTCTGGGTCATGCGGGCCTACACGGCACGCGATTTCCCGGAGGTTTTCCAGGTCGAGCCGGTCAACGTCCGACTCTTGCTGGCGCACTACACCATCGACGACCTTACCACCGCCATCGATTCAGCCTGGAAGCTTCAAGGCGCACCGGCGGACAACCAGCTGCTTTTCCACGCCGAAACCTCCCTTCTGATCCTGAAGGGACGTCCCGTTGATATCGATACGGCCCGCAAGGTTTTGAAAAGCCTCGAAGCTCCCGCTGCCACGCCCTCGCAGCAAACGATCAAAGTCAACGTTCTTGGCCAGGTGAACCAACCCGGAACCTACACCCTCCCCGCCAACGGCACCTTGGTCGATGCGATCGCCAAAGCAGGCGGTGAGACCAGACTTGCGAACCTCCTCAAGGTCACGATACGCAGGAAGCCCGAAAACGCCCCTCAGTCGCTCGAGGTAAACCTGAGGGCCATGCTCCATGGCGATGCCCCAGCCACCCCCCTTCATGATGGCGACACCATCGTCCTCTCCGAACGCGTTCTGTAAACCCGGCGAAGCACCCTCCGTCACCTCGTCACACATCGTGGACGAAGGCATCGGAACGCTGACCCGCGCCATGGTGGGCCTGAACGACGACGCTTACCGCCGCTTCTTTCGCGAATACTTTCCGCGACTGAACGCCTATGCCCGTCACCTCACCGGCGGCAACGAGGCCCTCGCCGAAGACGTCACCCAGGAAACGCTCCTCCGCGTCGTGCGCCACATCCGCCCGATCGAATCCGCCGAAGAGTTCTGGTGCTGGCTGGTGCTGCTGCTGCGCTGCGCCTTCCTCGATGCGATCAGGAAGGAACGCCGCTACCAAACCCTCCTCGGCAATTATGCCGTCGCTGCCGAGATCCAGTCCTCGCCGGCTCGCCCCACGATCGAGGGCAACGAAGCCTTGTCCGCCGCGCTGCACCGTCTTCGCCGGCGGGAACGTCAGGTCTTCCTGGCGAAATACCTCGACGACGAGTCCTGCGAGTCGATCGCGCAGTCCGTCGGTCTTTCCGCCAAAGCGGTGGAATCGCGCCTCGGGCGGATCCGCACCAAGCTCAAATCGATCCTACCTCGCTCCCTCTTCCCCCGATGAGCCCCTCTTTCGAACATCGAGCAGAACAGTCCCTGCTGCGCGCCGTGCACAGCCGGCGGCGACGGCGATACCGGCAGCGCGGCCTGCTGGCAGCCGTCGGCGTCGCTCTCCTCGCCACGGCTCTGTGGCTCGGCCCCCTTGACCACCCGACCGCTCCGCCCCACGCCCCGGCGGCCGACATCACCTTGCCCAAGGCCTTTCGCGAGATCGCATCGCACTCCGAGTCCTACACCTTGGTCCGCACGCGGACGCAGTCCTCCGTCGTCGTGGTGCGCACCGGGGAGGCTCCCCTCCCCGTCCAAATCGACGACCGCGAGCTTTTCGCCGTTTTCCCCAACGCCGTGATCAGGATCGGCGAGAACGACGTGAAGGAGCTGATCTGGCCGCAGTGAGTGACGCATGCCGCGAAATTGTAGGGCTGCCGCTTGTCGGCACGCCGCACCTGCCTTTCGGTCCCGTCGTCGGATTCCCACTCCACTGCGGCACGGCGGCGAGCGCCGGCCCTACACTCGACTTGCGCGTCATCACTGAGGCGACCTGAAAACGGCCCCGTCCTTGGCTCACGCGCGGAAGATCACGTCCTCGCGGTTGAACATCTTCACACACAGCCACAGCGCGATGCCGGCGTACACCGCCGAGGAACCGAAGATCAGACTGATGTAGCCCCAGTTCCAGGTGCCGGAGAGCATCTCCTTGCATACGAGGCTCAGGTTCATGATCGGGATAAGCGCCGTCTTGGCGCTCAACTCGATGCCCGGCAGCATTCCCATCGCCGTCGGAATGATGACCAGGATCATCATCGGCGACACATAACTCTGCGCCTCCTTGAAGCTCTTGGCGAAGAGCGCGATCGTAAGCTCCAAGGCGGCAAACAGGACCGCCACCGGCACCACCATCGCAAACACGCCCACCAAGCCCACCGGATCGATGAGCATCGGAAGGCCGCCGTCGCCGCCTCCCGCCGCGGCCCCACCACCGCCGCCTCCCCCAAACACCATGGGGGCTACAAACGCACTCACGCCCATCATCACGACCGTGAGCGCCACCGTGGCCGCCGAGGCGGTGAGCACCATGAGAAACTTGCCCAGCACGATGTTGATGCGCGCCACCGGCGAACACAGCAGCGTCTCCATCGTGCCGCGCTCCTTTTCGCCCGCCGTCAGATCCATGGCCGGATACATCGCGCCGGTGAAGCACAGGATGACGATCATGTAGGGCACGAAACCGCCGACGGCGTTGCCGCCCACCTTTTCGGGCGGGGCGACGTTTTCCGATTCGACCTTGAAGGGTTCGACCAGGCTCTGCGACAGCCCGCGGGCCGTGAGGGAGGCCTGCACCTTCTCCTCCCGGTATTTGGTCAGGAAGTCCCGTACCTGGCTGCGGCCCATGTTGGACTTCATTTCACCCTGGTAGTGGTAGATCTTCACCGTCGGCACCTCCGCACCGCTGACCAGGGCGGCGTCGAAGCCCGGCGGGATGTCCACCGCGACACGTATTCTCTTGTCGGATACCGCCTGGCGATAGTCGTCCGTCGTCGGCACGATGCGCAGCTCCTCATGGGCCTCGAGCGCGGCCACGAGTTCGGGGGAGTCCTCGCCGCCCACGATCATGACCGGCGAGAGTTCCGCCTGCGCCTTGCTGATGACTTTTTTCATCACGAAGCCGGCGCCGAAGAAGATGAGCGGGATCACCAGGGTCGGCACGACGATGGTGGAGATGAGGGTGCGCTTGTCGCGAAGGGTGTCGTGCAGCTCCTTGAAATAGACGGTCGAAATGGCTTTCCAGTTCATGATCGGTTCGGTTCGGGGACTTCGGGTCGGGGGCGGGCGGTTCAGGCTTTCTTCTCGGCCGCATCGAGCGCGGCCTGCAGGGCGGCCTCGCCGCCGACGGCTTTGACGAAGATCTCCTCCATGTCGGTTTCACCGTAGTGCGCCTGCAGTTCCGGCAGGGTGCCTTCGGCGACGAGTCGGCCGTCGTGGATGATGCCGATCCTGTCGCAGAGCTTCTCGATCTCGCTCATCACGTGCGACGAGTAGATCACGGTCTTGCCGCGGTCGCGGCACTGCCGCACGAAGCGCACGATGGCGCGGGCGGTCATGACATCGAGGCCCAGCGTGGGTTCGTCGAAGACCATCACCTCGGGGTCGTGCACGAGCGTGCGCGCGATCGAGGTCTTCTGTTTCATGCCGGTGGAAAACTTGTCACAGCGGCGGTCGAGAAATTCGTGCATGTCGAGTTCGTCGGCCAGCTGCTTGATGCGGGCCTTGATGGCGCGCAGGGCCATGCCGTTGAGCTCGCCGAAGTAGGTGATCATCTCACGCGCGGTGAGCCGGCCGTAGAGAGCCGTGCTGGCGGCGAGGAAACCGACCTTGGCGCGCACCTGGTCGGACTCGCGCACCACATCGTGGCCGGCCACGAGCGCTTCGCCGCTGGTGGGCTTGAGCAGGGTGGCGATCATGCGCAGAGTCGTCGTCTTGCCGGCACCGTTGGCGCCGAGCAGGCCGTAGATGCGGCCGGGTTCGCAGCGGAAGGATACGTCGTCGACCGCGCGCACGACGCCGCGCTTCTTATCCTTGAAGGTCTTGGTGAGTTGGCTGGCTTCGATCATGGCGGGTAAAGGGAACGTTCAGGACTCCCGGCGGGTGTTGAGCATGACCAGGGCGAGGCCGCCGCCGATTGCCGACCCGACGCCCCAGCCCAACGACTCGCTCATCGCCCAACTCAGTCCAAGCCCCAGCGCAACGGCGAGGACCCAGCGGGAACGGCAAAGTGTACCAAGTGAATTCATTTTTTTCGTGTCCTTTCGTGGGTTTGGTGGGCAATCAACTACAGGCTCATGCGCTCGCGGAAGGCCTGGGCCTGGCGACGGCTGAGTTCGACCTTCGCACCGCCCTTGAGTTCGACCAGCAGGCCGCCGCTGAACCAGGGCTCGATCTTGTCGATCCACTGCAGGTTGATCATCTGGCGGCGGTTGGCGCGGAAGAAGGCGCGGGGATCGAGCCGCGACTCCATGGCGTTGAGGGAGCGAAAGAGCTGCGGCTGGGCGTCGTCGAAATGCACGCGGGTGTAGTTGCCCTCGCTCTCGAGCAGGCGAATGCGCTTCACCTCGACGAACCAGCAGTGGTCGCCCTCGCGCACGAAGACCTTGTCGTCGGGACTGAGCACGTCGGGACGCTCGGACGACGCCGGCGCACTCCCGCCGTTTTGGCGCTCGCGCAGGCGCTCGATGGCGGCCTCCAGACGGGACGGATCGACCGGCTTGAGCAGGTAGTCGAGCGCATTGAGTTCGAACGCCTTCACCGCAAATTCGTCGTAGGCTGTGGTGAAGATCACCTGCGGCACGGGCGGCTCGAGTGACTCGAGAAACTCCAGGCCGGTCTCTCCGGGCATCTGCACATCGAGGAAGAGCAGGTCGGGCTGGAGCTCAGCGAGCTTTTCCCGGGCCTGCTCGGCGTTGGCCGCTTCGCCTACGATTTCGATGCCTTTGACTTCGCCGAGCAGGCGGCGGAGTTCGCCGCGGGCGAGCCGTTCGTCGTCGATGAGAAGTGCTTTCATGCGGAAATGGAGTCAGGGGTGTTTTTCGCGGAGCCGAAGGGGCGGCGGCGTTCCCGCGGCACCGGGATACGCTCGGTTTCCTGCGGCACGCACACGGCAGCCGTGACTTCGCCGGGGGCGCTTTGCTCGAGGGAGAGGCGGGCCGCGTCGCCGAAGAGCAGTTGCAGGCGATCGGACGCATTGCGCAGACCGACCCCCGTTGAACGCTGGGCGGTCCGCCCCGCGCCCGAACCGCGCAGCTGGCCGGGATTGCGCACGGCGATGTGCAGCTCGCCGTCGACGATGCGGGCGCTGATGGCGATCTCGCCGCCGTCGGGTTGTTCGGCGATGCCGTACTTGACCGCGTTTTCCACCAGCGTCTGGAGCAGCATCGGCGGCACCTGGCGCCGCAGGGTCTCGGGTGCGACGTCGAGCTTGAGCCGCAGGCGTTCCTCGTGGCGCACCTGTTCGAGGGCCAGGTAGTCGTTCACGACGGTGAGTTCCTCCTCGAATGACACCGTCTGCTTGCGGCCGGCCTGCAGGGAGTAGCGCAGCATGTTGGCGAGCTGGGTCACGGCTTCGCGGGCGCGCTGGGGATCCTCGTCGATGAGGGCGCGCACGCTGTTGAGCGAGTTGAACATGAAGTGCGGGTTGATCTGCGACTTCAGCGCGCGCAGTTCGGCGTCCTTCACGACCGCCGAAAGGCGCAGCCGCTCGATCTCCGACAGGTTGAAGCGGTGATAGACGTGGTAGATGAAGTAGATGGAAAGCCACGCGGCATAGACGATCGTGCCGTTGATGATGCTCACCACGAAGAGCACGAAGGGATTCACCGCGTCCGGCCACGGTTCGCGCAGCACGCCCTGCACCCAGCCGTAGCCCACCGTGTTCCACACCGCCGACATCAGTACCGCCAGTCCGAGACCGCGCGGCACCAGCCGCACCCAGTTCAACTCCTTCAGGTTCCAGCGCTCGATGTAGACCCGGCTGTAATGGGAGACGCACAGCCCGAGCAGGGCAACGAAGGCGACATTCAGGTTCTCGCTGAGGGTGACCGTTTCACCGCGGTTGCCGCGGATCAAATTCGAGAACAGCAGCTGCAGCACGAGCAGGCCGCCCCATCCCCCCGCTTGGCAAAACACATACAAACGCTCCTTGGCGCGCCGACGCTTGTCGTCGGAGAGGGTGTCGGAAAAAGGCGGAGACGAGTCGTTCACGGGGCCAAGCTACAACAAGCGGCGCGTCGCGGGGCAATCTTTGGACAAGCGGTGCGAGGTCCGTGACGAACGGAGCCACCACCACCGTTTCCCCCACTTCATCCTTCATACTTCCCACTTCTTACTTAGCTTTCCTCCCATGACCCCGCCCCAAGTCGTCGTCGTCGGCAGCTACGTCACCGACCTGTGCTTCAACTGCACGCACTTCCCCCGGCCCGGCGAGACGCTCGCCGGCACCGCCCGCACCGGCCCCGGCGGCAAGGGCTCCAACCAAGCCGTCGCCGCCGCCCGCGCCGGCGCCGCCACCCTCTATGTCGGTGCCATCGGCCACGATGCCTTCGGTCGCGAGGCCCAGGCCTTTTATGAGCGTGAGGGCATCCCCGCCCGCTGGGCCGTCAAACCCCGCCACCCCACGGGTTCCGCCGCCATCCTGGTCAACGCCGAGGGCCAGAACCAGATCATCGTTGCCCTCGGCGCCAACCTTCAGCTCGCCAAGGCCGATCTGCCCGCCGCCGCCATCGAGACCGCCCGCATCGTCATCGCCCAACTCGAGGCCAGCCTGCCCGCCACCGCCCACGCCCTCAAACTCGGCCGCGCCGCCGGTGCCCTCACCGTGCTCAATCCCGCGCCGCTGCGACCCGACTTCAAGCCGGCCATGCTTCAGTACGTCGACATCCTCATCCCCAACGAGACGGAGTTCGTCGAACTCATCAACCGCCTCGGCCACGCCCCAACCGCGAAACCGCTCTCGGCCAAAGCCCTGCTCAAGCTCGCCCCGGCCAAACTGCACGCCCTGTGCGGCACGCTCGGCGTGCCCGTCGTCATCGTCACCCTCGGCCAGCGCGGCTGCTTCATCTCGCGGGCCGATGGGTACCTCGAAGTGCCCGCTTTCGCGGTGGAGGCCGTCGATACCACCGGTGCCGGTGACGCCTTCGTCGGCGGGTTCGCCGCCGGCCTGCTCGCCCACGACGGCGACCTCGCCGCCGCCGCACGCCACGGCTGCGCCGTTGCGGCTCTCTCCGTCACCAAAGCCGGCACCGCCCCGTCGATGCCCACGCGCGCCGCCGTGAGCCGCTTCCTCCAAAAATTCCCCGCCCCACCCCAGCCCGACCGGCCGACTTCGCCCCTCCACCGATCATGAATGCCTACTTGGATTCCATGCTTTCCTCCGGGAGTATGATCACTCGGGACGGAAGCAAATTTCCGCTCCATTCCACCATCGACCGCGCTCGGGTCGAGCTGCTGCAGCGCAATATTCTCGGCGCCAAGGCCACCCGCGTCATCGAAGTCGGTTGTGCCATGGGCATGTCCTCAGTGGCGATCCAAGACGCCTTGCATCAATCCGGCGCGAAATCGTTCCGCCACACGATCATCGATCCCGGACAATTCACGGACTGGCAAGGTTTCGGCGTGCAAAACCTGCGGCAGGCCGGCTTCGACCAGTACGAACTCATTACTCGCGGCTCCGAATACGTGTTGCCGGAACTGGCGGCGAGCGGAGCCAAATTCGATCTCGGGCTGATAGACGGTTGGCACACTTTCGACCATACCCTGATCGATTTCTTTTATATCAATCGCATGCTTTCACCAGGCGGGCTCATCGCGATCGACGACGTTCACCTGACGGGAATCAACCAGGTCGTTCGCTTCGTGACCAACTACCCTTGTTACGTCCCGCATGACTTCAGTGCTCCCCGCACGCCCACCTGGCAACGCCGCTTGCTCAACGGTTTCCGGCGTGTGGCCCGCACGGTCGTCGGGGTGGGCGGGAAACGTTTGCGGGAGGAGATCCTCAGTTCCGAGTGCTCCAGACCCGACGTGGACCTGCTGCTGCACGGCTCCATGATCGTGCTGCGCAAGATCGACGAGGACAATCGTCCATGGAACTGGCATGAACGGATCTGACCTTGGTTCCCCGGCCCACTCCTCCCGCCCGCCGCGCCATTCATCCTCACCGACTGGCGCTCCCGCCGAATCCGTCCACGGTGCGCGCATGTTGATTCGCTCCCTTTGCCTCGGCCTCGCCGTCGCCGTGCCTGGATTCGCGGCTTCCTCCCCGGCCGGCTCCCCCGCTGGGTTGCCCCCGCGTATCGTTGCCCCGACCGACAAGGCCGAATTCCGCCACTTCGTCCTCGATAACGGACTCAAGGTCGTCCTCGTCTCCGACCCCAAGTTCAACAAGTCCGCCGCCACCCTCGCCATCGAGATCGGCCAGATCGACGACCCCTTCGAACACGCCGGCCTCGCGCACTTCCTCGAGCACATGATGTCGCGCGGCAGCGAGAAGTACCCCGGCGTTGCCGATTTCTCCAACTACATCTCCACCAACGGCGGCTCGCGCAATGCCTCCACCGGCTCCGACATCACCCGCTACCTCTTCGAGGTTCGCCACGAGGCCTTTGAGGGCGCCCTCGACCGCCTCGCCCACAGCTTCATCGCGCCGCTGCTTCCCGCCGATGTCACCGAACGTGAGGTCAACGCGGTGCACAACGAAGCCATGCGCCACGTGCAGAACGACCAGCGCCGCATGCTCAATGTGCGCCGCGAACTCTACGATCCCGCCGCCGGCGAATCGAAGTTCTCCACCGGCAACAAAACCACCCTCGCCCAGGCCGACCACCTCGTCGTGCGCCGCTTCATGGAGGAGAACTACAGTGCCGACCGCATGGCCCTCGCCGTCGCCGGTATCGCCTCGCTCGATCAACTCGAGGCCTGGGTGCGTACCTCCTTCAGCGCCATCCCGCGCCGCGACCTGCCGGCCATCGAGCGCAAGCCGATCTTCCTGCCGCGCGCGGCCGCCCTGCGCCTCGCCACCATCGAGCCCGTGAAGGACATCCGCGAGCTCTGGCTCGAGTTTCCGCTTCCCGCCACCCGCCCGTTTTTCGTCGGCAAGCCCGACGAACTCCTGCTCTCCCTCCTCAACTATGGCGGCGAGGGCGGACTCGTCCAGGCGCTCAAGGACGCCAACCTCGGCACCGCCATCGGCGGCTTCGTCTGGGAACGCACCGCCGGCTACGGTTCCCTCTTCGTGAGCGCCGAACTCACCCCGCACGGCGCCGAACATCTCGAGGACGTGATGATCCTCATCTTCTCCTACCTGCGCCATTTGCGCGAGTCGCCCTACCCGGCCGACTTCCATGCGGCCCAGGCGCGCATCGCCGCCCTCGAAGAAACCTACAACGACCGCGGCGAGGGCTACACCCTCACCAATCGTCTCGCCGCCAACGCCCTGTACTATCCGCTTGAGCTCGCCCACCGCGCCGATCTGGCGTGGGGCGCGCCCGACGAGCCGGCCTATCGCGAGCTGCTCGCGGCCCTCACGCCCGACAACATGCTCGCCACCTTCCAGGCCAAGGGCGTCCCCACCGACCGCACCGAAGAGATCTACGGCACCGCCTACGCTTACACCGAATCCACCGACGAAGCCTACCAGCGCCTGCTCGAACCACCCGCCGTCGCCGCGTTCGCGCTGCCCGCCGCCAATCCCTTCCTGCCCGGCGAAACCCCACTGCTCGCCGAACGCCCGCTCCCGCTCATCGACGAACCCGGCCTGCACCTCTACTATGCCCAGGACGTCGAGTTCGAACGCCCCCGCGCCACCCTGCAGTTCCGCTTCGTGCCCGCCCGCACCACCGCCACGGCCGAGACCGACCTGCTGCTGAAATTCTATCTCACCTGTCTGCAGGATTCCCTCGAAGCCGCCGCCAGCGACGCCGCCATCGCTGGCATCACCTGGGAGATCGATGCCGATCTCGAAGGGCTCAACCTGACCGTGAGCGGCTTCGGCGATTCGCCGGCCCGCTTTGCCACCCACGTCGCCGAACAACTGCTCACCTTCGACGTCACGCCGGAACGTTTCGCCGCCCTCAGCGAACGGGTCGTGCGCTCCCTGCGCAGCTTCAAGCAGACGGAGGCCTACCAGCTGGCCTCGCACCGGCTCAACGCCGCCCTGCGCGAGTTTTACTTTCTGCCCGACCACGGTCTCGAACACGCCCCTGCTGTCACCTGGGATGAGGTCCGCGCCAACATCCGCACCTTCTTCGCCGCCGGCAAACTCGAAGCCCTCGTGCACGGCCATCTCACCCCCGCCCAGGCCGTCGCATCCACCCGCGCCGTCGCCGCCGCCATCGGCGCCCGCCCGGTTCCGGCAGCCGACCTCGTCCGCCGTCGCCACGTGATGCCGGCCGCCGGGGAGCCGGTGATCGATGTCGCCGCGATCGAGGGCGTAAATTCCGCCTACCGCGCCGTGTATCAACTTTCCGATGACACTCCGGCCACGCGCGCCACCGCGACCGTCCTGGCCAACTACATGCGCACGCCCTATTTCGACGAGCTGCGCACCAACCAGCAGCTCGGCTACATCGTGGGCAGCGGCGCCGGCAGCTCGCTTGACCGGCACTACCTGCTCTTCGTGATCCAATCGAGCACCCATGCGGTCGACGACCTGCGCCAACGTTCCGAGACCTACATCGCCACCCTGCCCGACCAACTCGCCGCCCTCGATGCCGAAGCCTGGCAGACGCTGCTCGCCGGCGCCCGGGCTCAGCTGGAGGAAAAGCCCACCAGCATCGCCGAAAAGGCCGCCCGGCTCTTCCGCCTCGGCTACGACCACGGAGGCGATTGGGATCGCCGGCAGGACACGCTCGCTGCGCTCGATCGCCTCACCCAGGAGGAGGCGGTCGCCCTCCTGCGCGCCACGCTCGATCCCGCGCAGGCCCGCGTCGCCATCGCCCTGCTGTCCAGCCGCGATCACGCCGCCAGTACTGCCACGCCCACATTCACGGACCGCGAAGCCTGGAAGGCGGCACGGCGCTTCAAGTAATACCCATCACCCGAAGTATTGGATCTTACAGAAGCGAACGAAGGAAACGAAGAGGACAACCAAGCTCGGACTGCAGACAGCTTGGTTTTCTTCGTTTCCTTCTGTGAAAAGTTCGGTCCTTCGAGGCCATTGGTGTAGGCCCAAGGCAACGTCACCCCGCCTTTACGATTTGCCTACCACGCTGCGCAGCCGGGCGCATAGCGTTTCGAGGTCGAAGGGCTTGGCCAGCACCGCCGCCGGGTGGATCGCGTCGGGCGGCAGGTTCGACAGTTTCTGCGAATACCCGCTGACCAGGATCACCGGTACCTCGGCGTTGAGCTGATTCATAATGGCATGGGCCTCCAACCCGTCCATGCGCGGCATCGTGATGTCGAGCAGGACGCAGCGCAGCTCCTGCGCGTGCTCGCGAAAGACGTCGACGGCTTCCCGGCCGTCGGCGGCCGTGAGGACCTCAAACCCGAGATTCCGCAACATCAGGGTGAGCACCCGCCGCAGGTTGGAATCATCATCCGCCAACAGCAGCTTGCCCTCGCCGCGCCACGCGGCCGGTTTGGGCTCGCGGGGTGCCGCCGGCGTTTTCGCCGCTGCCAACGGCTGCACCGGCAGCAGCAGCGTAAACGTGGTGCCCCGCTCCGGCGCACTCTCCACGCGCAACCCCGCGCGATGGGCCCGCACGAATCCCGCGACGACGGCCAGCCCCAGACCGCTGCCGGTGAACTTCGTGGTGTAGAACGGCTCGAATATCCGCTGCATGACCGCCAGCGACATGCCGCAGCCGTTGTCAGCGACCGCGAGCACCACGTAGTCGCCCGGCCGGAGGCGCTCGCCACCGCGCCGGTAGGGCTCCAGCTCCTCGGCCCGGAAATGGCGGTGCTCGGTGCGGATCGTAATGTCGCCCTCCCGCTCGCCGATCGCGTGCGCCGCGTTGATCACGAGATTCATCACCACCTGCTGCGCCTGCGTCGTCGCCGCCAGCACCTTCGGCAGCGGGCGCGCGGGCAGCATCCGGATCGAAATCTTCCGGGACAGGCCGGGCTCCAACAGCCGCAGGGTTTCGTCGATCAAGGCGTTGAGCTCCACCTCCGCAAACTCCACCGGGTTGCGCCCCGCGTAGGCGAGCATCTGCTGGCACAGCCCCGAGGCCCGCAAGGCGGCCCGCTCGATCATGTCGATGCTTTCGCGCAGGTCGGACCCCTCCGCCACCTCGAGCCGCGCGAGATTCGCACTGCCCACCACCGACATCATCAGGTTGTTGAAGTCGTGCGCGATGCCCCCGGCGAGCACGCTCAGACTCTCGTTCTTCTGCACCTGCATGATTTCGCGCTCATGCCGCATGCGGTCGGCCTCGGCCCGCTTCTGTTCGCTCAGGTCCCGGAGGATGAAGGACAGAACCGCCGTATCCAGTTCTTCATCACGATGCGACAACACCATCACGGCGGCGTTCAGCGTGCGGCCTCCGGGCAGGGCAAAATCCTCTTCTCCCTGCCAGACGCCGGCCTCCAGTGCCGCCGGGGCCATTCGGCGCCACAGGTCCTGCACCACCGCCTCGCTGAACAGGTCATCCAGCCGCCGCCCGGACCAGGCTCCGCCTCCCGGGGGCGGGCCCCAGGTTTGTCCCAGCGCCGCATTGGCATAAAGCAGGGTGCCATCGAGCGCGGTGGTGAAGACACAGTCCGGCGTCGCTTCGATGATGCGGAACAGCCGGCCGATTTCCGCTTCGGCCCGCTTGCGATCATGGATGTCCACAAACAGGCCCGACAACCGCAGCGGTCGCCCGTCCGCGTCGCGCTGCACGACCGAGCCGCGCGACAGGATCCAGTGCCATTGCCCGGCCTTGTTGCGCAGGCGGAACTGTGCCTCGTAAAGCTCGGTGCGCCCGGCGAGATGCTCCGCCAGCGCCGCCTGCTCGGTCACCAGGTCCTGCGGGTGCACCAAGTCGTTCCAACGCGCCTGCAGGGGCTCGATCTCCGACGGAGGGTAGCCGAGCAGCGCCGCGAGCCGGTCGTTGGTCTCGATGCGTTCTCCCGCCAGATCCCAGTCCCACAGGCCGGTCTGGGCCCCGGCGATCACCCGGTCGAGCTGCGCCTGGCTTTGCGCCAGCGCACGCTCCGCCGCCTGGCGCCGCGAGACCAATGACCCCAGCCCAAGGCCCACCCCGGCCACCGCCACCTCGAACAGCAGGAAGACGTAGGCGAAGTCCGCCGTGCTCCCGGTGATCCGCATCCCGACCAATCCGGTCATCGTGACCAGGAGCGTCGCAAGTACCGCTCCCGGCATCCCGTGAAGCAGACAGACCCAGACCAGCGGCAGAAAGCTCAGAAAAAAGGCATGATGCTCGCGCAGCGCCGGCACGGCGAGGACCAGCACCACCGACCCGAGCAACAAGGCACCGCTCGCGAAGGTCGTCACCTTGTCCGCGACACTGTCCTCCCGCCGCCGCTCTTCCCTTCGCCGCCCGTCGAGCCACGGGGCGATGAACACCGCCGCCACCGGCACGACCGTGAGCAGGCCGCTGGCATCGCCGATCCACCATTCGAAAACCGCCCGCCAGAACTCCGGCGCCGGTGGCCATGTCGCGCCCCTGGCCACCACGGCGGCGACGAAGGCCAGCAACAGGGGCGAGCCCAGAATCGCCAGGACAAAGACGGTCGTCTCGCGCGGTCCGCCCGGCAACAGCCGCGTGCCCACCGCCCGCCGCACCGCCCAGGCCGTGGCCGTGTAGTTGGCCGTGATGAGAGCCGGAAACAGCCACGAAAACCACACGTCGGGGGCACCGCCCGTGAGCAGCGACCCGGCGAAATTGGCCCCGAAAACCACCGGCGCGTAACGCGGCCCCAGCAGCACGAGCAACGCCAGCGCCAGGCCCGCCGGCGCATACCAGATCGAAACCGACATGCCCGCCGGCGTCACCTCGAACCACAGGGCCGAATAGTGCGCCACCACGTGCAACAGGAAATACACGGCGCACAGCGCAAAGGATCGTTTCTGCCGATTCATCAACATGAGCAGGATCTCCGCGTCGGACGCCAGCCGGGGAGAACGTTGCGCACCCCCGCCGTCGCCATCCCGCAGGGTGACTCCGAAGCACAGGCTATCGGCCCCTTCGGCATCGATTTAAGCCGAAATCCACAAAGATTCGGCCGCGGCCGCCAGCGCGGCCGGACCGTGGACGCGCCCCGAAGGCGAGGCGGACGTGGAGCATTGCATTTCGCCCCGTGCGGTCATCCGGACCACGGACGCGAGAGTAGCGGAAACAGAGGAGGCCATGCAGGTGGGAGTCGAGCTGCCGCGATCTTGGGCGGAACGGGCGAAGATGACAAAACGAAACCCCCTGACGCAGGTGGTTGGCGTAATCCCTTCGTCATTGCGCGCAGCCGCAACAGCGCCCGGCCCTCGCCTTGCTGAACTTCCACCAAGTACAGCCGTCCTGCCGCTTGCGGGCACCGTCCAGCCGCTGCACCGTGCCTGCACTATGCCCCGGTTTCTTCCGACCTTCGCCTCCGCGCTCCTCCTGGGAGCCGGCACCCTCTTCGCCGCCGATGAAAAAGCCCCCGAGCCCCAGCCCATCGGCTCGCCGCTGCCCGCCTTCGAACTGCCGGGCATCGCGCCCGGCGGCGAAGTGAAGACCTACACCCCCGCCGACTTTGCCGACGCCAAGCTGCTCTGCATCGTCTTTACCTGCAATCACTGCCCCACCGCCCAGCGCTACGAGGAACGCATCAACCAGCTCACGACCGACTACGGACCCAAAGGCGTCGCCGTCATCGCCATCAACCCCAACAACGCCGACGCCGTGCGTCTCGACGAGATGTCCTGGACCGACCTCGGCGATACGTTCGAGGAGATGAAGATCCGCGCCGCGCACAAGGACTTCAAGTTCCCCTACCTCGACGATGGGTCCACCCAGGAAATTTCCCGCGTCTTCGGTCCCGTCGCCACGCCGCACGTCTTCATCTACGATCAGGACCGCAAGCTCGCCTTCCAGGGCCGCATCGACGACGCCGAGTTGCCGCAATACATCAAGCACCACGACACCCGCAACGCGCTCGACGCCTTGCTGGCCGGCAAAACGCCCGACGTGCAGACCACCCGCGTCTTCGGCTGCTCCGTCAAATGGGCCGAAAAGGCCGAGGGCTACAACAAGGTCTGGGCCCAGCGCCTGAAGGAAGAACCCGTCACCCTTGAGAAAGCCACCGCTGCGGACTTCGTCGCCCTGCGCGAGAACCAGGACTCCGGCAAGGTGCGCCTCATCAACGTCTGGGCCACCTGGTGCGGCCCCTGCGTCACCGAGTTCCCCGAACTGGTCGATATGCACGTGCGCTTCCGCGGACGCGAATTTGAAGTCGTCACCATCGCCGCCGAGTATCCCGCCGCCGAGGCCAAGGCCCTCAAGTTCCTCCAGGGCCAGCACGCTTCGATGAAGAATTACATCTTCGCCGATAACGACAAATACGCCATGATCGAGGCCATCGATCCCGAGTGGAACGGCGCCCTGCCGCACACGATCATGGTCGATCACAACGGCAAGGTCATCTTCCGCCACACCGGTCCGCTCGATTTTCTCGAACTGCGCCGCCAGCTCCTTCCCGTGCTCGATTCCATCACGCCGTGGGGCGGCCTCGACGGCAACTGAGCCGGCCGAGCAGAAGTTGGAGCGCCTCTGCTTCCTCCGCGTCCTCCTGTAAAACTATCTCATTCAGCTTGGAGTAGCCTGATCAAGCTGCGGTTCTGAATTCCCGCCCGCACCAATTCTCAGGTGCGTAACGCGGGAATTCGCCGGTAAGGGATCAAAGCAACCGTCGGGGCCCGAGCGGATCAGACACCTCAAAGGTGCTTCCGCAAAAACGCGTCGATGCCTTCGAAGAGCTGCACCCGCGTCTCGAGCGCGGCGAGCCCCGCTTCGAGGGTGAACACCTCGTAGGGTGCGTCCGCTGCCCGCAGGTCGGCGATCAGGGCCGTCGCCTCCTTTTGCTCCACCGAGTCGAGCCCGCGCTGCTCGATCACCAGCAACGGCGCCTTCAGCCGGCTCACCCGGCTGCTCGGCGAGACGGCGGCAAATTTGGCCGCATCCTTGCCCGGGTCGCCCAAGACGCTGAAGTGTTCGCCGTAGTTGGCGTCCTTTTCGCGCTCGAGACCGAGTTCGTTGGCGGCCCGCCCCCAGTCGTAGATCCCGGCAAAGGTCACGCCGCAGGCGTACAGGGCCGGGTCGTCGACGAGGCTCGCCACCGCCAGGTAGCCGCCGAAGCCACCGCCCGAAATCGCCACGCGCTTCGCGTCGATCATGCCCGTGCGCAAGACCGTCTTCACCGCGCGCGAGACGTCGACGCGCATCATCTGGAAGTCCGCCTGCTCCGCCTCGGTGAACAACCAGCCGTAGCCCGTCGAGCCCCGGTAGTTGGGCTGCAGCACCGCAAAACCGCGGCTGGCCAGCGCCTGCACTTCCGGATCAAAGCCCCAGGTGTTGCGCACCCACGGGCCGCCGTGCGGCAGGACCACCAGGGGGGCCGGCGACTCCTTCGACGCCCCTTCCGGCAGGGTGACGTAGGCATCGAGCTTTTTGCCGTCGGCGGTGGTGAACTTGAACACACTCGTCGGGCGCATCTGCTCGCCGTCGAGCCAGGGCCGTACGCTGGAAAGGAGGCTCACCGTGCGTTCGCCCAGGTTGACCGTAAAAAACTCCATCGGATGCCGGTCGGAGGACACCGCCACCAGCAGCAGGTTGCCCGAATCGGCGCCGTCGACCAGGCGCACCAGCTTGCCCGGGAAGAAGTCGTTCAGGACCTCCTGCAGCTTGCGGTAACTCTCGTCGAACCAGTGCGAAACCGGCCCCGACCGGTCGTAGAACACCCCGACGATCGCGCGGCTGGCGGGATCGCGGTAGATCGAGCCGTTGAAGTCGTACTCGGCATCCCGCAGCACCAGGTCCCCCACCTCGCCCGTGAGCGCATCAATGAAAAAGAGGCCCGCCGGCTCGCCGTCCTGCGGCGGCAGCCGCACCAGCAGTTCGCCCACCTGACGGCCCACGCCGACGATCTCCATCCCGCGCAGGTCGAGACCCGAGGCAATCCAGCCGGAACCGTCCCACACATGCAGCACCACGCGCTCGCCGTCGGTCGTGTAGGCGTAGCCGAGATTGCCTTCGGCATCGGCCAGGTAGCCCAGCTGGGTTTTGCCCGCCGGCACCGGTACCACGCGCAGCACGTGTTCGTTGTTGCGCTCGGCCACCTGGGCCCAGGCTTCGTCGCTCTCCTGGTTGCGCACATCGATGAAGCCGCCGGAGTTGAGCGACGCATCCAGCTCGACCACCCCCGGCTGTCCGTCCGGACCGGCCACCGACACCCATACCAACGGCTTCAGGGGCGACGACTCCGGCACGCCCACAATGCGGGAGGCGCCGTATTGATAGATGGGATACGCCTCGGCCGGCGAGGCGATGTCGACCACCATGAGCCCGAGTTGGGAGCCGCCGAGCGTGCTCAGCGTGTAGGCGATGTGCTGGTCGTCGAGCCACCAGAACGCCGTCACCTGCACCGGACCCGAGCCGCCCACGAAGACGGGCTTGGTCTCCGTACCGATCTCCTTGAGCATGAGCTGGTAGGTTTCGCCGCCGCCGGAGTAGAGCGCCGCGACATGGGTGCCGGCGGCATTGACGTCGGGCGCCTGCATCAACGGCGCCCGCAGAAACGACTCGACGGGCGCGGGCCCGGCGGGCTCCGCGGCCGCCGGTTCATTCTGGGCCGACACCGGGATGACCGGAATGGGCAGCAACAACAGCAGGGACCAACGGCAGAAAGAGGAGAATCGCATGGGAGAGACAGGGATGAGCTAGGCGGGGTTGGGCAGAGAGAGAGAGAGGCAGGGCGGTGACCGCGTCACGACATGAAGCCGGGCGGCGGGTTCACCCCAAAAGAACGGCCACCGAAACAAACCCCGCCCCGGAGCGCACGCCGAATTTTCGGGTCGGCGCGGCAAGAATTCCGGCTCAAAGGTGCTTTTTAAGAAAGGCTTCCTCGCGCTCCACAAACTCCAGCTGGGCAGCCAAGTCCCGCCCAAACGATCGCCCTTTGTCGAACACGAGGAACTCATGTTCAACCCCGGCTTGATCCAGCGCCGCGATCATATCACGCGCCGCTTCGACTCCGCCTTCCGGTGGAAAATCGGAAGCCCCGACCAGCACAGCCGCCCGCAACTCGCCAGCAAAGCGAACGGGCGACCGGGCGTCCCAGTATTCCTTTTCTTCCGCCTGCGCAACCGGTTTGCCGCGGAACGCCCTGCCCGCTTCGCTCAAAATGAGCCATTTTGCCTGTGCTCTAGCCCACGTGAATCGATCAAAATGGGTGCCACAAACCACCACCGCTTTGTACAGACTGTCCGACCGTCGCGCCGCCAACAGGGCCAGGTAGCCACCGTCGTATAGCCCCAGCGCCGCTACCCGGTCAGCGTCAACCACTCCGGTCTTTATCGCGGTGCGCACAGCGGCGTTGAGGTCGGCAGCCATCCCGTCAAAGTCCCAGGCACTGTCGTCGCCCAACAACCAGCGCCGTCCTTCCGCACTGCGCGTGTTCGCCCTCAGCACCGCATAACCTCGACTGGCCCAAAACTGGGGCGCTTCATTGAACAGGGCGTTATGCCGACCGGCCGGGTCCGCGACCGCCCAGACCAATAGCGGCAACTTTTCCTGCGGCTTCGCCGTCGCCGGCAGCGTGAGGTAGGCGTCGAACTTGGGCCCTGCCTCGCTGCGATACTGAAAATGATGGGTCCGCCCCATCCGACCGGCCGCAAGCCAAGGTCGCGCGGATTTGATCAGCGCAACTTGTTTGGTTTTTGCATCAAAGCTGTAGAAGGTCTTCGGGTCGCGGTCCGACCGGGTGCTGAATAGGAACACCCGTCCATCCCGGGAGCTGTCCAGGATCTCCACCACCTTTCCCTTGAAGCCGGCGTTAAGTAGGTCCTGCACCTTTCTGAAATCATCGGCAAACCACACCCGTAGCGGGTGCTCCCGCTGCACGGTTACCCCGATGACCTTGCCAGACCCGGGGTCCTGAAAAACGGCGTCACTTACATCGTAATTCTCCTCCCGATACAGCACCTGCCTTTCCGCACCGGTCAAACCGTTCACCAAGACGAGACCGGCCGGCTTTTCCCGCGGTCCAATCTCGCGCGCCACCACCGCCTCCGGCCCATCCTCCACCCGCAGGATTTCATAACGGGCGAGGTCAAAATCCGTGGCAGTCCAGGCATCGCCCGTCCAGTGCAACAGACTCGCATCGTCGTCCTTCGTGACCTCCGCAAACATCAGGCGGCCGCGGCTATCCGCCCGATATTGAATGACCTGATAACCGTCACCGGGCGCCGGATACGTATCCAGGATGTGACTTCGGTTGAGATACTCGATCGCCTGCATTCGATCCGGCGCGATGCGCCACCAGGATTTTCCCAATTCCACCCAGCGGCCAGCCCGCGATGTCGCATCCACACGAACAACTCCGCCCTCCTCCGGTGTGCCCCAGCCTTTGACTTCGATCAACGGTTTGAGCGGTTCGTCCAGTGGCACGCCGACGAGGCCGCGATCCGCAAACTGCAACACCGGATAGGCCTTCTCCACGTTACGGACATCAACCGCAAATCGGCCCACATACTGCCCTCCGCTGAGGTCCAGTTGCACCAATAATGTGTTATCATCGAGCCAACTGAAACCCAACACCTGTCCACCCTCCAGTCCGCTGAACCCATTAAACTGACCGGAACCCAGCTCAATAATCCCGAGCCGCCAACGTTCCTCGCCAGTGTTCATGAGCGCGGCCAGATGCGTCCCGGCATCATTCAGCGAGGGCCAGCGAATAAACTCCTTCCGAAAAAAATCTGCTGCCGGGATTGGCTGATCCGCAGGCACCGGCTCCATTCGCATATCCGGCACCTCCGTCGTCGCACGCAGCGATGGGAAACTGCCAATCAGGAGGACAGCGAGACGAACACGGGCGGGGATCTTCATGAATCAAACGAAGTTTCCCGGCACTCGGCCGGGCTGCGGGTTCACCAAAAAGTAGGGCCACCGAAACAAACCCCGCCCCCGAGCGCACGCCGAATTTATCCGCCTCCAATCCAGCCGCCAACATCGCCTGAGGTGCGCCGAGCCGACGACACCATCTCGGCTCCGTGCGCCACCGGCGGCACTCCCACTTCACCCTGTTAACTTCGAACAACTTGCCCCTTTCCTCCTGCGCGCCGCCATCCAGAATCCTCCGCCGCCATGAACTGCCCCTCCGTTCGCCTCATCCTCGCCTGCCTCGCCACCGTCATCGCCGGCTCCGCCCTTACGGCGCAGACGACCGCCACCCCGCCCCCATCCCCCGTTCCCGACTACGAACTCGCCCTGCCCATGTATGACAACGGGCTGCCGGGCCGTGGCCCCCTGCGCCGCCACACCTGGTTTCAAAACCTCTGGCAGGGCCGCCGCTCCGCCTGGGCCAAAGCCGTCGCCGCCGACCAGGGCGCCGTCGTCTTCTTCGGCGACTCCATCACCCAGGGCTGGGAAAAAACGATGGCCGCCGACTTCCCCGGCCTGAAGATCGCCAACCGCGGCATCTCCGGTGACACCACCCGCGGCCTGCTCCTGCGCCTCCAGCACGACGTACTCACGCTCAATCCCGCCGCCATCGTGCTGCTCATCGGCACCAACGATATCGAAGAGGCCGCCCGCAACGACGCCATCACCAACAACGTCCGCCTGCTCGTCGAACGCATCCAGGCCCACAGCCGTGCCGTGCCCATCATCCTCAACCTCGTCTTCCCCAGCTCCCCGCAGAAGGAACGGCCGCCGGAACTCATCCAGGACCTCAACGCCCGCTACCGCGCCGCCTTCCAGGGCGACCCGCAGGTCCTCATCCTCGATACCTGGACCCTCTTCGCCAACCCCGAGGGCAACGCCAAACTCGAGGAAATGCCCGACCTCCTCCACCCCAACGAACTCGGCTACGCCAAATGGCGCGACGCCCTGCGCCCCGTCTTCGCCACCCTCGGCCTGCTCGAAACCCAGGCCGACCTCGCCTGGCAGCCCGAGCCCGGCTACACCGCCCTCTTCAACGGCACCGACCTCACCGGCTGGGGCTACCGTCCCACCTCCGCCGCCGACCGCGAAGGCGCCCGGCGCTGGCAGGCCGCCGATCCCAACGCCGCCGCCTGGCCCTTCGTCGATGAGGCCCAAAACTTCGACGGCCTCAAGGCCACGCCCGACGGCCGCTTCCGCGCCATCAACGGCCGGCTCGTCGTCACCCTTCCACCCGAAGGCCGCAAAATCCAGCAGCTCTGGACCCAGCGCGAGATCGGCACCGACTTCGAACTGCGCCTCGAATTCCGCGCCACCCCCAACGCCGACAGCGGCGTCTACGTGCGCGGCCCCCAGCTGCAGTGCCGCGACTACGCCCTCGCCGGCCCCTGGAAGGACCTGCCGCACTACCGTCCGGGCGATTGGAACGAGCTCATCATCACCGTGCGCGGCACGACCCTGCACGCCACCTGCAACGGCGACGAACTCGACGCCAACCTCACCCTCCCCGCCTCCGGCCCCATCGGTCTCGAAGGCGACCGCGGCCAGATGGAGTATCGACGCATCCGCTACAAACCGCTCTGAGCTGGTCGCCCCCGGACCGCGTCGCCCGGCTCGAAAACAAATCGAAGGGAATCACTCCCAGGCGGGGTTCAACGTCCTCGCCATGCTCCGCTCCAGCCGCCTGATCCTGCTGTTCGCCGGCCTCGCCGCCGCCTGTTGCACAGGCGCCCCGGCGGCTGACACGACCGCCAGCGCAGACGCAAGCACGGCTCCCTCGCAGCTGCGCCCCCTCCGGCTCGGCATGGCCATGGACGAGGTTCGCGCCTTATGGGGCGAGCCCGAGTCGGCCCGCAACCTTCGCACGCCCTACCGGGAAAGGATCGTGCAATGGACCTACTCCCGCGTCGTCGACTCCCGCGCCAAGCCCATGGAAATCCGCCTCGTCGACCAGCCCGCCTTCGACCCCTTCGACAACCAAAACGGTTTCCTCCGCAACGTCCGCGCCCCCGTCATCACCCCAACCTGGATCGACCGCATCGCCGGCGTCCAACTCGTCTTCAAGGACGGCATCCTCGCCGCCTCCAAGCCCTTCACGTCCGAACGCCAGCGCTTCGCCAACTAACCCCCGCCCCCTTCCGCCCAGCTTCCTTCCTACCCACCACCCCGTATCCCCGACCCCTCCGGATCGGGGCCTTCCGTGCTACCCGTGCCACGCCCCCTTTCCCGCCGGCGGTCTCTCTTTTGACCGCAGCCATATTTGACAAGCTCTCCACCGTCCGGAATCACTTTTCGAGCGCCTCGGCTCTGTTTCCCAACTACCCCAATCCTTCATGTCTGCTTCTTCCCGACCGCGACATCCCGTCGGTTTCGTGCTGGCCTGCATCCTGACTGCTTCGTTCCCGTCCACCACCACCGCCGACACTCCCCTCAACGACGTCCAGCAAGCCGCCTCCCAGTGGGCGAAACTGCGCTCCGAAACGTCCCGACTCGAAAAAACCTGGGAATCCGAACGCGAACTGCTCAACGCCTCCATCAGCGGACTCAGCGTTCACGCCGATCAACTCGCCGCCACCCGCGACACCCTGGCCGCCCGCACCGCCACGGCCCGCGAGGAGATCGAGGAGCTCACCGCCGCCAATCTCGCCACCGCCCGCCGCATCGACGAAGCCGGCGAACGCATCGCCGCCCTCGCCGAAAAACTGATCGCCCTCCGGCCCGCCCTGCCCCCACGCCTCTCCGCCGCGCTCGAGCTGCCTTACCGCAGCATCGCCTCGGCCGAAATCGCGCCCGCCGATCGCATGCGGCACACCATGGCGATCCTCAATCGCTGCAACCAGTTCAACCAGACCTTCGTCCTCTCCGAGGAGATCCTGCCCGTCACGCCCGGCGGCGAACCCCGCCTCCTCGAAGTCATCTACTGGGGCCTGGCTCAGGGCTGCGCGCTCGACCGCTCCGATGGTGAAGCCTTCGTCGGCCGCGCCATCGACGGCGTCTGGACCTGGCAACCCCAGCCCGACCTCGTCGGCGAGATCACCCGGCTGATCGACATCCATCAGGACAAGATTTCTCCCGCCTTCGTGACCATCCCCGCCCAGGTCACGGAAGGAGGTGCCCGATGAACCGCCGCACCCGCCTCCCGCTCCGCCTGGCTGCCGCCGCCCTGCCGCTGCTCGCCGCCCTCACCGCCGACGCCCAGCCCAAGCCGAAGACCGCCGCCGATTACGAGGCCCAGCTCCGCCAGGCCGCCGCCGACTACACCGCGCGCATCGACGCCGCCACCCGCACCCTCAACGACACCCGCGTACGCATCGGCGAGGAAAAGATCCCGCTGCTCAACCAGCAGCGCGACGTCGAGAACCGCATCCTCAATCTTCGCGCCGAGGTCTCGTCCCTCGAGACGGCCGAGGCCACCTTTGCCAACGATCGCGCCCGCCGCGAACAGGAGGCCGAAGCCCAGCGCCTCAACATCAGTTTCTTCGCCGGCGCCGCCGCCGAGGGCCTCACCACCCTCTCCAGCTCCCTCGGCAATGTCGAGGTCGAGAGCTGGCAGGACCAGGTCGGCGAACTGCGCAACCGCCTCGATCCCGCCGGCGGCGTTCCCGATGTCACCGCCGCCGTCGAAACCGCCGAGCTGCTCTTCGATCGGGTCCAGACCCTCATCGGCGGCCACGTCCGCGAAGGCATGGCGGTCTCCGATGGCGACCACGACCTCGTCTCCGGCAAGTTCATCTTCCTCGGCCCCGAAACCCTTTTCGTCGGCGACAACGGCCTCACCGGCACCGTGCGCGCCCGCGACGAGGGTGCCGCCCCCCTCGTCTATCCGCTGCCCGGCTGGGACAGCGACGAGGCCAACGCCCTCGCTGCCGGCCAACCTTCCGTGTTCCCCGCCGATGTCTCCGGCGGCAAGGCCCTGCAACTCGCCGAAAGTCAGGGCGACTGGATCGACCACATCAACAAGGGCGGCATCGTCGGCTACGCCATCATCGGCCTCGGCTTCTTCGCTCTGCTCACGGGCATCATCAAGTTCGTCGACCTGGGCAACCTTTCGGTCGACAAGCCCGCCGCCACCCTGCCCTTCCTCGAGAGCATCGCCGCCTCCGGCGCCGCCGAGGCCCAGTCCAAGCTGAGCGGCCTGCGCAAGACCAGCCGCGAACTCTTCGCCACCGGCCTCCGCCACCTCGCCAAACCCAAGGAGGTCATCGAGGAACACCTCCACGCCTACATCCTCCGCGAGCGCCTGCACCACGAACGCTGGCTGCCCATGCTCGCCGTCATCGCCGCCGCCTCCCCGCTCCTCGGCCTGCTCGGCACCGTCGTCGGCATGGTGAAGACCTTCACCCTCATCACCGTCTTCGGCACCGGCAACGCCGCCAAGCTCTCCTCCGGCATCTCCGAAGCGCTCGTCACCACCGAACTCGGCCTCACCGTCGCCATTCCCACCCTCGTCCTCCACGGCCTGCTCTCCTACCGCACGCAGAAAAACCTCTCGCTGCTCGAACGCTACGGCGTGGAGTTCATCACCGCCTCCGAGGACCACAAGGTCAGCCGCCCCACCACCCCCGCCTGATGGACGCCCTTCGCGAACTTCTGGAAAAAGGCGGCCCCGTCATGGTGCCGCTGGTCATCCTGTCGGTCGTCCTCTACGAGCGCTGCTTCGGGCTCTACTTCACCGTCCGCCGCGCCGCCCGCCAGCTCGTCTCCGGCCAGGCCGCCGGGCTCGATTCCCTCACCAGCATACGCCTCCTGCGTATCCAGCTCCAGGATACCTTCCAGAGTCATCGCTTCATCATCAGCACGCTCATCGCCGCGGCTCCGCTCCTCGGCCTGCTCGGTACCGTCACCGGCATGATCAGCACCTTTCAGAGCCTGGTGAACCGCGCCGGCGAGAAATCCTTCGAGGGCCTCGCCGACGGCATTTCCGTCGCCCTCATCACCACCGAGACCGGCCTCGCGATCGCCATCCCCGCCGTCATTCTCCTGCACTTCGCGCATCGCCACCTCCAACACGGCGAACAGTCCCTCGTGCAGCGCGAAAGCGCCCTGATGGAAGCCGCGTAGTCCCGGCCCCGCTCCTTTCCCTTTCACTTTCCCTTACCCCCTTCCCTCCTCCTTCGGATGCTCAAATCCACCCGCTCCGACTCCCGCTACCAGGCCGTCGCCATCGATCTCGCCCCCATGATCGATTGCGTGTTCATCCTGCTCATCTTCTTCATCGTCACCTCCGTCTTCGTCGAAGACCCCGGCGTCGAGGTCGAACGCCCCGACACCCGCGGCGAAACCGTGACCGATCGCAACGCCCTCCTTCTCGCCATCTCCGCCGAGGATCAGATCTACTTCGACGGCCAGCAGATCCGGATGGACCAGGTCGCCGCCACCCTCCGCCAGGCCTCCTTCGCCGACGATGCCACCGTCATCATCCGCGCCGACCGCCGCTCCAGCCACGGCGTGTTCGCCGGCGTCTACTCCGAAGCCAAACGCGCCGGCCTCGCCCACGTCCAGTTCGCCACCGCCCGCCTCGGCGCCAGCCAACCCTGAAGCCGGAAGTCAGAGGTCAGAATCAGAGGTCAGAAACCAAAAAACAGCGCCCGCCCCCGCCCCCCCCGCCTTCCGTCCTCTGACCTCCGTCCTCTTCCTCCCTTCCCCCATGTCCGCCCCCGCCCAAAGCCTCCTCGACCTCGAGCCGTCCTCCGGACTCGGTCGTCGCGTGCTCAAATGGGCCGCCGGCTTCGGCACCAGTCTCGCCATTCTCGTCATTCTCGCTCACGTCCAACGCACCACGGTGGAGCCGCCACCCCAGCCGATCGCCGATCTCCAGACCGTTGTCCTCGACGATCCGCCGCCGCCGCCCCCCGAGATCGCCACCCGCGAACCCCCGCCGCCCACCGTGCTCGACCTCGAGCCGCTCCCCTCCGACAACGTCGTAAAGATCCAGGTCGCCCCGCTCACCTATGAGGTTCCGCTGCCCGAAGCCACGCCCCTGCTCGAAATCAACCTCGCCGACTTCAAGCCCGATATGAACGCGGGCGAGAACAACCCCGACCACATCTTCCAGTTCCGCGATGTCGACCAGCGACCTGTCATCGTCCACCGCAAAAAACCCGATGTCCCCTATGATCTCCTCAAACAGGTCAAAGACCCCCGCGTGGTCGTAAGCATGGTCGTCACCCGCGCCGGCAACTGCCGCAACATCAACCTCGTCCAGTCCTCCGACAACCGGGAACTCGACAAGCTCGTCATGGAGGCCCTCAGCGAATGGCGCTTCCGTCCCGCCATCCGCAACGGCGCCACCGTCAACTGCCTCGTCATCCAGTCCATCGTCATCAAACCGCCCCGCGGCGGCTCGCCCTTCAGCATCTGATCCCACCCCATGCGCCACCGCCCGCTGCTCCTGCCCCTCGCCCTGGCCCTCGCCCCCGCCACGCTCCCGGCCCAACTCGCCTCCAGCGAAGCCGCCACCCCCGAACTGAGCCCCCAGGAACAGCTCGCCCAGATCCTCGGCGAGGGCGCCGGCGAGCCCGATGTCGATCCCCATCGCATCATCAATGAGTCGATGAACTTCCGCAAAGAGCGGGAGCCCGACATGACCGCCGCCGAATACGCCCTCTACGAGCGCATCTCGAGCATGGTGGAAACCAACCCCACCTTCGCCCTCCAGTTGCTCGAAACCATGCTCGGCGACGACCAGGAGGACAGCGCCGCCTTCGACCTCGCCCTCGGCAACCTCTACTTCGCCGAGGAGCGCATCGACGATGCCCTCGCCCGCTACAACAGTTCCGTCACCAAATACCCCGAGTTCCTCCGCGCCTGGACCAACATCGGCATGATCCACTACCAGCGCCAGGACTGGGCCGAGGCCGCCAAGGCCTTCGCCAAGGCCGTCAACCTCGGCGATCGCGACGCCCAGACCTTCGGCCTGCTCGCCTTCTCCATGCGCATGACCGGCAATACCCTCGGCGCCGAAATGGCCTTTCAACAGGCCATGACCGCCAACCCCGAGGATACCAACTGGATCGGCGGCCTGCTCGAACTCTACTTCATCAACGGCCGCCACGCGCAGTCCGAATCCCTCGTGCGCGAACTCGTGCGCCTCGAACCCGGCAAGGCCGAAAACTGGATGCTCTACGCCTCCCTCCTCGTCACCCTCGAACGCCCGCTCGAAGCCGCCACCCAGCTCGAGATCGCCCGCCAGCTCGGCGCCGTCAACAAGGACTCCCTCGGCCTGCTCGGCGACCTCTACGTCGGCCTCGGCCTCATCCCCGAAGCCATCTCCGCCTACGAAGCCATCCCCGGCGATGCCGACGATCTCGCCGCCGCCCGCCTCCTCACCTACGCCCGCTCCATGATCAGCGACGGCAAACTCGAGACCGCCCGCCAGATTCTCGCCAAGGTTCCCACCGTCATCCCCGAATGGGAAACCGCCAAGGCCCGCCATTTCGCCGTCGCCGAACTCGCCGTGCAGGAACAGGACTGGGCCACCGCGCAGGAAGCCTACGAGGCGATCGTGCAGACCGAGCCCATGAATCCCTTTGCCCTGCTCGGACTCGGCAGCGCCCTCGCCGAAGCCGGCGACACCGCCCGCGCCGAATTCACCTTCGAGCACGCCCTCCAGGTTCCCGAAGCCGAGTCCCGCGCCTGCCTCGAACTCGCCAACATTGCCCTCGTCGACCGCCGCTTCCACCGCGCCATCGAGATGCTCAACCGCGCCGACCGCCTCGAACCCTCCTCCGCCGTCCGCGCCCAGATTGCCCGCATCAACGCCCTCGCCGCACAATAGGACTCCCCCAAAACTCTTTCTCTTTATCTTTATTCTTTCTCTTTCTCCCCGTCCCCCGGACTGCGGCCGCCCCGCCCGTTACCCGGCAACTATTCTCAAATCCTGAGCGAACACCCTCCGCGACGCGTGTGGTATGCTGGAGTCTCATCCCCACCATGCCCCACCCCGTTCGCTCCGGAGCGCTCCTCCCCTTCCTTTTCCTTCTGCCCGGCCTGCTCGCCGACGACCCGAAGCCCCAGTTCACCATCGAGTCCCGCCCCGAGCCTGAGCGACCTTACCGCCTCTTCGTCGGCGTCGACGTCAAGGTGCTCCACGAGGAGGACTTCACCCGCGTGGCCGACTTCGGCCACAACCGCGCCCTGCTCGACCGCCCCGACGGCCTCGAACTGCCCATCGACAAAATCGGAGCCATCCGCTTCGACCACACCCCCAAGCTCGGCACGCGGCCGGTCACCATCAGCGACATCCGCTCCGAACGCGCCTACTCCCAGGGCAACCCGCGCTGGGAGTGGATGATGGCCCAAAGCGCCGTCCAGGGGCAGGTGCAGGACCAGCTCTCCGTCATGGAGCGCGAGATTTCCCGCGCCAGCAGCATGCCCGAGACCTCCGCCTTCACCACGCCCGACGGCTCCACGGTCGAAGCCTCCAATCCGCTCGCCGACGCCATCAACAACTACACCTCCTTCGCCCACCAGAACGCCAAGCTCGCCGACTCCGCCTACTACGCCCAGAAGGCCGAGGAAGAGGGCGGCGACGACGCCTTCGATGCGATCGTCGTCGAAGCCACCCTGTCCTCGCCCCAACCCATTGCCGATGCCTACGCCGTCGGCATCGCCCGCATCACCACCCCAGCCGAAGGTCAGCGCGACCTCGTGTTCTTCGACGAAGTCGGCGACCTCGGCCCGCAGTCCCGCACCGTCAAAATCCGCAAGGAGGGCCTGCCGCCCGGTTTCGAGGTCGTGAAGGTCGACCTCCACCTCTACCGTCAGGGCCAGGAACTCGTCAGCAACCGCTCCGAAAAGCAGTTCGCGCTCTCCCGCGACGAAGCCCTGGAATACCTCACCCTTGAACGTCTCTCCCGCCACCGCGGCGAAACCCTGCCGCCCGAACCCGTCTGGGCCCTCGCCCCCGCCGCGCTGCTGGCCGCCCGCGACCCCGCCGCCTTCGATCAACCGCTCACCATCCAGGTCGATGCAAAAGGCCACTTCGTGAAACTCGCCGACGAAACCGCCGTCGCACCACCCCTCGCGGCCCTCGCCGCCCAGCTCCTGTTCCTCCCCGCACTCGCCGATGGCGAAGCCGTACCCGGCACCGTCACCCTCAACCTCACCGACTACTTCCGCTGAGCGGCCCCCCCATTCGCTCCTCGCCACCGCCGCACCCGCCAGCGCTGGTGCCGCGCGACGATGTATCCGCAACATGATGACGCCCCGCAGCGGCACGGATGCCCCAGCCCGTCGCGAAAGGTGTAACCGTAGTCGAAGCTCAACTCCTCGCCCGCCCGGATGTCGCGCAACGCCACGATCCACACCCGGTCGTCCCAGATATCCGACGCACAGTTCGGCTCGCAGTGGTGATTGATCAGCCGGGCAATATTGCCCGCCCCACGTCCATCGATCGCCCGCGCCTCATCCAGAATGTAGAGGTAATCGCAACTCGCCTCTCCCGATTCACCCGCAGCCTCCCGCGCCTGGCGCATGGCCTCCCGCCGCGCCGCTTCGGCAATCGAAATCCGCTCGCCCGTATACTCCAACACCACCTCCCCGGCCGCAATGCACCCGCGCGCAAACACCCCGCGACCATGAATCGCCGACTCCCGCGCATCGATCAGCTCCACCGGCACCGTAATCATCCAGCCACCACCGTCACGCCCGCCCGCCCGCGTCAAGCCGGACCCAGCCCCGGTCGCTTGTAACGTATTACGCTACGAACTCCCCGCCTGCTCTTTCTCTTTCTTCTTTATCTTTCTCTTTATCCCCGAATCCCGAAACCCCTTCGCCTTCCCCACTGGCGGCGCGTCGCGCCGTCAGAGAAAGGTAAAGATAAAGAAAGCGAAAGATCCCCAAAATCCCCTCGCTACGGCGTCACAACCACGTCGTCCGCCGTGAATCGCTCGCGGTCGGGACCGCTCGAACGCAACTCCATGCGTTCGGCCCCCAGCTGATGAAAAAACAGCGGCGTCCCCCAGCGGTCGCACAATTCCCCGGCCGCATTGATCGCCGGATGGCCGGATGGAATCACGACCAGCTTCCACGGATTGTGCCCCGTGAGAACTGCGGTGATTTCGCGGTTGGTGCCGCTCGGATTGCCGTGGCCACGGGCATTGCTGCGCCATGCCTCCAGCAGGCCGTGCACGATGAGCAGGTCCCCGCGCGCCGTGCCGCCGGGCGCGTTGAGCCCCTGCCCCACGCGTCCCGCCAAAGGATCGATCCAATCCGACTCCGGTTGCGCCGCCGGGCGTTGCGCACCCGCCTCCTCCGGCACCGGCGGGGCAACGGTCTCGTCGCGACGAACCGGATACAACAGGATCGCGACGATCAGCACCACCAGGCCCAGCATGACGGCGGCCAGCCAGTTTCGCCCGTTCATGGGATGCCGTTCATGAAGCCGAGGTCGCGCGAGGCGAAGCGGCCGATATTGGGCAGCACGAGCGGCAGGTCGCTGTCGCTCACCCCAAACCACCGCGCCAGGGTCGCGTTGTATTCGTCGACACTCACGGTGGGTATCCAGCGGCCCTGCTCGGTGTCGTCGGGACCATCCACAGTCAGGTCGGGCACGCGCCCGTAAAATTCACCGCCGCGCACCGCCCCGCCCATGATCAGGTGATGGCTGCCCCAGCCGTGGTCGGACCCGTCGCCGTTGGCCACGAAGGTACGGCCGAAATCCGAGGCCGTGAAGGTCGTCACGTCGTTGGCCACACCCAGACTTTCCGTCGCCTCGTAAAACGCCTTCATCGCGTCGGACAACTCCGCCAACAGGTAGGCGTGCGCATCCACCTGGCTGTCGTGCAGGTCCCAGCCGCCTAGGCGCGCAAAGAAGATCTGCCGGCGCAGCCCCAGCTGCGCCCGCACGCCTATCAATTGCGCGATCATGCGCAGCTGCCCGCCCAGGTCGGTATCGGGGAAGGGCGTCTCGACGGGCGCGGCGGCCGCCAGGATTTCGCCCAACAACGCGCTGTTCTCCAGGGCCCGTCCGGTCGACTGCCCAAAGGCGGTTCGGAACAGGTTGGCGTCGTTCTGCGCCATCACGTCATCCATCGCCGCCAGTCGCACCACCGCCGAGCCGTCGCCGTTGTCGGCATTCCCGTGCCACCACAGCGTCGTCGCACCTTCCGGTCGCACCGCAAACTGCACCACCTCGCGACCGACCTGGAAGGAGTTCTTTCCGTCGAGCGTGATCGTCATCGAGATACGATTGTTCTCGTTGAAGGCGTTCGTGAGATCCGCCAGCCGTCCGCCCCAGCCGGTCTCGAACGCGCGGTCGGGCAGGCTGCTTTGCCACTGCACCGACTGATCGCTGTGCGAAAACAACTGCGGCGGCAGCGGCACTGAACCTGCCTGGTATTGGGCCTTGGTCGTCGGATGCAGCAGGGTCCCGACGTTGGCCAACACGGCAACCTGACCGCCCACAAACAGGTCGCGCAACGCCGTCATGGCCGGATGCAGGCCCCAGGTCCGCCCATCCGTAGTGGCGGGACTGATACCGAGCAACTGACCGCGCGGCACCGCGAGATTGCCACGCGCGCGGGCGTAGGCGGCATGGCCGGCACCGTCTCCAGGGATGATGAGGTTGTTGGCGTCGTTGCCGCCATTGAGGTAGAGACAGACCAGGGCCCGGTAATCGGACTCCATCGCCCCGGTTGCGCCCAGCACCGCGCCCGGACTCGCCGTCGCCCCCAACAGCCGAAGCTGAGCCAGCGCGGAGAGTACGCCGGTCGCGCCCACGGCGGCGCAACACTGCCCGAGAAAATGACGGCGAGTGGGATGACGGGAATCGAGGGACATGGCGGCAGCAGCGGGATCAGTTTTGCACGGCGGCGGCGGGCGAGGTGACCGTAAGATAGATGAGTGAGCAGATGGCCTGGCGGTCGTTGACTCAGCCGGGCATCGCCTCCCAGGCCTGCCGCAGCCGCGCGCGGGTCGCCGCGCTCATCGTGCCGGCGCACAAGCGCAGATTGAGCTCGTCGAGAAGCGCGCCGGGATCGCTGATGAGCGGCAGCAGGTCGGCGATATCCAGGAGAATGTCGTCGTCCTCCAGTTCGCCGGGATCACCCCAGTTGGAAAACGCGTAGACCGACAACCGGTTGGGCACGCCCAGCGCCGTGGTGTCGGTGTGGATCTGCATCTCCGGCGCAAAGAGTCCCGCGGCCGCGAGATCACCGGTGGGCACGTAGTCGGGTGTGAAGAAATTGAATACGGACGGTGGACGCAGCGGTGCCTGCGCGATTTCGTATTCCGACCAGAAAAAATAAACGCGGCCGCTGCGGGACGCGCCGTTGAAGGCGCGCAGAAGGTTGGTGACCCGCAGCAGCGGCTCCTTGAGCTTGCCGAAATTGGGCTGTGCCGCGACGGCGGGGGCACGCGCTTCGTGATCCAGCAGGATGGCCCGCACCACCGCACCGAGGTCGCCGCGTACGCCGGCGCCGTTGTTGGAGAAAACCTGCGCAACGCGATGAATGTAACCGGGGCTGGGATTGCTGGTGACAAGCCGCTGGATGAGCCGACGCGCCAGAAACGGACCGGTGTTCTCGTGCACGAACAGCGTGTCGAGCGTATCGCGCAGGTCCTTCACCGCCCCCTGGCCCGCCGGCAGTTCGCGGCCGGTCACGATGCGCTTGGGTCCGTCCTCGTGAAAATCCGGATAGTTGATCATCGGCCGCAGGAACTCGGGCTCGGTCCAGCGGAAACGCCACGGCTGCGGATCGGTATGATAAAACGACCAGCCGGTGAACACCTTGGCCATCTCGGTGATGGTCGCCTGGTCGTAGGTCGGAATGGGCAGGCCGTTCGCGTCGAGTCGCAGCGTGCCGTCGGGGTGCAGCTCCGTCAGGCCGATGGTGAAGAGCTGCATGATCTCGCGGGCAAAGTTTTCGTCGGGCACGGAGCCGGTTTCCGGGTCGGCCCGGGCGTTGCGCAGGTGGCTCAGGTACACGCCCATGGCGGGGTGGAGCGTCACCGCTTCCAACAGCTCGCGAAAGTTGCCGAAGGCGTGCGCGGCCAGCAGATCGAGGTAGTGCGCCGCGCCTTCCTGCCAGTTGTAGATTTCACCGTTCTCGTCGGAGATCACCAGAATCTCACTCAGCGCAAAAGCCACCCGCTGGCGCAGCTGGTCCTCTCCCCGCAAGGCGATGTTCCACCAGGCGCCGATGCGGTGCTGCTGATCGGGCCGGCCGGCGAAGTTGGGTTCTCCCCAACGCTCCAGCTCGGCCCGGGTTTCCGCGAGGTGTGAGGAGGCGGGTTCCGCCATCTGCTCATCGATCCACTGCGCAAAGGTCTGGCCCATCAATGACTCGATGCTCGCCGGTGTGGGACCAAAGGTGGCCTGCGTCAGGAACCGCGCCGCGTCCGCCCGTGAAGCCGGCGCGCTCGGCGCCGCGGGAGGAGGAGCGGGCGCGGTGAATTCCCGCGATCCCGCGTAACGCGCCGCCGCGCCCACCAGTTCGCCGGTGGGAAACTGAGTCGTGCCGATCGTGGCGTGGATGCGGCCTTCGCGCAGCGCCGCGACGATATCAGCGGCACTGTAGGAGCCGACCGCACGCAGGTCCCAGCTCACGTTGGTCGCCTGTCCGCTCGGCAGGGCAAAGAGGTATTCGCCATCCTCCTCCCCCGGCGCGCCGAGCCGCAGGTAGGCCGAGGTTTCCGGTGAGCTCAGGTTGGCCACGCGACTGCTCACCACCAACGCACTCTCATCGGAGGCGAGTTGGATCGTCACCGTACCATAAGCGCCGGAGCCCGCCACGGTCGGCAGCAGGTTGATCACATACAAGGTACCCGCACTGTAGAAAATCGTCGCCTCGGCCGAGGCCTGCAGCCCCAGGCCGTATCCCGCGCCGGGCTCGACCGAAAGCGTGACGGTTTTGTGGAAGGTCTGCACATCCGTATTGGGATAGGGCTCGATCGCCACCGTCGCGGACGCCTGACCGTCGGCGAGGGTGAGCGTGAGCGGCACATTCACGTAGTCGGTCCCCATGCGGGCGGTGCCGGCGACCGCGAGATTCACCAAGAGCTCTCCCGCTGTGCTGCCGACGCGATGCACGCGAAACCTCGCCGGCGGTGAACCCGGCGCAGTATCCGTCGACGCGACCACGGCCTCGATGCTCACCGTCGCGCCCTCGGCCGGCGTCAGATCGTACACTTCCACCAGCGCGGGACCCGCGGTGCCGTCGACTCCGCTCACCACCAACGTGTAGCCACCGGCGGGCAACTCGGCCAGCAAGGCCGCGTCGGCGCTGTCTTCGGTCAAGGCAAACGCGCCCGCCGCACCGAAAGCGTCCCGCAACGCGGCCACATCAACCGATTCCCCCCAGTTGTCGTTGCCGGCGAGTTGGACCCCGTCGGCCTGACGCACGACCACCAACGCCGGATCCGCCACGGGCGCGCTCACGCCGAACTCCGTCAACGTCGGCCCCACGGCGCGAAACAACAGTCGGCGTTTCCCGCCTTCGGAACCCACCACCAGGCCCGCGACCACGAGCGAACGGGTTGCCTCCACCCGCGCCCGCGTCGACAGGTTCACCAGTCGCGCCGATCCCGCCAGGTCATAGACCTCGACCAGCCCCTGACCAAAGCCCCATCCGCCGGCCGCCCGCGCCACTGCCGTGTAGTTGCCGGGCGCCAGCTCGGCCACCAGCGCGGCGTCGGCGCTGCCCGTCGGCAGGTCAAATGCGCCGAGGCGCCTGAAGGTGTCGTCCAGCACCGTGGGCCAGGAGGTGTTGTTCGCAATCACGCGCCCCGCGACATCGACGATTTCCAATTCCGGATCGGCCATCGCTCCCGGCACGCCGAACCCGGTCAGGGCCGGGCCGATCGCCCGTACCAGCACGCGTTTGGACGGTCCGGGAGCAATCGCAAATCCCGCGATCATGACCTCGTCGCCGCCACCAACCCAGGCGCGCGAGGACAGATTTTGCAGCCGATCGCTCGCCGGCTGCGCACGCAGCCCCAAGCTCAGCACGCAGCCAAGCAACAGCCATCGGCCAACTGAATGAGGGGTAGACACGGGGGGACCCAAATGGGCTGACTGGACATAAATGCCCCCCACCCCGCAGAAGCAACCCCTCATCTCCCGACCAATCCCCGCCCCCGCCTCCATCCGCCCCCTTGCAATGCCCCCCAAGCCACTTGTCACCCATTAGGTGACAAATTTCCCGAGACGAAACGGAAGAGGAGGGCGGCAATCGCCCGAGGCGGGCGGGAATAGTCCGAGGCGGACGAGCGTTTGAGTGATGGGAAGGGGGGGGGGACCTACAGCACCAATACGGACCAGAGCACGCCCGCCGCGATGGCCGAGCCGATCACCCCGGCGACATTCGGCGCCATCGCCTGCATGAGCAGGTGATTTTCCGGGTCGGCCGCCCGCCCCATCATCTGCACCACGCGGGCCGAGTCGGGCACCGCCGACACTCCAGCCGCCCCGACCAGTGGGTTGATCTTCTCCGCCAGGAACAGGTTCATGAACTTCGCGAACAACACGCCACTGGCCGTCGCGATCATGAACGACAACGCGCCGAGGCCGAAGATGAGCAGCGACTGCGGCGTGAGGAAGGTATCGGCCTGCGTACTCGCCCCCACCGAGATGCCCAGCAGGATCGTGACGATATCGATCATGGCGTTGCGGGCCGAGTTGGCCAGGCGCTCGGTCACGCCGCTTTCCTTCAGCAGATTGCCGAGAAAGAGCATGCCCAGCAGCGAGATCGAGCCCGGGGCGATGAGCGCGCAGATGAGAAAGGCCATCACCGGAAACAAAATCCGCTCGCGCTTCGACACCTTGCGCGGCGGCGCCATACGGATCCGCCGCTCCGCCTTGGTCGTCAGCAGTTTCATGATCGGCGGTTGGATCACCGGCACCAGCGCCATGTAGGAATAGGCCGCCACCGCGATCGCGCCCAGCAGGTGCGGCGCGAGCTTGGCCGAAAGGAAGATCGCGGTCGGTCCGTCGGCACCGCCGATGATGCCGATCGCCCCCGCCTCCAGGGGCGTGAAACCCAGCCCCTGCGCGCCGATCAGCGTGATGAAGATGCCCATCTGCGCCGCGCCCCCGAGCAGGATGAGTTTGGGGTTCGACAACATGGTCGAGAAATCGGTCATCGCGCCGATGCCCATGAAGATGAGCGGCGGGAAAATGCCCTGCTTCACCCCGAAGTAGAGGTAGTACAGCACGCTCCCCTGGTCGTAGACCCCCAACGGCATGCCCGCCGGATACGGGATGTTGCCGATCACGATGCCGAAGCCGATCGGCACCAGCAGCAGCGGCTCGTAGTCCTTCGCGATCGCCAGCGTCACGAAGACCAGGCCCACCACGATCATGATCGCGTGGCCGAAATCGAGCCCGGCAAATCCGGTGGTGGGGGCAAACTGGATGAAGGTATCCATTCCAGCCCTACTCGATGGTCAGCAGTTCGCCGCCCTGTTCGACGACGGCGCCCTTGGCCACGGCGACCCTGGTGACCTTGCCGGCGATCGGCGCGGAGATGGTGTTCTCCATTTTCATCGCCTCCATCTTGAGCAGAGCCTGCCCGGTCTTCACCGCGTCGCCCACCCGCACGAACACGTCGAGCACGGCACCGGGGATCGGCGCCCGCACCACCCCGGGAGCCTCCTTTCCCTTCATCACCGGCACCCCTGCGGGGGCCATCGGGCGAGCCGCCGCTGCGCCCGATGGCCGGGCCGCGGCCGCGGTCAGCTCGCCCGGCAGGACATCCTGCCGCGTGAGCTTCACCGCGAACACTTCCCCGTCGACCTCGAGGAGGCTTTCGTTGGGGCAGTGTGATTTGACCGTGACCGTCAGGGGATGGTCGTTGATGACGAGTTGGTATCGGCGCATGGGGAACCGGGATCGGGGTTGCGCGACGCGTGAAGAATGGACCAAAGCCCGGGCGAGCGCACCGGCCGGAAGGTAAGGCGGGTCTGATCACCGAGCTGAAAGACTTCGAGTTCACGCAACGCCACCCACGCCAGGGCCGCACGCACCTCCGGCGACGGGAGCCCGGCGCCCGCCGTGGGTCCGCCGGCGCCCGCGGCCGCCTTCCCGCTTGCGCTGCGCCAGGCGTCCCAGCGGTCCAGCGCCCGCGGCAGGATCGCAATGCAGCCGGCGATGAGCACCAGCCCCGCAAACACGATCGTGATGCCGGTGATCGCCAGCGACACCCCGTCGCCCTCGACGATGTTCTGCCAGTTGAAGGCGAGCGGGAGCAGGGTCATGGCGACGATGGGTCGCGTCAGAGCGGCATGTTGCCGTGCTTCTTGCGCGGGTTGCTGTCCTGTTTGTTCTCGAGCATCGTCAGCGCCTTGATGAGCCGCAGGCGGGTGCGGCCGGGTGTGATGATGTCGTCGATGTAGCCGCGGCGGGCGGCCACGAGCGGCGTGGTGAAACGTTCGTTGTAGTCGCGCTCCTTTTCGGCGAGCAGCGCGGCCGGCTCACTCACCCCGGCCGCTTCGCGGGCGTAAAGGATCTCCACCGCGCCGCGCGCGCCCATCACGGCGATCTCGGCCGTGGGCCACGCGTAGTTCACGTCGCCGCGCAGGTGCTTGGAACTCATCACGCAGTAGGCGCCGCCGTAGGCCTTGCGGGTGATGACCGTGACCTTGGGCACGGTGGCCTCGGCGTAGGCATAGAGCATCTTCGCCCCTTCCCGGATGATGCCGCGATGCTCCTGCGCGGTGCCGGGCAGGAAGCCGGGCACGTCGACCAGGGTGACGACGGGCAGGTTGAAACAATCGCAGAAGCGCACGAAGCGCGCGCCCTTGATGGAGGAGTCGCAGTCGAGCACGCCGGCGAGGTGCATGGGCTGGTTGGCCACGATGCCGACCGGTCGGCCGCCCAGTCGCGCGAAGCCGGTGACGAGACTGGGGCCAAAGCCCGCCTGCGACTCCATAAACTCCCCGTTGTCGACAATCGCCGCGATGACCGAGGTGATGTCGTAGGGTTGGTTGGGACTGTCGGGCACAATGGCGTCGAGTCCCTCGTCATAGCGATCGGCCGGATCCTGCGTGGCGCGCAGGGGCGGCATCTCGAGATGATTCGACGGCAGGAAACCGAGCAGGCGCTTGATCTCGGCGAGCGTGCTCAGTTCGTCGGGACAGGCAAAATGCGCCACCCCGCTGCGTGTCGTGTGCACCGCCGCACCGCCCAGTTCCTCGGTCGTCACGTCCTCGTGGGTGACGGCCTTCACGACCTTGGGGCCCGTGAGAAACATGTTGCTCTGTCCCTCGACCATGAAGGTGAAGTCGGTCAGCGCCGGGGAATAAACCGCGCCGCCGGCGCACGGGCCGAAGATGGCGGAGATCTGCGGTACGACCCCGGAGGTGAGCACATTGCGTAGGAAGATGTCGGTGTAGCCGGCGAGACCTTCGATGCCTTCCTGGATGCGTGCGCCGCCGCTGTCGTTGAGTCCGATGACCGGCGCACCGTTCTTGAGCGCCAGGTCCATCACTTTGCAGATCTTTTCGGCAAAGGTCTCGGAAAGCGATCCGCCGAAGACCGTGAAGTCCTGCGAAAACACGTAGACCAGGCGACCCTCGATCGTGCCGTAGCCCGTCACGACGCCATCGCCGGGAAAGGACTTGCCCGCCATGTCGAAGTCGGTGCAGCGATGCGTCTTGAACAGGTCGAACTCCTCGAAGCTGCCCTCATCGAGCAGCACGGCCAGCCGCTCGCGCGCCGTCAGGCGCCCCTTCGCCTTGTGCTTGGCGATGCGCTCGGCCCCGCCGCCAAGCCGCGCGGCCTGCTTCAGCTCGGCCAGTTCCTGCAGGCGCTGAAGGGAGGAGGACATGACGCCTCGGAAACGGTCAATGGTCAGACGTGTTGATAAACCTGATACAAGGTGGCCTCGCCGAGCAGGGCATCGATCTGGTCCTGCACCGCGGCCCGGGCCGGGTTGTTGAGCCAGCCGGTCCATTGGGCGAGCGAAGCCCAGGTGCTGATGACGAGGTACTCGCCGGGCACCTCGATGTTCAGGAAGGTTTCGCCCGACACATAACCGGGCTGGGCAAGGGCAAGCGCGCGCAGGCGCTGCACGAGGGGCTTGAGTTCCTCGAAGCATCGAGGCGTCCCTCGGCGGACGATGAGCACTTTGATGGCCATGATGGGAAAGGGGTTGAGAGGCCCGTGAGCTGACGACCGCTTGATACTCCCTTTCGGCGCCCGCTGCTCCCCGGATTTTGGCAATTCCTCGGCGCACATTTCCGTCGCGACGGTGAACAAGCGACCCGCCGGCCGGTCTCATCTCCCATGCGCGCCTTCCTCCCTCGCCTCGCCATGCTGCTCCCGATCCTCCTGCTTGCCGGGGGTTGCCTGACCATCGGCGGCGGCATCACCGAGCGCCAATGGAACGCCGCCCTTGAGGCACTCGAACCCGGGCTTTCGCAGGAGCAGGTGCTGGGCATGCTGGGCGAGCCCCGGGAACGCCGGGCGGCCGAGCCCGGGAGCGACCATGACAGCCTCTGGATCTACTCCCGTCCCGAGGTGGATGGCCGGCGTCCGGTCCTGGTGGGGGAGCATGACATACTGCTGCCCAACGGCCGCAACACCATGAGCGTGCCCGACTACGAAGACCGTGACATTCACGTCATCGCCGAGTATCACCTCTTCTGGCAGGACGAGACCCTCACCGACTGGAAACGCATCGTCGACCGCCTGCCCGGTCACTGAGACTCAGGCCGAAGCCGTCATCGGATAAGGCGACCGCCGGTCGATGATCTCCGCCTGCGCCACGCACAGGCGTCGGAAGCTGCGGTTGCACAGACTGTCCACGTGCGAACGGGTGCAGGTGTAACCCCAAATCCGCGAGAACTCGAAGCCCTCGATCGCCCGCAATTCGATCAACGAATCATCCATGCGCTCGGCGATCCACGACGGCACCAGTGCCACCACGCCTCCGAGCCGCACCATGCCGAGCACCGCCATCATGCTGCCGACCTCCATGGTTTCGCGAAAGCGCACGCCACGCCGCGCCATCGCCTCCTGCAAGCGCTGCGCCGTGTGACTGTTGCCCTGCGCAACCACCAGGCTGTGCTCGCTCAACTTGCGCACCGGCACCCGCTCGTATTCGGCGAAGGCATGACGCCGGCCGACCGCCAGCACAAAATGATCCTCGAACAGTCGCGCGCTCACGCACTCGCTGTCGTCGGCCGGCGGGTCGACCAGGATTGCCCCATCGACCTCGTGCGAACGCACCAGCGCCACCGCCTCCTCGCGGTCGGCCGCCCGCACGTGCAGCGAGACCCGGCGGAAGCACTCGGCAAATTCCCGCGCCACATCCGGCAACAGGTAGTTGAGAAAACTGTTGCCCACTGCGATCCGCAGCGTCGTGCGGTCACTCAGGGACTCGTCGGCCAACTGCCGGCGCAGGCTCGAAAGCTGCGCCAGCACCGCGCCGCCCTGCTTGGCCAGAAACTCACCGCGCGGCGTGAGCACCAGCCCGCGGCCCGACCGATGAAAAAGTTTCACCCCGAGGTCACTCTCGAGATTCGAGATGGAGTGGCTGATGGCGGAGGTCGTGAGAAAGAGTCCTTCCGCCGCCTTCTTGAGGCTGCCTTCGCTCGCCAGCCGGAGGAAGATCTGGAGTTGTCGACTGTCGATCGGATCGTTCATCGCCATGACATCATGAAGTTGGTGCGACGCCTGCTAGCAGCCGCGATGCCACCCGACTCGACCACTCTTTTCACCGCCGACCATGACACGTCCATTCCGTGTAGGACACACCGGCTCCGCCAGCGCTCTGCCGCTCGTTCACGCCTTTCATGAAGGATACTTCTCCGATGCCGGACTCAAACTGCAACTGGTCCGGGAGATCGGATTAAGAACCCTCATCGAAGACTGCCTCATCGGCCGCGTTGACGCGGCCTGCCTTCCCGCGGTCACGCCGATCATCAGCTCGCAACAGCGGGACGACTCGGGCGATCCATGGGCCGTCCTCGCCGTACTCACGCGCGGCGGGTTCGATGTCGTGCTCAGTCCGCGCGTCGCCGAGCGCCTTCGTTCCCCGCGCTTCACGCTCGGGGACACGCTGCGTATCGGAGTACCTCCCACTCCCACCTGCGCTCCACGTCTGGTGCGGCAATGGCATCAGTCGCTCAACCTTCCCAATCAACCCGAGCCCCGCTGCCTGCCGGTGCCGCCCGCTCAGATGACCAGCTTCCTCGCCGAAGACGTGGTCGACGGCATCTGCGCCCCCACGCCGTTCGGCGACACCGCCACGCGCTCCGCCACCGGCCTGCTCGTCACCGACAGCGCCAGGCTCTGCCCCGGCCACATCAACGCCGTTGTCGCCTGCCCACCGGTTTCGCCGCTGCGCTCCGCGACCTCACGGCGCCTTTTTCAACGCGCCCTCGCCCGCGCGGCCGAGGAGTGTTCCCGCACCCTCCCGGACTGGCTGCGCGATCGCCACACCGCCTCCGCCCACTTCGACCCGGTGCTCGTCGAACATCTTGCCGACGAGGCTGGCGCCGAGAATCTGCGACGCTTGGTGGAGCCCAATGGAGCCTCGCCCGACGCGATCACCGCAGCCGACCGCCAGTTCATCGAGGAATCGTGTTTCGCCTGCTCCGACGCGGTGCTTCATCCGCGCCTACTGCGCAAGTTGATCGAGCGCATCTACGCCTTCACCGGCATCGATCTACCCTCCGCCTCCTGAACCCGCCGCCGCGCTCCCGCGGGTCGGCATGGGACCGCCCAGGCCGACGAACTGCGCCACCCGCAACGAGATGAGCACACGCTGCTCGCGCACCAGGCGCTGCTCCACCGCATGCAGTTGCTGCGTGACCGAGAGGACCGACAGGTAGTCGGTGAGACCGGAATCGTAGCGCCGGTTGGCTTGGCGCAGGGTTTCACGGAGGATACCGGCCCGCTCGTCCAGCAAGGCGATCAACTCACGCTGCTTCTGCTCGGATTGCACCGCTGTTTCGAGTTCCGCCACCGCGCGCAGGAACGCCTGGCTCAACGCCGTCAGCCGTTCCGCCCGCAACGCCGAGACCCGGGCCACCTCGGCCCGACGCCCCCCTCCGTCGAGCAAAGGCTGCACCAGATCCGCAGCCAGCAACGCCACCGGTGAACCATTTGCCACCCGGCCGTCCAGCCAGGCCACGGAGCCGCTGAACGTGAGCCGCGGCCACCGCTCCGCCAGCACCCGGGCGAGGTCGGCATCCACCGCCCGCAGCTCCGCCTGGGCCGCGCGCAGGTCCGGACGCAACCCCAGCAAATCAATCGGCGCCCCCGGCACGAACAGCGTCTCCACGCGCGCAAACTCCGAGCTGCTCGCGAGTTCTTCAAATGCGTTCGTCGGCTGTCCCGCCAGCACCGCCAGCTCCGTGAGCAGCACCCGCAGCGTGTTTTCGGCCGCCGGCACCAACGTCGCGATCTCCGCCACCTGCCCCCGCTGCTGCAGCACATCGAGTCGCGAAATCAATCCCTGCGCGTAGCGGCGTTCAATCAAGGCCAACACCTCGCGCGCGGTCGATTCCTGTTCGCGCAACAAGGTCAGCAGACGCCGCTGCGCCCCCACCCCGTAGTAGAGTTCCACCGTCGCCGCCGACACCGCCAGGCGCGATGCCTCCAACCGTTCGCCCTGGGCCCGCCATTCCCACTCCCGCTGCCGCGCCAGGGCCCCCAGCCGGTCAAAAATGTCCAACGACGCATCCACTCCCAGCTCGAGCGCAAGACCGTCCTCGCGTCGCGGGTCCCGCGCCGCATCACGATCCCATCCCCCCGCAGCCTCCAGCTGCGGCCAGCGCTGGCCCTGCGCCCGTCGACGCACCGCATCCAGTTGCTCCAGCCGCGCGCGCGCGGAGGCGAGCGTGAGACTGCCCGCCAGGGCGCGCTGCACCGTCGTATCCAGTTCATCACTACCAAAGGTCCGCCACCACGCCTCGACCGCAAGCGGTGCGCCGGTGCCCGGCTGATCAAAATTGAACGCCGCGGGACGCACCATCGGCGCCGCCGGTCCGGCCTCGACCGCGGGCCCGTGCCCGCAGCCGGCCGGCGCCAGCGAGGCCGTGGCCATCGCCGCGCCTCGAATGATGAACAAAAGGAATGGCCGATTTCGGTCGAACTTCACGGCCGCGACGCGCAGCAACCGCCAAGCCCGCCGCCGCCCGCCCCGCCAAGGTGAATAAACTGCAATCGAATTCACCGACGTTTGAATTTTGATCCACCCGGACGGGTTTCGCGCCCCTGGCATGATTGCGGAACATGCTCTGCTAAAACCGACCCATCCGCTGCCAACTCCGGCCGCACCCGCCTCCGGGTTCACCTACCAAAGCAACCGACCACGCCACCATGCGCCGTCCTCCCACCACCGCCCGCCCGTCCTCTCTGCCCGCCGTTTCGCTCGTCGCCGTCCTCCTCGCCTTCGCCCCCCTCGCGACCGCCGCCGAGGATCCCGCCAGTCCCGTCGCCGCCGCCCGCGACACCTACAAGGAATACATCGGCATCCGCAAGGTCATCGGCGAAGAGTCCGCCGCGTGGAGCACCCAACAGCAGACGCTCACCGACATGATCGCCGTGCTGAAATCCGAGATCGGTGAACTCGAGGAAAAGATGTCCGCTCTCCAGGCCAGCGCCACCTCGGCCGATCAGAAGCGCGCCGAACTCAATGCCCAACTCGAAGCCGGACGCGCCACCAGCAAGGCCTTCGACACCGACATCGCCGCCTTCGAACAACGCCTCCGCACCCTCACCGTCGCCCTGCCCGATCCCCTCGCCCGCGAACTCGAGCCCCTCCTGGCCCGCCTGCCCGACGATCCCGCCAAAACCCGCCTGAGCTACTCGCAACGCCTCCAGAACGTCATCGGCGTGCTGGCGCAGACCGACAAGTTCAACGCCGACGTGAAATACGTCAGCGAGGTGAAGGACGTGGGCGGCGAAACCCGCGAGGTGCAGACGCTCTACCTCGGCCTCGCCGCCGCCCTCTTCACTGATGCTGGCGGAGCCTACGCCGGCTTCGGCTATCCCACACCCTCCGGCTGGCAATGGGAGACCGCCGGCGGCGAACAGGCCCTCGAGGTCGCCCGCGCGGTCGATGTCTACCTCGCCCGCCAGTCTCCCGAATTCGTGTCCGTTCCCCTCAAAGCCGACTGATTTTTCCCGCCATGATCGCTCGATCCACCTTCACCTCCTGCCTGCTTGCCTGCGGCCTCCTGGCCACCGCCACCGTCACCTCCGGCCAGTCGTCCGCGTTCGAAGCCACCGCCCGCGCCAAGCTCGATTCCGCCGTCGCCGAACTCAACACGCTTCGCCAGGAAATCGCCCGCGAACGCCTCCCGCTCGCCACCGAGCTGCGCGAACTCGAGAGCAAGGCTCTCGGCCTGCGCCGCGAACACGAGCGCATGCAACGCATCGTCGACAACCAGAGTGTCGACCTCGCCTCCCTCGAGTCCCAGGTCAAGGCCTACGACGACGAGGCCGGCTATGTGGCCAACCTCCTCAACGACTACCTCAATCGCGTCAACGCCTCCCTCGCCGTCGGCGAGACCGCCAAATACGGCCTCGCCGTGATCGGCATCCTCAATAAGGCCGACGCCGAGGGTCTCACCACCCGCGAAAAGATCTCCGCCCAGCTCACCGGCGTCGATCTCGCCCTCTCCCGCGTCGAGGCCAACGTCGGCGGCGCCCGCTTCCCCGGCGAAGCCGTGCTCCCCGGCGGCAAGGTCGTCTCCGGCACCGTGCTCGAACTCGGCCCCATCGGCTACTTCGCCGCCGATGCCGCCAATGCCGGTCTGCTCACTCGGGGCTCCAGCGATACGCCGAGCCTCATCGTCTTCGACCCCGCCGCCGCCGGCGCGATCGATGCGTTCGTCAAGACCGGCTCCGGCAGCGTGCCGCTTGACCCCACGCTCGGCCGCGCCCTCGCCATCGCCACCACTAAGGAGACCTTCATCGAGCACTTCCTCAAGGGCGGCATCTGGATGTGGCCCATCGCCTTCTTCGGCCTCATCGCCGTCGGCATCACCGCCTTCAAGCTCCTCGACATTCTCAGCCTCAAGCTGATGCCCGCCGAGCGTATCAACGAAATCAACACGCTCATCCGCCAGGACAAGTTGCCCGAGGCGCTCCACATCGCCGGCCAGCATGAAGGTCCCGCCGCCGAGATGATCTCCACCGGCCTCAAGAACATCCACCTCCCGCGCGAATTGCTCGACGAATTTCTCTTCGAAACCCTGCTGGCCGTGAAACCCAAACTCGAGCGCGGCATCACCTTCATCACCCTCGCCGCCTCGGTCGCCCCCCTCCTCGGCCTCCTCGGCACCGTCACCGGCATGATCGAGACCTTCAAGCTGCTCACCCTCTTCGGTACGGGCGACGCCAAGAGCCTCTCGTCCGGCATCTCCCAGGCGCTCATCACCACCGAGTTCGGTCTCATCGCCGCCATTCCCGCCTGCATTCTCGGCGCCATCGTTTCCCGGCTGGTGGCCAGCAAGATGGGCAAGCTCGAGACCCTCATGATCACCTTCGGCAACGGTCTCGCCGAGGCCAAGGAGGCCGGCCTCAAACAGGTCGCCGCCTGATCCCCCTTTCGTGCTCCCTGCTCCCTCCTCCCTGCTCCTCCTCCCTCCCTCCCTTCCCACTCCATGCCCGACGAAGGCCTCATCGCTCAGACGGTTCAGATCTTCCAGGACGGCGGGCCGCTCATGGTCCCGCTCGCCGTCCTGACCATCATCATCTACTACTCGGTCGTCGCGCTCTACCTGGAGCTTTTCGTCCGCCGCTTCAATCGCGTCGACGAAAACGAGTGGCGTCACTGGATCGATGCCCCCGACGAGGCGCAGGGAGAGCTCGGCGAAATCATCCGCTTCGCCGCGGCCAACTTCCAGTCGGTCGGCCGCCTGCGTGCCTGCTTCGACGAGATCCGCACCGACTACATCCCGCGCATCAACAGCCGGGTTCGTTTCTCCATGGTGCTCGTCTCGACCGCTCCGCTCGCCGGTCTGCTCGGCACCGTTACCGGCATGCTCACCACCTTCAACGGCCTGTCCGCCAGCGCCGGCTCCAGCACCGCCGGACTCGTCGCCGGCGGCATCGCCGAGGCCCTTATCACCACCATGACCGGCCTCGTCATCGCCATTCCCGGTTTCGTGCTCATCTCCCGCATCAAGGCCATGCGCAGCAACCTCGAGCTCTTCCTCCTCCGTCTCGAAAACGCCTTCATCCGCAAGTCGCTCCCCCGCCGTATCGCCGCCTGACGCCTTCCTCCTTCCTCCCTTTCACTTTCAATCTTCCCTCCGCCATGGCCCGCCGCTCCCTCACCCAAGGTCTGCAACCACCCGAAGAGATCAACATCTCCCCGTTGATCGACATGGTGTTCATTCTCCTGATCTTCTTCATCGTCACCACGACCTTCGTCGAGGAGACCGGCGTCGAAGTCGACAAGCCCGAGGCCTCCGCCTCCCTCTCGCTGGAGAAGCAGAGTATCATGATTGCCATTACGTCGGACAACAAGGTGATCTACGGCGGCCAGGAGATCGGCCTCAGCGGCGTGCGCTCCACCGTGCGCCGCCTCACCAAGGCCGAGGAATCACCCGTCATCATCCAGGTCGATAAGGCCGTGTCCTCCGACATGCTCGTGCGGGTCATCGACGAGGCCAAGCTGGGCGGCGCCCAGAAGGTCAGCCTTTCCACCGACGCCCCCTGAGTCCCTCGCGACTGCCGTCTCCGCTCCCTCCCGATGTCCGCCACCACCAGCGCCTTCTCCCGCCGCGCAACCGCAGTGAGGTAGGCCTTCGCGAGTTCCGACCTGCGACTGTCGGGAGCGACTTCACGAATGCAGCCGAGCGCGTCCAACTGATCGAACGATGCGCCAGCCCCGCCATCCCCGGCGGTGCTCACCGCCTTGCGATACCTGCGGATGAAGTCGCGTTCGAACGCCGATTCGGCGCGCTTCGGATCCTGCCGTCGGATTTGACGGATCGTAGCGGGCTTCAGCCCCGAGAGTTTTTCGATGGCCCGCAACGCATCCGACGCCGCCACCGCACCATGTTGGCGGGTGTCTCCGGACAGGATGATCCGACCCTTTCTGGCCGATACGATGTTGATCAGTTGCCGCAGTTGTTTAGCGCCGATCTGCCCCGCTTCGTCCACGACGACGACGGCGCCCCTTGGCAGTTTTGAGCCCTGCAGGAATCGCGAGACCGTCTCCGCATTGAGCCCTCCGGACTTCAGGTCGTCGACCTGTTGGCGCTGCGGCGCCAGCACGACCACCGGTCTCTTCGCGGCAGCGAGACCGCGCTCGACTTCCTTCAACGCGAAGCTCTTTCCGGTGCCGGCGCCGCCGCGAAACAGCGTCACGAAATCGCGACTGCGCAGAATCCGCTCCACGGCAGTTTTCTGTTCGGTCGAAAGCCGTGCCGAAGGCTGATAATCCGGACTCAGCGGGGCATGACAAAACCGGCCATCATGCGCCGCGACCACGACATCCAGCTCGCAGCCCAGCACCTCCCGCGATGTGAGTTTGCGGGTCGTGGTCTCTCGAACGTAGCCGCGCCGGGCGATTTCGGATCGAAGCGCTTCCAGGTCGAAGGACTCGCCCCGACCACGCGCCAGGGCCGCCGCCATCAATTCGTGATCGGCCACGACGGAACGGCGCTCGAACAGGAACTCGTCGGCCCAGGCGACCGCGCCGACAACGTCCGCAACGCGGGGGCGGCTGCCGGATTTCGGCCGCAACGAAGCCAGTTTTCGGGCCTCATCTGGTTGCACCTGGTTTCTCCAGTGCTTCCCAAGCCGCTCCGCCGTCGAGTCCTTGACCTTGCGCTTCCTCCGGTTCTCCGCGACCTGCCGACGGACCGCACGCAGGTCTTCCGCGGGGCCATCAGGACCGACGCGTTTGCGCGCCTCATCGTCGATCTGCTGATGTCGCTTGGAGAAGCGCTCAACCAGGCTCTGAGGAACGCCGCGAATCTCGAAATCGCGGGCATTGTTCTCGATCTCGTAGCCGAACCGATGGAGCCCCTTCGCCAGTTCGTGGTAGTAGAGGTTTTCGGCAAACCGCTGGGCGCGAAACATGCCCCGCACCTCCAGCGCCTTCCAGCGATCTTCCTGCCCATCGAAGGTGGCATTGAAGACCACGCAATGAGTGTGCAGGTGCGGGTCCAGCTCACGGCTGGTGTCATGCCGAAACGCCGCCGCGACGATGTTACCCGTCTCCCGTTCGCCCTGCTGACCGCCTTTCCGAATCCGCGCCTCCGCCAGCCGTTCGAGTTCCGCCATCGCCAGCCGGACCGCCCGGTCATGGACCGCCGAAATCCGATCATCGGTCATGAGGGCGACGACTGAAACGCTCTTCGGCGGGCTGAGCGTGAAGTCGTAAAACACCCGGCGATTGGCCACGTGTGTCCCGTTCGCAGCCCGCCGGCGGGTGTTCTTCCGGGCCGTCAGCCGATCGCCCGTGGTCGGATGAAGGCCATCGCATAACCTCAAAAACTCCGCCTCCTTCACGACGCCCTTGAGACCCAGCTTGTCGGCACCCAGGCCGAACCATTCACCGGCCACCTGACGGTCGGCGGAGTAGTAATCGCCCACACGTAGATGCTCGCGAAAATACTCGCGAGCGCTTCGCAGATTCAACTGGGGCTTGGCCGTAAGCACGAGGAAGAGCCGACCTCGCGGGAAGCACTTACGAAAATGCACCGGCATTTTCTTCACGGGGCACGCTGCACTCCTTACGGGAATCCGTAAGGTTTTGATTTTCGTAAATGCGACGCAGGTCGCGTACGCCCGAGCACGGGCGTCAACCGACGCAGCACTGCGCACTCACGACGAAAGCCCAGCCCGGCCGGACCGATGGCCGGTGGGATTTCCGACGCTCACGAAGACGCGCCGCGCTGCGCTGGATCGGCGCGCCATCGTGCTTTCGCGGAGCGATGCGGCACGCGCGCGGAGACCGGGACGCTCGTCGCTGCGGACCGCCGTCTGCCTGCGCGGACCGACTCGGCGGCTCCGCTGCGGCTCCCGGCGTGTCCTCCGCTCCTCGGTCCCGGACTCCGCGCCGGCCGCCGGTTTTGGCGCAACCGCGCCCGGCTCGGAAATACGATCACCCCGTTTCTTCCGCGACCTCGCGACGGCGCTCGGCGCGGGCAGTCCGCACGGCCCGCTGGACGGTATCCGCCAGGGTCGTGAGCTGGACCGGCCCGAGATCCTTGAGCGATCCCAGCGGGTCCTTCAGCGCGAGCTTGTCCTCCGCAAATGCATGCACGCGGTCGCGGTTCCAGCCGAGTTCCCGAGCGCCCGCGAAGATCGCGCGAACGAGGTCATTCCGGTAGGTCACCGGATCACCGCGCCGCAGCCGTGAGCGATGGATCGCGCGCTGCTGGCGCAGAAAGCTCAGCGCCTCCTCATAACGCGTCCGCGGAATCAGCAGGTATGACACCACGTCGAACCGGCGTTGCAGCATGCGGTGGACAGCCGCGATTCCGCCGGCAGCGCCGCCCGTCAAACGATGACCGAGGTCGGCCGCGACCTCGCGAATCCGGTCGCGCTGCATCACCGACAGATGACGCTCGTCGGGCGTGATCACGGCCCGCCGAACATGCCGTTCGGTGGTCACAATATCCCCTGCAGCCACCTGCACCTTGTTGCTTCGACCGACGACGCTGACCTGCTGCGGCACCACGCCGGCATCGTCCGGCAACAGTACCGCGAGCTTCCGTGCAAGCCGGCCGAGTTCCTCATCGTCGTCGATTCCGGCGGCTATCGACTCCTCAGCCAGCACGGCCTTTCGCAGCGCCGATTCCGGCTTTTCGACCGCGAGATCGAGGAACTTCGCGCCGTCGGAATCCTCGCCAAACTTCGCGCGCAATCGGGCGCGCACCGCATCGAAGAGTTCCTTGATGGATTGAGTCGCGGCATCTTGGACCGGCCGCTTGAGAAATGCTGCCGCCGCGAGCAGCGCGCCGATGATGGTTTCGAGTTGCATGATACCCCTGCACCGCTGTCAACCGGCGACAGGGGAGGCGCCGACATGCGGCAATCCATCAACTTCTTCTCTGCGCGTTCCCGAATTGTTGCATGGCCGTCAAGGCGTCGCTCGCTGCGCTCGACTCGGCCTTCCCGCCGCCGGCCTTCCCCTTCGCGCGGAGCACCACGGCTTCGCGCTCAGCGGCCGGCGTCGTGACTGGCCATGCCTGCGCGGGCCAACGCGCGGAGCAAGCCGCGGCAACCGGTCACGACGACCGGCCCGACGGTGACGCACGGGCGTCGGTAACCATGAATCAAGTCACCTTCAGCTGGGGCGAGCAATCCACCCGGAACGACTTCAAGATGGCTGTCAGCGAACAGCCCCAGCAACGACTCGAATCCTTCGGCGTGAAAGCCGTCAGCGACACCGAACTCCTCGCCATCATCCTCCAAGGGAGTGGCACCTGTCCGGAGCAGGCCGTCTCCATCGCATCCCGGCTATTGGCTCAAGCCGGCTCCATCGTCGGACTCGCCGGCTGGAAGACCTCCGACTACCGCCGGGTTAGAGGCATCGGCCAAATCAAAGGACTCCAACTCGTAGCCATCGGCGAAATCGCCCGCCGCATGATGACCTCACAGCGAATCGCGGCTCCCATCCTCGACGGACCCGAAAGCATCGCGGCCCATTTCGCCCCGATCGTCCTGGGATTGGAAGTGGAGAAGTTCTGGGTGCTGCTCCTTAACCGCAAGAACCGCCTCATCCGGCAGGTTGAGGTGACATCCGGAACGGCAACCGCCTCACTCGTTCATCCCAGAGAGGTCTTCAGGCCTGTCTTCCAGGAGAGCGGGCCAGTAAGCGCTATCGCCTGTGTGCATAACCACCCCTCCGGATCGCCAGAGCCCAGCACCGCCGACGTAAGAATCACCCGCATCCTCCGGGAGGCGGCCCAGACGGTGGAAATCGAACTCCTCGACCACGTCATCGTCGGTCACCGCGACGCCGACCCCACCGGCCTCGGCTACTACAGCTTCAGGGACGCAGGCATCCTCTGAGGCCAGGTCTGCTTCGCAAATCGCGTGGGAAAGAAGCATACCGCTCGAACCGGCGCTTCCGCGCAAATCCCGTCTGAGTCCTGCCAGTTTGTCGGAATCTATTGAAATTCACGGCACAATGTGAACGATTAAGTGGCTGGCCCAGGCGCCCCCTTCGGCGGGCCCCTTTTAAAACCACAGGTCCGGACTCAATCCATTCGATGGAAGCGCAACACTGGGTAGAGAGCAGCTTATCGGAGTTGCACTCTTGAGCGCGTCGCAGGCTCAACAAGCCGGACTACCCGAGATGAACGATATCGCGATAACCTAACCGCCCGTTCGCCGCCCTCCAAGGCACTGTCGTCCGGTTTTTGTGCGCAGGAGGACTCTTCCGACGCGACACGCCGCGAAAAATCGCAATGCTTGAACCGTGTCCAAGCCAAAAGTCGTTTTAATCCACTCTGGGGGTCTCGATTCAACGGTTCTCCTCTATCAGCTATTATCTGATAACCATGCCGTTATGACACTATCGGTCAATTACGGGCAGCGGCACGCAAAGGAACTCGTTTCCGCCGCCGCCATCGCGAAGAGCCTTGGGGTTCACCACGAAGTGGTCGACTTGCGATCCATTGCTGGGTTGCTCGCTGGTAGCAGTCTCACATCACCAGAAATTCCAGTCCCAATAGGTCACTACGCCGAAGAAACCATGAAGGCGACTGTCGTTCCGAATCGGAATATGATCCTTCTAGCCTTGGCCGCTGGGTGGGCTATATCACAAAAGGCAGATTTCATTGCCTATGCAGCACACAGCGGTGATCATGCAATCTACCCGGACTGTCGCACTGAATTCGCCGATGCCATGCGGCATGCCATCAGTATTGCTGATTGGCATAAGGTGGATCTGATCCGCCCCTTTGTGACGTTAACTAAGGCTGACATTGTTCGCAGAGGTGCGGAACTAAACGTGCCGTTTGCAGATACGTGGTCCTGCTATGAAGGGAAATCGCTCCATTGCGGCCGATGTGGCACGTGCATTGAGCGGCGGGAAGCGTTCCACTTGGCGGGAGTTCTTGATCCGACTCCGTATGCCGATGATGCCCCGTCAGTCGAATTGTTAGTCCAATCAAACTGGAAATTAACTTGTTAAATTGACCCTCATTTATGTACCCTGCCGCGACCAAAGGGGAAGCCTTAATGGCATATGTCCATTCACGAATTGTAGAAGATAAAAATTCGTGGACTCGGCTTCATGGCAGCCTGAGACCGATTGGGAATCATGAACAACTCACCGAATATTATGCCCTACACGCAGCGACCTACCTTACGTGTAAATTGATGACTATAGCTCGCTACTATGGTAGCGGTGGAGCAACCACCGAGTCTCAAATATCCACCGTGATTGAACGGTACCCATGGAATCGTATCAATCAGCAAAATAAACTCTTGCGGTTACTGTGCGCCGCGGTAAGAAGCGCCGATAGACCGATCAATAAATCGGAACGGGAACAATTAAAGCATTTTGCGAAGCGGGAGCATCAATTTTGCTACATTTGCGGGAAGTCACTAAATTTCACAGACGACAATCTACCGGAATCATTCACAATAGAACACTTGTGGCCCTCAAGCCTGGGCGGAGATTCCTTTGAAGAGAATTTCCTGCCTGCATGTTACCGGTGCAACGGCAAGAAGGGAAATGTTGCAACTTGGGTCTCAACCGATGTACACACGATTTTTTCTTGTGACGAAACCGAAGATAAAGTTACAAAAATGGAATTTCGGCGGAAATACGCCCTCCTACACCGAGAGGCACTGACCTATGCGATAGATAATGGCGTTATTTTGCGAGATGCCTTCATTGCAATTGGCCCGTTTGTCAACATACGATTTAATGCAGAATCCCAAATAGCGGATATGTTTGATATGCGGATCCATGGAAACATCCACAATTCTTAGTTTATGAAAATATTTAGATATACCGCCATTCAAAATTACCAGCGACCACCCGAAAATGGAGCTCCAGGATTTTTGATTTTTTGCGCACCCGCTGGTCAAGTATACGAATGGGCTGCAATCGAAAGGCACACACCACAACGCAAACTCGGCCCCCAACGCCTCGAGAAACCCGCAAAGGTTTCAGAGGTCAGGAGATTCTTTGAGCGGAATGCCAAGAATACCATACCTACCGCCTTGATAGTGAGCCTTGATCTCAAATCATCATCTATTCTAGAAACAGGGACCCCCAATGTGGTGACCATCGAACTAGAATTCGACGAGACTTCTCCGGAAAAACCAGGAACCGTAATTGATGGACAACACCGCCTATTGGGCGCCGCGAAGTTTGATCCGGAACTCCCGCTCAACATAGTGGCCTTGCTAAACCCAACCTCAGACGAAACAGCATTTCAGTTTCTTGTTGTCAACAACAAGGCCTCACGTGTTTCACGAAATCACCTTCTTGCAGTAGTCTCTAAATACGATCAAGATGAACTAAGTAATCGCCTAAATGCGATCCGCATGAGCATCGGAGATCATCTCAATTTCATTAAACTTGCCGACGAGGAAGAGAACAGCCCATTCCGAGGATTGATCAAATGGTCCAACAACACTGACGACCAAGGATTCATCGCACCAAATGCATTGGAGTCTAGCATTGCTTACCTCAAACAAAAAAAGATCCCGGAACTAGAGGAAGATGAAGCAGTCCTCCTCGGCTTCTTTCTAGCGATCTGGACAACCGTAAAGGAAAACTGGGAGGACTGCTTCAATAAGGACAGCCACCTGCTGGAAAAGGTGCCTATCATTTGTTTAACTCAGTTTATCGCGGAAGATCTAGTATTTGAATATGACAAGGATCAGCTCCGAATTACGGATTTCGCGGCCGTGTCGGAGTCCATCAACCGCATACTTAAATGCTTAAATCCCAAACTATGGAAAGCGAAATGGGTCAATAAAAGCCTAGATACAGCCACAGGGAGAGGATTGCTTCTTGATTCACTCACACAAATCAGACGTAATATAAACGCGGACCGTCCTTGGTATAGCGATGTCGGAATCGTCGACTTACAGGGCGATCTTTTGTAAGGCAACACATGATTACCTGCAGGAAAACCTATTCAGATATTCCGTTCGCCCATCGGCAGCACCTCCATGATGGCCATTGCTCGCTCGTCCATGGACATAACTGGGCCTTCACACTAACTTTCGGCTGCCATGAAGCCGACGCTAACGGTTTTGTCGTAGATTTCGGCAAACTCAAATTCATCAAAAACTGGATCGAGGAAAACCTCGACCATGCGTGCGTGTTCAACGAAAGCGATCCGCTCAGGAAACAGATTGTCGGTGCCTGCCCGAGCGCGTGGAAGGTTTACTTAGTCCCGAGTTGCTCCTGCGAAGGACTAGCTCAACACCTCTTCAAGATCTTCGACGAGACCGTGCGCAAACAAACGGAAAGCCGCGCTTTTCTCGTTTCGGTTGAAGTTGTGGAGGATTCAAAGAATTCAGCCACCTATTGTGCCCCCCAACTACCGATACACCGCTGATGTCCACACTCCCGGTTTATGAGACGTTCTACACTTGGCAGGGAGAAGGCGCCCACATGGGGCGCGCAGCTTTCTTTATCCGCACTTTCGGCTGCCCTATTCAGTGTCCATGGTGTGATTCTGCCGGCACATGGCATCCCGATTGGGTGCCAGAACAGATTGATCGGCCTACCGTCGACACGCTCGTCGCTAGCGCCAAGGGTTCCAACGCCGAATTTGTCGTCGTGACCGGCGGAGAGCCCACAATCCACGAACTAACTCCGTTAACATCGGCACTGCGAATCGCGAAGCTGCCGATTCATCTAGAAACCGCAGGTTCCTATCCGATTCGAGGCGACTTCTCGTGGGTGACGCTAAGTCCGAAATGGGCGAAACTTCCTCTCGCCGAGAACGTCGAACGGGCCGACGAGATCAAAATCATCGTCGAAGACAAAACCACGATCGATAAATGGTGGAGCACAATCGGCCAATCAGTGAGGACACGTCACGTCTGGCTTCATCCCGAATGGTCGCAACGCACCAATCCTGAAGTTTTGACGAGCATCTCTGAATGGGTTAAAAACCATGGAGGGATTTTTCGAGTCGGATACCAACTTCACCGACTGTACAACGTCGATTCCCTCGACGCCCGTTCTCGCCTAGCCATTCCCCTCGGCGGTAACCCCGCCCTGGGTTACTGATACCATGCCTAAACCTCTTAAGGACATTCAAAAGATCCGCGACACACGTGGAATTGCCATCGACCGCGTTGGAGTGAGTGATCTCCGGTACCCGCTCACCGTTTTGGATCGCGCCAATAAAGCCCAAAACACGGTGGGAACATTGAGCCTCTCGGTCGACCTACCTCATCATTTTAAGGGCACTCACATGAGCCGGTTTCTTGAAGTGCTGAACGAGCACCATGGGGAGGTCAGCCTCTGGACTCTGCCCGGTATGTTGCTGCGCCTTCAGAAGCGCCTTGAAGCCGAACGAGCCCACATTGAAGCCGAGTTCACCTATTTCGTCAGCAAGGCGGCGCCCGTGTCCGGCGCCGAAGCGTTGATCGATCTCCAATGCACGTTCATCGCCGAGGCTACAGGGAACGATCAGGATTTTCTAGTGAAAGTGCGGGTCCCGGTCACGAGCCTCTGCCCCTGCTCGAAGGAGATTTCCGACTATGGTGCCCACAACCAACGCGGCTTCCTCACCTTCACCGTGCGCACCAAAAAGGACCGCAAGGGCATGTGGCAATTTGTATGGATCGAGGAACTGCTCGAAATCGCAGAACGCTCGGCCTCGGCGCCGATCTATGCGCTTCTCAAGCGCCCCGATGAGCGCCACGTGACTATGCAGGCATACGATAATCCGGTATTCGTGGAAGACATGGTGCGCAATGCCGCAGCCCACCTCAAAGCCGACAAGCGCATCGCTTGGTTCGAGGTGCGAGCCGACAACCAAGAGAGTATTCACAATCACACGGCCTTCGCCGTCGTTTCATCCCGCAGCGCAAAGCGGATCTAGTCGCGCCATGCCCAGAATCGGCTCGTTCGTATCGATAAAGACCAATCATTGGGGCACCGGAAAACTGGTGCGTTTAGAAACTGCTCAGAGCGAAGCCTCGGTCGAGTATTTCGATTCCCCGACGACCGTCGAGCGACCGACCGTACGGTGTGCAATCACCGACTTACTTCCGGTCGGCCAACTTGGATCCGAAACCCGGGTTTACTTTTACGATAGCAAGGCCGCGACTTGGCGAATGGGGCGGATCAGCGGCCATGTCGACGACACTTGCTTTGTGAGCCTGCCAAACAAGGCCCAAGCCAGGCTTTCAGAAGCAGAAGTTTACGTTCGTTGGGCACTGCCGACCGCCGACCCCATCGACCACCTCAAGGCGATGCTCACTGAAACGCCCTACTTTCACGCAAAACGTCAGGAACTTGTGGGCCACCTTGTTCGGCAACGGGCCAGCGCCTCAGGTTTAACCGCGCTTCTCTCCGCGCCGGTCTTCCTCGAACGCCATCAACTGGAGGTGGTAACGCGCGTGCTCTCCGACCCCATCCAAAGATACCTGCTCGCCGACGAAGTAGGCTTGGGTAAAACGATTGAAGCTGGAATGATCGCCCGTCAGCATGTCTTGGATCACCCGGAAAGACATAACGTCGTCGCTGTTGTGCCGGCCGCGCTGACCACCCAGTGGTGGTGCGAATTGATCGAGCGATGCCAGATCGGCGGCAACTACGGTCACCAGGTGGTGGTCCTGTCCTACGACCAGTTCCTTGCAACTGCCGATTTGCAGCCAGACTTACTCATCATCGATGAAGCGCACCAAATTACGCGGCCGGAGCGTGCTGCGTTATACCATCGGATACGCGAAGTGTCCCATCCAAGTCGCTGCGCTAAACTCCTTCTGTTATCCGCCACCCCGATTCGTGGCAACGCTCTCGGATTTCTCAGCCTCCTGCACCTACTGGATCCGGCAATCCATCGCCTTGAAGGCAGGGAGGCATTTCGCTCCCGCGTCGACCAACGCCAGGAATTGGCGAATATCTTTGTTACCCTGACAGACGATCAGAACGATTACTTTCTCGAGCAGACAGTCACCAATGTGCGTGTTCTCTTCCCCCAAGACGGTCGCTTGCAAGCACTCGCTGCAGAGGTCTTAGCCGGATTGCAGAATCAAACTGGCTCCGAACTGAACCCGGAAGAACGCACCCGCCTGATAGTCAGCCTCCGTTCTCACCTTGCTGAATCCTACCGCTTAGACCGTCGGTTGCTTCGGAATCGACGGTCGGGTGACATAGAGGGTCTGCTCCCCGGCCGTGCGGGTTTGACCGTGTTGACGATCGATGAGGACTCCACCGCATTGCTGGAAAATTTCGTAGATCTCTGGCGGGCCCGGGCCGTCCAAGCCTCCATTGATGCTGGTCATGAATCCGGACCCGCCTGGGAAATGGTGGAACGGAACTTCTACACGGTTTTGCAGGCCGCTTGGACCTCATCCGGCAAGTTCATCGCTTGGGTTACACTACGGAAGAACGAGTTGAGCAATACCTGCAACCGACGCTCACATGACGCTAATTTCACCGCCCCTGCCTTTGAAGGGGAATTGGAATTCCTGCAGTCGATCCTCGAACAAAGCGTCCAACTCGAACAAGCGGATGATCGGCGGCTTGATGCGATATGCGCAGAAGCGCTCCACTTTGCGCATGGCGTGGAACGGTTAGTAATTATGTGTAGCGATCCAACTGTCGCGGACACTATCTATCGCCGCCTCAATATTCGATCGGCAACACCAATCCTTCGCTGCCGACCGGACACGGCACATCCGGACACCTGGCTGCAAAAGGGCCTCCTCGTTTGCGACGAGACTGCCGAGGAAGGATTGAATCTACAGGGTGGAAGCACCGCGTTGTTACACGTGGACTTACCGCTTTCGCCGAACCGACTGGAACAGCGAATCGGTCGCCTTGACCGAATCGGCATCGGCCGGGCGGTCAAGTCAGCTGTGATCGTGCCTATCGGCACCAAGTACCTCGCGGGTTGGCTGGAATTACTGAACGAAGGCTGGGACGTCTTCGGCCGCTCTATTGCGTCCCTTCAGTACCTAGTGGAGGACGAAATGAAATCTCTGCGCCAACAATTGTTGATCGAAGGCAGTTCCGCCTTCAGCCAGAACTTATCTCGAGTATCCGGAGAGAAAGGCGTGATTCAAACCGAGCTCCGCCAAATTCGTAACCAGGACGAACTCGACGCACTTTCTACTCAAACTGGCAAGGTGGAGGAATTGCTCGAAGGCATCGAATCCTACGAACGAAGCGCAGAATCATTCTCGCAGGCGTTGAATCTGTGGTTGGTTGAGGCTCTCGGCTTTCTACGGGTCGGAGAAGAAGGACCCGACGATCCAGTTGGTCGATACCACTACCGGTCCGCCAGTCGAGGGGGACACCGAACATTGATTTCCCAGGCTGACTTTCTCCGCTGGTTCCATCGCGGCCTCGACGGAAACGCCGAGCACAAGACTTTTCCCCGCCCGCTCTCCTGGTCAATGGCAGCGCGGCGAGAAACAGGGCTGCGCCGCCGGGTAGGGGTTGCCCGCCTCGGCCATCCATGGATAGACGCCGTGGACGCCCATCTGCGTTGGGACGACCGCGGCACCGCGGCGGCCCTCTGGCGAGTCCATCCCCATGCTAGCGCGACGCCTCAGGTTTTTATCCGGTTCACCGCCATCGCGGAAGCGAACACGAAGTTGCTTCAGGAGTGGTGTGAAGCCAACCCTTGGGCTAATTCTCGCACCATTCTCCGGATTGCCGACGCGACCTTCCCTCCGCTGCAAACGGAGTTCTGGGTCGGTCCGGAATTCCAACCGCCGGAGGATGCGGTGGTGCGGATTCTTCAGCGCGGATATGACAAAAATTCAAACGACACCAATCTATCTGCCGATCGCTGGCCAATAGCCCTCGGACTCGCCGGCCTCAATGCCGAATCTTGGTTCAACCATTGTGCCACAACTCGCCGTTCGGCCGAGCAGGCGGTTAGAGAGCAGGGCAAGCTGACCGAGGCCACCGCCTCTAGCCTTCAAAAACAAGAGGCAACCTACATAGAAGCCATCGCCCAACTCACCAGCCGACGTGAAGCGTTAGCCGATCTCCCCGACGAACAGAAATCCCTCGACCTTGATATCCGCCGGGCCACCACACTGCACGAAGTCGTGCAGGAAAGTATCCGGAAGGCCCAAGTCCGCTTCGATTCGGTTGCCGCGACCTTCCTAAGCCGAAGTCCGATGGCATGAGTTCATTCGCCTATTTACGCACACTCCTTCGTGAGTGGCCGAAGCCACCGGCCCAGGCGGAAACATTGCCCGAACTTCCCTATGAGCGCCTCCGCCTGGCGTTGCTCGGAACCCCCGGCGCGGGTGACCTCGCCTGTCTCATCCGGCAGGCCATACGCCGTGAAGAGGTCGTTTACGGAGTGGCCGTGCGATTAACGATCCCCTCCGTTCCGCCGTTCCCGAGTCGAGAGCAGTGGCTGGATCATGGATGCTCAGTTCGGGTGCTGGGCGCGAACGCCTTCGAGGTGGAGGCCAGCGATTGGAATCCCGCGTGGCTCACTCCCATATGGCGGACTAATGACGGCAAGGCAGCATTTCAGGCGGTCGAAGGCGAACTGTTGCGTATGGAGGTCGATCGCAAGGTACCCAGCGACCCTGCGCTTCGTCAGTTTTTCGGCCTCGATTTCTACCTGTCACCAGCCCAGGCAGAGACGATCCGTGCGGTTATGCTCTCACCTCCGGGCTCCGTTCGGTTGGTCGTGCTTCCGACCGGCGGCGGCAAAAGCCTAGTCGGACTTTCCGCCGCCTTATTGGGGCCCAGCGATTCGGGACTCTCAGTCTTTGTCGTGCCGACCATCGCTCTAGCTCATGATCAAGTCCAGGCGGCCCGCGGCTTCCGTCCTACCGATGCAATTAATGCGTGGGAAAGTGGCTTGTCAGTGGAGGACCGCGCAGCGATCCGGGTACGGATCCAGACAGGTTCACAGCGATTACTCTTCGCCGCACCGGAGAGCATCGTAGGCACTTTGGCAAAGGACCTAATTTCCGTCGCAGAGCGGGGTTTATTGCGGGCCTTCGTCGTGGATGAGGCGCACCTCATCGGTCAGTGGGGCGCATCATTCCGTCCCGAATTCCAGTCAATGGGTTCGTTTTGGCGGTTTCTCCGGGATACCGCCCCAGCAGAGCGTGGGTTTCGGACACTCCTGATGACGGCGACACTTACGCCCGGATCATTCGACGACCTTAGCAATTTTTTCGGGCCACTTACGGCTGAGCACACCCTTGCCACCGTCCAATTGCGGCAGGAACCGGACTACTTTCAGGCTCAATGCGCCACAGCGCAGGAGAAAATCGACCGGGTAATCGCCTTGCTACGGCACGGACCACGGCCCGCGATCCTCTATGTCACCAAGAAGGAAGACGCCCGCTGGTGGCATACAGAATGCCTTCGCCGCGGATGGCTTCGGACCGGCTTGATTCACGGTGACACTAGCAGCGCGGACCGCGAACGAACCATTGGTGACTGGCGAGACAACAACCTAGACCTTATGGTCGCCACCTCCGCTTTCGGACTGGGCATGGACAAAGGCGACGTGCGTCTCGTCATTCATGCCTGCGTCCCGGAAACAGTGGACCGTTATTATCAGGAGGTGGGCCGGGGCGGTCGCGACGGACGCGCGTGCGTTTCGGCCGTCATCTGGACGGCCGCGGACCGAGAAATCGGCCAACGAATGAGCCAGGCTATGATCATCAGCCCAGAACTGGGCCTAGACCGCTGGCGGACAATGTGGGCTTCTCGGCAGCGCGGTTTCGACGACACCTATTTGGTGAATCTCCGCGCAGTCCGGGCCGGCCTGACTTTCGACAGCGATGACAATGCCAAATGGAACCTGCGGACCCTCCTTTTACTCGCTCGCGCTCGTGTGCTCCGCATCCACTACCGGCCGCTACCTTCCGTCGAACGTGCGACTGATGAATCCGACGAGGCATTTGACGGCCGTCGTTCGCGCCTATGGGAAGAACATTTCGCCCGTTGCTCTATCGAACTCCTCGGCAACAACAATCCTTTGAACGAAGAGTCGTGGAACGATTTAGTGGAACCGGATCGTGCGGGTTCCCGCCAGGAGGCCTCGACCAATTGGCGCCGGATGGCGGCAATTCTGGACAGGGAGGGACATCTTCCCGACATTCTCAGCGCCGTCTACAAAGTGCCAGCGGCGGGAATCCACTCGGTTGGTATAGACCACACCGACGCCGTGAGCACGCCGCCGAATCCCTACGCCAAGCCAATCTCAGGCATCCTGCAACAGGCCATTGCCAGCCAACCTGCAATTCCGCTGATCACCTACCGGACGCGGGACCTCCGCGAACAAGGCCGACTGGTGGTGGGGGTCATGCTTCGCCTCGCTGCCCTCGGCATTCGTGAATTTGCGATCCCCATTGGATGGCGGGATGCACCGCGCTGGTTTCAAACCATCGGGAATCCTGTAGAAAAGCTTACGGCACGTTCCCCCGAGCGCTTCGTCATCGTCCGCGAAATCCACGATCCCGAGCCCATGTTACATGGTTTCCTGCCGGTGCCTCGCGTAACCCTGCTCGCACCTGACACCGCCAGCCAACCGTTACCGGGCAATCTCCTGCTCATAAACCGTCCATTGCATTTAATCCTCGTTCCGGGCGAAACTGTTGATCATCAACATGCCGGAAGAACCGTCGAAAGCGGGCCCCATCTTCGCCTGGAAGAGTTTCATCGTTTGTTGCACCAATGAGTCTACTCAACCGCCCCAGTGACGGCACCCACAGTGTGCTGATCGTCATCTACAAACTCCTGATGACCGAAGGGCCAATGCCGCGGGAGCGCATTATCGGTCTATGTTCGCCCCCGGCGCCCAATGACGGCGACATGATCGGCAAAACCCTTAATACTTGGCTCGACTTTGGCCTTTTCGAGGAACTGCCCGGCAAGACGATCAAACTGACGAAAAGCGTTCCTCGTTCCGAACACACCCTCGCCAATTTGCCCCGCCTTGCGCGCCAGTTGGTGCTGCGCGAGGAAAACAATCCTGACCTCTGGGAAAACAAAGGAGCCAAAGCCAGCGATTTCACGCGGGCGATCAGCTGGCTGCTAGCTCAGGATGTTTATGAGGTCACGCTGGCGGGTTGGTCTTCCGCCGAAGACCTGCTTCTGAAACAAGTGCCAGCCAATCTGCGCGGTGGCCGCGAGCACGGGTTGATCCAAAATGACACCCGCTGGGTCGGCTTGAAAGCGTGGAGCGTCTGGCTAGGCTTTGCTTGGCGAGGCCGCCACCCCAACGAAGTGCTCACGGTGGACCCGACGCCAGCGGTGGCCGATGCCCTCCCCGGAATCTTCGGCCGCAAACAGACATTGGCTGCCTCGGAATTCATGGCAGGCTTAACCGAAGCGGTACCGGTGCTCGATGACGGACTCTACCGCCGCAACGTCGAAAAGAGGCTGAGAGACCACTCCGGTCCAGACGCCTGGAAGGCACTACCCGATAAGCAGATTTCGACAAGTCTGACGCGGGCGCTGCTACGCCTGAAGCAGGACGACACTTTGCGCTTGGAGTTAAAAGCGGATGCAAAGGACCGAGTGTTCCTCATCGGACGTCAGCAGCGGGTAATCGACCAGGTCAGCCATTTCTACTTCAAGCCCTGAACTCGATGCCCACCAAACTCATCGATTTCTGGCCGGACGTCGAAAATTGCCGCGATTGCCTCTTCACCGAGGCGGAAGCAGCCGACGAAGCGGTGTTTCTAGCCGTGCACCAACCGATGAAACTGGTGCGACAATACTACGGCAGTTCCTCCAAATCTGCGGAAGTGGTCACCGAGGAGGATGTCCTCGCGGCCTTGCTTGTGCCGGAACCGAGCAGTGGGACATTGGTATTACCGATTACGGGTGCCTCTGGCGTGGGAAAGTCTCATATGATTCGCTGGCTGGACGCGAATCTGCGCCTCCGCCGTGATCGTAAAAAACGTCACGTCGTTCGCATTCCAAAGAGTTCAAGCCTTCGAGGCGTCCTGGACCTTATCCTCAAAGACCTGCCCAAGAAATACGATCCGATCCGGCGCCAACTCGACGGTGCGCGGATGCCCACCACGCTGTTGGCGGCCACTCAACTGCTGAACACGCAACTACGCATCGCCTTGGAAATCGTCGGGAAGGAGGCCGAGCAACGTCTCAAGGACCGCAAGGTCAAAAAGGGTGACAAGGCTCGCGCCGCACATTGCGCGGAGCGCGGGTTGATCGCCCTGCTCCGGGATCCAGAAATCAGCAAGCATTTTGATGCTCACGACAAGGACCTCGGGGTGATCGCCCGCATCGCCGAGCGATTCCTGCACGGCAACAAGCAACACGCGGGCGTCGAGAAGTTCGCCTTCCACGTCGACGATCTGGCGTTCTTGGACGATCAGTCCACGAAAGCTCTTTCAAACGCTACGCGGGTATATGCCGCCAACCTGCGCTTCCCTGAAGCGCGCGCGGAAGCGGTGGACTTCCTCAACGAGGTCATCGATTCGGCACTAAACAAAATGGTTGAGCTAGGCGGGGCATCCTTAACGGACATTTTCACCGATCTCCGTCGGGAACTATGGACCGACAAATTGGAACTGGTCCTGTTGATCGAGGACTTCGCGGTCCTCGCGGGAATCCAGCGCCCGCTAATGGATGCCATGATCAAGGAGGGCATTCGCGATGGCCGCCGGGAACTCTGCATAATGCGCACCGCGCTGGCCGTCACCTCCGGCATGCTCCCGGAGACGGTAATGACGCGCGCCCAGGCGGTTTGGAGCATCGATAGCAAACCATTCGCTGATGCGGAAGAAGCGATCGATAACTTCTGTGATTTCGTCGGGGGATATCTCAATGCCGCCCGCCTGGGCCAAAAGCGCCTGCTTACTGCTTACGAGGCCAAGGGCGCCAATAGAGATTGGGTTCCGTCCTACTACGACGAAGTTGGCGAGCAATTGAGTAACGCGGACAAACGGTTGCTGACAGCTTTCGGCACCAGCAAACGGGGTGCACACCCGCTGTTCCCACTCAACCGCCATGCCATCACCGAACTCGCGAATCTCAACCTAAAGGAGGGCGAAACCTACCGCTTCGATCCCCGCACCTTGATGCATCGGGTCATCCGCGAAACGTTGGTCACGAACCGGACGCTATTCGCCACCAAGTTGTTTCCGCCGTCGAACTTCGGCGGCTTCACTGATCGGCTTTTGGAGACCCGTGTCAGTGCGTTGATCCAGAGCACGACCGGCGAGCAGGCCGAACGGGCTTCCGCGATGGTTTATTTTTGGGGCGGCGCACCGCGCAGCGCGGGAGAGGCCGCCGCTGTGCCCGGCGAGATCTTTGAAGCTTTCGGCATCGAAACTATCGATTGGAAGGCCAAACCCGAGGTCCGTGCTCCTGCGAAAGCTTCAGACCCGGCAAAAAAGGAAGAATCCGTCGCACCCGTCTCTTCGGTCGACGGCCGGTGGGGACCTATCCTAGCCGAATGGCGCACGCGCGGCACGCTGGCTCAAAAGGAGGCCAATGCAATCCGCAACATGCTCGTGGATGGCATCAGCAAATGGCTCGATTGGGACGCATTGCTACTGGCCGAGGTTCCCCTGAACGGTGGGGACATTTGGCTACCCAACGCGAAGGTCGGCAATCCTAGTTCTATCGACAAGGCGATGGCGGTGGTCGCAACCGACGACGCATTCCAAGACGTCAAGGCGACCAACGCATTCTTCACTGCGATCATGGCGGTCGTGCGCTATGATCTGCACCGCAAGTGGGACTACGAGGAAGGCGAAACCGACGCAGCCGTCTACGCCAATTTGATCTCTCGCTTGAGCGCTGAAACCGTAGCGTGGCTTGACCAAAGCGGTCCCTATTTGCGTCCCGCTTTGGTCGAATCCGTCGGTCGAGCACTGCTTATCGACGCCCGCGTGTTGAATCTTCCTGGTGCGAGTGCCGTCACCGACGCTGAGAATCAGCACGCTATGCTCGCTGCCGTCCCAGCCAATGAGCCCCCCAATAATTCGGACGCTTGGGGTCGCCTAAAAGCCAGCGCGTATTCCGAACGGGCAACATTGCTCTACACTTTGCTGCGCCGGGTCGCGGCGCGCCAAGGCGGTGGCCAACCTCAGGCAGTGGATGGCACGGTGCTACTCAGGGCAATCAAAGCCACGCGCGCCAGTTGGTCGCTGGCGGAGTTTCCGTCCGAGTTGCTAAACGAAGCCACTTCAGGTATCCGAGAACCTCTGCGTCGTTTGCGCAATAGTTTGGAGGCAGCGGCGGGCCGCCGTCAGGAAGAAATCGCGAAATGGCGTGACCTGGTGACCAGTGCCTTCGGAGAGGAATTTGTGCTGACCGAGGTGCAGGGACAAATGCGCACTACCCTCCTGAAAGCGCGCGAGAATGGTGTTTTTCGTCTTCGGGATGGCAGCTACGAGACGCTGCGCTTGAAAGTTAACAATATCGGGGCGCTTGGCGAAGCGGTGGCGCAAGCGAATCGCGCAACGAAAGCGGATGCGCCGTTCGGAACCACGTTGGCTGCGTTGGCCCAATTGGATGACGAGGTCGTTACCAAAGCGAAAGAACTGATCGAAAATTACTCCCGGTTTCTAAAGGAAACTGGAACTGACGTGGGCGAAAAACTTAAAGACGCGCCGCCAAGTCCAGACACGATCGCCACGACAATCGTCACCCATCTCGATTCGCTGGATGCAGAATGGACCAAGATGCTGAAGGACGCTAAACCATGAAAACGCTGCTGGAACAGAGCCAGGAGTTGTGCGTGGATATTGATAGGATCGCCAACTACGAGAGCGACGCCCAACTCGCTCGAAGCTTGAACGCGGTGGCGGACTCAGTGGCCGGCCATGCCAGCCATGCCAGAGCCCTTGCGGTCAACTTAAAGGCCATGCGGAGCGAAGGATTGCTGGACGGACCGCTGATTACCAGGCCAGCTGTGGAATCGCTCCAAAAGAAGATCGACATGCTCAAGAAGCGATTGAACGAACGGCGAGGCGACCTGCGCCAAGGCAATGCCTGGGCAAAATGTGACAACGAAGCCAAGGGCCTCGCCAAAGCCCTCTCCGACAATCTCGAATCGGCGTGGCGCCGATTCATTAACACGCAGGTGACCGATACCGCCAGCCTCAGCACTTTTCGGCAGGTGCCGGCCTGCAAGCGACCTCTTAAGAAAATCGATGAACTCAATGGACTACTGAAGTCGTTCGCGCTGCCGACCACCCGAAAGGAAATTGAGGAAGCAAGAGATCTCGGCCGCGAAGCAAAGGAGCAAATTAGCAAGATGCAGCTAAACGGCGTACCCAAGGCAGTCGAGATGCTGCTTAAGAACGCCGCGACCAGCGGTATACCGCTCAGCGAGTTGTCCGACGAGGTGCTTGCGTGGTTACGCGACAACAGGGAATTCATGGCGGGCCTGCGCATCACTGCGTCCCAGCCTTAAGTGGCTTGTATGGACTCAACGCTCACAGAATTTCTATGGGAGGTCGAACGGGAGGAGGCGACTCTGATCGCTTGGGGCTTGGTTGATGGTTTTTTCCCGGCGGCAGAAATCGAGGATCAAGCGATACGTTTTCTTGACCGCACGAACGCTTGGGACCGGTACCCCGATTCGATTGCATTGCTGGACGAGTTGGTCGACCGCCGCTTGCTCTTCCGGTGGTATGATGGTGGGTTCAAGTACCGAAGTCGCATGGGTGAAGCCGTGCGACTAATGGCGCGCCTACGTCAGCTTTTTCCGCGACATCTCAACACTCCGGGAGGGTGGGTTGGAAGCCCTACGTTGGTTGCGGATTTTCGGTTTATTCTTCGCGCACGTGAATATCCTCGTCGTGACATCGCCGCGAAAACAGCAATTGCCCATCAATTCGCAGAAGCGGCACGGCTAACTGGTCTACAACGCGGCGTATTAGAAGTGCTGCTTGGATCCTCCCCGAATACAGAGGGCGCACCGTTGGCGGGATTCCAGGTACGAGCGACAACCCGCATACTCAGTGAAGCCGCAAATCAGGTTGCATCGGGCACTATGGTTTGCGCAGGAACGGGCAGCGGCAAGACGTGGGCCTTTTATCTGCCTGCGCTTACCCGGTTGGTTGGAATGCTGGAGAAGGACTCCACTCAATGGACTCGCGCACTAGCAATCTATCCACGCAATGAGTTGCTTAAAGACCAATTGACGGAGACGGTTCGACAGGTACAGCGTTTGAAACCACTGCTGCGTGCTCATCGCGTTCGACCGTTGCAGATCGGCACTTTCTTCGGGCCAACACCTAGAAATCCGAAAGATGTGGTAGAGCCAAGTTATGGTAAGCCGTGGGTCCCACATGATAACGGGCGAGTTTGTCCGTTTCTCGTGTGCCCGACTTGTGCCCGTCCGATGATATGGAGGGACACTGATCGCGAGCAAAGTATTGAAAGATTAGTCTGTGTTGCGGGTGACGTTACACTCGAACCAGAGGACGTTGTGCTTACCAGAGCCCGGTTGCAACGAGAGCCGGCCGATGTGTTGTTCACGACAACGGAGATGATGAATCAGCGACTGACAGACGCGAAGCATTGGCATCTCTTCGGAGTCGGGCAACCGTCACACCGCCTACCAGTTTTGGTTCTTCTGGACGAGGCCCACACCTACAACGGAGCGCATGGGACGCAAGTGGCGTATTTGCTGCGACGTTGGCGTCACCGCTCCCGGGCCAAGCCGCATTTTGTCGGGCTTTCCGCCACTTTGATGGAAGCCGCAGTCTTCTTTGCTCAATTAACAGGCCTGGGGGTTGCGGCCGTCGAGGAAATATCTCCCGAGCCGGGAGAACTCCTGAAAGAGGGCATGGAATATATGCTGGCGCTGCGGGGTGATCCTGTTTCAGGTGCCAGTCTGCTCTCGACAACGATTCAGGCGGCCATGCTCTTGCGCCGAATTCTCGATGCCGACGACCGGATTTCGGAAGGCACATTTGGCCAAAAGGTCTTTGTCTTTACCGACGATCTCGATGTGACCAACCGCATGTATTTCAACCTCCTCGACGCGGAAGGACTGGACTATGCAGGTCGGCCTGACCCTACACGTCATCCAGGCGGATCCTTGGCCACGTTGCGCGCAAGCACGTTGGCCGACCAAAGTCGGCGATTTATCCATGGCCAGTCTTGGCAACTATGCGAAGATATCGGGCATAATCTCGACCCCACTGCCTACCTCCGCATTGGTCGCGTCAGTTCGCAAGATAGCGGTGTAGATTCGGCCGCGGAACTCATCGTTGCCACGGCGTCCTTGGAAGTCGGATTCAACGATCCGGGTGTCGGCGCGGTCCTTCAGCACAAGGCTCCACGGGACTCGGCTAGCTTCATTCAACGAAAGGGGCGAGCAGGCCGTGCAAGGTCGATGCGTCCGTGGACCGTGGTGGTCCTTTCAGATTTTGGACGCGATCGTTTAGCATACCAAGGATACGACCTGATGTTCGATCCCGAACTGCGACCACGGGAGCTTCCTTTGGGCAACCGGCATGTGCAAAAAATGCAGGCAGCTTATGCCTGCCTCGACTGGATTTCGGCTGAAATTGGATCCGTGGGGCCGGGTTGGTTCTGGCTTGAGGCAAGCCAACCGTCCGACGTCGGCTTGTCTCGGAAACGGCAGGAAGTTGCCGCCAACCTAATTGAGCGAGTGCTGGCCGGCGGGGAAGAAACTGATCGGCTGCGCGATTGGCTGCGCCATGCTCTTCGGTTAAGCGATTCGGAAGTTGAGGCAGTTCTCTGGGAGGCGCCTCGGGCATTGATGACCGGAGTGCTACCTACGCTGCATCGACGTCTCGCCACCCAGTGGACGTTCAATAACGTGCAGGGCGGGGACTATTACAGTCCAAGCCATCCGATCCCTGACTTCGTCCCCGCCAATTTGTTCAGTGATCTCAGCCTGCCCGAGGTCCAGGTTTGGGCAGCACCGGGTCCCCGATCGGAGCCCGAACCGCATGCGATGCCGGTGCTAAACTCTCTCAGAGAGTTTGCTCCTGGACGTATTTCACGGCGGTTCGGCATTCGGCATGGTTCGTCACGACATTGGATTCCCCTTGATCCGCAAGGATCCGATCCACAAGCGGTGGATATCGCGAGTTTCTGCGCGGAGAAGGAACGAGAGCTAATCGGTGAGTTCAGCTATCGCGATGGAACCGAAGTTCGGCGAATTCCGGTGTGGCGGCCATATGCCATCACCGTTCGCGACGATGCACCAAAATCCGTAAAGGATTCTTCCCAATCTTTCCTCCGTTGGCATTCGCAAATACTGGCCCCGGAGGATTCAAGCGCCGGACAGAAGATTGATCTGCCGGCGAACTCCCCTTGGGTCGAACTGTTGAGGGAGATTCGTTTCTTTACGCACCTTCAACATCAACCGGTCCGCGTTCGTCGATTTGCTCATCAGGCCGAGGCGCGGATCAACCTTGATCACGGGCAGTCTTCAGAAATAACCGCGCAATTTATGTTGGCCCAAGGAGACGGCCAAGCATCTCGACCGGTGGCGCTAGGGTATTCGCTCGAAGTCGATGCTGTGCGAGTGCGTATGGCTTTCCCTGCCGATTGGCGACTGGATAATGGGACGGCCGAAAAACTCCCTGCCTTGCGCGCGGCGAGGTTCCGCTGGCGAGTTCGTCAGGACGAACAATTGGTAATTCGCACAAGTATATTCGAGCGCCGTTGGATCGCCGACATCGCGCTAGCAGGAATAACCGCGAACGCCATCGGTTCAGGACTCTCTTTGCAGGAGGCTTGGCAAGCGCTGCGCAACAACAGTGCGACGTTACCATTGAGCGTGGTGTTGGACGTAGTTTTCCAAACTGTCGCCAGCGAGGCTGACGACGGCGCAACACGCTTTGAGCAAGATCGCCTGACCGACTTGCGCACACTCGTAGGCGACGATGGCATTTTAACGGCTCTCGATGACTGCGTCCGCGAGTTGTGGGACCCCGTCGGAACTGGGTGGCATACTTGGTTGCAGGATCGCTTCCATGCCACGGTTGCCGCCGCGTTTCGCGAAGCAGTGCAGCAACTATGTCCTGACATCGATAGCGATGAGTTACTTGTTGATTTGGATAAAGGCCCGGATGAGGCCGGATTGGATGCTACGAATGCGGGCACAAATGAATTCTGGCTGAGTGAGGACACGCCGGGGGGCGGTGGCATCGTTGAGAGGCTTTTGCCCCGACTCGCGGAAGCTCCACGTCGCTTTCTTGACCTATGGAAAAGCGCGTTGCACGAGTCTGATTTTGAACACGCCGACCATGAGCTAACGCGTTTCTTTAAGTGGATAGTTGACGATCAGGATGCTGCCATCTTGGCCGAACTCGACACAGTGCGCCGTGCCGTTTCATTGGAAAGTACCAGTGAGGCCTTTCGGCGTTTGCAGCGCATATTGCTTGGGCGAGGCTTGCATACGTCACATCCGGTGATGACGGCACTCGCCACTCGTTTCCTAAAGCCTGGGAGCACACCGAGGAGTGACGCACTAGTGGCGAATCTGATGCGCCAATGGCAGTCCCTTGAGCGGTCACTTGGCGTCGAGATCGAAGTTCATTCCTTTGCGTATGCAATGAGCCTGTCGAACGAACTTGATACTGCATTATCGGTGAGTTCGCTTCCCTTGGCTGCCGGGCAAGACCGCCGCACTTGGCGGTTTAATGCGTTGTGCGCGATACTGTGGCCCCGTGGGTCACATACCCGCAACCATGCGCTGCCCCTGCGTCTGACTTTTGCCGACCAACCAGAAACCGAGCGGTTGCTTGTAACGGATGTACTGGGTGCTGCAGAAACGGAAATTGATTTCCTGAAGACCGACTGGGCCACAGAGTGCGAAAAGACGCTGTTGCGGGAGCAGCGGGCCGCAGTGCTTGCGCCGGCCTCAATGATCTCGGAATTGAGGGTGCATTTTAATCACCTGCTGGCACGCCCCATCGATACCGGATCGCTGCTCGTATATCCGCGGTTGCGAGGCATTGAGCGCCGCGAGGATCGCATAGCGGTTGTCTTGGAGGTTGTGACTGGCGGACAGGTGGCGCCAGCCGAACCCGAGGAACGAGAGACTGATTCGGCGCGACTGATCGTTAAAACTGCAAAAGGCAACCGAGACGAGGTTCGCGATCTCTTGGAGAGCCTTTTGGCCGTCGAGTTGCTCGCTTCGGGTGATGAGGTGTGGATCGTATCGCCCTGGATTTCCGATCTAGGCGTGCTAGACAATCGAGCCGGTAAGTATTCGGGATTGGATTCAGCTTGGCCCAAGAGGCATATCTCGTTGGCAGAAATATTTGTATTTGCATTGCGAAGCAATCCGGACTCCCGCTTGCACATAGTGACACGTCCGGATGTCCACAATATCCGGTTCTGCGACCGATTGAAGACGCTGGCCACTCTAGAGAATTGTTCTAGCCGCGTTCTCATAGATAGCAACCGTCCTACACTGCATACAAAAGGTCTGGTTGCCACCACTTTTGCACTCAACGGGTCGATGAATTTCACCCGCAACGGGGTCGAGGTCTTGGAAGAGACGGTGCAACTGGAGACGGATCCGGCGCGTATCGCCCAGCTTCGCCTGGCCCTACACGGCAATTACCGATGAACCTACGCAACTGGAGTGACGAAGACACGACGAACCTGCGCATCTTTTATGATTCTGGCCCTGTATGGTCTTTTTCTGAAATTTCTTCGGGGGCGGACACTGCAACTCAAGCACTGCAAAAGTGGCTAGAAAATTCTCCCCCGCCTCGTCGGTATCCGCTGCTTTTACCCACGCTACCGCCAGGAAGCGCTGAACCGCGATGGTATGCCATCGCGTTTAGTGACGCCCAGGCCGAGTCCTTGCGCGCAGAACTGACGGCATTCTTGGGTCCTGTCGGATCAAACTATCGGGGGCGACGAGTTGTCGTAGATTCCCATCATCCGGTGGATATCGCGGCCATCAAATGGGCGGGAGGACCTTTTGTCTATCAGTTCGACGTTCTACCTGGGTTCCGAGCGGTTGTGCGGGCCGCGATCGAACGCCTCCATCAGGTTTGGCAGTTGCGGCCAATCCGCCTCGGTTCCGGATTCCGTACCACAGAGGCGCTTTTGCGGGAGTTCTTTGCGGCTCTAACGTGCCGAGTTGAAGTAGCGGCAACCGAAACATTGGATCTACTTAAAGTAGATGGACGGCTCAGTTCGGAGAATCTTCAATTTCTTAAAATCGAGTATCTGGCCGCATTTTCCCGGTGGAACGACATCGCGCTGGATCCTTATATCAATCTGATGATCCAGATGCGTCGCCCGCGACGAATAACTGCGATTCTTATCGAAGCCCTTTGGCACATTGAGTTCGCCCGATTTCTCGAACGTAAGGATGCAGTCGGCGCGGCGACACATTTCCGCCAAATCCGCGAAGCACGTTATGGAACACTGTTGCGGTCCCGCGGCAAGTTTATCGAGGCGAAAGTATTACTCACATTTCTTCTCGCAGCTGTCACCGACATTCGACCTAGGCAGGATCAGATCCGCGCCATTTTAGACGTAATGCCGGAAGGACCAGAGAGGTCGTTCGCTAGTGCTTTGGCTTTGTCGGTGCCCTCTGTCGCGGACGCGCAGATTTCCGCAAAGGACGAAAACGTTCAATCTGCCCTTGATCTTGCTGAAGAAGCATACCGAAAGGACGATTACGAAACAGTGTGGGTCCTTTTAAAAGACCACCCTCCGAGCGCTCGTGTGTGCGGATTGCTGCTCGATTGTGCTTACGAGTCGAATTCACCCGACGATGCGCATTTCGTTCAGAGTCGCATTGCGATGCTCTCGCCTGAACAGATATCTCAAGTCCTTAGCTCACGACTGAGGAAAAGCGCGTGGACGCAATTGCTGCGCCTGTCAGATTCAAATAGGGACTGCACAGAACCATCAAATTGGGAGGAGTGGTTGGACCTTCTCCGGCAAAATCCCGGCTCCGACATGTTATACGCGCAGGCACAAGAGTCGTCCATTGAGTGGAACCTTGCGGATTACCGCGGGAACCCACAGCGCATCCGAGAGATTGCCGACAGTTTGGCGGACCAAAATGATGAGTCTCTCAAGGTACTCCGCGCCGCGACGCCTCATGTTCTCGGATTCTTCTTGATCGACGGCGAAGGTATACCCGACTTTATGCCTATCTACCAGAGTTTGTTGGTCGTGTTGGCGGTAGATGAACAATTCGGCACGGAGGACTGGATGGCAGTCTATACTTTACTCCAAGCGATTCTTGACAGCAATCCTACGCGAATTGAATACGCTGAGGTTACTGCCGCGTTGGCTGAAATCTGGTCTCGGTCAGGTAGCCTTAGTCGCCTGGATTGGGCATTAGACGTTTTAGATCTTTTGGCCGTTAACCCTGTTCCTGATTCAGAGGGACGTGATCGGCTGTTTGAGGCAGTCCATACAACAATAAATAAATTCTACCGACGTGTATCAAATGAGCATAAATCCATTTTTCGTTGGCTCGCTGAAGACTATGGACGAGCTTCGATCACAGAGAGTCTCGAAAGCACCAATCAGGAAATTCACGAGCAATCAGCACGACCAATCCTCCCAGACGGTGCGAAGATTGCCATCTACACCTTGACAGAATCTGCGGGTATAAGATCCAAACAAATTATAAACCGGATATTTCCTTCTGCCGACGTTCGACTCAACCACGAATGCACGGGCTCCGATCGCCTACGCTCATTGGCTAGAGAAGCGGAATACTTTTTAGTTTCGAGCAAAAGCGCAAAACATGCCGCGACTGACTTCATTCGAAACGAACGACCGAGGAACAAGACTCCTGTTATTTTCCCGAAGGGCAAGGGCTCCTCTAGCATCATTTCTGCACTATTGAATGCTATTCGTTAATTTTTTGCCATCACGAGTCCGGCGATACTCCGAAAGGATCTTGTTGGTAAGTAGGGCGATGTCCCTTGGTGTATTTTGCAGACCGTTCCACGGAATTTGCGTGCCATCATCAAATGTCCAACTACCCGCCGTCCAAGCGCATCGATTTCTTATTTTAAAGAGCTCGTTCCTGATTTTCTCCTGACGGCCTGAGACATCTATTCCTACCTGATGCCCAACTTCATCCATTAAATAGCCCATAGCGATAATCCCACACCCGTGCATCAATCTCGATTTCGTCGGCAACACCATCCAAGCATCCTGAAATGTCTCTGAAACCGCGGTCCAATAGTCCACTAAGAAATCCAACGCCGCAGTTTCCGATGATGCGGGAAACCTCTCGCCAAGATCATACAGTGTTCCCTCACGATAACTGCTTTCGATCATTCTGAGAACAGCTCTATAAGATACGATGCCAGTGGGGCATGTCGGCATGCGAATCCGCCGACGAAAAGGCGAATCCTTTCTCGAATTGAGCTTGGATGCCAATTTGGCTGCTTCACGACGACCAAGGTATTGTCGAGGAAGAGGACCATTTGTCTCCGGCAGCAATTCGAAAATCAGGTCCTTAGGCAAGGGTTTAGCCGAGTTAACACGGACAAAATGCTCTCTTTGCTCAGACTCATCCGTCGCGACAAATGCGACAACACACACGGGAAAACACTCCAATGAGGCGTCCCGAATCGCGGCTGTTCTTTGCTGACCATCGACAATCCATCCAGGCCTATCACTAGCGTCACCCGCATTGACACTAATATTTAACTCACCGACCAATCCGCCCGCATCACCACGCGTTCCGGATTTCGGAGAAAACGAAACCCCGTCGGTGAATGATACCACAATAGCATTCGGAATCATCGGCGAATCCGCATCGTCAAGGTATCGCCGTATCTCTCTAACATGATTCATCACCTCCGGTCTCTGATATCCAATCAGCGAATCATCCTCACCCCTCCGAATGCGTGACACCGAAGCGAATTCAGATATTCTTTTCCCATCGACTACGAAACAAAACATTCTATGCTTACGACCCTTACCCTGAAGAAACTCAATAGCTGGCACACTAATTTTCATTATACTCATTAAATATATTACTTTTCGGTTAGCTTACGGTAAAGCACATCCAGGTTATGGAAACCTCGCCTCCTGTTCCGCTCAGCGCCGCGAAATATTATCACCTGATGGCCGATCGTTTTACATATCGGACAACTATCCTCCTCCCACGGCCTTGCATTCAACGTTCTGCGACACTCGTTTTCCATTTTCACATACTTTCTAGATTCTACCGACAGATCCGCATCGCAGAGCCGTCCGTATTTCATTATCACATCAACTGCGACATCGACGGAAACTTCCTTTCGAGCGTATTCCTTTAGAACTTCTAGACAGCAACGTTCCATTCTTATCGCCTCTGCCTGGGATACCTCACCTGCCAATATACGAGCCTTAAGTTTTGGATTTCCATCAACTTGAGGGACCCGTATAGCCATGTAACTACTATCGTTGGTATGAAAATTGTCCGTTTCGCTTTTAAAGGCCTGCAGAAGCGGAGAAGTACTATCGAAACTACAAGCACCGTAGCGCCTGAAGTTTGCAATATTATCTAAGCGGGTAATACCCAGCAAGTGGAACCGAGTCTCCACCTTCCTAATGTTATTGAGCCTTTCAAGCACGTTCAATATTTCCCTGGTCTTAAGCGGAACGAGACCTCCTATTGCAATATAGTCATACCCCATCAATTGCAGTGATTGAACCGAATCTGCATATGATTGAGGACTCCAACCCTGCGCCACGCCGATCGGTTTGTATGTGAGCCCTTTGCTTTCACGTAGGAATTCACTTGCGTAGTTTAATGTAAGTTCCCTTCTCGCTCTCGCTAAGCTAACGTCCGATCCTGAACAACTTGGATCATCCCATCGCTCGTCATAAGCCAAAATTACATGATCCACCGAAATCCCGTACGTGAAGCCGCCAACCTCATAGAACTCCACAATCTCGCGCGTACTATACGGCGGAACCTCTTGGTTTCTGTAAGAGAACGCACCACAATCTCCGATTATCGGATAATCATCTCTCAGTCTTAAAAATCTCCTCACTCCTAATCTCAATAATCTTTGCTGTTGTCCCAAAGAATAGCGGTTCTTTACTATCGCCTTCGAAACTAGCATTCCATCGAACGGCGGACGCGCAAACAGTTCATGAGCGTATACGTCTGTCCGATGTCGAAGGCGATCGACAGAACGTTCTTCCGTTTCAAAATTGAAGGCCGGATCAACCATATCCTGCGCGTCTGGCAGGAAAAACTGCAATCGACTACTCAAGTTACTCCCTCCCTTGAATTCCTAGCCTCAACGTATGTCCGGACAAGAAAATTAGTAAGGATTGATTGGTGACGGGGGATATTCTCTAAATGATCCCACTGAAGGCCAATTCCCTCCCATTTCCCTTGGGTCCAGCAGCAAACATCTTTCAGAATCTCAAGGCGTTTCACCACCTGTTTTTGCAGTTCCTTTTCATTTGGTGAGAATTCGGCCATCACAACATCCATCAATCTCCCCATAGAAATTATACCCACACTGTGCATTAACCTGCTTTCTTTAGCCGAGCGACCCCATGCCCCAGGAAAGGTATCGCGGACCGCGCCCCAATAAGAGACTACTATTTTCCATATCGATTCGGTGTCGATTTCGCCACTAACTGCATTCCGATAAGGAAAGAGTGACCCTGCGGTGCTATATAGACTCTGTTTTGTGGCGCGTATTAGCGGGCCATCGCTAACGACCGCCTTCTCTCGCTCAGCTTTAGATGAAGATGATCTTTTTATAAGGCCATAGAAGGGCGAGTTTGAATTTCGGTTTAGGTGGCTTACCAGTTCCGAGGGAAGTTTATTTGGACTGGTCCGAGAGGAAATCGTGACACCTACCTCAGGGAGCAACTCTTCAACCAATCCTTTCGGAAGCGGCTTCACGTTGTTTATCCGAAGAAACTGCTCTCGCTGGACCTCTACATCATCAGTAACGAATGCACACACGGGTATAGGTAAATTTATTCGCGAGCTTTTTGAAACAGCTAGCACGCGTTGCTGCCCATCCACGATCCATCCGGGTTTGGGTTCTCCAGTTTTAGGAATCGGTATGTATATTGTTCCACATCGCGATATTCCATCATCCACTTGTGGTCCACGACTGCTTGTGAACTTCACCCGGGAAGAGAGAGCGATAATAACAGCATGCGGAAATATTACATTATTTCCATCTAGATACTCTACGATTTCATGAACGTGGCTCTTAACTTCTGGTCGTTGATAACCTATCAACCTACCAACATCGTCGCGAGAGATTCGAGAAATGTCAGCCACTTTAAGTAATTCCTCACCAGTCAATGCAAATTGATAAATCAGTGTTCCAGATGGCTGCGTCAATCGAGTTGCACGCCTTGCGATCTGCGTTACGCTATTCGCTTTGGAAGCGATTGAAGGAGCCTTCATCACTGCAGGTTGTTGAAACGACTTACTATTTCCAAGTAAAGCTCCTTGAAGCGCTTCATTTCGGAAGCATATCCATCTTTCCTGAGCTGCCGAAGAGCCGAGGTGTAGCCTTTCGACGACGGATACTTTCTAAGGTAAGTTCGAATATATTTCCGCAACTGCTCATCGGTTCGGTATTCCCGCCTAGGCATCATATAATCTGCCCCATCCAGATTTCGTATCACCGCCTTAACGCGCGCCATATCAGAAGCGCGACTTCCAAGCACACGAGCAATATGTAACGCAGTTCGCGAAAGCACCGTACCGACTGTTCCTCCAAGTGCTTTCCGAACGCCCGATGGAACAATAACTGCGCGGGAGCAATCTAGACCTTGCACTGAAGTGCGGGTAATCAGCAGCAACAATCTATTCGCAAACTGTGGCTGCGATAGGACCTCGCAGAGATCCTCCCAAACAGCATCTAAATAGTAGCGAGGTAACGCTACAATATGTATGCCGGGTTCATCACGGACCATGTCAGAGATTTTGGAAGGTCTTCCATCTAGGCGTGCGGCTTTCCCCAAAAGACCCCACCAAATTCGGCGTGGATTTCGAGATGCTCTGCGGACTTTCGACGCCACAGAATTCTTTACATTCGGTGCAAATGTAGCGTCGTAGTTAGAAATTCCGGAATTCGGCGGTAGAAGACCGTACCCTGCGGAAACAGCAAAAACTGAAGTTCTTTCAGGAGAACCGTGTTTTCGGATTAGTCCCCAAACTCCGCCTAAATAGGTTTCTTCAAACGGGAACTTCTCAAACTGCTTCCGCCAAACCGTCTCAACCCATGCATCGACAAGTTCAGGGATTGAGCAAGGACCGACCTCAGATGCGACTCCATCCAAACGAACCGGTTCTGAGAAGGAACGCTTCTTCATTCCACAAGGAATGTAGAGGTAAACTGCGGAACTCGTCATTACGAATAGAACGTAATTAGCTCGAGTGGATCGCAAGGGAAAACTGCGCCCTCGGCTAAACGGGCTTCCGCCTCAGGCACGCCTGCGTCAATTTCCCTCTTAAGACTTGGAATGCGCATTCACCGCCCGCGCCGTCAATGGTATCGCGGCGGGCAAGCTCCGCTTCGCTCTCCAGCTTGCCCGTCGCGTTCGGAGGGGCGTCTATCAGGGGCGGTGGTGTCAAGGTGGCGCTTCGCGTCCAGCCACTACAGCGTCAGACGGCACTCGGGCTTCAATTCTCAGCAACTCGGGTTCGCGGACGCCCGGGACGCGTGTCGCGGCGGATGCCGTGGCGATTGCAGAAGCGCCGAAAATCGAGCGAACTGACCTCAAGGCCAAGTGTGGCGAGGTACGCCCGCACGTCTCGCGTTCGATACGCGGGGCGTGGGTGGCGGAGCATGTAGCGCAGCGCCTGAAGCTTCCACCATTCGGAATAGCCTACCATCGCTCGGCGCTCACGGGGCGAGCCCGAACGTTCCACCACGGCGAGCGCACGGTGGAAGTGATTCAGCAATCTTTTGTCGTCGCGAGCCGCCGCACCCAGGAACGCAACGCTCGCTCGCATCAACTCCGGCGTGGTCCTCCCAGTCCGCTTGGCTTCGTTCCAGTCTTGGGCGAGCATGAATGAGCCGAGGTCGAGCGAGCCTGCCTCGTACTGGCGAAAGGCTTGTTCCATTTCGGTCCACGTGAGTCCGCCGAACATCCCCGGGGGCTGATTGATCGACCCGCGCAAGCGCTTTTGCTCGATGCGCCAAGCGCTGTCCTCGCCGTTGAAGTAGGCAAAGCTGTCAACGCTGTTCATCTTCGCCGACGGGGCTTCGATCAATTGAGCGAACCGGTCCCGAACCTTTTCATCTTTTGCAAACTCCATCCAGAGCCAGGTCCGCAATTCCGGCTCCATCCGGCAGAGTTCGGCCACCAGTCGGATCGCGGCCGCTGAACTCTCATCAGCAAAGCATTCCAGAACGGCAGAACCGGAGTTCACAGGTTGCTTGGTCATGGGGTTTCAGAACCTCATTCCGCGCAAAGGTTTCGTCTCCCAGACACCGAATTGATCCGTGGATGCACCAGGGAAACGGATTTCGCAGGCCTCCTGGGGAGCAGGCCCCCCCTGTCATCCGATTTCACGTCCGAGCAGAAATCTTCACTCTCGCTCTTGATTCTCCCGGCACCGCATCCGTTGTAACCTTTCGAACACTGAAGCGTCTTTGCCCTCTGTCATGAATCAACCCACACGACTTATATCAGCCTTAGCCCTCCGGCTATCGGAGAGGCATTGGTCGTGTGCGGGCCAGCAGACCGAGACGATCAAGCGTAGTGAACCGGTCGGTTTTCGACCCGATTACGCAGGCAATCACCGAAGTGGTGCGATGTAGCGCCGAGGACTCACTGTAGCCTCACGCCGCCCACTTCGTCCGGAAGTGGGTTTTTTTGTGCCCGATGCCCCCGCTTCCGGAAACGAGCCCAGCTCATTTTCCAGATTTCGTAAGCGGCTTCATCGCTGAGCCCAGTCAATCAGCCAACGTCCGCACCAAATCCCGCGGCCGTCCAATCCGCTCCCGCTTCGCCGGGACGAGAGGGACGACGGTGTGTGTTCTTTTTTGCGACGGAGCGACCAGCACCAAGCTGAGCCGCTCCAACCGCAGGACCGCCGCCACGCGGTCTTGCGACAAACGCGCGGTGCGCCGGATGGCGTTAAACGGCGATGCCGGCCGCGCGTCTCACTTTCTTCGCCTTGTCGTCTAACAGTTCAGGATCCCGGTCTTTCAAGCCGAGGGATGCGGGTGCAACTCCCGTCGAGGCGACCATTTTCAATCCGAGCGGCGTCGGCTCTCGCGCGGAAAGCCGAGCCCGCTCGTCGAATTTTGCGCGCGTGGCGTAAGAGCAACGCGGCGGTCTGCCAGTCCGCAGTCCCGGGTGCGAGTCCCGGCGCGCGCACCATTGGAGTCGTGGTGTCAACAGCAGCACAGCGGACTTTTAATCCGCCCGGTGCGGGTGCAACTCCCGCCGGCTCCACCAGGTTTTAAAACCCGTGGGCGTCGATTTGGACGGATTCTCTGTCCGTTCCGTTTCGACCTGCGGTTCAATTTCACAACACGACGTGCCCGAGCAGCGAAGGGACCGGCCTGCAACGCCGAGGATCGCGGGTGCAAGTCCCGCCGTCGTGTCCACTTTGGGGTTGTAGTGACAATAGCAGCACGCCGCGCCCGCAACGCGGAGGAGACGGAGCGTAACCGTCCTGCTCCACCAGCCTTCGCTGAGCGAAGCGATAACGATGGCTACCCGCCGAAGCCTCGGCGAAGGCGGGCACGTTACGCCGGCGGTAGCTTCGTGCTACGGCTGGCAAGCCAGTTTAGCCCGAGAGGTGTTCACAGATGCACGGCTGTCTTCCAAACAGCGGGAGCCGGCGCGCTACCGGCCTCGGGCACCATTTCTTCACGTCCGTAGTTCCAGCGAACTGCACGGTCTCCAAAACCGAGCGGGTGGGTGCGACTCCTGCCGGACGTGCCATGGAGGTTAGGCCGATCTAGTGATGGCGCGTGGTTGAAGCCCACGAGAGCGCGGCGCGCAACCGCGAGCCTCCACCATTTTCATGCGGGTAGAGCGAGGTCTCCATCTGGTCTCATAAGCCATGATGCCCGTCGGTGCGACTCCGACACCCGCACCCATTTTTCGGAGTGTAGCCTAGAAGCCAGGCACTCGGCTTGGGACCGAGACCACGCGTGTGCGGGAGCACAGCAGTGCGACCGGGCCGCCTCCGGCGGAGCACGAAGTGCCGAGCGCGATGAGCGCGAGCCAATCACGCCGTTGTTCGCAGCGCCGCCCGCTTCGCAGGCACCCGCGCTGCTCACCCCTCGCGAAGCTCGGGGCTGCGCCATCTCCGCGCTTCGCGCTTCGTCCGACCAATTTGAATCCACTCAGGTGCGTGGCCCAGTGAGCGGGGCACCGGCCCGTGAAGCCGGGGAAGCGGGTGCAACTCCCGCCCACCTGACCAGTTTTTCGCTCGTGGAGATGAAGCAGTCGAATCAGCCCTCTGTCGAAGGGAAGTCAGTCGGTGCGAGTCCGATCACGAGCGCCATTTTTCGAGGTGTCGCCTAGCAGCTATGGCAGCTGGCTTACATCCAGCCATTACGGGGGTGCGAGTCCCTCCACCTCGACCATTGCCGGGTAGCTCAATAGTAGAGCAGCCGCCTGTTAAGCGGCGAGATGTAGGTGCGAATCCCACCCCGGCAGCCAGTTTCGTCGGCGAGACAGCCAGTGACGTCACCTGCCCGACATGCAGGAATTGCTCGGAGCATCCCCGAGGCCGACGACCAGGTTCACAGCCCGCTTCGGAGGACTTGAGCGGGCGAGGAGATCAGCTGGCCTGGACGTGGAATCCAGAGACGAGCTCGCTCCGCTCCGCCAGCACCATTTTCGCACGCGCTTCGTTCGGGAAGCGCGCGCGATGAACGGCCGAAGCTCCCCGGAGCAAGGCCCTGAAGACAGAAAGGACAACACCATGATCGATGTTGCCCTCGCGCTCGGCTGGTTCGCCGTGGTCGGTCTCGTGCTTATCGCCCGAGCCGACTACCGCCCGCGTCCGCCGATCCGCTAAAAACAGCAAACAACGCCGGCCCGGAGCGCAAACTCCGGGCCGGCTCAATTTCCACCTCAGGGTGTGGTGCCAAGTAGTCGGCGACTCCCCTCGGAAGGGAGAGTATGCAGGTGCAAGTCCTGTCACCCTGACCAACTTCGTTGCGGTGTCGTCTAACCAGCAGGACGGCGGACTTTGAATCCGCGAATGGAGGTGCAAATCCTCCCGCCGCAGCCACTCGGGGCCTGGGACTGCGCAGTGTGGTCGTCTCCCTGGCAGAGAGAATATCAGGCGGGTGCGACACCCGCAGGCTCCACCATTTTCGGGTCGCAAGCTTTAACAGTGAAGCCGCCGGCTCTTAACCGGCAGAACTCGGAGCGTTACCGAGGCGGCCCACCAATTGGCTCGATGGCGCAGCAGTCAGCGCAGCTCCCTCATAAGGAGAAGGTCGCGGGTGCAAATCCCGCTCGAGCCCCCCAGGTTTTCGAAGCGTGGCAGAGCAGCAAATGCAGCGCGCTGTAAACGCGCCGTCCCTCTGGACTACGAAGGTGCGAGTCCTTCCGCTTCGACCATTTTGCATCCAACCCGTAGAAAGCGACGGACTGCCGTGGTAAGGCAGACAGCAGGGCGCAAGTCCCTGTGGATGCTCCATTTCATGCGGACGTGGCGGAACAGTATACGCGCCGGCCCGAGGAGCCGGTGGGCGCAAGCCCATGAGGGTGCGAATCCCTCTGTCCGCACCAATTTCGCGGCGTGGTTGGAACGAGTAGACACGGCGGACTCAAAACCCGCTGGGCCCCAGCGCCCGTGCCGGTGCAACTCCGGCCGCCGCGACCAATTGCGGCCGTGTGTGGACGGAGCGCAACGCGCGGAGATGGCGAAGCCCCGAGCGTAGCGAGTGGGTGAGCCGAGCGGGTGCCCTCCGGCGGCGAGGCGAACAACGAGTAGACCGGGCGGTCTTAAAAACCGCCGCGCCCCCGGGCGCGTGGGCGTGCAACTCGCCCCGGCCGCACCAGATTTTCGGCGAGTGGTGGAATGCATACACGCGAGTCTCAGACACTCGTGGGCGAAAGCCCGTGCAGGTGCGAATCCTGTCTCGCCGACCAGTTTTGACGCCTTGTCCTCTAATGAGTCCAGGAGACCCGCCTCTCAAGCGGGCAATGCGGGTGCGAGTCCCGTCGAGGCGACCATTTCCGCCGTGTAGTTCAAAGAGAACCGTCCGCCTTATAAACGGAGTCGCGCTAGATGAGCGCCTGGCCCGGGAGCGTTACCCGGCGCGGCGACCATGCCCGTCAGACGTAGGCAGCGACGTGCCGGCCTTGTAAGCCGGTCGAGGCCGGTGCGAGTCCGGCGGCGGGCTCCATTTTCTCCCTGTAGTGAAAGAGCCATCACACGACCGTGCGAAGGTCGGATTCCAGGTGCAACTCCTGGCAGGGGGACCATTTCCTCGCGTGGTGAAATTACGATCATGCGGTGCTTCGAACGCCGGGTTGCGGGTGGGAGTCCCGCCGCGAGGTCCATCTCCGCGTGGCCGAGCAGCTCAGGCATCCGTCTTCTAAACGGATCGACGCAGGTGCAAATCCTGCCGCGGGGACCAATGGAGGCGAAACCGGCCGAGGCGCCGGCGACCGTTTGAAGCGGACTGGTCCCGCCTTGCGGGATGGGGAGCATGACCTCTCGCCTCCGCCATCATTTGGAGAGTAAAGCCGCGAAGCGCGGTGACCGGTTGGAAGCCGGTTCGGGCCGCAAGGCCTGTGGGGCAGGACCACTGCTCTCCGCCACTTGGAGAGTGAACCCGCCGAGGCGCGGGCACTGTTTCGAAAGCAGATGGATCGGCCATAGGCCGATTGGGGTGCAAGTCCTCCGCTCTCCGCCATCACTGGCTCGTAGCTCAAAAGCAGAGCGCTCGCTTGATAAGCGAGTGACGACGGAGCGTTACCGTCCGGGCCAACCATCTTGGAGGGTTAATTGTTCGTCGTGCTGCCCGCTCACGCGGGCACCCGCACGACTCCCCTTCGCACTCGCTCAGGGCTCCGCCATCTCCGCGCTGCGCGCTCCGTCCGAAAGTCGGAAGCCGCGGTGCTAACGCGTGCGGTCCCGTTGGGACTGAGGGGCAGGACCTCAACCCTCCGCCATTGCCGGGTCGTCTAGCAGCAGGACGGCGGTCTCTGAAACCGCAGACGCATGTGCAACTCATGCCCCGGCAGCCAGTTTCATTCTCTGCAAGCATAGGCAGCGATGCAGTCCCGCGGCCGCGGGATAAACCGCAGAGGCCGGCGCACGTCCGGCGCGGAGATCCATCGTCGCAAGAAAGAACACACACCAACGTTGGACGAGCTGGGCGCAGCGGAAGCCATTCCATTTTCACCCGCCTTCCCATGTCCGACCTCCTCGACAAGCCCATCGTCCTCTCGCTCAACCGTGCCTGGCAGGTTATCGGCCACCGCACCGTCAAACAGGCGCTCGTCGCCCTCAACGGCGGCGGCCAAGGCCTGCCGCCCGCGCTGGGCATCGATCTCGCGTATCCGAAGCTCGACGACGGCTCGTGGAACTTCGATCGGCCGCTGTTCCTCAATCCGCTACCCTGGAGCGAGTGGGTCAAGCTGCCGATCCGCGATTTCGATTTTGTCGTGCATACGCCGCGCTTCGCGGTGCGCGTGCCGACGGTCATCGTCTCGACCCAATACGAGAAGATGCCCTTGCGCATCCCGCGCGTCACCCGCCAGGCGATCTTTGAACGCGACGGGGGCGTCTGCCAGTATTCCGGCGAACGGGTCGGCAAGCTCGGTGGCAATCTCGATCACGTCGTCCCTCGCGATCGTGGCGGACGCGACAGCTTCGAGAACCTCGTCTGGGCCAAACGGGAGATCAACACCCTCAAGGCCAACCGGCTGCCCCACGAAGCCGGCCTCCGTTTGATGCGGAAGCCCAAGGCCCCCGCAGCGTTGCCGGCCGCGGCCACGATTCGCGAAGCCCGACACCCCGACTGGCGACACTTCCTCACGCACTGACGGCCGCCCGCAGGTGAGGAAGTCGCCCGGCTCGTTCCGGCGAGTTCTAAGGCCTCCTCCCTCTGCAAGCGGCCGACTCCCATGACCTGCGTGTCCTCAGCTACCGTGACCCTGACCGATCTCCTCGATCTCGTGGAAATCGCGTTGGCGCCGCTCGCTCGCCGACTGCCGCCGACCGTCGCGCGCGAAGACCTCGCGTCAGCCGGCAAACTTGCGCTCGTCGCCGCGCACCGTCGTTGTGATGGTTCGGCCGACGAAGTGCGTGCCTACTGCTTCGTGCGCGTGCGTGGCGCCATGCTCGACGAACTCCGTCGCCTTGACCCGCTCTCCCGCCAGCAGCGTGATCGGTGCAACGCGATCACACGCATTCAGGCGCAACTGAGTCATCAACTCGGGCGGACGCCTTCTATCGAAGAGGTGGCGTCAACCGCCGGGCTCAAGGCCAACGAGGTGTCCGCCGCGTTGAATGCCGCCGCACAGTCCGGGGACCCTGGGGAGGTGGAATGGTCCACAATCCCGGACAACACCGGAGCGTCGACGGTCGAACTCGTCGAGTATGAGGACCTGCGCGCCGGCCTCGATTTGGCGTTGAGCCGTCTGCCGGCGAAACAGGCCCTGGCGCTCCGAAAATACTACCTCGAAGAGGCCACCCTCGACGAAATCGCCGCCGAACTCGGCGTCTCGCGCGAACGCGCCCGACAGGTGCGTGAAGCTGGCGAAAAGAAGCTCCGCGAAGACCTCATCGTTCTCTCGCTCTGGCAGGCGTTCGCCGACCCCAGTCGGGAGTGATATTCCCAGCAGACTCAAACGCCTTCACGTTCCAACACCACCTCCGGGCAGAGGCGCGCCCTGACATCAACTTTGTTTTGTTGATATAATTCACTTTGCTTTCCGGCAACGATGGCTCCCTTTCCACTAATTTATAACGACTTACGAAGTCACAAAGTCTGCTGTTTCTTGATCTCATTCTTGATCGAACAATGGGCGTAGCCGGCGATAAAGAGGGGCGAGATCTTGACGCACGACCGCCGCTCGCGCGGCGGAGAGGCCTGCAATTTCAGTTTGCCCAGGCAGAGCCCGCACCAGTTTGTTGGCCAACATGACGTAGGGCCGGAGGCCCGGTAGCGGAAACGTCTGTGAAGGCGATTTCGCCTCCATCGGGATGTCCAGGCGGTCGTAGGCTTGTCGCAGGCTCATACCCTCAAGGAGGGCGACGTCGGCTACGTTCTGCGCCAGTCTCATGTAGCGTTGTGCGGTACGCGGCGTGCCGTGGAAATTCTGTTCGAGCCACAGCAACCATGAGCCAGGCCCCATGGTACGCCTGACGCGCTTCTTTTCCTCGACGAGCAGTTGCCCGGCCTGCCATGCCGCCGTTAGGGCGGCTTGCAGGGAACGGCGAGTGGCAACGGCGTGTTGCCGAGCCTCGGCGTGCAAGCGGTTGATTTCCGTCGCTGACGGTACGACGACGGCTGATTTCATGCTTCAAATCCCGTTGTGACCCGAAAGCTCGTCGCCAGCTTGTGCACGGCCTGCCGGGACCGGCCAGAGTGGTCGCCGATCTGTTCGAGCGTGGCGCCGTTGATCAAGTCAGGTCGCACGCAGTAGAGCGCAACGGTCGCACGCAGCCCGCGTTCTTCGAGGTTCGATCCCTCGGCCATCCAGATCAGGAGACGGCAAAGGGCTTCGGCAGCGAGTTGGCGCGCCTCGCGGCGCGGGTCGGTGGGTTCAGTGAAGAAGGTATCGTCATTTGCATTCATGGCAGGTTGTGGGTTCGCCGCCATGCTACCGCCATCTGCCGTCGCAAAATAGACGCAGCGTCTTCTCTCGCTACTGATCGTATTTCCGACGGCACCGAAGTGCGACCCGTGACGTTTTCCGGATACGAAAAACGCCGGCTCGCGTTGAGCCGGCGCTTGGGAACATGACATCGTTGAGCCTCACTCGCCACGGGCGGGCACGCGCAGTTTCGTGCGAATATGTCGCTCCACTTCGAGAGGATCGAAATAGACGAAGTGCCCGACGCGATGATACGGAATACGGCGCAGTTTCGTCCATTCACGCAGCGTGCGAATCGAAGGCTCGTTGCCTTTGGGAAAGATGCCGCTTTCGCGCAGGCCAACGATGTCGGTGAGGCGGCGCTCGCCGCAGGACGGTATTGATGGCGTTTCCATGCCCCTGCCTTCTCGTGAACTCAGGCCGCTTTGCGCTGCTTGCCGTTCGACGCGGCAGCCGACTCATGCGCGGCGTGCTTCGGAACGATGCTGAAGAACTCGTCGGCTTCCGCCGAAGTTTTCAGGTCGAGGTAGTGCTTGCGAATGATGCTCTCGGAATTGCCAGCCTGAATGGCAGCTTCGCCGATCGACCTAAATTTCGCGACAAACATAGAAATGAACGTGTGTCGCAGCACGTCGTGCGTGAGGTGAAAACGGTCACGAAACTTCTGCCGGCGCTTCTTGAAATTGCCGACGACGATTGGCTGCCGTTCAACCGGGTAGGCTCGCAGACAGGCGGCGAGGTTGGGCTGAATGGTGAGGCGCCGTGGTTCCCGAACTTTGGACACATCGGCGGAGATGTTGATCACGCCGGAATCGAGGTTCACGGCGTCGGGCTGTAGCTTGCTGATTTCCCCGTGCGGGACGCCTGGGCGAATACCTGCGAAAAGGCAGAGCGCAAAGTAGGGTACCCACCGTCCCCCATCGTGCGTTTCGAAGTACTCCATCAGCTCGCGCACCTGCGTTGCCGACAGCGTCTGAGCACCGCCCCGTTTGCGCCGCAGACGATGGTGCGGAACTTTTGGGATCGGATTTTCCGCGATCCAGCCACGGTGATACGCGAACTTGAAGAAGGTCGAAAGGACGCCCCGGCGGTTGTTGAACGTCTTCATGCCGCCGTGTGCGCTTTCGAGGTAGCTTATCAGGTTGGTCGAGGTCAGTTCCGCCACCGCACACTTCCCAAAGTGGCGCACGAGGCGCTTCATCTCCCAGTCGATCCGTGCCAGCATGGGCACCGAGAGCTGGTCCTGTTCGAGTTCGCGCCGTTTTGCGGCAACGTAGGCGGTGCAGGCCTCGGCCAAGGGTTTCTGCTCCTCGGGTTCCCGATAGTTGGCGAGCGCGAAATCAACGTAGAATGACAGCGGCCGGGAGTTGTCCTCCAAGCGGTGGAAGACCGCTTCGGCCGCACGGAGCTGATCGTCGGACAAGGTGGTCGGAGCCACCCGCATGCCCCGTTCGAGTTGGAGCGCTCGTAGTTCAAGCGCGCTCTTCTCGGCGGCGGCTTCCTCGCGGGTCTTGAAGTTTTTGCGGATACGGAGCCGTCGACGCGCCACGCCGTGGCGCCGTTGGGATACTTGAATCGAGTGACGGCGAACTTGGTTGGATTCATGCCAATGTTGCCACGTCAACTGGGCAACCTAGCATCGGCTAAAACTTAATGGACTGATAATCAGTCACTTAAATTGGCGTCCCCACGGGGACTAATATCGGAAAAAAAGTCGCAATTACCCTCATCAATGGTCGGCCCTCATAGGGAGAACCGGCCCGAAAACGGTGTCCGGTGGTGAGAGCCTTCCGGCGAGCATTTCAAAATAGACCGCCGGCATTGGAGCAAAAGCCTCTCACGAAACCTCTCATGCCTCTCAATTTTTCCGATAGAGCCCGCCAACCGGCACCTGATATCAACCGTGATCGGCGCAGATCTATTGTCACGACCAGACGGTAACCAGCGTCAGGCCCAGCCGTGCGCGGCACCCAAGCCGACGGTAAACGAGGCAAGGCCTGAATCAGGCAAGTGATTATCGTTCATTAAGTTGTCAGGCAATAGATTTGTATTCGGAGAGAGTCGCGACCAGTCGCTGTGGTTGAGATCGCATGACAGAGCGCACCGCGGAGCAATGACGCTTTCCCTTGGCTCGTTTGCGGTCGTAGATTCCACCCAATGGCGAATTATAAAGCACACCGTAGAGGGTTGCACCCCATCGCCAGGGCTTGATGGACCAGCGGCAAATTGACCAAACCGCCGGACGGACCCGCGACCTAAGGCATCATTGTATGCCGCATTCCGATCTCACTCGGATCGACGCCCCCCGGCTTTCCGAGCCCCCGGTGGGTGATTGCCCCATAGGCGGCCTCGATCGACTCGTCTAGAGTCTGCGTCAAACCTATGCAGAGAAACAAAATTACCATCCTTCTCCTTGCCGCCGTCATGCCGTTGGGCCTGCTGGCGACACCCGCGACCGATCGCAAAATCGAAGACGCCGCCAAAGATTCCTACAACTTCCGCGTGGTGCTCAACCACCGTGTCACCGCTCGGGCTGAAGACGGCATCGTGACCTTGAACGGAAATGTTGAGGACCAGGACACCAAGGACCTCGCCGGCGTGACCTAGAATCTCGCGCAGAAGGAACTCACGGGGGTGTATGCCGCCGAGATCGATTGGGTGAAGTCGGTCACCAATGAGCTCGTCGTCAGCGATCAACCGTCCTGGACGAGCAAGCTCGCCGAGACCATCGACGACGCACCCACCACCACCCAGGTGAAGTCCGCCCCGCCGAGCCACAAGTCGACCAGAGCGCTCACCACCAAGGTGACGACTAACGCCGGCACTGTGGTGATTTCGGGGGTCGCCAAGTCCGACGTGGAAAAATCCCTCGTGACTAAACTCGCCCTGGATGTCCGCGGCACCATGTCGGTCACCAACAACATGACCATCGAGGGCTGATTCCCGCCGGCGCCGCCCGACCTCAAACCGCGTGGGACCGGCGCGCCACTCCGACGATCCTCTCACCTCCATCGCTCTCATGTTTTCCCGCCCGCACCTCCCCCCGCCGGTCGACTGGCCAAACCCGAGCCCCGCCTTGCCCAAGGGTTCCCCTTTACCGGCCGACCCGCCGCCCGTCCGCCCTGTCCGTAATTCCTCTTCGAATACGCGTCGATTCCGGCCACCGCCCCTGCTGGATCCGCCCGCCCTCAGTAACCTGCCAACCACATAAACCCACCGCTGGCGCCTACCGCACCCGCCTCATGAACAAATTCGTCCCCCTCCTCTTCCTCGTCGCCGGACTCATCCTCATCGTCTCCGGAATGATCGCCGCCGATTCCCTCGGCTCCGATCTCTCCCACCTTTTCAACGGTTCTCCGACCGATAAGAGCATCTGGCTGCTCATCGGCGGCATCGCCGCCTTCGTCGCCGGCGCCGTGGGCCTGATCCGCCCGACCAAGGCGATCTGAAACCAATCGCACCGTGGGGGATGGTGGTGCCGGCCGGCTGTCAGCGGTCCCCCTTTCGGCAACAACGGGAAGGTAGCACTACACCCCATGGCGAACCCTGCGGTCCCGGTTCATCATGGATGACGGCACGGCGGCCTCTGGTCTCGGCGCTCCTCCTCTCCATCGACCTGCGGCCCTCGGCCGCCCGTCCTCACCCAGTCATTCAACTCTGCTTACGATGAAAACTTCCTCTTCCCTCCTGCTGATCGCGGCCCTGAGCCCGGCCACCATGCTGCTCCCCGGCTGCAACAAACCCGACGCGGCCCCGACCGCGGCGGCCGACCCCAAAACCGACGTCAAGCATGCTGCTACCGAGGTCAAAAAAACCGCCCAGGCCTCCTGGGAAAGCATCAAGGACTATTCCTACGCTAAGCGCGAAGACTTCGCGACCAGCCTCGATCGCATGGGTCAGTCCCTTGACGACGAACTGGCGGCGATGACCGCCAAGATGAAGGCAATGCCGGACGACGCCAAACAGACCCACGACGCCGCGATTGCTGAATACGACGACGCCAGCACCGCCTTCAACGCGCAACTCGCGAGCCTGCGCACCGCCACGGCGCAGACCTGGGACGCCAACAAGATACGGACTGGCGCGGCCTGGCAACGCGTGCGCGCCGCGTATGACAAACTCTCTTCATGACCCAGCCCTACATTCACCCGCCCCCCACCGCCCGCGCGGCCTCAGCCTCGGTGCTGCGAGCGACCGCCCGCCGCCTACTGGCACCGTGTCGCGGTCTCCTTGCGGCCGACGAAAGTATCGCGACCCTTGGGCGCCGCTTTGCCCAGCACCATATCCCGTTCACGCACGACAGTCGACTCGCCTACCGTGAACTTATTCTGACCACCCCGGGACTTGGGGATTTTATCAGTGGCGCGATCCTCTTCGAAGACACCCTCAGCCAAGTGACGGACAACGGTTCATCGGTGCCCGCCGTGCTCTCCCACGCGAATGTTATCTTCGGGGTCAAAGTCGACACCGGCGCGCGCGCCTTGCCTGCTTTCCCCGGTGAAACGACGACCCGCGGACTCGACAATCTGCGCGCACGCCTGGCCGACTACAGCCACCAAGGCGCCCGTTTCACCAAGTGGCGAGCCGTCTTCAAAATCGGCGGCGAATGCCCCTCCTTAACGGCAATCGAGACCAACACTCGCCTGCTGGCCCTCTTTGCCGCCACGAGCCAGGAGGCGGGCCTCGTGCCCATCGTCGAACCGGAGATCCTCGTCGCCGGCGACCACACCTTGGAGCGCTGCGAACGACTCAGCCACGACATCCTCCGCACGGTCTTCGACCGATTGGCCGAACATCGCGTCGCTCTCGACGGAGTGCTGCTGAAGACGAGTATGGTGATGCCGGGGACCGACTGCGCCCAGACGGCGACCGACGAGGAAATCGCCGAGGCCACCCTGCGCATGCTGCGCACCGCCGTTCCCTCCGCGTTGCCCGGTATCCTGTTTCTCTCCGGCGGGCAGAATGAGATCGATGCCACCGAGCGACTCAACGCTATCTGCCGCCGCCGGGAGGACGCACCGTGGGCCCTTAGTTTTTCGTTTGGCCGCGCGTTGCTGAACTCCGCGCTGAAGATCTGGAACGGAGAAGCCGGCAACGTGGTCGCAGCCCAGACCGAGTTGCTGCGGCGGGCCCGGCTCAATGCCCTCGCCGCCCAAGGCCTCTACCCGGCCGGCTCCGAGCACGCGATCACCTGAAGCCGAAGTCGAGGGCCCTTCACGCTGCCAGCCCCCGGCTACAACTGCTGGCGCAGTTTGAGCAGCTCCTTGCGGCGCGCCGCACTCACTTTGGGATAGCTCAGCTTGAGCTCCGACAGCACATCGACCACGACCTGGGAGATGAGCAGCCGGGCGTTCTTCTTGTCATCGGCCGGGATCACATACCACGGCGACGCCTCCGTGCTCGTCGCACTCAGACAAGCCTCGTAGGCGCGCATGTAGTCGTCCCAGTGCTTGCGCTCCTCGACGTCGGCGATGCTGAACTTCCAGTTCTTCTCCGGCTCGTCGATGCGGGCCAGGAATCGCTCGCGCTGCTCCTCCTTGGACAGGTGCAGGAAAAACTTGATCACCCGCGTGCCGTTGCGCGCCAGGTGCGCCTCCATCTCCTGGATCGAAGTGAAGCGCTCCTCCCAGACCGCCTGGCCTGCGATCGCATCGGCGGAGAAACCTTGTTCACGCAGTAGCTCCGGGCGCACGCGCACCACCAGCACCTCTTCATAGTAGGAGCGGTTGAAGATCCCGATGCGGCCGCGCTCCGGCAGGCGCTGGTTGGTGCGCCAGAGAAAATCGTGCTGCCGCTCCTCGGCACTCGGTTGCTTGAAACTGAACACCTGACAGCCCTGGGGATTCACCCCCGACATCACGTGGCGGATGGCGCCGTCCTTGCCCGCCGCATCCATGGCCTGGAAGATCAGCAGCAACGCGTGCCGGTTCGATGCATAGTGCATGCGTTGCAGATCGCTCAGCTCGTCGACCCGCCGCTCGAGCATCTTTTTATAGGCCTTCTTGGAGTCGTAAACCGGCTTCACCCGAGTCGGTCGTTTCGCGAGATCGAGGGTTTCGCCGGGCCGCACGCGGTGCTCACTGGGATCTATCTTGGTCTTCGTTTTCATCGGCGATTCAGGATCGCACCGGAGCAAACGAAGGGCAACCGAGGCTCACGGTTGCGCGCGCGCTGGGTCGGTGCGTTGCCGACGCTCGTCCCGTTGTTTGCCCAAGGTGCTTTCGACCAGACGCGCCAGTTTGTCGGCGGCGCCCGCGATGGCCTGATGCAGGGAGCCGGCGTCGCAGGACACATCGAGCGGCGACTGCCGCTCCAACCGCACCTGCATCGCGCAACGCTTCGCATCGGGACCGGACTGGGGGCCGTTCTCGTCGCTGGCATGAACCTCCACGCGGGTGACGTGCGCGGCCACATGAGCCAGGGCGTGTGTCACCACTTCACGGATATGCGCCGACAGGGCCTCGTGCCCGTCGATGTGATGGTCGGTATTGATCTGAATCTGCATGCCGACAGTTTCCGCGTTCCTCGCCACCCCGTCTATGGGTTCATGACCCACTCCAAGACCGTTGCGCCGGGTGGGCTTCCGCTCCGCCTCGTCTCAGAATCCGTGGGGTTGACTCCAGAGCGGCTTGCCCGCGGGCGCGGGAGCCGGCTTCGGCGCGGCCTTTTTCTGCGGCGCCTGTGGGGCCATCGCATCCTTGCGTTGCCGCTCCGCCTTCTCCTGTCGGGCGTGTGGGCTTTCCCCTTCGGGCAACGGCGCGGACAGCTGTCGCTCCGCCTCCAGCCAGATCTCTTCGTCTTGATCGTTGGGTTGGCCGCGTTCCTGCCAAAGGGCGGCGGCGCGGGCGGAGATTGCGGCGTGATCGGGTGGATTCATAAGCAAAAGGGCGTTCAGGTTGGGTCCGGCGCGGGCGCCGATCCTCGACTCAGGCAACGGCGACCTTCCCTGCCTCATCATCGCCCGCCAGGGCGGCGGCGTTCACGGCGAGGGACAACTCGGTGAGCGCCCGGTTGGTCTCGCCCTCTTCGTCGAGGGTGGACTGGAGCAGCTTGGCGATCTTGCCGAGACGCAACGCCAGAGCAAACGACCGGGCGGTGCCGTAGCCGGCCATCTCGTAGTGCTCAATGCGCTGAGCCGCGCCGATGAGGGCCGCGTCGCGCACAGCGGCCGGTCCCTTCAGCTTGATGGCTTCGCCACCTTCCTTGATGAGGCCGAGCATCGCATGACACGTCTTGCCTTCGGCCGGTTGGCCGAGGCTTTTCAAGGCCTGCGCGAGCCGTTTCACGTGGACCTGGGTCTGCGCCAGATGCGCGGAGAAGGCGATCTTCAAGGCCGGGTGACTGGCCGCCTTGGCCATGCGCGGCAGCGCCTTCAGCAACTTGCTCTCAGCGAAGTGGAGGTCTTTGATTTCATCAATCAGGAGGGCCTGAAATGTAAGGGTGGGTATCATAAGGAAGAAGGGAAAAGGGAGGGATACGGACTGGAATAATGCGGATCCGGCATCCCGCGCAGTGTGCGCCCATCGCCCCCGGTGGTCTATGGGGCGATGACCCACTTTCCTACCGCGGCGGATTGTGGTGGGATAACCTCGCCGTGTTCCGGGCATCCCGGCGCGAAACCGCTGGAGTAAAACGCTCCGGCCCAGTGCCGGAATCGAGGCCTGACACGGTGCCCGCGCGACGGTAGCATTTCGGAGCGAAGACCGCTCGTCACGCGGTGAACCCTGGAGGAATTCCCATGACCAATCCATCGGCAGCACCGGCCGGAGAAACGCCGTCGGCCACCACCCATTCCCATCCGCCCGCGTGGCGGGGATTGGTCGCTCAGTTTGAACAGCCCTCGCTGCCCCGCGCGCTTTGGCAGCTGATCAATTCCGTCGGGCTCTACGGGCTGCTCTGGGTCCTGATGTATCAGGCGGCAGCGTGGTCGTTCTGGCTGGCGCTGGCGCTGGCGTTGCTCGCCGGCACGGTGTTGGTGCGCGTCTTCATCATCTGCCACGACTGCGGCCACGGTTCGTTCTTCCGGTCGCGGCGGGCCAACACGATCGTGGGCTTCATCACCGGCCTGCTCACCTTCACCCCTTTCCATCATTGGCGGTGGGAACACAACCTCCACCACGCCTCCGCCGGTCACCTCGACAAACGCGGCACCGGCGACATCTGGACCCTCACGGTGCAGGAATACCTGGAAGCCTCGCGCTGGAAGCGCCTGGCCTACCGGCTGGCGCGCAATCCCGTGGTGCTCTTCGTGGTGGCACCGCTGTTCCTGTTCCTCGTGTTGCAGCGGCTGGTGTCCCGCAACGCGAACCGGCGGGAACGCAATTCGGTGCACTGGATGAACCTCGCCCTGCTGCTGTGGGCAGCGGGCATGTCGTGGATCTTCGGGGTGCTTCCGTTTCTCGGCCTGCAACTGGCGGTGCTGGCGGTGGCGGGCGCCGCCGGGGTGTGGCTCTTTTATGTGCAACACCAGTTCGAGGGCGTGTATTGGGCCCGGGGGGCGGATTGGGACTACGTGGCCGCGGCCCTGCAGGGGAGTTCGTTCTACAAGTTGCCCCGGATCTTGCAGTGGTTCTCCGGCAACATCGGCTACCATCACATCCATCATCTCAGCCCCCGCATTCCCAACTACAACCTGGAGCGCTGCCATCTCTCCCACCCCCTTTTCCGCGACGTGCCGCCGATCACCCTGACGGCCAGCCTGAAGTCCCTGACCTTCCGCCTGTGGGACGAGCAGCAGGGCAAGCTCGTCGGCTTCGGTCGCGCCCGCCAGGTGCGCAAGGCTCGGCAACAGCAGCAGGGGCCTCCCGCCAAACCCAAAGAACCCACCGCGCCCGGGCCCTCCCGAACCCACGCCAGGGCCGCCCTCTCCCGGCGGGTAACACCCCATGGCAGCGTCGCAGGTTCGGATGTAAACTCGAAGCCATGGCAATATCTCCCGACTCCGCCCCCGGCGGCCCCAAGCCCACCCCTCCCGCTGCCCCCCAGCCCGAATCTCCCGAAGAGCAGGAACTGAACATCTCCGCCACCCTGATGTCGGGCCGCTTCTTGGCGATCGCCGGAGCCAGCATGCTCATCGCCGGTCTGCTGATCGCGCTGGTGTTTCAAATGCGTCAGGTGAGCGCCCGCGATAAACTCATCTCCAACCGGGAAAACCGGGCGGACCAAGTCGCCGCCAGCATGGTCCAATTCCAGGCTCGCATCGAGGTGGACAAAACCAATGCCGAACGGGTGCAGCAGAAGTTAAACGAAGCCACCCAACGCATCTCCGACCTGACGGCCGCGGCGGACAAACTCGCGGCCACCGCGACCCAAAACCAGAGACTTTTGGATCAGACCCGGACCGACGGCGCCAAATTCCAGACCGGCATGGCGGCGGCCAACGTCGCGTCACTGGAACAGAAAGGACTGGCCCAAGTTGCCCAGACCGAAGCCAACGTGAGGCAGGTGCAACTCAAGCAGGCCACCGACTCCACCGCCCAACTTCAGCAGGACCTGGCCGCTGCCAAGCTCGAGATCGCAGCGTTGCGGGACCAGTTGCAGAAGGCAAAGGACATGATCGGCAGCCTGCCATAGCCCCGGGCAAGCGCTGGAACCCGGCCAGGGGAAACTCACTCACCGCCTCCGATCACACACCGGGTTTGCCCCTATGGCCGCGTCACCGGAAAGGTGATACCCTGCGGGGCGGCTCAGATTTCACCGCCCGATGGCCCCAAAATTCCAGGACTATTACGAGACCCTCGGGGTGGCCCGCACCGCCACCGCAGAGGAGCTCAAGCTGGCCTTCCGCCGACACGCCCGCCTTCACCACCCCGACGTCGCCCGCGACAAGATCGCCGGCGAGGCGAAGTTCAAGGAACTCAACGAGGCCTACGAGGTGCTGAGCGACCCGGCGAAACGGAAACGCTACGACGCCCTTGGCGCGCACGGGCCGGACGCCGGTTCCGACCATGACGTGCCACGAAGCCACCGCCCTCGCCGCTCCGCTGCCGGCCCGCCGGACTTCGAGTTCAACGGCACCGGGTTCAGCGATTTTTTTGAATCCTATTTTGCCGGTGCCGACGCCGGCTTCACCCACGCGGGACCGGACGTCGAGGCCGACCTGCTGGTCACACTCGACGAAGCCCTGCACGGCGCGACCCGCCAGATCACCCTGCGACGTCCGGGCCGGGGTGACGCCGCCGAGCGCAACGACACTTACCAGGTCGGGATCCCCGCCGGTGTGCGCGAGGGCAAACGCATCCGGCTGGCCGGCCAGGGTGGCACGGGACCGGGCGGGGCGACGGCCGGCGATCTCTACCTGCGGGTGCGGCTCGCGCGCCACCCGGACTTCACGGTGGACGGGGCCGACCTGCACTGCGACCTGGCCCTCGCGCCGTGGGAAGCGGTGCTGGGGGTGCAGGCCACGATTCCCACGCTCGATGGCCGCATGTCGCTGCGGGTGCCGCCAGGCACCGGCTGCGATTGCGCGCGCTCGGACTGCGCCGGGACGACGGCACCCGCGGCGACATTTACGCCACCGCCCGGGTGCGCACCCCGCATCCCGTTTCGGTCGCGGAACAGGAACTCTGGGGCCAGTTGGCGCGGCTCTCCACCTTCAAACCGAGAAAGGAACCATGACCTCCCGCTCCCGGTTTTCTCCGCAGTCCCTGAATCCATCCCGCCGAGGACGGAACATCATCGCCTGACGGTGACCCGCAACGGCCATGCCGCGACTGCAGCGGTCCGACCATGCCCGGCAAGATCCTGGACCTGAGCGGAATGAGCACCTTTTGCGACGAAACGCGCCCGTGATCAAATTCCACCGGGCGCCCTGCATCGGCACCATCCCATCAGCCCGCGGCCGACGCGCGTGGAACGGAGAGCAGTTGCAGCAGGGCCTCCGCGGCAGCGGCGGAGGACGCGGGGTTTTGCCCGGTGACGAGGTGGCCGTCGACCACCACGAAGGACTCGCCATCCGGCCCCTTCTCGTAGCGTCCACCGTTGGCCTTGAGCATGTCCTCGATCAGGAAAGGGACCACCTTGGTGAAGCCCACGCTCGCCTCTTCCGTGTTTGAAAAACCGGTCACTCGCCGACCCGAGATCACCGATTTGCCGCCCGCGCCCTTGGGGTGTTTGAAGATCGCCGGGGCGTGGCACACCACGGCCAGCGGACGCTTCTCCGCCAGGCAGGTTTTGATGAGAAGCTGGCTGTCGGCATCCTCCGCTAGGTCCCACAGCGGGCCATGCCCACCGGCATAAAAAACGGCGTCAAAATCCTGCACGTCGATGTTGGCGAGCTTGGTGGTGGAGGCTAGTGCGCGCTGGGCCGTTTCGTCGTCCGTGAAACGACGCGTGAGGTGGGCTTGTGCCGCGGTCAGGTCACTCTGCGGATCGAGCGGCGGCCGGCCGCCGGCGGGTGAGGCCAAGGTGACTTTCGCACCGGCATCGCGCAGGATGTAGTAGGGGGCTGCCAGCTCCTCCATCCAGAAACCGGTCTTATTGCCGGTGTCTCCGAGTTGGTCGTGGGACGTAAGAATCAGGAGAATATGCATCGCAAAGGGTTGGGGCGAAGCGGATGGGCGGGCGGCCTGGGCGGCCTGCAGCATCTGGTCGTGCGCGGCTTCGTTGACCCCCTCCGCATACAGTCGCGCCTCGTCACTACGGCCGTCGGCGTCCTCCTCCTCACTGCCGGACTCCGGTGCTTGGCGACCACTTGAGCCGGGCAACGGATTCCAACGATCAGCTTCGGAAGCTGCGTGTAGCAAGGCGGTCTCGGGGCGAATGCTCCGGCCCCCGGTCAACTCCCGCTTGGCCTGTTCCCAATCCTGTTTGTTCGTCTCATGGGCCGAGTGGCCATTCATCAGCGCGATTTCGGCGGCTCGCTCCCGGATCATTTTTCGACTGGCGGTGCCGATGCCGACACCATTTTCCGTCAGCTTCCCATGATTCAGTGGATTCGTTTCCATGGCGTTCAGCTCGTGCGGTATTTGACGGCCGAGGTGCTGCCGCCGGCGATGGCGACTTCATTTTCCCCGGTGGCCTTCAAGTCGGCGAGCGTGAGGTTCACGTGCACTTCCGAGTCCTCGTGACTGATGTAGGCAACCTGGGCGGTCGGAATGAGGATCTCCTTGCCCGCATACCAGTGACCGGTTTCGGCGATGAGATTACCGATCGCCCAAGTCTTGTCATCCATCATGAAACCGCAGATCGAGCCGATTTCTCCGTCGGTCGCGTGCAGGGCGTAGCCGGTCACCGCTTTGACACTGCGCAGGTGGGGATCGTCGTTGTCATGGTCGTGTTGCGCGGCCTCGCGCTTCGCGGTGGAAAAAGGCAGTATGGCGGGGTAGCTGGTCGCGCCCCACAGACCGTCACCGTTCCAGTAGGTCGGCCAGCCATAGTAGCGGTAGTAGTCGATCTCGTTCTGACGGGAAACGGGCTTGTCGGCGGCGATCGTCGGGCTGTTTTCGATCTGTCGCCGGCTGAGGTTGATGCGAAGACTCTTGGCATCAGCATCCGGCTGCCCGAGCGAATGAGGCGAGATCAAGACGAGACGGTCGGTCAGCCAGCCGCCGGTATGGGCCACGAGGTAGCGAATCGCCCACGTTTTATCGTCGAAATAGAAGTCTGCCACCTTGCCTATTTCGCCGTCTTGCGCGGCCAGTTTTCGGCCATGGAGGGTTTTGATATTCTGGAGCATGGGAAGTGTGGGTGGATTATTTTCGGAGTGGTCCCGGAGCTCCGGGGAACCTCGAGACCGAGGCCTGGACCGAAGCGTCGCGGCACCACCTGCGGGGCTGGTGCAACGGCCAGCATGGACCGGCACGCGCGGCGACGATATGGGGTGATACCCTGCTTTCCGGATTTCGGCCTCACCCCTTCGGCCGGACGCCGGAGGCGGCGTGACAGCCAGTTGCCGTATCCAAATCAATATGACAATCTGCCCCCGGGCGCAGCTCCACACTCACCTCAAGGCCACCGGCCGCGGCTCGCGGGGTCGCCGCTGCCACGCACTGGTCACCGCCCAACCACCGATGAGCCCGGTCCCCAGCGTGGCAAAGATGATCACGGCCAGCGAAACGGGAAATTTCCACATCAGGAGCTGCACATCCACGGCTCCGGCGTTTTGCACGCTGAAGACCAGGACGATCACCAACAGTGCGGCACCCAGCATGAGTTTTTTATTCATCAAATAATAGGTGGGTCAGGCCGCGAGCGGTGGCCGGTGCTCGATCGCGGCGTTCACCATGATCATCTCCGCGATGTTCTCGTGGGTCAGCAGACCGACCATCCGGCCGCCCGCCATCACCGGCATCGTGGCACATTGCCGGGCGCGCATGGCCTCCACCGCGCCTTGCAGCGGCGCGGACGCATCGACCGTCTCGTGCTCCGCACTCATGCCCACGGTCACGGCGGTGTCCTGGCGGCCGGCGGCGAGCGCCTTCACGAGATCATTGCGCCGCAGCATGCCGATCGGCCGGTCGCGATCCATCACGGGAAAATCCTGCTGGGACCCGGCGAGCAACTCCGTCACGGCCTGCGCCAGGGTGTCGTCCACCGCGAGCGTGCGGAACCGCGTCATCATGGCGTCACGCACCCGCAGCCCGCTCAGGGCCGACTGCTGCTCGACATGGGCGGCCTCGGCCTGCGCCCCGAGATACACGAAGATGCCGATGAAGATCAGAAACGGATTGTAGAAGAAGCCCACGACCCCAAACGCGATGGCCATGCCCTGCCCCACGTTGGCGGCGATGGCCGTCGCCCGACGCCGACCGAGACGTAGGCTCATCAGCGCCCGCAGGACGCGACCACCATCCATCGGGAACGCCGGCAGCAGGTTGAAGCCGGCCAGGATCAGATTCAGCAGGATCAACCGTTCCCAGCCCGATCCGCCCGTCAGGCTCCACGCCGCAACCGGCCCAAAACCGCGGGTGGCAACGAGGCCAAGCAGGAGCAGGACTGCGATGACGACATTCACCGCCGGTCCGGCCAGCGCGACCCAGAGTTCCTGCCGGGGCTTCTCCGGGATGCGTTCGAGGCGGGCGACGCCACCGATCGGTAGCAGCGTGATGTTGCGCGTGCGGATGCCGTAGCGTCGCGCCATCAGAGCGTGGCCCAACTCGTGCAGCACCACACAACCAAACAGGGCGAGAACGAAGGCAACACCCCGCAGCGATGCGCCGACGTCTTGGGTCGCGTCCCAGTAGAAGAAGCCGAGAAAGACCAGCAGCAACACGAACGTGAAGTGCATGTAGACATCGATACCGAACAGCTTGCCGAGTTTCAGGGACCATTTCATAGGCGAATCCAGGTGCGGTCAGGAACGTTCCGCCGCCAACGCGTCTCGCCCGCCGCAACGGCGACCAGCACCGCACCGGTCGGTCAGACGTCCTGACCCAAACCCAACCGGCATCCTACCGCACGGGCCCGGTCCGGGATATGGGTTGTTCACTCCATAGGTGTCCGCGACGCGACCAGTGCCCCGAGCAGGTCGGGCAGGCTCAGACTGGCAATCGCCGTCGCGGTGTCGCTCATGGCGTAGGGCAGGATGAGCCGGTCCCGATGGATGAGGGAGCCACAGCTGTAAACCACGTTGGGCACGGGACGGCAGAAGACGTCAGGTCTTGACTCTTGACTGATGGAGCCGGAATCGCGCTCGCGGCACGAGCAACCCCGGCGCCGGGATGGGGGGCTTTGTCGTTCGTGGTTCCCGGCTCCCATTTGGCGTCGTGAAAGGGGGGTTCACGTCTGCGGTGGCCGGGCCGGGGTTTGCTCCCGCATGGTTTTGAAATCCCATCCTGGCCAACCGCGTTTCGGTCCAAGGGGTAACTTAGTTAAAAACCCCATGGCTATTTCGCGGCTACGCGCGTTTACTGGGTCTGCCAGATCGCCGCCTCTCACCGCTCCCGGTGCGTTTCGTCGTTGCTGACCGAAACGGGTTTCAATGACCCGCCAAGGCAAACATGAACGCGACCGACCCAGCCCCCCAACGCCATCGAGTTTACCTCGAAACCCTGCAGTCCTTTCTCGATTCGCCGGGGTCCGACCTCGCGCTCGTCACGCGCACCTTGGTGCGCCAGCTCCGGCGCTTGGGCGGAGACGCGCCCTCCCTGGCCCCGCTGCACGAGAAAGCGCTCGTGGCCCTGGCCCCCGCTCAGAACCTTGCCGCCCTTTCCGCCGCGTCGCATCTCCATGCGATCCGGTTCCTCGCGCGGTCGCTGCTCGCCATGATGGAGTTTGCGCCGACCGCCAAAATGCGAACTCGCTCGACGGCCCCGGACCGCCGCACGCAGGGCCTGCTCGACGCCGCCTCGCTCCGGTGTGAGCGCCGACTCGAACGCGAGGTCGCTCGCCGCGAGGCCAGCGAGAAAGCCGTGAAGGCGGGCGAGGCGCGTTTCCAGCAGCTCAGCAAACAGTCGACCATCATGCAGACGAGACTCCGCAGTCTGGCGCATCGGATTCTCCAGGCCCAGGAGGAGGAACGGCGCGAGATCAGCCGCGAGTTGCACGACGAGATCGTGCAGTCCCTGGTGGGCATCAACGTCGAGTTGGCGGCCCTGGACAAGGCCGCTTCGGCCGGCACGCGCGCCTTCAAGGCCAAGATCGCCAGCACCCAGCGCCTGGTCGAAAAATCCGTCACCGCCGTGCATCAGTTCGCCCGCGATCTGCGCCCGGCCGTGCTGGATGATCTGGGTCTCATCCCGGCGCTGAAAGCCATGATGAAAACGATCTCGAGCCGCCACCACCTGCCCGTCCGACTCACCGCCTTTGTGGGCGTTGAGTCCCTGCCCGAATCCCATCGACTCGTGCTCTACCGGGTGGCCCAGGAGGCGCTGACCAATGTCGGTCGCCACGCCAAGGCCAGCCTCGTCCGCGTGAGCATCCGGCGGGTGCCAGGCGCCATCCGCATGGACATCCACGACAATGGAAAGTCCTTCCACGTGTCTCGCATCCTGTCCGGTCGCAGCAACAAGCGGCTCGGCCTGATCGGCATGCGTGAGCGCGTCGAGATGGTCGGCGGGCACCTCGCCATTGAGTCGAGCCCGGGTGAAGGCACCACGGTGCGCGCCGACATTCCGTTCGCGCCGGAAGGCACGTCGTGAACCCCTCCCTGAAGATCACCGTCCTGCTCGCCGAGGACCACAATGTCGTGCGCCAGGGCTTGTGCACACTGCTGGAATCGGGAAGCCGCTACGAGGTGGTCGGCCAGGCCCGCACGGGTCGCGAGGCCGTGAAGCTCGCCGCCACCTTTGACCCGGATGTCATCCTCATGGACATCGCCATGCCCGAGCTCAACGGCCTCGCCGCGACGCAGCAGATCCTCGCCCACCAACCGACCGCCCGCGTGCTCATTCTCTCCGCCCACAGCGACGACGAATACATCGCCCGCTCCACCGCCGTCGGGGCCGTAGGTTTCCTGGAAAAACAGACCTCCGCCGAGACCCTGCTGCACGCGATCGAGACGGTGTCCGCCGGTGGGACCTACTTTTCGCCGGCGATCACGAGGCGGCTCGCCGAGCGCAAACGGCGCTCCCGCGATCGCTTCGGCCATGCCCAGGCCAACGCCGCCCGACTCACCACCCGCGAGGCCGAAGTGCTCCAACTCGTGGCCGAGGGGCAGGCCAACAAACAGGTGGCCGGCTCCCTCGGCATCAGCATCAAGACCGTGGAAAAACACCGCCAGCACCTCATGGACAAACTCAACATCCATGAAACGGCCGGGCTCACCCGCTACGCCATGATTCACGGCATCATCGAGAGTGGCGTGCAGGTCATTTTGATTGAGGACGAACTCGCCGAGCCCCCCGACCCACAAGTGGGTTAACACCCCATGTCGGCATCCCGGCAATACGCCTACGATGACGTGGCCATGTCACCTCCCTCCGATCGCGCCGAACCCACGGCCGCGTCCGATTCCCTTCACGTCACCTTCCGCGAAATCGTGCATCGCCGGGCCCTGGCCCTGGCCGCGCGCTCCGGCCGCACGGCGATCGCCCAGGCCGACTACGAACAGGCCAAGCGCGAGGCCCGCCTCTTCCACGCTCCGGCGCCCCGGACCGACTCGCCTCCACCGTCCCTCGCCCCAGCCGATGCTGGTCGCTGACTCCCCCTCACCCCTCCTCGTCGTCCCCTCCCTCAACCTATGATCCGCTGGATCCTCACCTTCCTCGCTCTTGCCTTCATCGCCGGAGTCCTCGGCTTCACCGGCTTGGCCGGCACCTACGCCGCCCCGGCCAAGATCCTCACCATCATCTTCGTCATCCTGATGATCATCGCCGCCGTGACGCATCTACTGCGCGTGGGGCCGACCAAATAGCCGATCGCCTCCTCCGGTGCTCCCCACGGCCCGGACCCAAACACCTCGGTCCTGCGCGGGTAGGTGAGTGCCCCATGGCGACCGGCGCGACTGACCGGTAGGATGCCCACTCAATCATGAAAATCGTAACTCTTGCCGGCTTTTTCGCACTCGGCGTGCTCCCATTCCCCCTCCTCGCCCTTGAGGCCACCGATCGCCAGATCGAAGCCGCGGCCCAAGCCTCCTACAACTTCCGCGTGGTGCTCAACCGAAGCGTCGTGACCAAGGTATCCGACGGCGTCGTCACCCTCAGTGGCTCAGTGGAGGATCTGGAAGAAAAACACATCGCGATCACGACCGCCCAGAACTTTGCCGGGGTGACGAAGGTTCAAAACGACCTCAAACTCCGATCCTTCTACACCGAAAAATCCGACGGTTGGATCGCCTTCAAGGTGGGCCGCCACCTCATGACCAAGGCAAACATCCCGCCCACCAAGGTCACCACCCGCGCTGGGGTCGTCACCCTGTCAGGCAACGCCGACGACCAAGCCCAAAAGGAGTTCGTGACCCGCTGCGCCAGCGAGGTCGCCGGGGTGAAATCCGTGCAGAACGACATGGTCGTCCAATCCGCCCCCCTCGACCGGCGGGCCACCGAAACAATCGATGATGTCTCCATCACCAGCCTGGTGCAGTTGGCGCTCGTCCGCCGCGATGCCTCCCTCGGTCAAGGCGTCACGGTAAAAACCGACGATGGTCGCATCACGCTCACCGGCACGGCCGGAACCGAAAGCACCAAATCGACGATCACCAAACTGGCCACGGAAGTGCGGGGCGCCAAGTCCGTCAGCAATCAGATGTCAGTGAGCATGTAACCCCCTCAACTCGGGCGGATCTCGGTCGAGTTATCCAGCCGCAAAGACAGGTCGAGCGGGTCGCCGATCGCGACGACGTCACGAGGAACCTGATACGCCCAGACTTCAAAGTGACTGAGCACCGCCCCGCCAAAAATCGTCGAAAACGCCCCATCCACCGCATCCTGCCCCCGCGCGATGTGCACACGTCCGATCCGCGGCACATGAAAGCGCGCATCGGAGATGAACCAATGACCGCCCACGTAGACTTCGGCGTAAGCGTGAAAGTCCATCGGGGAGTCATGAACCGGATAGCCGATGTCGGGCAGGTGCCCGGTCACGTAACGGGCCGGCACGTTGAAGGTGCGGTTGAGCGCCACCACCAGGTGCGCAAAATCACGGCACACGCCATAGCCGCGTTGCAGCACATCGCCGGCCGACAGATCGGACCGCCCCGAAAGGTAGCGATACTCAATGTTGTCGTGCACCCAACGGCTGATGGCCTCGACCCGCTCCAGTCCGTGCCGCACCTGCCCGAACTTCGCCCACGCAAAATCGGTCAGCCGGTCCGAATCACAATAGCGGCTCGGCAGGACGTAACGCAGCACCTCGTCCGGCAAGGCCTCGATCGACTCGATCTCCGCCCCAGGCAGGCCCGCATTGTCCGCATGGGCCGGCACCGCAACGATGGCATCGTGTCGAATCTCATGCCGGCCGGGCCTCAATCGCACCCGGCAAAGCGGATTGCCATGACTGTCGATGAACTCGGGCGCGGCCAAACTCTCGCCGATGGTCAGCACCTGCTGCACCACCCGATGCGGGCCCGTCCGATCCGGCTGCACCTGCAGCAGCAGCGTGGCCGGACCCGTCGCCTCATAGACCAGTTTGCAGCCGACTCTCAACCGCAGATCCGGCGGCACTACCACGTGACCTCGCCGGTCGCCGTGCGCGTTCCCGCGCGTATCTGCGGCCATCGTCCGTCCCCACCATGTTCTTCAGCGATCACGTCGCCAAGCTACCCCGTTTTCCCGGCAACGCGACGGGATTCACAACTTTGGGTAAAATAGTAACCTCAATGCAGTGAGTCCGCACGGGGGCGCTCCACCCCGCCGTTTGAAATGTCCGCATTCTCCTTCAGTCCTCCTGGTCACCCCACGCCGACAACGCAACCGCCGTCGGTGCGCGGTCATCGCGTCCAGCGTGACCACCTCTGGCCCACATTGCTGCTGAGCGGTCTGCTCTCCGTCGGCGGCGGTTGCGCGGCGGGCCCCGGCCGGGCGCAGCCCCGTGAAACGGCCCCGCCGCCCCTGACGGCGGCTCACGAGCTCGATCTCCGCCGCCTGCCGACGGTCGAAATTCGCAATCTGCAGAACGTGCGACTCGGACGTATCCATGATTTGAGTATCGATCTTGAGCGTGGCGGCATCATCGAGGTGCTGGTCGAAGTCGATCCGGGCCTCTTCACCCGCGGCCACATCGTGGCCGTGCCGCCCCGGGCCCTTTCACGTGATCCCAACCCGCGCATCCTGCGGTTGAACATGAGTCGCGAGGTGTTCGACACCGCTCCGACGGTGGACCTGGCCGACTGGGCCGCCGCCGAGCGCAACCACCACGTGGCCGCGACCTATCGGTTCTTCGGTCAGGAACCCGACTTTGTTGAATCGGGCACCATCATGGTCGGGCACGGGGTGCGTTTCCGGTCGATGCTGGGTTATGTCGAACGCGCCAGTCGATTCGTCGGGCTGCCAGTCACCAACCCCACCGACGTCCCTCTCGGCACCGTGTCGTCGCTGCGGGTCGACGTTGTCCGCGGCAAGGTGACCCGTCTCATCGTCACCTCCATCAAAAATCGCTCAAGGCAAAGTCATGTTCCGCCCGAAGCGTTTCGGTTCAACGCTCGGCGTGACGGTCTGATCCTCGGGCGTTCGCAGTCGGCGGCGTCACAGTAAGGCGGGCGGAGTTCGGTTCGACCCGCTATACCGACCCGACACGGCCGCTCCCGCTTCGGCTTCGAAGATGAGCTGCGCGCGTTCGAGGCCGACAGCGTGGTCACTACGAACCACGATCAGGAAACCGCCATCCAACACTTGGTAAACGCAGCGGCGCGCCTCCGCTTCCGACAATCCGATTGAAACAAGTGCATCCACAATACCATTCGGGCTGACGGGGTGAAAGCTGCGGGCCAGCGGACCCGCCACTATCAGCGGTGCCGAGCCCGGAATCACCACCGCCTGCGCTCCGTCCAGCCAGGCGACGACGCCGCGGATATCCGTGGACGATGGCGGCGGTGATTCGTCGGGTCGAGCCGCAGGTCTGCCTCGCCGCAGCTCGCGGCGAACCATAAAGAGGACGGAAATCTCGTTCGCGGCATAGCCGACCTCTTTCAAATTGTGGAGCACCCGGTCTAGCGGCGCCCGATCGCGGGCGACAAAGTGGAGCGAGGCTCGGGGCTCGGTCAGTTGCAGGGTTGGGTTCATAATGATTGGGGGTGCAAAGTGGTTCGATTCCCGGAGCGGTCCCCTGCGGTCCTACCCGTCACTCGGATCCTTCCGTCCGGCGAGCAACAGGAGCATGGCGATCATGCCCAACCCTCCGACTATGCCGGCCACCAGTTCGGCCTGGGCCGAGCCGTTCATCACGCAGACGACGATGATCGCGACGCCGATCATCAACAGCCAGGCGAGCAAGCGAGGCCCATTCACGGCGCGAGTGCGACGGAGTGGTCCGGCGAGCGTGCCGCCGTTTCGGCGGCGTCGCGTCGCAGCGCGCCTCCCTCATTTTCCCACCGACCTTCGCCCCGCTCCGGGCCTTGCCCGACCACCGCGTCAGCGACGAAGGAGAGAGACTGGCTTGGTCCCTCGGAATCCGACTCGTGCAACAGGGCGGTGAGCATCCAAGCCAAATTTTGGTGCCGCTGGGACGCCTCCGACAGCGACGCATGCGGGGACGCGGCCGCGCGACCACATGCGGCCAACCGCTGCCAGCCGTCCGCCAACTCGAGATTTCGTTCCAGCAGGTCGGTCAACAGACCCGGCGGCTCATAAGCGGGGTCGACTTCTTCCCACTGAATCACGCTGGGGCCGGGCCCAATCACCCGAAAACGGTGAGGAAGCGGCAGCGTTCGCTGTTGCTCAGTGCAAAGCCGGATAATCCGTTCCACCTGCTGCAGATGATGACCGAGGATGCGGGCCAGGCTCGATCGCCCGACGACCGGTTCGCCCTGCAGGCATTGGCGCAGGAGGACCAGGAGATCATTTTCCATCTCCATCAAGGTGCCGAAGCCGCTGATGAAGCCCGAAGCACCGAGCCCCGTTGTCCGGAGCGGCTCCACGTCTGGTTCCGGCCGCGGGCGATAAACGGACCCGGGAGACTCCGACCTATCGTTCTGGTCGACGGGAATGGATGCGGCAGACGTGGTCTTCATAAATCGGGAAGGGAGGAGAGGCGGCGCCGCAGACGAAGTGGAAATCCGGCGCCGGAGGACGACCACACCGCCAAGCTAACGCGGATTGCGTCCAATAGCGATCTGGCCGCAACCGATACTTGCAACCCGCATCCCGGCCAACGGTTTCACCGGGATTTAGTTAACGTCGTCACGGCCTGACCACCCGTTCGGGTCGTTCCGGCCACTGAACAAAGCTCCCCTGCACCTGCTCCCAAAACTATTTTCGATACAATCGGTTGGCCGGAGAACGCATTGCGTCCCGCCCCTGCGCAAACCGACGAATAGTGTCGAGACCATCGCGATCCGCAACTAGGATGCCTGACGCAGCGCGAAAGGTAGGAGCGCATTAACGGACCCCGTCCGCCGACAAGCTCACTCCGTCCCGCTGCGCAACCTATGCGAGACGAATACCTCCAAAGCGCCCGGCTGGTGATCGACGATCCCTATGTGCTTATCAACGTCGTATCCCGCCGAGTGAAACAACTCCGGCGCGGCGCCCGCCCCCTCGTCACCTCCCTCGAAAAACTGAGCGTCGAAGACATCGCCCTCCGCGAAATCGCCGAGGGTATGATCCTCTTCACCTACCTCGCCATCGGTGCCGACAAAGTCGACGCCGAATTCGAACCCACCTCCACGCAGAAAGCAGACGCGGCCGAAACCGCCGCCTGAGCCCGCCATGCCCGCCCAACAATTTTTCTTCGACGCCGCCGCCCGTCACAAAACCCTGGACGGCATCTCTCAACTCGCCCGCGCCGTGAAGGGGACCCTGGGCCCCGGCGGCCGCAATGTGGTCATCGATCGCCGCCACCGCACGCCCTCCATCACCAAGGACGGCGTGTCCGTCGCCACCGAGATCGAACTGCCCGACCCGTTTGAAAACACCAGCGTGCAACTGGTGAAACAGGCCGCAGCAGCCACCTCCCGCGAAGCCGGCGACGGCACCACCACGGTCATCGTCCTGGCCGAGGCCATCTTTCGGCACGGCCTGCGCCACGTCACCGCCGGCCGGGACCCTCTGCAGCTCAAGCGCGGTATTGAAAAAGCTGTGACAGCCGCCGTCTCCACCCTCTCCCGCCAAGCCCGGCCCGTCGCCGGTCCCGCCGATCTCTTGCGCATCGCCACGGTATCCGCCAACGACGACCCGGTCATCGGCGGACTCGTCGCCGCCGCGATGGAACGCGTCGGGGCCGACGGTGCCATCACCATCGAAGCGGGTCGCGGCATGGCTTCCACCCTTGAGGTGGTCGACGGGCTGCGTTTGGACCGTGGTTATCTCTCCGGCTATTTCGCCACCGAGGCAGCAACCATGGAGACCAAGTTCGACGACGCCTACATTCTGATCCTCGAACAACAACTCACCCACTTGCACGACCTGCTGCCCTTGCTCCAAGCCGTGGCCGCGTCCGGTCAGCCCCTGCTGCTCATTGCGCCCGACGTCGTGGGCGAAGCCCTCTCCACGCTCGTGGTCAACCGCCTGCGGCACACCCTCCGCATCTGTGCCGTCAAAGCCCCCGGTTACGGCGAACAGCGCCGTGACCAACTCGCCGATCTCGCCATCATGTGCGGATGTGTGCCCTTCACCACCGAGACCGGCACGCGCATGGCGGACCTCACCCTCGACGACCTCGGTCGGGCACGCCACGTCACGGTCGGCCGCGAGACCACCCTCATCCGCGAAGGCGCCGGTGCTGCCGCGACCGTGCAGGCCCGCGCCCGGGACCTCCGCCGCCAGATCGACGCCGGCCCACCGGCGGCCGAACTGGACGTCCTGCGCCAACGGCTGGCCCGCCTCGCGGGCGGCGTGGCGGTGGTGCGTCTCGGGGCCGCGACCGAGTTCGAGCTCAACGAAGCCACGGCGCGCGCCGAGGACGCCCTGCAGGCCACCCGCGCCGCCGTCAGCGAGGGCATCGTGGCCGGCGGCGGAGTCGCCCTGTTGCGCTGCCGCCGTGCGGTCGACGCGCTTAAGCTCCCCGAAGAGCAGGCCGCCGGCGCTAGCATTGTCAGTCAGGCCTTGTCCGCACCGCTGCACACGCTTTGTGAAAACGCCGGCCTCGAGCCGGGCGTCATCGTGCACCGCGTGGCCGCCGCCACTGGTGGCCAGGGCTTCAATATCACCACGGCTCAATACGAGGACCTGTTCGCCTCCGGCATCGTCGACCCCGCCAAGGTCACGCGCGTGGCCCTGCAAAACGCGGCCTCAATCGCCGGCCTGCTGCTCACCACCGAATGCATGCTGGCGGAAATCCCTGCCGCGGGCCCGGTCGCCGCCTGATGAACCGCCCATCCTACCACATCACCCCGACGCAGCAGGCGACCAACGGTGCCATGGACATCTTTGTCGAGGGCCACCTCGCGAACAACATCCCCCAAATGCTCTTCGGTCTCGAGGTGCTGCGCAGCGCGACGGAATCCCAAGTGCAAACTGCCATGCGCCTCGAGCAGGCAATTCGGCCGCTGTCGCTTGGGCAGATCCAGGCGATGTTCTCCGCCGCCTGACCCGCCATCCACCCTGAGCGGTTCTGTTAACATGGAACCTCCTTTTCTGGTTGGGGGGGCGATCAACTTGGCCTCCGTCCGGGCGTGGGTTTTCAATGCCCAAGATTTGCCTCACCAAGGCCGGTTCTTGAAACCCGCAAACCTTTCACGGTCGCCACGGAAATCACCGAGCTTTGACAAATTTCGGACCCAGTTTGTGGGTAAAATCGGAAAGATTTCTTTATTCGTGAAAGAGCACGAATCCCACATCCTACCTATTATAAATAGGTTAAACCGTTTTTCGCAGTTTGGTCAGAAATTCCGATTTTGGAATAAAATGGCGTCCCCACGGGGATTCGAACCCCGGTTCTCACCGTGAAAGGGTGGTGTCCTGGACCGGGCTAGACGATAGGGACGTAAGCACGGGAGGGCGGAACCTAGAAACGAGTTCGGGCCGCGCAAGGCGAAATTTCTATTTTTTCTTCCGTCCCCCGTCCGATTTCGGCCTTTCGCTTTCCTGTGCTCCGTTCTCTGCTCAATCGACTGCCGTCACACCTCATTTCCCATGACTTCCGCCGAGATCGCCGCCGCCCTGCCCGCCACCGCCCGCACTACAATCGAGGGCCTCCCCTTTCCGTTGCTCGCTTCCGGCAAGGTCCGCGAGATCTTCGACTTGGGCGACGCCTTGCTGCTCGTCGCCACCGATCGGCTCTCCGCCTTCGACGTCATTCTCCCCGATGGCATTCCCGGCAAGGGCATCCTGCTCAACCAGCTCAGCCTGTGGTGGTTCGAACGCACGACCGACCTCCTTCCCAACCATCTGCTGCCCGATCAGACCGCCGAGTTTGCCCGTCGCGGCATCACGGACCGTGATCTGCAGCTGCGCTCCATGATCGTGCGCAAACTCAAGCCCCTCTCCATTGAATGCGTCGTCCGCGGCTACCTCGTGGGCAGCGGCTGGTCATCCTACCAAAAAACCGGCCAGGTCTGCGGCCACACCCTCCCCGCCGGCCTCCGCCAAGCCGACAAACTTCCCGCCCCACTCTTCACCCCCACCACCAAGGCCCCCAAGGGCGAGCACGACGAACCCATCAACGACACGCAGGGAGCGGCGGCCGTCGGCGCTGCCCTCTACGAACAGGTCAAGGCCACCAGCCTCGCGCTCTACCAACGCGGCCACGACACGGCCGCCGCCGCCGGCATGATCCTCGCCGACACCAAGTTCGAGTTCGGCACCGACGCCGCCGACAAGCTCATCCTCATCGACGAGGTGCTCACGCCCGACTCCTCCCGCTACTGGCCGGCCGACGAATATCGGGTCGATTGCTCACCGCCCAGCTACGACAAACAGTTCGTCCGCGACCACCTGGAGGCGGTTGCCTGGAACAAGACCCCGCCCGCGCCCACCCTGCCCGCGAAAACCATCACGCGCACCCGGGAAAAATACCTCGCCGCCATCCGCAACCTGATGGGCTGAGGCTTTGCCTCGATCAGCCCGCGTCCCTTCCCCCATCACCTCTCACTCAGGCTCGCGCACCCGCTCCGAGTGCTTCGAGCACGTGGGCCAGGGCTTCGCCGGTGGGATAGACCGTCGCTTCGACCGTTTCGCGGTCGAGGCCGAGTTGCCGCAGGATCTCGTCGGCCGCGTTCCAAAAATTCCGCTCAACCGAGAGCCCATGGTCGAGCGATTGGGCAACCCAACCCGCCACATGCAAAAGCGCCGGCTCGGCCCGCTGCCGCGGATCCTGCGTCGGCGTGCCGGCATAACGCAGACCGCACACGATCGCATCGGGAAACTCCCACAACTCCAGCAGCGTCGCGCCCGCTCCATCGGCCGTCAGGCCGAAGGTGGCCCGCTCCCACGCCGCGGTTTCCACGCCACTGGATTTCGCCCCGCTGGTCGGTGGCAGGGCGGCTTCCTGGCCGATGCGCTGCAGCAACATGCGACCCGAACTGCGCAACAACCCGAGCGTGTAGGCTTCGCGCGCATCGCGCCCGGCCGCCCGGGCCAGGTGTTCCGCGCCCAGTGCCGTGGCCAGGGCATTGACCCACAGGTCGTCACCAGAAATTCGGTACAACGGCAGGCCGACCGCAAACAGATGATCGGCCACCGCCGCGCCCACCAGGCGGTGAATCTCCCGCAGGCCGATGCGGCTGATGGCAAGGTCGAGGTGTTCCACCGGGTCGCCGCGGTTGAAGACCGGACTGTTCGCGACCTTGATCACGCGCGCCGCCAGACTCGGGTCGACCCTCACGATATCAACGATCGCGTCCACCGCCACATCGGGGCTGCGCAAGGCGACCTCCAGGGCGCCGAAAACCCGCGGCGACGAAGGCAGGCGCTTCGCCGCGTTCAGCAGCGTTTCGGAGGTAACAGTGATCGGGGCCACGCACGGATGATTTCGGCGCGTTTACTGGGGGACTTTACCCAGAAAGCACCCTGCGCCCCGGACGAGCGCCCTCACGCCCTCAATTGTTGTGGAGATCGATCGAAGGGAGACCGGCCGAGGGTCCGTCCAACGCTCGCACCAGTTCGCGGCGCAGCCAATCGAGGGCAAAGTTGACCGCGCGCCGCTTCACTGCCTGCCGCGGACCCGGGTAACGGAGGCGTTTCGACCACACCCCTTCCTGCGTGTAGAGCGCCACGTACATCGTGCCCACCGGGTTTTCGCTGGTACCGCCGCACGGACCGGCGAATCCGGTGATCGCCAGGCCGTAGTGCGCGCCCAGTTTTTCGGCTGCGCCGGCAGCCATCGCGATGGCATTTTCGGCACTCACCGCGCCGTGCTGCATAAGAATCTCCTCGGGCACGTCCAGAAGCTGCATCTTCGATTCGTTGGAATAACACACGGAGCCGCCGGCAAAAAACTTCGTCGCCCCGGCCAGGTCGGTGAACGAGCTGGCGAGCATGCCGCCGGTCGCCGTTTCCGCCACGGCGAGCGTGGCATCCTGCGAGCGCAGGAGATCGGCGCAGATCTTCGCCAGCGAATCGTGCCCAAAGCCCATGAAGTCCTCGCCCAGCGCCGCCGCGCTTTCCGCCGCGACCGCCTGCAGCTGCTCCCGCGTCACACCCGGCCGCGCCGCACTGAGGCGACAATCGACCTGCCCCTGATGCGCGCAGAACGCCACATCGATCTCGCCCGCGTGGGCGTCGAAGATCGGTTGCAGCTTCATCTCCAGCGCCGATTCACCGATGCCGGCGGTGCGTATCTGCACATAGGCCTCACCCTCCGCCAACAGCCCGCGCGCGGCCAGCCGCGGCATAACCTGTTCGATGAACATCGGCTCCAGCTCATGCGGAGGCCCCGGCAGCATGACCAGAACCTTGCCCTCGGTTTCATACCACAAGCCCGGGGCCGTGCCGTTGGCGTTGGGCAGTACCTCGCCGTCGCGAAAGCGGTAGGCCTGCTTGAGATTGTTGTCGGTCATCTGGCGGGCAAAGAAGCGAAACCGCTCGCGGATCACCGCCTCGATCGCCGGGTCGAACACCAGTTCCTGGCCCAACACCTTCGCCACCTCCTCGCGCGTGCGATCATCGCAGGTGGGACCCAGCCCGCCGGTCGTGATCACGACCTGCGCCCGCGTCCAGCTCTCCCGAAACTGCGCGGCGATCGCCCCGGCCTCGTCGGTGATCGTGAGGTGCCGGGCGAGCCGCCCCCCGCGCCGGGCGATTTCGTGGCCGATGAAGGTGAGGTGACCGTTGGGGGTCAGGCCCAGCAACAACTCATCGCCCAAGGTGATGAGTTCGATGGACGCACCGGCTGGGGTGCTCAACTTCCGGGAGTTGTCGTCGGCGGGACTTGGAGAAACCATTTGCAGGACTCGAAACTAGGCTAAACTCCCCGATTTTCCAGCCACCACCGCAATTCACACATTTGCTGTCCGCCGCCATCGCCCGACCTTCGTTTTCCGCATGAGCCTCACCACCAACCTGAAGGAGAAAGTTCGCCAACTTCCCGAGAAGCCGGGCGTTTATCTCATGAAGGATCGGCTGGGACGCATCATCTATGTCGGTAAAGCCAAGGCCCTGAAAAAGCGGGTCGGCTCCTACTTCACCCCCTCGCGCGCCCACGTCCACTCGCCGAAAATCCGCGCCCTCATCGAGATGATCGCCGATTTCGAGACGATCGAGGTGAAGTCGGAGCCCGAGGCCCTCCTGCTCGAGGGCCGGCTCATCAAGCAGTGGAAGCCCAAATACAACACCGACTTCGTCGACGACAAACGCTTCCTGCTCGTGCGCGTCGACCTCGGTGAGACCCTGCCCCGCTTCCGCCTCACCCGTCTGCGCAAGGACCAGCGTTCCCGCTACTTCGGCCCCTTTGCCCACAGCGGCCTCCTGCGCAAAACCCTCTCCCAGATGCGCCGCCAGTTCGGCATCCTGCTCGGCGACTCCACCCCGCAGGCCCTGCCGGATGGCCGCTGGCGCCTTTACGACGACGTGCGCCAGGAAATCTACGGCCACGCCAACGAACTCACCCCCGCCGAATACCGCACCCGCGTCGACGCCGCCTGCGACTTTCTCGACGGCAAATCCCGCGAGTGGCTCGAAACCCTGCGCGAGGAAATGCTCGAAGCGGCCGCCAAACAGGCCTTCGAAAAGGCCGCCGAGTTGCGCGACATCGTTTTTGCCCTCGAAGGCACCCTCAAGAAGACCCGCCGCTTCGAACGCGACCATCCGGTTATCCGCACCGACGAGGAGGCGCTCGATCGCCTGCGCGACGCCCTGCGCCTGCCGGCGCCGCCCGAGCACATGGAGTGTTTCGACATCTCCCACATCAGTGGCACCTACGTCGTCGCCTCGATGGTGCACTTCACCCACGGCCGCCCCGACAAGGCCAACTACCGTCGTTTCAAAATCAAGACCTTCATCGGCAACGACGACTTTCGCGCCATGGAGGAGGTGGTCGGCCGCCGCTACCGCCGCCTGCGCGACGAAGGCCGCGCCCTGCCCGACCTCGTGGTCATTGACGGCGGTCGCGGCCAGATCGGCGCGGCATTGAAGGCCTTCATTGCCCTCGACCTCGAGCCCCCGGCGCTGGTCGGCTTGGCGAAGAAACACGAGACGATCATCTTCCCCGACGAACGCGAACCGCTCAACCTCGGCCTCACCGACCCCGGCCTGCAGCTCCTGCAACGCCTGCGCGACGAAGCCCATCGCTTCGCCAACACCTTCAACGCCGACCTGCGCACCAAGAAGATTCGCGAGTCCATCCTCGACGACTTCGCCGGCCTCGGTCCCCGCCGCCGCGCCGCGTTGCTGGAGCACTTCGGCACCATCGACAAATTGAAGGCCGCCAGCGCCGCCGAGATCAGCGAAGTCGAAGGCATCGGCGACAAATTCGCGAGAGAACTGCACGCCTTCCTGCGCCAGGAACCACGCGAGTCCCAAGGCCAGCCCGCCCCATCGCCGTAAGCCTCGTCGCCAAAGCTTTACGCCCGGCTGCGATCTCCTCTTCATGCTGCGATTCCCGCAGTGCTGGCCTCACTGCGTCTCGTTTCACCTCTGCCCACACCCGATGGCGCTCCATCCCGACTTTCCGTCCTCGCCCTTCCGCGTCGACTACGTGCGCGCCGACGGCGACCTCTCCACCTACACGCCCGACTTCCTCGTGCGCACCACCGACGGCACCGTCTGGATTGTCGAGACCAAGGGCCGCGAGGAACGCGACCTGCCGCAAAAGATGGCCCGCCTCGCCGCCTGGTGCGCCGACGCCTCCGCCGCCGACCCCACCACGCGCTACGACTTCGTCTTCGTCGATCAGAAGGGCTTCGAGAAACACCCGCCATCCTCCTTCGCCGGCCTCGCCGCCGCCTTCACCGAGTTCAAACCCTGAGCCGTTCGTCTCTGTCAGCCCATCATGCACTTGGTCTATTACGACGAATCGGGCGACGACGGCTTCCCCGCCACCGCGTCTCCGCTCTTCGTGCTCGCGGCTGTCTATTGCCCCGAGGGCGACTGGAAACCCAACTTCGACCGCCTCCAAGCTTTCCGGCGCGAGCTCGCCCGCGATGGTCTGCTCCCGTTCGACCTGGAGATTCACACCAAAGAACTGCTCCTCAACAAAAAGCCCTACGCCCGCTCCGGCTGACCGACGAACAGCGGCTCACCATCGTCACGCGTTTCTGCCAACTCCTCGCCACGCTTTCACTTCGATGCGTCACCACCGTCGTCGTTAAGCCTTGGCTTCTGTTGCCCCAGTTCAACGTGCTCGATCGTGCACTGAGCTACTCGATCAACCGTATTGAAACCGACCTCGGCAGCAAACCCCCGCAACGCTACCTCATTATCACCGACCAGGGTCGCGTCGCCAAAATGCGCACCACTACGCGCCGCATGCAGCGCATCAACTACGTGCCCTCCCAGTTCAGCTCCGACTCTTACCGTCGCGAGATCAAGGGCCTCATCGAAGACCCGCTGCCCAAGGACTCCCGCGAATCCTACTTCATCCAAATCGCCGATCTGGTAGCCTGTCTCTTCGCCTACCTCACCGCGACCGAAACCGGCGTGGCTACGTTCCCCAAACGTGCGCCCGCCGACCTCACCGCTGCCCAGGTGACCGCATGGCTCGACCAGCTCCGCCCCATGCTCAATCTGAAGGCCAGCCGCACCCATTCCTACGGGCTCGTCCGCATTCCCAGTGGCCCGCCACCAAACAACAAAGCGCCGACCCTTAACGGGCCGACGCCTTGAAATTTTCACCACCGACCGGTCATACAACCGTTGAGTAGTTCGCGAACAACTTCACTCCATCTCGCTCGCTTGGCGAGCCCGTTTTGCAGTTCACCGGTCCTCGCTCGCACGAGGCCTCGGCCGACTTGCCGAGAAATTGAGGTCGGGCGGGGGTCGCCCTATCGAGCCTTCATGAGGCACCCGACTGCCCGAAAAACAGTTTAACCTGCCGCCGGCTTCAAGTTTCAAACTCCTTCCTCCCACCCATGGCCCGCCCGTCCGACACCGACCGCTACGAACTCTCCGACGCCGAGAGGCCCGGGATCTGCCTCCGTTCCTGGCCGAACTCATCCGCGATTCCGGACTGGATCCCGCCGGCTTCCACTTCGGCATGTCTCCCGATGAGATCCGGCAGGAGATTGAACGCCAGATAGCGGCGGGCATCGGCTTCGATGAATCTGATGACTTCGAGCGGAACGCCTTTCATACCGAGCCACCACCGCAGTCGCGCCCTCGGAAGGCGAACCGCCAGCGAAGTGGCAAGAAATCGACCACCGATCCACGCGTGCAGGCCGCGCATGCCGAGGAAGCACGCAAACGCACCATCTCGGTCATCTACAAACAACTCGCCAAAGTTCTTCACCCGGACCTCGAGAACGACCCCGCCCGGCGCGAGCAGAAGCACCACCTCATGCAGGAACTCACCACCGCCTACAAAGCGGGCGACCTGCACACTTTGCTCCGTCTCGAACTCTCCTGGATCCACCACGAAGAAGAGGATCTCAACCGCCTCACCGAGGAAAAGCTCAAGGTCTACATCGAGTTCCTCCAAAAGCAGGTCGCCGACCTGCAACAGGAGATCGCCCACATCCCCTACCTGCCGCAACTCGCCGCCGTCAGTCGTTTGACGAATCCGTTCACCTATGAGCCGGACCACGTCGATTCCATCCTGGCAAGTCTCCGGCCCTACACCGAATCGCTCGAAGACGCCAAAACCGCCCTGCACGGCCCGGGCGCGCGCGCTCGGCGTTGCGCGAAATGATCCGCGCCCACCTCGCCCAGCAAAAGGCCGCCGCGCGTCTGCCCGATTTCAGCGGACTTGGTTTCTAACTCCCGGCGACGAGTATTTCGCCATGCCTTTCGGTCCGGTCGCTTCCGGGGCCAAGGACTTGGCGGAAATGGATCCCTACCTGAGTGATGATGAGTGCAGCTACACCAACCTCGATTGGGGAGTATTGCGTCGCTCAACAGTGACCGCCCCGACCATCCGCCTCCGGACCGTCACCGGGAAATCCACTGGCAAACCGGATCCATTCGCATAGCCGTTAGGCATGCCCCGTTCGCCCGTCCCTACCCCGTCTCGTCGCGCCTTCTTCAAAACCGCCGGACTCGCCGCCGCTTCACTGGCGCTGGGCCGCTCCACCGCGGCCGCCACCGCGCCGATTCCGGACGGCACCGCCGCCCCGGGCGTTCCCTTCCGCATCGGCGTGGCGTCGTATTCCCTGCGCGAACTCGATGTCGACGGCGTCATCGACGCGATGCACGCCCTGCAGACGCCTTGGCTCTGCCTCAAGTCCTTCCACCTGCCCTACGAACTGAGCCCAACCGAACTCGCCGCCGCCCGTGCCAGATACGAGGCCGCTGGCCTCACCATCGTCGGCGGTGGCAACATCGCCCTGCGCAAGGACGACGATGACGACATCCGCAAATATTTCGACTACGCCAAGGCCGCCGGCATGCCCGTCATGGTCTGCTCGCCGCTCATTGCCGCCCTGCCGCGCATCGAGAAGTTCGTGCAGGAATACGACATCAGGATCGCCATCCACAACCACGGCCCCGAGGACCAGGAGTATCCATCTTCCAGTGACGCCCTGAAATACATCAAGGACATGGATCCCCGCATGGGCGTCTGCCTCGACATCGGCCACGCCACCCGCGCCGGCGCCGACATCGTCGCCGAAGCCGCCGCCGCCGGTCCCCGCCTCTTCGACCTCCACCTCAAGGACCTCAAGGTCGCCACCGAGCGCGACAGCCAGTGCGAGATCGGCGAAGGTATCCTCCCGATCGCCGCCCTTTTCCGCCAGCTCCAGCGCCAGCGCTTCACCGGCTGTGCCAACCTGGAATACGAGATCGACGCCAAGGATCCCGTGCCCGGCATGCGCCGCTCCATCGCCCACCTCCGCGGCATCCTCGCCGGCCTCGCCGCCGCCTGAAACCCCGGTCCCGGCGGCTCGCCCCCCCGTTCGCCATGCGCCGCCGTCGCAACTCAACCCGATGAACGCAAGTCCGCTCGTGCGCTGTCGCGATTGGGACCACGATTGCCCCCTTCCCTGATGTTTCGCCGACTCTTAGCCCCCCTGCTCTCCGTCGCCCTCCTTCACGCCGCTGCGCCCGATCCGTCCGCGCTGAAGTTCACCGAGTTCGCCCGCGAGCCCATGGTGCGCAACGTCGTCGCCGTCACGGTCGACGAACAAGGTCGTGTCTATGCCACCTCCGTCGTGCGCCGCCAGGCGGCCGACCTCGACATCCGCCGCTTCCCCGAGTGGATCGAGTCCGACCTGAGCCTCACCTCGGTCGCCGCCAAACAGGATTTCCTCCGGCAGCAACTCACCCCCGCCCACTCGGCCACCTTCGCCGGCCGCTTCGAGGACACCAACGGTGACGGCTCCTTCGACTTCAACGACCTCAACCTCCTCGCCGACCAGATCACCCGCCTTGAGGATATCGATGGGGATGGCGTCGCCGATCGGTTCGCCAAATTCAACGCCACCGAAAACACCCCGGTCACCGGCATCGCCGCCGGCCTGGCCGCCTGGGACGGCTCACTCTTCGCCGCCGTCGAGCCCGACCTCCTGCGGCTCGACGACACCGACGGCGACGGCCTGCCCGATCAACGGGTCGTGCTCGCCCACGGCTTCTCCCACCACATCGGCTACGGCGGCCACAACTTCTCCGGCACCACCATCGGCCCCGATGGCCGCATCTACGCCGCCGTCGCCGACCGCGGGATGAACGTCGCCGCCTTCGATGGTTCCCGCCACTCCAATCCCCACAGCGGCGCCGTCGTGCGCGCCGAACTCGACGGCACCGGCTTCGAGATCTTCGCCACCGGCCTGCGCAACCTCCAGGAGTTCGCCTTCGACAACTGGGGCAACCTGCTCGGCGTCGACAACGACGGCGACATGCCCGGCGAGCGCGAGCGCTTCGTCTATGTGCCCGAGGGTTCCGACACCGGCTGGCGCACCTATTGGCAGTATCGCGAAAATAACTACAACCCCTGGCAGGCCGAGGGTCTCGACGTCCCGCCGCACGCAGGGCAGCCCGCCTATCTTTTCCCGGCCCTTTCGCTCTACATGGACGGCCCGGCCGGTTTCGTCTTCAATCCCGGCACCGCGCTCGCGCCCGCCTACCGCGATTACTTCTTTCTCTCGACCTTCCCTTCCCGCCAGCTTTTCGCCTTTCAGGCCGAACCCCAGGGCGCCGCCTTCCGCATGGTCAATGAACACCTCGCCGCCTCCGGCGTGCTCATGGTCGGCCTCGCCTTCGGCGCCGATGGCAAGCTCTACCTCGCCGATTGGTCCTCCGATGGCTATGCCATGAACGAAAAGGGCGCCGTCTGGACGCTCGATGATCCGGCCTTCGCCGACTCTCCCGCCCGCACCGAAACGGCTCGTTTGCTCGCCCTGAACTGGCCCGCCCAGGACGCAACCTTCCTCCGCCAACACCTCGCCCACGCCGATCAGCGCGTGCGCCTGAAAGCCCAGTTCGAACTCGTGCGACGCGATGCCAGCCAAACCTTGCTGGCCGTGGCTCGCGACCCCGAAGCCGACCGCTTCGCGCGCGGCCACGCGATCTGGGGACTCGGCCAACTCCTTCGCCGCGGCCAGCCGCTCCCCACCGAAGCCCTGCTTGCCCTGCTGGCCGACCCCGATGCCGAACTCCGCACCCAGACCGCGCGCATCATCGGTGAAGCCCGCCCGGCGGTTCCCGCATCCGCCGCGGCCCTCATTCCGCTTCTCGCCGACCCGGCCGATCGTCCACGTTTCTTTGCCGCCATCGCGCTCGGCCGCCTTCGTCACCGCGAGGCCGTGCCGACGCTGCTCGACTATCTGAAGACCGATGGTGCCGATCCCTACCATCGCCACGCCGCCGTCATGGGTCTGGCCGGATCGGCCTCGGCCGAACAACTCGCCGCGCTCACCGAAGCCCCCGCCCCGCACGAACGCCTGGGGGCCATCGTCGCGCTGCGGCGCCAGCGCTCGCCGCTCGTCGCCCGCTTCCTGCATGACGCCGACCCGCTGGTCGTCGCGGAAGCAGCTCTTGCGATCTACGACGACGAGTCGATCCCGGACGCCCTGCCCGCGCTCGCCGCCCTCCTGCCCGAAACCGGCCAAGCCCACGAACGGACGATTCGCCGGGCCCTCGGCGCGGCGCTCCGTCTCCGCGACGCCGAGCAAGCCGCCGCTGTCGCCGCCTTCGCGGCCGATGCCAATCACGACGCCGGCCTGCGGCTGCACGCACTCGCGCTCCTGCAGGCCTGGCCCGTGCCGCCCAAACTCGGCCCGGTGCAGGGCGCCTTCCGAGACCTGCCCCCGGTCGAAGCCGCCGCCATCGCGCCGCATGTGGCCCGGGCTTTACGCGATCTGGCCAAGGATGCCGATCCCGCGCTCGCCCGCGCCGCCTGGCAGGCCGCCGCCACCTTTGCCATCGAACCCGACACCGCCGACCTCATCGCCATCGTCCAGCAGGATACGCCGCTCGCCGCCGATGCCCTGCGCAACCTGCACCCCTCGGATCCGTCGCGCCTGGCGCGACTTGCGTCCACAGCGCTATCGTCGCAGCACGCCGAGGTCCGCGCGGCGGCGCTGCGCGCTCTTCACCGGGCCGATGCGGACGCTGCGCTCACCGTGGCCCGGGACCTGGCTCTCGGCTCCGACATACCGGTCGCCCGCGCCGCGATCGAGCTGCTCGCCGCGATCGATTCACCGGTGCTGGCCCGCGCGCTCGATGCCTTGCGCGCCGGCACCCTGCCACCGGAACTGGCGCTGGACGTCGTCGAAGCCGCCGCTCGCTCGCCGAACGCGCAGACCGCCGCGGCGTTATCCGCGTATCAGGAATCGAAGGACGCCGGTGATCCGCTCGCTCCCTATAGCGAGACCCTGCATGGTGGTGACCCCGCCGCTGGTCGCGCCATCTTCCAGACTTCCGTCGTCGCCCAGTGTACGCTCTGTCACCGGGTCGACGGGCCCGGCAGCAACGTCGGACCGGCGCTCAACCGGATCGGACGCAAGGCCCCCGAATACCTCCTGCGCGCCCTCGTCCTGCCCGGCGCGGATGTCGCCATGGGTTTCGGTTTCACGACCCTTACGCTCGCCGATGGCGAAACCGTGAGCGGCACCCTGGCCGCGGAAGACGCCGATACGGTGACGATGAAGCTGGCCGACGGGAGTGAACGCCCGGTTGCCAAGAGCGCGATCACTGACCGCGCGCCCATCCTGTCGTCGATGCCGCCGATGGGTCAGATCATCAGCCGCCGCGAGTTGCGCGATGTCCTCGCTTATCTGCAGACCCTGAAGTGAAACGTCAGCGCTCGAGGCGGCGGTTCACTTTCGGCCGGCATCGTGCTCCGCCTGCAGCGCATGCAGTTGCTCGATGATCGCCGCCAGCCGCTCTCCGGCCGCGGTGAGATGATACTCCACGTGCAGGATCGTCGCCTCCGACAAATCCTCCCGCCGTACGAGACCGTAGTCGCTCAGCTTGCGCAGCCGCTCGTTGAGAATCTTCGTCGAGATGCCAGGGATGTAGCGTTCGAGTCTCCCCGGTCGGTTGACCCCGCGCTTGATCGCGCCCAGCACGGCCGTCGACCATTTGCAGCCCACCACATCCTCGAGGCTGCGGTAGGCGTTGCGTTCCTTGATGCTCAGGTAGGATGAGGTCATGAAAACAGGAAGGGTGGGCGATTCTCCCCGACCTGCCCAGTACGCACTTTTTGGTGCGCCCCCCGGTAAGGCAGGCACCAAATTGTGCCTCATTAACAGCCCGGCAACTTCGGTGTAAGGTGCTGCATCGGCCCGCCACTCCGGCGGCCTCAATTCCAAACCCACGCATCACATCATGAAGTCATCCGCCACCTTTTATCACGCCGGCTGCCCGGTTTGTATCGAAGCCCAAACCGTTGTCGAAGGCTACCTCGATCGCGCCAAGACCGATCTCGAAGTCGTCCATCTGGGCGAGTCGGCCGGGCGCCTCGCGGAGGCCGAAGCGGCCGGCGTCACGTCGGTGCCCGCATTGATCATCGACGGTCGCGTCCTGCACCTCAACCACGGCGCGGATCTTTCGGCCCTCAAGTAGGACGCACCGCCCGACTCCAGTCGCTTCCCCGCGGCCGTCGCGCCGCGGGGTGGTGTCTCGATCTGCCTGATTGCCCCGCCCGCCGCAAAGGGTTCTGCTGCCCGCAGCATGAAAACCCTTTCCGCGATCCTGCTCACCCTTGCCCTCGTCGGCGCCGCCGGCCGGGCCGATGTTTCACTGGCTCCCCTGTTCGGCGACCACGCCGTACTGCAGCGGGACAAACCCGTTCCCGTATGGGGCACCGCCGAGGCGGGCGAAAACGTCGAGGTGAGTTTCGCCGGTCAACGCGTCTCCACCGTCGCCGATGCGGACGGCAAGTGGTCGGTCGAGCTCGCCGCCATGCCCGCCGAGCCGGCGGGCCGCCCGCTCACCGTGACCGGCCGCAACACCCTCACCCTGGCCGACATCCTGGTGGGCGACGTGTGGCTCTGCGGCGGGCAATCCAACATGGAGTGGGCGCTTGCCAACACCGACGGCGCCGCCGACGCGATCGCCGCCGCCACGTATCCACTTATTCGGCACATCAAAATCGAGCGCCGCATCGCGCACGATCCGCTCGCCGACGCGAGCGGCGCGTGGCGGGTCTGTTCGCCCGTCACCGCGCCGCATTTCACCGCGGTCGGTTTCCACTTCGCCCGCCGGCTGCATGCCGAGCTCGGTGTGCCGATCGGTCTGGTCAACAGCACCTGGGGCGGCACGCCCGCCGAAGCCTGGCTGCCCCCGGCGGCGATGGAGGATCTCGATGTGCTGGTCGCCAGCGCCTCGCATCAGGCGGTGTCGTATCGCAATATTCATGACAATCTGGCGCGCTACCAGGAGCAGCTCGCCGCCTGGCAGGCGAAGCCCGGTGACGCCGCCAAGCCCGCGATGCCGTGGCGTCCGGGCGCCGAAAACACGAGCCTCGTGCTCAACAACGCCATGATTGCGCCGCTCGCGCCCTACGCCCTCGCCGGCGTTCTTTGGTATCAGGGCGAAGCCAATGCGGATCAGCCCGAAACTTACCGCACACTCTTCGGCGCGGTCATCGAATCCTGGCGCGACCAGTTCCAGCAACCCGAACTGCCGTTCTACTGGGTGCAACTGGCCAACTGGGCGCCCGGTGGCATCGGCTGGGCCTTCCTCCGCGAAGCCCAGACGCGCACCCTGGAGCTGCCGCACACCGGTCAGGTCGTCATCAATGACATTGGCGATGCCGAAGACATTCATCCCCGCAACAAGACCGACGTCGGCGAACGCCTCGCCCGGCTCGCGCTGCGGCGCCAGTATGGTCATGACATTGTGGATACCGGCCCCAGCTTCACCGCCGCGTTTTTCGAGGACGAAAGCGTGCGGGTGGTCTTCGAACACGCTCAGGACCTGCACACCACCGACGGCGCCGCGCCCCTGGCCTTCGAAGTCGCCGGGGCGGACCTGCAGTTTCATCCCGCCACCGCGGAGATCGATGGCCCCAACGCCGTGCGCCTCACCAGCAGCGCTGTGCCGCAGCCTCGCTTCGTGCGCTACGCCTGGACCGGCCACACACCGGTCAACCTCGTGAATGGCGCCGGCCTTCCGGCCGCTCCGTTCCGCACGGACTCCTGAGGCGTTTCAAGAAAAGCGCCGCAGGTGAAAATGTAGGGCTGCCGCTCGCCGGCATGCCGCGGGCTTGGCTACCCGCCCCAGGCGGGTAAACCTATCGCACGGCTGACGGTGGGCTGAGAGGCAGATGCGGCTCGCCGACAAGCGGCGGCCCTCCAAGGCGAAAAATGCGTCGTCCCTACCGCTCCAGCCACACATCCTGCAGGGGGTGGATGTCCAGCAGGGTCGGATGCCAGCCCTTCACCGCCGGATCGATGGCGTAATATTTCGTGTAGGTGTAGAGGGGAATCACCGGCACCTCGCGGCCGATGATCTCCTCCATCTCGGTGAAGATGGCCTGCCGTTGCGCGGCGTCGGTCGTCGCCAGCGCCGACTCCAGCAACGCGTCGTAGCGCGGACTCGACCAGCCGGTGCGATTGTTGCCTCCCTCCGTCACCATCATGTCGAGAAACGAGAGCGGGTCCACGTAGTCCGCGATCCAGGCGCTCCAAGCCACGTCGTAGTTCTGCTCGTTCATGGTATCGAGGTAGACCTTCCATTCCTGGTTGTAGAGCTGCACGTCGATGCCCAGGTTGCTGCGCCACATGGCCTGCAACGCCTCGCAGACGATGCGGCCGGTGTCGGAGGTCGGGTAGAGGATCTCGATCCGGGGCAGGCCCTTTCCATCCGGGAATCCCGCCTCGGCCAGCAACTGCTTCGCGGCCGCCACGTCGTCGGTGAAGGTCTTCGGCGGGGTGTAGCCCGGCATCTTCGGACAGAAGCTGTAGGCGGGAAACTTCACGCCGCGCTGCACTTCGTAGGCCAGACCGTGACGATCGATCGCCAGGCCCAGGGCGCGGCGCACGCGCTCGTCCTGCAGCTGGGGTCGGTTCACATTCAACCGGAAGTAGGCCGAGCCCATGAAATCATCGAGCCGGAAGACATCCTGCCGGTTGTCGCGATAGTGATCGATCTTGGACAACGGCAGCGAGTAGGTGACGTCGAGCTGCCCGGTGCGAAACATGCGCTCTTCGGTATCGTAGCTGTCGATCGGATAAAAGCGGACTCCCCCGAGCCGCACCTGGTCGCGGCCCCAGTAGGTCGGACTCGGCACCACCTCAATGTGCTGGTTGGGTATCCACTCCTTAAGGACGAAGGGGCCGTTGCCCACGTAGTTCTCCGGCCGCGTCCAGGCGGAGCCCTTGCGCGTCATGCCGTCGAACCGGGCCACGGTGGGCGGGTGGATCGGGTGCCAGCTGTAGTGCTGCAGCAGCGACAGAAAATAGCTGGTCGGATTGTTCAGGGTGATCCGGACGGTGCGTTCGTCGAGTGCCGCGAAGCCGGTCCGGCCGAAGTCCTCCAGTTCGCCCTTGTGGTAGGCTTCCGCGCCCACCACCGGGTAGAGCATGTAGGCATACTCCGAACCGAGCGACGGAGTGAGGATGCGCTGCCAGGATTCGACGAAGTGGGAGGCCGTGACGGGATCGCCGTTCGACCAGCGGGCGTCGGGCCGCAGATGAAAGGTGTAGACGCGCCCGTCCTCGGAGACGTCCCAGGACTCGGCCTGCCCGGGGCGCGCCTCGAGGGTGCGCGGATCGGGCGTCACCAAGCCCTCGATGAGCGTGCGGATCACGGTACTTTCCGGGCGACCGGTGACGGTCTGCGGATCGAGATCGGACGGTTCGGTGCCGTTGCCCAGGTGAAGGACATTGCCCTTGGATTCACCGGTGTGCTGCTTGGCGCAGCCGGCGCCGGTCGACACCAGCAGGGCCGCGGCACCGAAAGTGATCAGGCGGAGGAGCGGGAGAACGTTCATCAGATGGAGTATTTCGCCCGCACGTCATCCGGCAACGGCACGGCGCGGTTTGTTTTCAGATCAATGAGGGCGTAGTCGCAGGTGCCGTCGCAGGAGCGCTTGCGATCGGGCAGGCGGTCGATCTCAAAGCCCAGTTTGCAGCCGAGACGCGTGAAGGCGGTGATCCAGCATCGCACCACCATGCGGTCACCCAGGCCGAGGGGGCGTCTGAAATTCACCGTCGTCGAGGTCATGAACCAACCCAGCCCGCGCGCGGCGAAGGCCTGCATCGACATGCCGTAGTGCCGCTCCATCTGGATGAAGCGCGCGGCCAGCACGTAGTCGAGGTAGCGCGTGCTGTGCACATGCTGGTAAAGGTCGATGTCGTCCGGCCGCACATCGAGCTCGGTTTCGAATTTGGAGAACACGTCCATGAGAAAGCAGGCGGCGGCGGTGAAAGCGAACCGCTCAGGGCGCCGGTCCGAACAACTGGTCGAGCTGACGGCGCTCGCGCTTGGTGGGCCGACCAGCCCCGGGGGCGCGGGCGAGGACCTGCTGCACCCGGGCCGTCTTTACCCGCTCGATCTCCTCCAGTGGCGTGCGGTCGTCGCAATAATCCGGCACGAGCTTGGCCCCCACTCGGGAGGCGGGCAGGCCGCGCACGGCAAAGATGCGGTGCAGCAGGCCGTCCACCACTGTCACCACTTCACCGGTACGCAGGTCGCGGGCGGGCTTGGCGACGACATCGCCCACCCTCACATGGCCGCCCCGGCAGGCCGCGGCGGCGAGGCTGCGGGTCTTGAAAATCCGCACCGACCACAACCAGCGGTCGAGGCGACAGGCATCGGGCGGAGCAGCGGAGGATCGAGGCGACGTTGAACTCAAAACTAAAACGGTCGCCAGTCCATCAGGACCGGCGACCGGTATCAAACCAAAGGCGATTGCGACCGCTGATCAAGCGGGGGCAAGGCCTCGAAATTCGCGGCGAATCCAGTTGTCGATCAGCTGCTTTTCGTAACGCAGGGGATCACTGTCGGTCATGCGCGAGCCGTACATGAAACTGAGGTCGCGCAGACGGCGATTGCCCTCGGCGACGACGGTGCCGTCGGTGCGGGTGAGGCGGAAGCTCAGGTTGATGCGCGGCGGGTAGAGGTCTTTCACGATGCGCACATCCTGCGCCCGCGGCCCGTGCCAGGGCTCGAATTCGCCCGCCATGTCGACGTCGGTGATAACGATCTCGAGCCGCAGGTCGCCACCGAGGCGGGATTCGGCCCGGTTCTCGATGAAGCTAGCGAGTTCCTTGATGTAGGCCTCGCGTCCGCGATCGGGAAAGGCGTAGGAGTCGGTGAAGTCGGTGAAGTTGTCGGCATCGACAAAATTCACCGTCACTGCTCCTGCCGGTTCCGCCGACACGACGCCGGCGAAAAGCCCGAGAGTTGCGAGTAGAGTGGAGGTTTTCATGGTTGTCTGGTGTTGCCGATTCCGACCGGACGGCCCCGGGCAATGTTTCATCAATTCCTCGCCACCTCGTTGATCGGCCGACCCGCCCGCCTTTCCAAGTCGTTGCGTCCGAGCCGCTCTGAAGGCGTTTTCCGCTCCCGCATTTTTTCTTCACGCCGGCCGCTTTGCTTTCCGACGCGATGCTCCTACCGTGGCGGTATACGCCTGCCGCCGTCCGCTCATGTTTGCCAACCTTCTGCCCTTTCGCCAGCCGTCCGACCCCGACGAACACGAACGCGCGTTCGTGCGCGAGGTCACGGTCAAGCGTCCCACCCGGCGCAGCCGGCGCTCGGAAGTGCTCCTGGCTGTAGGTTGGGCGCTCATCGGCCTCAAGTGCTGGGGCACCTTCTGGGTGGTGCGTCATTATGCGATGCCCTTCAACCCGTGGTGGATCGTGCTGCCCACCCTCGCCGCGGCCGCACTTTGCACCTGGGTTTACCTGCGTCGCAATTGACCCGCCGCCCCCGGGTTGCATCGTCGGACCCCATGCCCGCCGTCCCCGGACTCCGCAGCCCCCATGCCGTCGTCACCCGCCCGTGTTACGTCGGCCGTAGGTTCGACAAGATCGAAACCTTCTTCGACCTCATCGAAATCGACGAGGGTCGCCCTCTTGCCGGCCCCCATGCCTGAGTCCACCCTTCCTTCATCCGGCGCCATCGTGGTGATGGGGGTGTGCGGCACCGGCAAGTCGACCGTGGGCCAGCAACTGGCCGCGACGCTCGGCTGGACCTACGTCGACGCCGACGACCATCACCCCGCCGCCAATGTGGCCAAAATGCGCAGCGGCACGCCGCTCGATGACGACGACCGCGCGCCTTGGCTGGATCGTCTGCGCGAGCTGTTGGTCGATCACGCGGCGCGGCGCGAGGGTGTCGTTCTGGCATGCTCCGCGTTGAAGGCGGCCTATCGGGATCGTCTCACCCCCCGTGACCCTCCGCCCCTTTGGGTCTACCTGCACGGCACACGCGATCTGTTGGCCCAACGTCTCGGCGCCCGGGCGGGCCATTACATGCCGGCCGCCCTCCTCGATTCCCAGCTCGCCACCCTCGAGCCGCCCCCGCCCGCGACCGCCCTCTGGTGCGACGTGGCCGACCGCCCCGAGACCATCGTGCAAGACGTCCTGGCCCGGCTTCCGCCAACGATGCGCAGTTCCCGGGCGTAAATCCCCCTGCCCTTCCCGCGCCCCTGCCGCCATTCTTTCGATCAACGCCTCAGGTCGTCGTCACGCCCTGAAGGTCCGACCCGCCACGCATCCCGCTTCCCATCCCGCCCATGAACGCCTCCCGCCGCCGCCGCCTCCTTCGCTGGATCGGTCTCGCGCTTTGCACCGTCTTTCTCGTCCTCCTCGCCGCCTTCGCCTGGATGTGGAATCGCGTTCAGCGCAGCCTTCCGCCGCTCGACGGTGAAGTCCCCCTCCCCGGCCTGGCCGCCCCCGGCACCCTCGCCCGCGACGACCACGGCGTCGCCATCGTCGAGGCGGCGTCCTTCGCCGACGCTCTGCGCGTCCTCGGCTTTGCCCACGGCCAGGACCGCTTTTTCCAGATGGACCTCATGCGCCGTCGCGCCAGCGGCCGTCTGGCCGAACTTTTCGGCGAAGCCGCCCTCCCCCTCGACCGCGCCAACGTCGTCCACCGCTTTCCCGCCCTGGCCGCCGAGGTGCTCGCCCGCGAACCCGCCGAACGCCGCGCGCTCATCGAGGCCTACGTTGAAGGCGTCAACGCCGGTCTGTCCTCCCTGCCGGACACCCCGTGGGAATACGCCGTCACCCGCAGTGCCCCCCGCCCCTGGACCGCCGTCGATACCGTCCTGGTGTTCTACGCCATGGCTCTCGACCTGCAGGATTCGACCGGCGTCTACGAACACACGCTTACCACCCTCCGCGACACGCTCGGCACCAACAGTGTCGATTTCCTCAACCCCTTGATCGGCCCGGACGACAGCGCCCTCGACGACTCCACCGCCCCGCTCACCACACCACCGTCCGCGGAACTGATCAACCTCCGCGGCGCCGCCCTGGCGGCCGAACAGGCCGAGGACGACACCGCCTGGCGCGACTACCTGTACTTCGGCTCCAACGCGCTCGCCCTGCCCGGCGACCGCAGTGCGACCGGCGCGGGCCTCCTCGCCGGCGATCCCCACCTCGGTCTCCAGTTGCCCAACATCTGGTATCGTACCCAGCTCGCGTGGCGCGATCCCGCCGGCAACACCCGCCGCGCCAATGGCGTATCCGTCCCGGGACTACCCGGCATCGTGATCGGCACCAACGGCCAAATCGCCTGGTCCTTCACCAACGCCACCATCGACACCGGCGACCTCGTCCCCATCGATCTCAATTCCGTTGCCCCGGAACTGCTTTATCGCCGCGGCACCGAATCGGTGGAGTTCGAGTTCCACACCGACGAAATCCCCGTCCAGGGCGGCGACACCGAGACCGTCGAGTCCACCTGGACCGCCTTCGGCCCGCTTGTCGGCAAGGACCGGCGCGGCAAAAATCTCGCCTACAAGTGGACGTTCCACGATCCCGCCGCGACCAACTTCGCGCTCATGGGACTCGTGGATGCGCAAACGGTGGAGGACGCCGTCGCGGTCGTCGCCGAAGTGGGCATGCCCCCGCAGAATTTCTTCGTGGTCGACCGGGCCGGCGCCGCGGCGTGGACGATTGCCGGCCGCATCCCCGATCGTTTCGGTTTCGACGGCCGCTTCCCCGTCGACTGGACCTACGGCGATCGCGGCTGGCGCGGCTGGCTGCCCGCCGACCAACGTCCCGTCGTCCGCGCCGCCCCCGGCCAGGCGCTGTGGTCGGGCAACCAGCGCAAGATCGCCGGCCCGGGACTCGAACACCTCGGCGACTCCGGCTACGACGACCCGGACCGCGCCGCGCAGATCGAACGCGGTCTCGCCGCCCTCGAGCAGCCCGCCAAGCCGGCCGATTTGTTGGCCATCCAGACCAACGAGCACGCCGAATGGATTCTCCGCTGGCGCGACCTGCTCGTGCGCACCTTTGCCGAGGCCGGACCCGGCGCCATCGCCGATTCCGAGCGGGAGACCTTCCAACGCATCATCAGCACCTGGGACGGCCGGGCCGCCGCCGACTCGGTCGGCTACCGCTTGCTGCGCGATTGGCGGAGCCAGCTGGTCTACCTCACCCTCACCCCGCTGACCGAACTCCCGCGCCGCGTCGATCCCCAGTTTCGTTACTGGCAGCTCCGCTACGAGGCCGCCCTCTGGGCCCTGCACGTCGATCAACCGATGCACCTGCTCGCGCCCGAGCATGCCGACTGGAACGCCCTGCGCCTGGCCGCCGTCGACCGCGTCATCGCCCAGTTGCGCGAAGCCGGCGACGACCTCGAAACCGCCACCTGGGGCGAGGCCAACACCCTCGAAATGCACCACCCCTTCGGCGACTTCGTGCCGGAGCCGGTCGCGTCCTGGATCAACCTCCCGCACACCCCCCAGTCGGGCGACCAGCGCATGCCACGGGTCGCGCGCCCACGCTTCGGCGTCTCTCTGCGCTTCGCCGTCTCACCCGGCCACGAAGAAGACGGCCTCCTGAACATGCCCGGCGGACAGAGCGGCAATCCCCTCTCACCTTACTACCGCGCCGGCCATGATGACTGGTTGCACGCGCGGCCCTCGCCCCTGCTCCCCGGCGAAGCCGAGCACGTCCTGAAACTCGTGCCGTAACCGCCCGCCACCAGCGACCGCCGAAACGCAAAAGCGCGTTGCCCCGGCGGCACGGTTTTTGTTCCTTCATCCCGGCGCCTCCACTCGCGCCCCTTCCCGCGTGAAAAGCAAACTCAAGCCCGCCGCCCAGAGCTACTCGGTCTACTTCGCCGGTGAGCTGTTCGACATCAAGCACCTCGTCGGCAACGCCTACCTGGCCGAGGCCATTTACGAAAAATCCCACGGCAAATTCCTCTGCCACCTGCCGCAGGATTTTGAACTGCGCGGACTCAATCCCCACGTCATCCGCGATCAGGACATCCTCGCCCTGTTCGAGGCCGATCTCGCCGTCTTCAACTTCGACGGCACCGAACTCGACAGCGGCACCGTCGTCGAATTCATGCTGGCGAAGTTCGCCGACATTCCGACGGTCATCCTGCGCACCGACCTGCGCGCCGCCGGCGACCAGGGCAGCGCCCGCCACGACCCGTGGAATCTCATGGCCAGCTTCTACCCGCGCACCGAGATCGTGCGCGCCGCCAGCCTCATCGACTACCGCATGCTGCAGAAATCGCGGCTCAAAAAGGTGCCCGACGACATCACGCGCCTGGCCGGCCAGCACGCCTCCGCCACCGCCGCCATCCTTTGCGAGCGCCTCGCCACGCGAGTGGTGCGCGGTCTCAACAAAGTCCTCAAGACGCCGCCGGCCATGCCCGCCAAGGTCCGGCCCGACGTCTATGCCTGGCTCGCCCTCATGCCGGGCCTGAAAGGCAAGAAGAAGGAACTGCACGGCCACCTCGCCAAGCTCCTCGAACGCAAGGTCCTGCGCGGCCTCCTCTGATCTCCCTTCCCTTTCACTCACTCCCTTTCCCTCCTTCCTTCCATGGCCCACCTGCTTCACCACCCGCTCGCCTCCCATATCCTCACCCACCTGCGTGACAAGACCACCAAGCCTGCCACCTTCCGCACCCTCAGCAACCAGCTCGGCTTGATGCTCGCCCTCGAGGCCACCCGCGACCTGCCCACCGGCGTCAAGACCATCGAAACCCCGCTCGAGTCGATGGACGGCAGCATCCTCGAGGAAACCCTGGTGGTGGTGCCGATCCTGCGCGCCGGGCTCGGCATGCTCCAGCCCTACACCGACCTCTTTCCCAACGTCAGCGTGGGCTACATCGGACTCGAGCGGGACCACCATACCGCCATCGCGCACAGCTATTACTGCAAGCTCCCGCCGGTCGACGGCTGCCGCGTGCTCTGCGTCGATCCCATGCTCGCCACCGGCGGCTCCGCCGTGCAGGCCGTGCAGATCCTCAAGGACTACGGGGCGACCGACCTGCGCATGGTCTCCATCGTCAGTGCCCCCGAAGGCATCGAAGCCTTCGAAACGGCCCACCCCGACGTCCCCATCATCACTGCCGCGATCGACCGTGAACTCAACGAACAGAGCTACATCCTGCCCGGCCTCGGTGACTACGGCGACCGCCTTTTCGACACCTGAGTCCCGGCCCGCGGCGAAATGCGCGGTCACCTTCGCCTCCATCGGCCTCACCCGACCATGAACGCCGCATTCGATTTTCGGATACGACCTGCCGATCTCACCGATGTCACGGACGACGACGCCTGGTGTCGGCTGCGACTGGCTCTCTGGCCCGACTGCCGGCCCGACCGCCACGCGACCGAGCGGGAGATTTTTCAGCGCTCGGCCGGCGTCGTGCTGCTGGCGGTCGACGACGCCGGCCACGCCTTTGCCTTTGCCGAGGTCAGCGTGCGCCGCGATCACGTGACGGGCTCCTCCACTCCTGAAACGCCCTACCTCGAAGGCTGGTTCGTCGAGGCCGATCGCCGCGGTCGCGGCATCGGACGTGCATTGGTCGAGGCGGCCTGCGACTGGGCTCGTCAGGCCGGTTTTCGCGAACTCGCCAGCGACACCGAAATCAACAACCTCCCCAGCCAGGCCGCCCATCACCGCCTCGGCTTCCAGGAGGTCGAACGCACCATCAGCTACCTCAAACACCTGTGAACGACGACGCCCTTCCCCGCCTCCCTCACCTGCGCCGCCCCTGGGACCAACTGGCCGGCTGCATGTGGCTGCCCCGGTTCGTCGACAAGGCGCGGCTCCATCTGGCGGGCGAGCTGCCGGCCGATTTTCAGAAACCTTTCTGCCACCCGCTCGGCACCGACGGTGCCTTCTTCAACCACTTCGACCTCGATCGCGAGGAGATCATCGGTGTCGTCCGCGACTCCGCCGGCGACGACGACGCCGTGGCGCGCTGGTTTACCGCGCGCCCGCCCGGCACACCTGCCTCCATCGCCGCCTGGAACGAACTCGCGCCCCGCCTCGGGCTGCCGGGCACGGTGATGGAGCGCAGCTTCCGCTGGGCCCTGCGGCACTTCTATGGCAACGAATCCGCCGACCCGCGCGTGCGGACCGTCTTCACCGGGCTCGCCTGGGACGAAGGCTGCCTCGACGAAATCCCCGCCCATTGCCTGCCGTGACCCACCTGCGCCCCGCCACCGCCGCCGACCTGCCGGAACTCGCCGAGGTCTACATCGATGCGGTTCGCTCCCTCGGACCCGAGGCCTATTCCCCCACCCAGCTCGAAGCCTGGGCGAGTTGGCCCACGGCTGCCCCCGAGGAGTTTCAACAACGGGTCCTCGCCGGTCATCCCTGGGTCGCCGAGGTCGAGGGCGTCATCGCCGCCTTCGCCACCTACACGCCGCCCGATCACCTCGATTTCCTGTACACGCGCGGCGCCTACGCCCGGCGTGGATTCGCGACCCGCCTGCACCGCCGCCTCGAAGCCATTGCCCACGAGCACGGGGCACCCTGGCTGCGCACCGAGGCGAGTTACCTGAGCCGGCCGGTCTTCAACCGCTTCGGCTACCGGGTGATCGAGATCGAACGCGTCGAACGCTTCGGCGAACTCTTCACCCGCTTCAAAATGCGCAAGCGCCTCAGTGTCGGTCCGCCCGCCACCGGTCCCGCCACCGCCGTGATCAAGGAGCACGAGGCGTCCTTCGCCGTCACCCCCGTCGTCGCCGCCGAGGAGCAGGTCGCCGTGCGACACTTCGATGAAAACAATCCCGGCTGGTTCAGCGGCACCGACCCGCGCGGCGTGCCGGGCTACTTTCCCGCCCAATGGTTTGCGATCGACGAAGCCCAGCAGCGCGGCACGGCTCAACGCGATTACGCCGCCACCGAACTCAACGTCGCCGAGGGCGACCTCGTACACGTCATCGAAACCGTTTCCCAGTGGCACCTCGTGGTGACCCACGACGGACTTTACGAAGGCTGGATCCCCGTCGACTGCCTGCCCGAGACGGCCGCCTCCACCTGGCGACCGGTCTAGGGCGGGGCAGACCGTCAGATTCCGTCGGTTTGCGAGAACCTCATACCGTGGTCTTCGGCTGGCCTCAAAGCTGCTCAAGCCAGTTGCAGCAGCGATTCGTGGCGAACCTTCCGGCTCGAAACGGGTCCCACCTCTCAACCTTCAACCGTTCCTCGCCATGGTCTACTACCGCACACCACATCCTTCCCCGGAGACCGCCACACCGGTGCTCTCCGAGATCATCGCCGAGGCCGTGCACGACGCCCAAACCTGCCAGCTCAACGGCAGGTTTTTTTGTGCCCCGGCCTCGCTCGCACGCCCGGCCTCCGCCCGGCCGGATCCGATCGATGACGACGCCCTGCTCGAATCGGAGCTGCTCGGCATCGCCCGCGACTACAGTTTCCTCTACGACGCCGACCCCGAGGTGATTTACGCCGAACTGCGCCGTCATTTCTGCGGCGAATCGGCCGCCGACTGAATCGCCGCTTTTACTTGCGAGTCGGACATCCAGGCGGACACTTCGCGGCCCATGGACGCCCTTACCCGACTCTTCGCCCAGAACCGCGCCTGGTCTTCGGCCATCACGCAGGAAGACCCGGAATTCTTCAGCAAACTCTCGCGCCAGCAGTCGCCCGAATACCTGTGGATCGGTTGCTCCGACAGCCGCGTGCCCGCCAACGAGATCATCGGCGTCCTGCCGGGCGAGGTCTTCGTGCATCGCAACATCGCCAACGTCGTCGTCCACACCGACCTCAATTGCCTGTCGGTCCTCCAGTTCGCCGTCGATGTGCTCAAAGTGAAACACGTCATGGTGGTCGGCCACTACGGCTGCGGCGGCGTGCGCGCCGCCCTGCGCTGTGACCGCGTGGGCCTCGCCGACAACTGGCTGCGCCACGTACAGGATGTGAAGGACAAGCACCGCACCTGCCTGGGCGGTATCCCGGGCGAAAACGAACAGCACGACCGCCTCTGTGAACTCAACGTCATCGAACAGGTCGCCAACGTCTGCCAGACCACCATCGTGCGCGACGCCTGGGAGCGTGGTCAGGAGCTGACCGTCCATGGCTGGATCTACGCGCTCAAGGACGGCCTCCTGCAGGATCTGCACGTAAGTGCCTCCTCGCTCGAAGGAGCCACCACTGCCTATCAGTCCGCCGTCGCCGAGCGCAAAGGCTGACGGCCGCGACATCGGGCGACAAGGCCCACACCTCCACTCGCTAAACCGTTTCCCTGCAGATACTCCTGCAATACTTGTTCGTAAAACGAACAAGTGCGTGGGGCCGCATGCGCGAGGAACCCCGGCCCGTTCAAACGTCGGAGTGACCGCCCGTCCAAGGTGGGTTGTCGCGGGAAACGTGATCGCGCAGGTTCGCGGCCGATCCCGCTTCACCCCATGTACAATCCCTCCTCCCCCCTTTCCCTCGACGAACAATGGCGGCAGTTTGCCGCGTCGCGTTTTCTCACCATGCCGCTGGCCGGCACGATCGTCTGGATCGTCATCGGCATCGTCGGCGCCATGAAGCCGGGCACCGTCGCCGAACTCGCGATCTTCATTGGCACCGGCTCGATTTTCTACCTGGCCCTCGGCCTGTCGAAATTCACCGGCGAGGACCTCATGGGCCGGCAACGCCCGGGCAACCTCTTCGACCGCATCTTTTTGTTCTCGGTGATGATGGCGTTCTTGATCTACGCGATCGCCATCCCGTTCTACCTCATCGATCACAGTTCGCTGCCGATGACAGTGGGCATCCTCACCGGGCTCATGTGGATTCCCTTCTCCGCCCTCGCCCGGCACTGGGTCGGTCTCTTTCACGGCATCGTGCGCACGATCGGCATCCTTGCCGTCTGGTATTTGCTTCCTGAATACCGCTTCACCGCCATTCCCGCGGTCATCGTCGCGGTTTACCTCGTGACGATCGTCGTGCTCGAAAAACGCTACCGCGCCCGACACGCGAACGCGTAGCGCGCCAAAACGGACGAGACGTCCGTTTGCCACCCGTCGACCGTGCCGACGGAGAACGGACGTCTCGTCCGTTTGCCCTGCCGCTCGGTGTTCACTCCTCCAAACGCACGTACTTGTAGGGGTGCTGGTCGAGCGGATTGGGCCACCAGCCTTTCACGCGTCGATCGATGAGGTAGCCCCGCGTGTAGTGATGGATCGGGGCGAGCGGCATCGCCTCGACCAGCCTGGCGTCCAACTCGACCAGCATCGCGCGGCGCCGCACCGGATCCAGTTCCGCCATCGAACGGGCGTGCAGCACGTCGTAGGCGGGATCACTCCAACCCGTGTGGTTGTTGGGATTTCCCGTCGTCATGATCTCGAGGTATTGATTGGCGTCGTCGTACACCGACACCCAACCGGAGCGCGCGATGTGATAGTCGAGGTTCTTCAACGAATCGAGGTAGACCTTCCACTCCTGGTTGTAGAGCTGCACGTCGATTCCGAGGTCGCGCTTCCACATCTGCTGGATCGCCTCGGCCACCGCCCGGTGCGTTTCCGAGGTGTTGTAGAGCAATTCGACCCGCGGGAAGCCGGCGCCCTCCGGGAATCCCGCCTCGGTCAGCAGTGCGCGAGCCGCCTCGATGTCGTGCCGTACGGTGATGCGCGGTTGAAAGCCGCCGCCCACGCCCGGCGGCGTGAAGGACCCGGCCGGCCGTTCGCCTCCGAGGGTGATCTTCGACACAATCGCCTCGCGATCGATGGCCAACGCCAGCGCGCGACGCACGCGCACGTCGTCGAAGGGCGGCCGCGTCACGTTGAAGCGGTAGAAGTAGGTGCCGTATTGCGGATCCAGCCGCAGCAGCGAATCAGGCATCGCGGCGTAACTGGCGATCTTGGTCACCGGCACCTCGTTGGTCTTGTGCAACTGACCGCTGCGGAACATGCGCTCCTCCGTGTCGATGCTGTCGACCGGGAAAAAGTGTATCTCGTTCAGCGATACCGTGGCGGCGTCCCAGTAATGGGGGTTGCGATCCACCACGATCACGCGGTTGGGCTCCCAGGTCTTGAGTCGAAACGGACCGCTGCTCGCCAGGTTGCCCGGCCGCGTCCAGGCCGATCCGCGACGACGCAGCCCGCCGTGTTGCTCGATCACGTGGACCGGCAGGGGACTCCAGCACGGATAGGTCAACAGGCTCAGGAAATAGGGCACCGGATGCTCGAGCCGGATGACCAGCGTGTGGGGATCGGGCGCGGTGAACCCGACCGTCGAAAAATCCGTGGTTTCGCCGCGGTTGTAGGCGGTCGCCCCCGCCACGATCTCGAACAGGTAGGCATACTCGGCGCCAAGCGTGGGATTCAGGATGCGCTCGTAGCCGCGAATGATCGCGCCGGCCTCGATCGGCACGCCGTCCGACCACTTCGCCCCGGGCCGCAGGTGAAAGGTATAGGTGCCGCCGTCCGCCGTGCTTTCCCAACCTGCCGCCAGTCCCGGAGCCGGAGCGCCGGTCGCGGGGTCGATGTCGACCAGACCTTCAAAAAGCGCGTCCATGATGTGAAACTCCGGGATACCGGTCACGATATGGGGATCCAGGTCCGGCGGCTCCGCGCCGTTGCCGAGATAAAGAATCCCCTCGCGCACCCCCGCATCGACCGGGCGCTCCTCGCGAGCGCAGCCTCCGCCGCCACCGAGCGACGTCCCCAATAGCCCCGCCGCCACCAGTCCTCGGATCGCGCGTCTCATTTGCATGTTCCCGTTTACGCCGCATGGACCTCCCTTGCGCAAACCTGGATCGTCGACGGGCGTGACGGGGCTTGCGCCCCGCGTCGATCAATGAACGCTCGATCGCTCGCTCCCCTTATGCGGCTCTGGCACAACAGGACAGTCTGGGAAAAACTCGCACGGCAGGACCCCTACTGGGCCGTGCTCACCCTGCCCGACACCGCCGGCAACCGGTGGAAGATTGAAGAATTCTTTGCGACCGGTCGCGAAACCGTCGATACCGACCTCGCCTACCTCGACCGGCACCTGCCCGGCCTCACCCGCGGTCATGCGCTCGACTTCGGCTGCGGCGTCGGCCGGCTCACCCAGGCGCTCGGCGCGCACTTCGAGCGGGTGACCGGCGTCGATATCGCCGCCCCGATGATCGACCTCGCCCGCACCCACAACCAGCACGGCAACCGCGTCGCCTACGTGCACAATCCCGCCAGCGACCTGCGCTGCTTCCCGGACGACACCTTCGATCTCGTCTACAGCGTCATCACCCTGCAGCACATCCCGCCCGCGCTCATCCGCCGCTACCTCCGCGAATTCATGCGCGTCTGCCGACCGGGCGGGGCCGTGTTCTTTCAACTTCCCGCCGAGGCCCCGCCCAGGCGTTGGCGATTTTCCTGGTATCCCCCCACGACGTGGATGCGGATCAAGCGCTGGTTTCGAAAACTGACCGCGGTGCAGGCGGAGATGGCGATGAACGCGCTGCCCAAGACCGAAGTCGTCACCCTCCTCCAATCCGCCGGAGGCCGCATCATCGACACCCAGGCGTACCGCGCGGCTGGCGATCTCGAGAGCTGGTCGTATCTGCTCACCAAAGCACCATGCGATCCCTCCTGACCGCTGCTCCGGTCCTGTTGTTGACGCTCGCCCTCGCGCGCGCAGTCGCCCAGCCCGACTCCGTTCCGCTTCTGCACATCGGCTTCGACGATCATGCTGCGGGTGCGCCCTTCACCGCCGCGGATTGGACGCGCGCCGGCGCCACCGTGAACGACTGGGCCCAGGGCTTCGATCAAGGTCGCGCCTTTGTCGACGACGGAGCGTTGCGCATCCATTATCCGGCCGGTGGCGTGGGCCCCCGCGAAACCGGTGCGCAGATCGCCCTCCGGCTGGAATCCCGACGCGAGTATTTTGCCTCCTATCGGCTGCGCATCGACGAGGGCTTCTCATGGGGCACGCGCCATCGCGGCGGCAAGCTGCCGGGCCTCGGCTCCGGCGAATTGTGCAGTGGCGGCATGACCTGCGACGGCACCAACGGCTTCACCGCCCGGCTCATGTGGCGCGACGCGGGCGAAGCCGTGCTCTACCTCTACCACATGGACAAGCCGCAGAAGTGGGGCGAGGACATGCCGCTCATCCGGGAAAGCGGCGAACAAGTCGTCTTCGCGCCGGGCCGCTGGTATCAGGTAACCGAGCGGGTTCGTATCAATTCCACGGATATGCACGATGGCGAGGCGGAGATATGGATCGACGGCGGTCGTGTACTCCTCGTCGACGGTTTGCGCTTCGTGACCGACGGCTCCGGCGTCGACCGCTTCTACTTCAGCACCTTCCACGGCGGCAACACGCCCGACTGGGCGCCGCAGCACGACAGCACGATCCACTTCGACGACTTCAAGATCGGCCTCAGCTACGAGGCGGTGCAATAGTCTCCGGCCGCCCGCAGCCGAAGTCTTGGCCTTTCACTTTTACCTGTCACTCGCTCCCTGCTCCCGGGGGAGCAGCTTGTCGCGGATCTCGCGTGCATCGATCAGGATGATGCCTTCTTCCTCGATGATCCGGCGAGCCTCCTCGCCGGTCGCCCAATCGAAATCGATCTGCCGCCAACGCGCGCCCCACAACGGGTGGTTCACCATCATCGCACGCGATTCTTCGTCGTCGTAGGCGATGTGCAGGACCAAGAGGTTGAGCCCCGGCTGCAGCTCCCGCAGCACGCGGTTGTAATACTCGACCATGCCATCCGGATAGGTCTCGGGCGGAGCACCATGAATGCTGGAGTAGGCGGCGGCGTAGTCGCCGAGCGCCGCCTTCAACTCGGCCGCCGTGACACCCTCGCCCGCATGCTCGTGCAGACGGAGCGGCAGGCCGTATTCCGCGCCGAGACGCAGGTAAAGTTGCGTGATCTCCTCGGTCGCGGTCATCGCGCCCATGTGGCCGTCGAGATGCGTTACATCGATGCCCTGCGCCAGCGCGTGATCGATCTGTGCCCGCACTTCCCGCTCGACTTCGTCGACCTTGGCGGCGGCGGCGAAGTCCGGCACGTTGTCATGAAAGACGCCGGCCGGCGTGACGAGACTGGGCACCTGATCCTTGCCGGCCAGCGGTCCCCACTTGTAGGTCTCCCACTCCGAAGTGAGGGCGATGTGCACGCCGATGTCGGCCTCGGGACGGGCCTGCTGGTAGTTGACGACTTCGGCCACCCAAGGGGTGGGCATCATCACGCTGGCCGAGGTCACCACGCCTTCCTCCATAGCCTTGAAGGTCGCGACATTCGTCGAATGCGAGACGCCGATGTCGTCGGCGTGGATGACGAGCAGCTTGGCATCCGCCGGGTAGCCGAGGCGCTCCTGGATCGTTGGGGCGTTGTCGTCATCATGGCCGTGTTCGTGGGCCGCCGCGAAAACAGGGAGCCATGCGGCCGCCGCGAGCAAAGCGACCGCCACCGGCGGGGTACGTGGGGTATTCATGAGCGCAGCGTGAACCGTTCGCGCCCGATTGCAGAGCCTATTGTGAAAGCCGAACGCGGTCAGTCGCCGAGCGTCATGCAGGTGGAGGTCGCCGTCGCGACCAGTTTCCCGCGACCGTCGAACACCGAACAATCGGCAAACCCGATGCGCAACCCGCGCTGCACCACGCGGGCCGTTGCGGTAAGCGGGCCCAGCTTCACAGGCCGCATGAAGTTCACCTTCAGTTCGATCGTCGAAAAGTCCTCCTCCTCGAGCAACTGCCGCCCGTAAGCGGTGCCCATGGCCGCGTCGGTCAATGCGGCGATCACCCCGCCGTGCACGCGGCCCATCGGATTCGCATGCTGCGGCCCGGCCTCCAGGGTGACGGTCGTCACGCCGTCGCGCTCCGGCGCGACCTGGAAGCCCACGAGCTTCGAGATGGGTGCATTTTCAAAGTGACTTGCCGAAGTGGCCATAGCGCAGGAGAGCACCCCCGCCGCCCAACGCAACGGTGCCGTGCAGATTCTCACTCCTCCGCCGACGGCAGCGTCAGCCGCTCCATCACCGGGTGCTCCGCCGGCAAACCGAACTCCATCACGAGCGCCTCCCGCAGTTCGGCGAGGCTGTTGAGCAGGCGACGCTCGACCCGACCGTCGCAATATCGGCGCAAGAATTCCCGGTCGCACAAAACCCGTCGATGATCCGGCTGCACCAGCGACACGATGAGCGCGCTCCGAAACCAGGATTCCGGATGGGTGCTCGTGAACCAATTGGCCGCCTCCACGTCGACCGGATAAACCCGCGTCAGCTCCGCTCGGAACACGTCCGCCCACTCCCCGGGTGTCGTCTCCATCTGGTGCAGCACCGTCCCGTCCGGGGAGCTCAGCAGGCGACGACGCTCGTGCGGCGTGTCCTGCACGGATTCGGTGCCCAGCCGCAGCGGTGCCGTCGCCCCCATCCCGCCAAAACCGGCATCGACCAGCCACTCCGCCCCGTCAACCGGAACGCGCAGGCACAGGTGTGAACGCCCGGTCGCCACCTCCTCCGGCACCTGCCAGCGAACCCTCGCGAGCATGGGCACCACCGTGAACCCGAGCGCTTCCAGCACCGCCGCCAGCAGCGTGTTGTGCTCGTAACAGTAGCCGCCGCGTCGTTCCCCAACGAGCTTGCGCTGCAGGTCATCCAGCCCGAGTGACACCGGCCGTCCCGTGTAGGGCGAAAGGTTTTCGAACGGGATCGAGCACACATGCGCCCACAACACCCCACGCAGGGTGGCAAAGGTCGGTTCACGGTCGCCGCGGTAGGCAATCCGCTGCAGGTAGGCGTCGAGATCGATCATCCTAGGATTGAAAACGACAAAATTTCGCTCGCCGGCAACCGCGCAAAAAGCGTTTCCACCGACAATGTCCCCGCCTCACGCTCCGCATTGCTTCCCGTGAACCCGCCGCCCGCCATCGACCTGCTGTTTGAAGATGCCGACCTGCTCGCGCTCAACAAGCCCTCCGGCCTGCTGACCGAAGGCGGCGGCGCGCGCGAAATCGACCTCGAACAGTGGACTTCGCGACACTGCGGCCGCGATGTCCGTTGCTGTCATCGGCTCGACCGGCTCACCAGCGGGGTGGTCCTGCTGCGCAAGACCGCCCGCTACAATGCGGCGCTCGCCGCGTTGTTCGCCGGCCACCGCCTGCGCAAGCTGTATTGGGCGATCGTCGAGGGCGCGTGGGACTCTCGTATTCAAAAGATCGAGACGCGGATCGCCCCCGCCGGGACGAACCGCTTCGCCAACACCACCGCCGACGGCAAGCCCGCGTTGACGACCGTGCGCGTGCTGGGCCGCAGCGCAGGCGGCCAAGGCGAGCCGACCCGCACGTGGCTGGCCCTGCTGCTCAAGACCGGCCGCACGCACCAGGCCCGGCTGCACTGCGTGCACGGCGGTTGCCCGGTGGTGGGCGATCCGCTCTACGGGCGCAGTGAGCCCACGGCGGCTTTTTTTGGCCTGCACGCGCGCGAACTGAGGCTGCGCCATCCGGGCACCGGCGTCGACCTGTGCCTCGAGGCGCCGCCTCCGCCGGCCTGGGCGGACGCCCTGGCGCGGATGGCTTCAACGTGACTCGAGCTGCCGCGCGATGAGCGCGATCTCGCGGCGAATCTCGGAGTCCGCCAGCACCCGGCGCACATCGCCGGCCGTGCGCGGCCCGAGTACGGCCAGGGCGACATCGACGCGTTCTTCGTCGAGCAGTTCCCCGAGGTCGTCGATCTGGGTGGCAAGGGCCTTGGCGCCCGCGGGGCCGACGCCGGGCAGGCCGATGCCGACCAGCACCCGACGCAGCGGTTGGCGACGGCTTTCATCAATGCTGGCGAGCAACATCTCGGCGCTCCGCTCGCCGACCCCCGGCAGGGTGACGAGTTGCGCCGGCGTGAGCGTGAAGAGATCAGGCATGGAACGCACGAGGCCGGCCGTGACCAGTTTCTCGGCCATGCCCGGTCCCAGGCCGCGAATGCCGAGCGCGCTGCGGGAGGCGAAGTGCAGGAGGCGCTGCACGACCTGCTCGGGACAGCGACGGTTGAGGCAGGTGAGCGTGGTCGGCTCCGCCTCGCGATGCAGCGGCCGCGCACAAGATGGACACGTTTCGGGAATAACACAGGGCGTGGCGTCGGCCGGACGCAGCGCGAGCTCAACCCCGACCAGCTGCGGGATGATCTCGCCCGCCTTTTCGATGCGCACGGTGTCGCCGAGGCGCAGGTCGCGGCGGGCCAACTCGTCGGGATTGTGCAGCGAGGCGCGGGCAACCGTGGTGCCGTCGATCACCACCGGGTCGAATTCGGCGACCGGCGTAAGCGTGCCGGTGCGGCCAAGCTGCCAGACGATGCGCCGCAACACCGTCTCGTTGCCGGGCGGGGCGAACTTGCGGGCGAGCGCCCAGCGGGGTGCGGTTGGACCGTTGCCGAGGACGGTCTGGAGGGAGACGTCGTCGGCTTTGATGACAATGCCGTCGGTCGGGTAGGCGAAGGGCGTGGCGCGGAGCCTTTCGATCGCCGCGTTCAGCTCATCGGACGTGCGGGCCGCGACAAAAACAGCGTCACCCACCCCGGGCAGTCCGCGCGCCTCCAGCCAGCGTTGAAAGGCCATCACGGAAGTCGGCGCGGCTTCGGCGGGCTGCACCTCGCCCCAGCCGTGAAAGACGAGCGACAAGCCGCGGGTGGCGACGACGGAGAGATCGTCGAGCTTGATCGATCCGGCGGCGACACTGCGCGGATGGCGAAACGGTTCGAGTCCGGCGGCGACACGGGCGGCGTTGAGGGAGGCGAAGGCGTCGTGGGGCAAGAAAACCTCACCACGCAGCTCGATCTGTTCAATGCGGGGCGAACCGTCGTCGAACGCCCACTCATAGGAGAGGCCGCGCAGGGTGCGGAGTTGGGCGGTGATGTCCTCGCCGCCGGCGCCGTTGCCGCGGGTGGCGGCGGAGAGAAGTTCGCCCCGGCGGAGAATGACATTGACGGCGATACCATCGAATTTCGGTTCCAGCGAGAACCGGACCGGTGCGTCGGCGTCGGTCGCGTGTTCGACGATCCGCTCGAAGAACGCCGCCACCTCCGCATCGGCGTAGGCCTTGTCGAGGCTCAGCATGGGACTGCGATGATCGACGACCGGAGCATCAGGACTGCGGTCGTCGGGCAGGGACGGCGAGCGCTCGGCGCTCAGGCCCGCCTCCTTTTCCAGGCGTTCGAGCTGGAGGACAAGCAGGTCGTATTCGTAGTCGGTGATTTCAGGGGCCGCCTTGCGAAAGTAGAGGTCGTCGTGACGCGCGATCTCGGCGCGCAACGCGGTGATGCGCGCGAGCAGGGCATCGTCGGACGCGCTGGCCCGCGGCAATCCGGGAGCGCCGAGCAGCAGCAACACCGCAAAACAAACGGGGGCAATGGAGGCCTTCATGCCCCCTGTAACGGCGAAATACGGATCAATCTTGCAGAAAAAGCCGGCAATCTGCCCGCCCGGCCGACGCCGGGGCAGCCGATCGCCCGGGCCGCCCAACCGATCGAGGCCAGCGCTCAAACAAACCCGCGCACTTTGACGGGACGCGACGCGCGCCCGGGGTTCTATCCTGTTGATCCACTCGCTTCTTCACACTGCGCAGCCCAGCCCGCGGTCCGGGGCGGTTCGCCCCCGCGGGCTCCGCTTCATATTCCCGGTCATGATCGCTTCGACTTCTGCCTCCCGCCACGCCGCGCCGACCGGTTTTCGTCGCCCGACACTGTTCGCCACTCTTCTCTGCACCGTCGCCGCCGGCACTTCCTCCCTCGCGGCCAGCGACGCGCCGACAGACGCAGCGGCCGCGCCCCCGCCGCCCCCGGCCGCCGTTCGCCTCTTCGCCGGCATCGATCTCACCGTCACGCCCCACGACACGCGCCTGCCGATTCTCGACCTGCGCTCGCACCAGCTGGTGGTGGGCGACGCCGCCCATTCGCGTCTTCGACCCGGCAACGCCGGCTCGTTCAGCGCCCTGCCCGCCATCAAATTGAGCCGCGCCGGACTCACCATCACCGACCTCCAGGCCGTCCGTACCTTCACGCCGCAAAATGATGAGGTGATGAAGGGCATGATCGGGCAGAACGAACTCGCACTCCACGCCATGGAACAACAGGCGCTGCGCGAGATGAAACACTTCGAAGGCGAAGCGAGTCGCGCCAATCTTCATGCCTACGCTGCCGCCAACTCCCGCGCGATCGCCGCCGGCGAACGCCCGCCCTACGAGGGCGTGGGTACGCTCGAGAGCATGGCCGCCGAACACCAGGCGGCCTTCGGCGAACTCGCCGCCGGGCACGACACTCACGCCGCCGCGATGCGCGATCCGCTCGCCGCGGATCTGACCTCGCGCGCTTCGGGCCAGGCCGATTTCGACCTGCTCGATCTGAGCTTCCGCCTTGCCTCCCCATTTCCGGTCCATGATGCCTACGTGGTCGTCGTCGCAACGGTGCGCGAGCAGGGTGAAACCGAGCTGCGCACCTTCTACGAGTCCGTCGGCCGACTCGATGCGCAACCCCGTACCGTTCGCCTGCGGCGCGCCGGTTTCCAGCCCGGTTTCGAACTCGGCGAGGTGGCCGTGCACGTCTACACCCGCGGGCAGGAACTCGGGACCAACCTCTCGTCCAAAGCCACGGCACTCACCCTCGACCAGGCACGCGAATTCCTGCTGCTGACCGATCTCGGGGAGCATGCGACCGAATCCCTGCCCGCCCGCCCCGTCTGGTCGCTGGCCCCCGCTGCCCTCCTGGGCGCCGCCGCCGCACCCGACTTCGACCGCCCCGTCGCCGTCAACATCGATGCCGACGGCCGGATCATCAGTATCCATGATTCCGTTACGGAGGCCCGCGCCTTCGTCGCCGGGATCGCCGAAGTCGGCACCCTGCGCACGCGTGACACGCCGGTCTCCACCGGCCCGGCCGCTTCCTTCGCTGCCTCGATCCGGACCTGCGACACCATCGTGGCCGCGGACCAGACGCACCAGGTTCCACCCCACGTCGTGGCCGCGGTGCAGGAAATGGTATTCCTGCCGGCCCTCGAGGCCGGGCAGCCGGTGCCGAGCACCGTCGAGTTCAATCTCGCCGCCTTTTTCCCCTGACGCGCTCCCGTCGCATCCGACCGATATTTCAGGCGGTCGGCCGAACCGGCAGGGAAATCGCTCGCCGACAGAAAGGACGATTGCGCCGCCCGGTCCGCGGGCTCATCCTCGGCTTCGGCAGCCATACTGCCAATCACCTCAAAGAAAGGAGGCTCTCCATGATGCTTCGCATCAACAAAACTGAAGTGTGGGCGGCCACGATGACCGATGAACCCGGCTCGCTCGCCCAGGCACTGCAGAAACTCGCCGACGCCAACACACAGCTCGAATGCGTGATTGCCCGACGGCACCCGGAAATGCCCGGCAACTGCACCGCGTTCGTCACGCCGATCAACGAAACCGCATTGCAGGCACGGGTCCCCGACAGCGGCTTTCATCCCGCTCGTCACATGCCCACCCTGCGCATCGAGGGAACCAACAGCCCCGGCGCTGGCGCCCTCGTGGCCAAAGCCATCGGCGACGCCCACATCAACATGCACGGTCTCTCGGCCATGGCGCTCGGACGAAAGTTCGTGTGCTACATCGGCTTCGACTCGGAAATCGATCGGGACAAGGCCATCACGGCCTTGCGTGCCCTGCGGGTGCGGCGCTGGCCCGCCACCCTCACCCGCGCGTTGCGCCCGCGTCGCCTCCGCCCCGTGAAGACCGGCTGAGTCGGCTCGCCGTTTCGCCGCCGCAGGGCGCGCCCATCGCGCCCTGCCCCAGGACGCGGCGCTGAGGTCCCGCGATCGAGACTTGGCGCCGCCAGTCCGGGCCATTGCACTTCGGCCCCGTGAGCGAACGCACGCACGACTCTGCCCGCCAGGCCACCGAAGCGATGTTGACTATCGCGCGGCCGCTCACGACGCCGGACTCGAGTTGCCCGAAGTCTCCCATCCGCTCGGCCACTGCGAGGATCCCGTCAAGTGGCGCGACGAAGGTCATCGCGCGCCTTACGTGATCTACACATTCGGCATAGTCGGGCGCGCGCCCTGAGCGGAGCCCGTCGAACGCCGCGCCTACGTAAGCGTGCGTATGGGCGGACATCCTGATCGGAGCTATACTGCGGAACACCGTCTCCGCCCGGGACGGCTTTTGTCCCCACTCTCGACCTCATGATCCCACGCCCGACCTTCTTCCGCGCATCCCGCCGCCTTCGGCCATCGCTGCTGTTGCTGGCTGCCTGGCTCGCGCCACTCCCCTTGATTCGCGCCCAGTTGGCCGTCCGCCAAATCGCCGCTTCCGGTGAAGATCTCACCGCCGTACGCGCGATCGGCAGCCGCTTCGTGGCCGTCGGCGCACAGGGTGGCGTCTACGACATCGGCAATGTCTTCCGCTCAAACGCCCTCAGCTTCGAAGCGGGCGTGCCGCTCGCCGATGTTCATCGCTGGGGCAACGTCGACTGCCTTGTCGTGCCCGCACCGGGCAGCGCCACCGGCCTCATCGGCTGGAAATCCTCCGGCACGAAGGACTGGGAGGAAGTGCGCGGCGAGGCGGTCGTCGGGATAAAGCGGGTGGCCGGACACTTCGTCGCCCGCGACGCCGAGGGTTTTTTGGCGCTCTCTCAGGACCTCGTCAACTGGGAGCGCTTTGCCGGGGTGCCACCGATCCTGCGCCGCGACTCCGTATCCTTCGAAGACCGTGCGCTGTATCAAGGGCGTTACTACACGTGGCGCGACGGAAAGGTGATGTCCACCGTCGACCTCGTGAACTGGCGCAGTGAGTTCAGTCCGGAATCCGCCGACGAGACGGTCCCGGTGTTCGGGCTCAAGCTCTGGGGCGCGGAATCGGTCCTAGTGGCGGCCACGGTCGGCGGCCACGGCGAGGGGCCGGTCCATCTCTACCGCAAGCGCAACGATGCTCCGTGGCAACGCCTGACGCCCTCCCCCGATTGGACGGCTGTCGACGGCATCGGCACAGCCGGCAACTGGTTCATCGCCGTCTCATCCGCCGGCCAGATGCGCGTTTCCCGCGACGGTCGCTTCTGGCACCAGGCGGAGCTGCCGCCGGGTTTTTCCCATCGCTTTGCGGCCGATCACAACAGGCTGCTGTTGGCCGGCACCGGCGGCCGAATCCACGAAATCAAACCGGATTGGGACACCTATGTGGAGGAGCCCCCCACCTTCGCGTTTGCGACCGGCGAAAACTGGGCCCAACACCACGTCGCCGCCGGCAACGCCGACGAGCTGTTGGAAACATTTCAATCGCTGGCCCGGCTCGACCGCATGGCCGCCGTGCGCGTGCTGCAGCAGGCCGTCGCCCTGGCCGATACCTCCAGCCCGCCCGTCCGCCTGCAGCTGGCGGGCATCATCACCCAGGGGCTGTTCGGCATCAGCCGGGACCCGGCGCGCGCCGCCGTCCTGTTGGAAAGCGCCGCCCAGGCTGGCTACGGGCCGGCGCAACTCGAGTGGATCAAAATCGTCGGCAGCGGGGGTCTCGGGATCGCGGCCGACCTGCCTCGCGCCGAGGCGCTGGCACGAGAACTCGTGGCCCAGTCCGACTCCCCCTACGCGACGCCCGAGACCAAGCACTCTGCGGCACAACTGCTTTTCGCCGGCGGCTTCGGGGTGGCCGCGGACACGCCGCGCGCCCTCAGCCTGGTGCTCGTGGCCGCCGAGGAGGGTTGGGCCGCCGCGCAATTTGACGCCGGCCGGCTGTTGGTCAATGGCACCGAGGGCGTTCCTGCCGATCCGATGAAGGCCATGCTCTACCTGAAGCAGGCGTCCCACGCCGGGCTGCCGATGGCCGCCGCATTGGTCGGCCAGCTCTACGAGCGCGGCATCGGAACGGAGACCAATCTCTCGCTCGCCGCGACCTGGTATCAGGAAGCGGTGAACAAAGGCATGCCCCAGGCCGAGAGCGCCCTCCAGCGCGTGAATGCCGCCCTGGAGGCACAGAGCGCGGCACCGGCGTCCCCGGAACCGGCGCCCACCCTGCCGCAGCCATGAGGAGCGGAAGCACCGATTCACCGGCGCGGGGCGGCGAAGCGCGCCCGCGCCGGGATCGGCTTGTAGTTAATCGACGAATACCGGCTTGCCGCCGCTGAGCACGGTCGCGTTGCGCTTGTGCTGCCGCATCGGCACTTCGCTCAGGATCATCTTTTGGAAGCGATCCTTGGAGTCGTGGTGCAGGCGGTTGTCGTTCACGGTGATGGCATAGCCGCTGGACCGGCCGTTGATGTTGATCGCCTGCCGGCGGGACAGACCCTTCTTGTTGATCTTCGAGATCTGCGCACCGATGAGTTTGAGCGCGCCGCGGCCGCCTTCGGCCCGCACCTCAATGCCGAAGTCGCCGCAGTTGTTGATGCGGTTGGCGCCGCCGATGCTGTTGTCGTCGAGGAGCGACACGCGGTCGCAGCCCGGCAGCACCGAGATGCCGTTGGTGCCGGCGCCCTCGATCCGATTGCCGGCGAGCGTGATCTTGACGGCATTGGGCCCCATGCCGATTCCCGAGGTGCGGCTGCGCTCGACCACATTGTCCAGCAGATCGACGGCGGTGGAGTACTTGTCGCACCAGATGCCTGACTTGCGGGAGTCGCGCACGCGATTGCCGGCGACGGTGATGTCGCACACCCGATTGTCCTGCCCGCGCGGAGAATCGCGACCGGTCAACATGATGCCGGCGTGACCGCCGTGGTTGAGGCTCCCGCAGCGCTCGAGCAGGTTGTCGATCACCCTGACCCGGAAGGTGCCGAAGGTGTTGTAGTAGTCTTCGGATGCGAGGTAGATGCCGGCGCCGTTGGAGCGGCGAATGGTGTTGCCCTCGATGCGCACATCGGCGCCCCCCACGACGGTGATGCCGCGGCCCCAACTCTGGTCGGCGACGTCATTGTCGGTGATGTTGATGTTGTGGGTGAGGACACGGTTCTCGCGGTAGGAGACGACCGCAATCATGTCGTCACCCGTGTTGTTGACCTGGTTCCGTTCGACATCGATGTAACGGCTACCGCCGGTGAGATGGATGCCGTCGGCCAGCGTCTTTTTCACCTTGCATGCCGTGATGCGGGCGGGCGCGTCGCTGCTGCCCCGGGAGTTGCGCACGAGAATTCCGGCGGAAGCGGTGCCATTCACGTGGACCTTGTTGATGAGGAAGTCGGTCGCGTCCATGACATCGATTCCGGCCGTCTCGCCGATGGTGGAGCGCTTGGTCGGCGCCTTGGCCGGACGTATGGTGACATTCTGCATCTCCGGTGACTTGCCGGTCATGCGCCAGGCGCTGCGCTTGTTGTTGGTGAACTCGAGGATCGTCTTGTCCGGGCCTGCACCTTCGACGTGCACGCTGTCGACGACCGGCATCTTGCTGTAGCGATAGACGCCGGCCGGGAAATAGAGGACCGGATCGGACCGGCCCTTGGTCGCTTTGAGCGCGGCCTTGATGGCCGCGGTATCGTCGGTGCGGCCATCACCTTTGGCACCGAAATTCTTGACGTTGAGATAAGCTGCTTGAGCAGCAGGCGCCGTGGCGAGGAGGGCCACGATGCCAATGAACAGGACCCGGGCGAGGCCGGGGATGCGGTAAGCGGACGAATGGGAATTATTCACTTTCGGATGTTTGAAGTGGGGGATTCGACTTTTGATGAGGATGGATGGAACGGATTCGCACGGCGCGGCGATCGCACGGGGGCCGATTCTCGGCTGGAGGCACGGTGAGCCCCGGGTCGGTCCACGACGGATCCGGCATAAGGGGTAATCACGCCGCCATGAAGCGGCGGGGGCAGGTGGGGCGGGGCAACCGGACCCCAGACGCGCCGGGGGGCTTGTCACCCCTCAGGGATCGCGGGGACCCGCGACCTCCTTGCCCGGTCACGGCCCGATGCGGCCTGCGGGCACGGGGGCGCCCTGCGGACGACCGGGCGGTCCCGGTGCCTCCGGGGGCTGGCTGACGCGGGGGTCGTGGGGACATCGGAGGGGCGATGGGCCCTTTCCGGGATTCCGTCCACGCATGAAGCTGGTAACTGATGCGAATGAGCATGGGTGCGATTGCGGCGCCATGCTAGCAAGGATCCCGGCGGTCTCTCATCAGGCGGCGGCCCCTGCGTTGCCTGGGAGCGTTTCCGGGTGCCCCCATGGCCGCCGATCGGTGCCGGGCTGCCCCCGCACCCGTGGCGACGGACCGGCACCGGTCGGTCGACCCGGCGGGTAGCGGGGAGGGGCCGCCGTCGTCGTATCCCTTTCCTCGATACACCAACAGGGGCGAAGACCCGATGGACCGATAACCGAAGTCCCGGAAAACTAGAGTTCTTTCACCCCTCTGACAGCGGATGCGTATCCGCATTTTCACTTCACGATCTTTCCCACACCGGCAACCGCTTCGACGATTTGGGGTCCGTGCCGGGTGGCCGATCGACTCATTCCGATCGATCAGCCCCCCACCCCCATGAACCTGCTACTCCTCATCATCATCCTTCTCCTGCTGTTCGGCGGCGGCGGCTTCTACTTCGGTGGCCCCGCGATCGGCGGCGGCGGGCTCGGTCTGGTGCTGCTGATCGTGCTCATCATCTACCTGATGGGCGGCTTCAGTCGCAAACTCTGACCGGCGCGCGCCAACGTTTCCGGCAGGTCGTCAGCCCTTCGGCGCCAACGCTCTCTCCAGGATCGCCTCGGCGTGCAGAGTGAGCGTGTCGAACAATGGCAGCGGCGTGTCAGCCGGCTCGATCAGCATGCCGAGTTCCGTGCAGCCGAGCACGACGGCTTCAACGCCGTCGACGGCCAGTGCCGCGAGCATTCGGCGCGCGCGTTCCCGGGCTGCCGGCTCGACCCGGCCATGGGAAAGCTCCTCCCAAACGATTCGGTCCAGCTCGCGGCGGTCGGCGGCGGCGGGAGTAACGGTTCCGATTCCGCGGGCGCGGAAATGGTTTTGGAAGAACCCTCCCTCCATCGTCGGTCGCGTGCCGAGCAGCGCCACCCGGCACTTGCCGGCGGCCTGCAAGGCTGCAGCGGTCGCCTCCATGATCGTGAGCACCGGCAGGGCCGTGCGATCGCGCAGCTGGTCCCAGGCGTTGTGCGGCGTGTTGGCCAGGATGGCGGCGAAGTCCGCTCCCGCCGCCTGCAGCCGCGCGATCGCCGCCGCCAGCTGGTCGGCGACCCGGGGCCAGTCGTCCCTCTCAAAGCAGTCGACGAGATCCTGCAGATTAAGGCTGTCCAGCACGATCCGCGGAAAGCGCAGTCCGCCGGCCCGCTCATTGAACCGGCGGCACAACCTTTGGTAGTAGTGGACCGTTGATTCGGGACTCAGTCCGCCGATCAAGCCGATGATCTGTTGTTGGGTTGGCACGCTCATCAGCAACAAACGGGGCCCATTGTCCCGCCAACACAAGAACCGTACGCCGCAATTCGGAAGGTGCACGTCCGGTGAAAGCGCATCGCGCGACCGACCCGGGCAGCTCCGGCTCGCTGGGCGGCCCCGATCGACCGCACGGTTCGGGTCGACCCACCGCCGAAGGCCCGCAATTCCGCTCGGCTTTTCTCTTCGCAGGGACTATGAGCGGAACTGCGGATTTCGCATCCCCCATGAAGACAAAGAAAAAGCGCGCAAAGATCGCGAAGCTGTCGCGAAAATCGGGCCGCGAGAACGTGGCTCAGTCGACTCGCCCCCAGGAACCGCTGTCGAAACGGACCTATGAGAAAGAGCTGGCCCGGCTGCAAGTTGAGTTGGTGAAGCTGCAGGAGTGGATCAAGGAAAAGGGCCTCAAGGTCGTCGTCCTGTTCGAAGGACGGGACGCCGCCGGCAAGGGCGGCGTCATCAAGCGGATCACCCAGAACCTGAATCCCCGCGTCTGCCGGGTCGTCGCGCTCGCCGCCCCGACCGAGCGCGAGAAAACGCAGTGGTATTTTCAGCGTTACGTGCCGCACCTGCCCGCCGCCGGCGAGATGGTGCTCTTCGATCGGTCGTGGTATAACCGCGCCGGCGTGGAGCGCGTGATGGGCTTCTGCACCGAAGCGGACGTGCAGGAGTTTTTTCACTCCGCACCGGAGTTCGAACGCATGCTCATCCGCTCGGGGATCGTGCTCATCAAATACTGGTTCTCGGTGAGCGACGACGAACAGGAGCATCGGTTCCAGGCCCGTATTCACGAACCGACCAAGCGCTGGAAACTCAGTCCCATGGACCTCGAGTCGCGCCGCCGCTGGTTGGACTATTCGAAGGCCAAGGACGAGATGTTCGACTACACCGACATCAAGCAGGCCCCCTGGTATGTAGTGGACGCGGACGACAAGAAGCGCGCGCGGCTCAACTGCATCACGCACCTGCTCAGCTGCATCCCCTACGAGGACCTCACCCCTGAGCCCATCAAACTGCCGCCGCGAAGCTCTCGTCGTGGCTACGTACGTCCGCCCAAGACCGACCAGACCTTCGTGCCGGAGGTGTATTGAGTTGCCGTGTTCAGCGCAGTTCCGCGGACACGTGCCCGGCAATCGTTGGCCGTGGGTGGTCTGCGTCAACGGCACGTGGATGGATTTGACCAAACGGTCGGTCGTGATTCCCAGTTTTTAGTCTCCCCGTCCGTAAGCCTTCACCTTATCAACCCGCCTCACGGGCTCGGTTGCACCAAATCGAGTCCGCCGAGCGTTTGCAGCGCCTCCTCAATGTTGCGCCGCGCCGCGCCCTCGTTGGCCAGACGGAGCCGCTTGACGCCCGCCAGCGCATCCCCGAATTCGGCCACGTAGTCCGTGACAATCGCGCGCTTCCATACCACCGAGCCCGAGGCGGTGTCCGTCAGTGTCCAGCCCGTTTCGATCGTCACCTTCATGTCCAATCCAAACATGGGCTGGTCCAACCGGGCGATGAACACATCGAGCCGCAGCGCCGCGTCCGTCCCGCCCGCGATCTCGGCGAACACCTTTGAGCGCGTGATCGCCTCCCGCAGTGCCTCCGCAAAAGCTTCATTGGAAATCTGCGACGCCATCATGGCATTGGTTTCGCTCCCGCCGGTGACGTTGATCGCCACGCTTTGCGGGTGCTGATTGGCGACCATCACGGTCGGCGCCATATTGGTGGCCTGCGACGGCGAGGCGCAGCCGCTGCCGAGCGAAAGCACCGCCACCACGCCGGCGGCGATGAACAGGCGAATTAACCATGTTCTCATGGCTGATCTCCTCCCTTCCCGTTCAGCACCAGATCAAGCACCTCCTGAATCATCTTTTCGGGAGAGCGCCGTTGCAGCGAAGGCCGGTAGGAACGACCGCTCGACAGCACCATGCGTGATTGCGGCTCCCGCACCTGCATATCCAGCCGGATCATGTACATGGTGATGTCCCACATCCAGCGATCCTGATACGTGATCACCGCATCGACGGGTTCCGGCGCGGATTCCGCCGCCCCGGTGGTCGCGGCGAACCCACGCAGGTTGAGTTCATCGGAGATCAACTGGTTGATCCCCCGCTCATCGGCCGGCAGCTTCACCACATAGAAGCTCTTGAGCTGGTTTAGGCGCGCGGAAGGCGCTTGATTGACGGAGGTCGACGCGCATCCGCCAAACAACAAGGCGGCCACCGCGATCGCCCCCATGAAGAAGGACTGGCGAATCATAGATGTGAGTGAGCTGGAAGTTCAGCACATCAGCGTGGGGCCAGACCGCGCGAAATGTGACGTGTAAACCCGCGCGCAAGCGCGAGCGGGACGTTTGAGGAGAACATATCACCCAAAGGCAAGTCCAGGATCCGCCGTCCCGGGGCTCGTCACGCCCGGCTACCGCCCCACCTTTTGCCTGCCCCGGAGCAACCTCAGCAGGACCCATCGGTCTGCACCTTCCCCCGTTCGTCCGCCGCGATGCGCATAATTTTATCCTCCAACCGATCGGTTTGATGCCCCCGGGATGGGGTCGCCCCCGGGACGGGGCCCCCGGCCCCCCGGGACGGGGTCGGGCCGTCACATATCAACATTACTCCGCAATCTCCAAAGCGCCGTGCGCAACGTGGCGGGCCTTGGAATCTGCAATTCCTTCGCCAGCCAAACCAACGATGTCCCGAGTTCCCGTTGCAGCTGGTCCGCCAACTCGACTTTCCAGTTTGATCCCCGTCCCTTTGCCCGAAGGTCTGCTTCTGATTTTCCTTTTTCCAGTAGCAGTTCTTGAAACCGTCGAGACCAGCGAAGCAATTGCGCGTCCTTCGGTTCGCAATACTCAGACCGATCGAGGGCCGATTCTTTCTGTAAATACATTTCAGCCAATTCCTGCCGCCAAACAGGATCGCCGATCGCCCAGCCCTGCGACCAATCCTCGCGCTCGGATTCCGGTTGGGACTGCTCTTGGGCAAACAGATCGACGAGATAATTCACATAGGCCCGCCAATCATCGCGATTTTGCTTCCAGCCGAGCGTCGCCAGCCAAGCTTTCGCACCAAGTCCCTTAAAGCGTTTATCTTGGACATAGCGCTGTAGGCTGCTCCAGCGAAACCGCGCCAATAATTTCGGCTCGATCACGTGCGCGCGCAACGGATTGAGGTGAATGTAGTCGGCCACCCGCGCCCACACCTCCTCATCCTGCAGCACGATGGCTTTGTAGCGGCCTTGGAACAGATGGCCCTGAGCGCTGCGCAAGCGGTTGAAGCGGACAGCAAAGGTTGTCAGCAGCCAGTGCATACCGGCCGCAAGATTCGGCTCGGGCGTGCGCACCGCCAGGTGGAAATGATTGCGCATCACCACATACGCCCCGAGCTCCCAGCCAAACCGCGCCACGGCCGTCTCAAGAACGGCCACGAATGCCGGGGCCGCCCCGGGAGAGGCAAATACGTCCCAGCGATAGTTGCCGCGATTGATAACGTGATAGATCGCGCCGGGGTATTCGATGCGCAGGGGACGAGCCATGACGTTATGAAGCTAGACAGAAAAGCCCGTAGGGCGAAACGTTGATAGGTGACGGCCTGACCCCGCCTGTCAGAGCCTTTGACTACGCAGAGACGAGCCCCGAGGCAGGCCGTACAGCTTTGGCTAACTTCGGAGCTTCGGTCGCTAGAGCTCGAAAATCGCATTCGACCTGAATGCCGTGCCAAAACTTTGACGACTGGTCGAAAAAGGCTCCGAAGCGGATGGACATTGCTGGGGTGATGGAGCGCTTGCCGAGAACGATTTCGTTGATGGCGCGGGGAGCCACGCCGATGGCGCGGGCCATGGCGTTTTGGGAGATACCCATCGGCTTCAGGTATTCCTCGAGGAGGATTTCACCGGGTGTGATCGGCGGATTCATAAGCTATAACGTGTAACGTTATACGGGTAGTTCAATGGTAATCTTGAATCCGAACCTCGACCAGGCCGGCTTCAGTCCAGCGGAAGACGATCCGCCATTGGTCGTTGATCCGGATGGAATGACTGCCCGCGAGGTCGCCCGAAAGCGACTCGAGGCGATTGCCGGGTGGAACGGAGAGGTCACAGAGACGTTCGGCGCGGTTCATTTGGATGAGTTTGCGGAGCGCGACACGGGCGACGGCATGAAAGCGCCGGTTCTTCTCCTCGTGGAAGAGTTGCTCAGTGTCTCGATCGGCGAACGACTGGATCATCCTGAGAGGTGTAACGTTGGCGCCGGGTGGTTTCTTTCAGATGGGCAGGGAAAAGGCCCGGTCTTTGGCCGGGCCTTGATTGAATGGCTGGGAGGCAGGGGGAGCGCCCGGGAGCGGGCGGCCTACCTTGTGGGGCGAACGATCATTGGCAGGCCTAGCACTCTTCACCGCGGCGCATGGCTTCGATGCTGCAGGCTTTCTTTTCCTCGGCGGTGTAGACTTTCTTTCCGGCCTCGCCGGTGGCGCCGCGCATTTCTTTTTTCACGGCGACTGTGGCTTTCTCGATGTTTGAGGCGCCGAGGGTGCGGAGGTAGTAGGTGGTCTTGAGACCCGTGTGCCAGGCGTGGCGATACATGTGGCTCAGGGTCTTGAGGTCCGGGGTCGCCAGCCAGAGATTTACGGATTGGCTTTGGTCGATCCACTTTTGGCGGCGGGCGGCGGCGTCGATGACCCACTTGTGGTCGATGCCGAAGGCGGTGAGATACTTGGCCTTCAGGTCCTCGGGGATTCTGTCGATGTCCTTCAGCTCGCCGTCGAAATACTTGAGGTTGTCGATCATGTCCTGGTCCCACAGGCCACGGGCCTTGAGGTCGCGGACGAGGTAGGGGTTCAACACCGTGAAGTCACCCGATAGGTTGCTCTTCACAAAGAGGTTCTTGTAGCCGGGCTCGATGCAGGGGCTGGTGCCGGTGATGTTGGAGATCGTCGCTGTCGGGGCGATGGCGAGGACGTTGCTGTTGCGCATGCCTTGCTGGGCGATCTTCTCGCGCAACGGGGTCCAGTCCATCTTGCCGCCACGCGGGACTTCCACCGGGACGCCGCGTTCCTGCTCGAGGAGGTCGACGGTGTCGGGCGGGAGGAGGCCGCGGTCCCACTTGGAGCCTTTGTAGGACGAGTAGGTGCCGCGCTCGGCGGCGAGGTCGGAGGAGGCTTCGTAGGCGTAGTAGGCGATGGCCTCCATCATCTCGTCGTTGAACTGCACGGCGGCCTCGGACGCGAAGGCGATGCCTTTGCGGTAGAGGGCGTTGGCCAGGCCCATGACGCCCATGCCGATGGGGCGGTGGCGGCGATTGGAGGTCTCGGCGGCCTTGGTCGGGTAGAAGTTGATGTCGATGACGTTGTCGAGGGCGC
>CBFGUO010000008.1:0-173319 GCA_965652375.1 uncultured Opitutus sp.
CCGAACGCCAGAAGATCGGCGAAAGCTGAAGCCCGCCGCCACTTGCGCGGGCCGCCCCTCGCTCGCGCAGGCCCCCGGCGTCCCTCCCTTCCTACTTTCCCCTTTCAACGTCTTAATTGATCCATGACTGCGCGCGGAAAATTCGTCCTCACCCTTCTCATCCTCGCCGCCGCCGGACTCGGCGCCTACAAGTGGTGGAACCGTCTCGCACCCGCCCCCCTGCAACCCGGCGGTGCCTCGACCACCGCCAGCGCCAGCACCACCGCTGACGCCCCCGCCAGCACGATCGACGATGCCGAATTCATCGCCCCGCTCGAAGCCTGCCCGCTCCTCCCTCCGCCCGCCGCCTACGTCATGAAGGACAACACGCTCGACCTCGAGTTGAGCGAATACGCGGGCTACGCCGGCATCATCGCCGCCAACGGCGGCCTCGCCCCCAGCGAGGATTCCTACTTCTTCAAACAACACGGCTTCAAGCTGCGCATCACCCTCAGCGAGGAGGAGAGCTGGCCCGCCCTCAATGTCGGCCGCATCGGCGCCTCCGCCACCACCGTCGACGTGCTCACCGCCTACTGCCGCAACTTCGCCGTCACCGCCCCGGTGCAGATCGGCTTCTCCCGCGGCGCCGACGGCCTCGTCGTGCGCAAGGACATCCGCCGCATCAACGACCTGCGCGGCCGCACCCTCGTCACCGCCCAGTTCACCGAGGCCGACTTCTTCCTGCGCTACCTCACCCAGGAGGCCGGCATCCCCGTCAACCTCCTCCACTCCCCCGGCGACCGCCCCGACCCCGACAAGGTCAACCTGCTCTTCGCCGCCGATGCCTTCGCCGCCGGTGACCTCTTCCTCCAGGACCTCTCCGACGGCGGCAACCTGCTCGCCGGCTGCGTCACCTGGGCGCCCAAGACGACCGAGATCGTCGACGCCTCCGCCGGCCAGGCCCAGCTCCTCGCCACCAACAAGAACCTGCTCATCGTCGCCGACATCCTCATCGTCAACCAGGGCTTCGCCGCCGCCCACCCGCAGGTCGTCGCCGGCCTCGTCGACGGCACGCTCCACGGCAACCGCCTCGTGCGCGACCAGCGCGACGCCCACGTCGACCTCGTGGCCCGCGCCTTCAACTGGAGCCGCCAGGACACCCTCGACGAGCTCGCCAAGGTTCACCTCTCCAACCTCCCTGAAAACCTCGCGTTCTACGCCGGCACCATCGACTCCGCCGGCAGCTTCAGCGGCATCTTCTCCTCCGCCCTGCTCGCCTACGGCAGCCTCATCGACCAGCCGACCGATGCCGACAACTACATGAACCCGTCGCACCTGAAGGCGCTCGAGGCCGCCGGTGCCTACGCCGAGCAACGGGTCGCCATCGCGCCCATCCGCAGCGGCCCCACCGGCGCTCTCGAACGCGATCCCCTCCTCACCAAGGACATCCGCTTCCTCTTCCAGCCCAACTCCGCCGACCTCGAGCTCAACGACGCCGACAACCAGACCAACCTCGAATCCATCCGCCGCCTCCTCCAGGTGAGCCCCGGCTCGACCATCCTCCTGCGCGGCCACGTCGACGACGCCCTCGTCCCGCGCTTCCGCGAACAGGGCGGCGAACCCTTCGTGCGCCAGATGGCGCTCAAGGCCATGGAACTCTCCAAGAACCGCGCCAACGAGATCCGCCGCGTGCTCGTCGAACAACTCAAGGTCGAGCCCGCCCGCCTCTCCACCATCGGCCGCGGCTGGGAGGAACCCGCCGGCACCGTGGCCGACCTCAACCGCCGCGTCGAAGTCCAGTGGTTCACCGTCGAGTGACGGGACTCCATCAAACAGTGACTCGTTTTCAACCACGGATGGACACGGATGGGCCTCACTACCGTTCGGCTCTGCACCCATTCAGTGAGCTTGAATACCCCTTCATTATTTCCTCGTTTCATTGCGTAGGCGGTAGCCGAAGCCATCCGTGTCCATTCGTGGTTAAAAAACCAAACCAGTCAGCGTCTGCCTCACGGCTCCCTGTTCAGGCAAACACGTGCCTGCCCCTGGCCGGAGTTGAATAGGGACATGACGCCTCCCTCGTATCGCCGCCTCTTTCAACGCAGTGCCGAGCACCTGTGGCTCGCCGTCGGCACCATCGGCCTCGGCTTCGCCAGCGGTGAGCCCCTCGGCCTGCTGATCGGCCTGGTCGCCTACGCCATCGGCCAGATCTACCTGCCCGACTCCGGCTGGTTCCGCCAACGCAGCGACCGCCGCCGCGCCTCCGCCGACGCCGCCGCCGACGCCGCCGAACTCGCCGCCTTCAACACCCACCGCGACCAACTCCGCGCCACCCTCACCGCCGAGCGCCGCGCCCGCTACGAGGCCCTCGTTGCCGTCTGCGCCGATATCTCCGCCGCCGGCTCCACCACCGATTCCGCCGCCCTCGCCCTCTCGATCGACACCCGCCTGCGCAAGCTCGACGAACTGCTCTGGACCTACCTGCGCCTGCTCAACATCGGCCAATCCCTCGAAACCTACCTCGAGACCGAGCGTCGCGAGGATCTGGATACCGCCGCCGCCCGCGCCCGCGCCGACGTCGCCGATCTCGAGGCCGAACTCGGCGCCGCTCCCGCCGGCGCGAACGCGCCCCTCCTCGAAACCCGCCGCAAGCTCCTCGCCTCCCGCCGCGACCGTCTGCTCGCCCTCGAACAGCGCCTCGCCCGCGTCGCCCAGGCCCGCGCCAACCTCGAGCTCGCCCGCTCCGAGCAGGACCGCCTCGTCGAACAGGCCAAGCTCATCCGCGCCGACGCCGTCGCCAAACGCAACGCCGAGTCGCTCGGCACCCGCATCGATCTCTCCATCGAACACCTCGCCGAGACCAACCGCTGGCTGTCCGACCTGGCCGACTTCAACGATCTCACCGCCCAGCTTCCGCCCCTGCCCCCCGGCGCCATGCTCACGCCCGCCGCCCCGCCGCCCGTGCCCGGCCGCCACCAACCGACGCGCCAACCCCACTCCCGCCGATGACCTCCCCTGCTCCTCTTCCCGCCTGGGCCACCGAACTTGCCCGGCTCTGGAACAGCGGCGCCCACAGCCTCTACCTGCTGCACGGCAACATCCACGACCTCTTCGCCGCCACGGCCAACGACCACCTGCCGCTCGGCCCCTACCTGCGCCGCCGCCTCTTCGCTTCGCGCGCCCAGGTGCTGCACTACGACCTCGGCGCCGGCCTCACCTTCGCCACCCCGGCGATGCAGACGCAGTTCTTCGAGTGGCTCAAAATCTTCGACGAGGTCGAGCACACCGACTTCGCCGTGACCGGCCCGCCCCGCGCCTTCAACGCCCTCGTGCCCATCCTGCGCCGCTTCTTCCTGCGCATGGCCGAGGAAACCGGCCCCGAACACGGCGTCACCCTGCTCATCCATTACCCCGAAAAACTCGTGCCCGCGGCCGACGAAGCCCAGGCCAGTGCCGACGAACGCATCGCCCTCGTCAACCTGCTCGCCTGGGCCGCCTCCGCCGAGCTGCGCCGCGCCGACGTCGGCGTCGTGCTCGTCACCGAGACCATCGGCGAACTCCACCCCGACCTCCTCCAGAATCCTCACGTCGCGCGCGTCCGCATCGACCTGCCCGACGCCGCCGAGCGCACCGCCTTCCTGCGTAGTGGACGATTCGATACGCACCCGGATGGCGCCACGCTCGCCACCCACAGCGACCTCGACACCGAGCAACTCGCGCGTCGCACCGCCGGCCTTCCGCTCCTGCGCATCGACCAGCTCCTCGCCACCGCCCTGCGCAACGGCCAGCGCATCACTTCCGCCTACCTCAGCGCCGGCAAGCGCCGCGTGATCGAGGACTACTGCGGTGACCTGGTGAAGTTCAAGGACCCCAAGCCCGGCCGTTCCCTCGACCTCGTCGCCACCCACGGCGCCGCCAAGGCGCGCCTGCGCGAGATCGCCCGCCTCATCCGCGAGGGTCACAGCGAGGTTGTCGAACGCGGCGTGCTCGTCCCGGGCCGCATCGGCGTGGGCAAATCCTTCCTCATCGACTGCTTCGCCAGCGAGTGCGGCCTGCCCGTGCTCGAGCTCGGCCAGTTCCGTTCCAAGTGGGTGGGCGAAACCGAACGTCAGCTCGCCCGCATCCTGCTCACGATTCGGGCCCTCGGTCCGGTGATCGTGGTCGTCGACGAAGCCGACGCCGTCTTCGGCAACCGCTCGGCCGACGGCGACAGCGGCGTCTCCACCCGCGTCTTCGCCGCCTTCGCCGCCCACCTCGGCGACAAGGCCCTGCGTGGCCGCGAACTGTGGATCGCCATGACCTCGCGCCCCGACCTCCTGGCCATCGACCTCAAACGCCAGGGTCGCTTCGGCCTCTGCGTGCCGCTCTTTCCGGCGCAAAACGCCGACGAGGTCGTGGAGCTCTTCGACGTCATCGCCCGCGCCCAGGGCCTACCGCTCGCGTCGGAACTGCTCGACCGTGTGCGCGCCGTGCTCGGCGAGCAGCCGCTCACCGGCAGCGACGTCGAATCGATCGTCGTGCGCGCCCGCGAAAACGCCGTGCTCGCCGGCCGTGGTGATGCGCTCACGGTCGACGACCTCGCCACCGCGATCGAGACCTTCATCGACCCGCTCGACCAAAGCCTGCTCGCCGTGCAGGAACTCGCCGCCGTGCTCGCCTGTTCCGACCGCCGCTTCCTCCCCCCGCGCTACGCCGACGCCGACCGCGCCGCCCTCCGCGCCACCTACGACCAGGCCCGCCGCACCCTGCGGACGTAGGCGCCAGGGGAAAAGCGGCGCCGAGCGCCGCACTCCAAGGTTCCTGATGGAGCCCACCACCTTTTGGAGTGCGGCGCTCCGCGCCGCTTTTTCGAACCACGGTCAGCGCCCCCCGGATGCGATATCGGCCTCAATCGCGCGGTTCGCACGGCATCAACCGTCCATTGCTGGACCCCTCAGCGGTAACGAGACGGCTTCAGGATAATCGTTCGCTGCCGTGGATCGACCAACGCTTGCTCCTCCACTTCAGCCCGACACCTCCACCGCCTGGCCGCTTGCCGAGGCGCGGTAGATCGCGTCGATCAACACCATGTCGCGCCGGCCCATCTCGCCGGGCACGATGTCGGTGCCGTCGTTGAGCACGACCTGGGCAAAGGCGTCCATCTGGTGCACCTGCTGATTGAAGCCATCGAGTGGGTCGAGCGACGCATCGTCGAGCGTCATGCGCAGGCCGTCGTAGGAAAACGCCGGCTGGAGCCGCAATTGATGGTCGGCCGAACGCGCCTCGAAGAAGTTCGATCCCTGCACGCCGCTCGAGGTGCCTTCGAGCTTCGAACCGTCGGCCCATTCGAAGGTCCAGTTGATCGTCTCCTCGACCTCGTTGAAGTAGTCCGGCCGCGTCTTCGGCGGCTCGCTCGCGGTGACGCGCACGGGCATTTCGCCGCCCTTGGCCATCAGGGCGGACTGGATGACATAGATGCCGGTGTTGGGTAACTGGCCGCCGCCGGCGAGCGCCTTCTTCACCCGCCAGTCGTAGCCCGAACCCATGCGGTAGCCAAAGCCACCGCTCATCACCACCGGCCCGCCCCAGGCGTGGTTGGAACCGAGCTGCTTCACGCTCTGGTGATAGGGATGAAAGTGCAGCCGGTAACCCATCGACAGGCGCACGCCAGCCTCGCGACAGGCGGCGATCATCTCGTCGCATTCAGCGACACTCACCGCCATCGGCTTTTCGCACACGACATGTTTACCCGCCGCGGCGGCGGCCAGCACGTCGCGCTTGTGCAGCCCCGGGGGGGTCACGACGTAGACGACGTCGATGTCGGGATTGTCGGCCATCCGGCCCATCGTATTGTAGTCCCACACATTCGTCTCCGAAAAACCGTAGTCCTGCGCCCAACGCCGCCCCTTTCCTCCCGGATCACCGGTCACCACGCCGCGCAATTCACAAAACTTCGTCTCGCGCAGCGCCGGGCCGAGCTGGCCGCCCGCATACCCGCCCAGGCCCACCAACGCGAAGCCGAGTTTGCGACCGCCCCGCGCGCGGAGCGCCTCCTGGGCCCGGGCCGAACTGGTCCAGGTCCATCCCAGGCCCAGTCCGGCCACGCCGACCAGCGACTGACCGAGGAAACGACGGCGGGGAAGCGAGTGGGGCGTGAACGGTGACGGGGTCTTCATGGCCTTGCATGATGCCCAACTCGGCCACTCGCGCAAATCCCCGGCCGCCACCCCGTCGAGAAACTGCGTAGTTCAACCCACCGCGTTGCGTAGATTCTTCGCTTACTGAAAGCGCCTCCACCTCTAAGGTCCTAGCCCGTGGCCCGGATCCACTGGCCTGGTGCTGTGCAAACGGCACCGATCCGCGGCCCCCCTGCTCCCACGACCCATGACTCGAGTTCTGCTATCGCCTTCGTTGGTGCCCAGGCGCCTGGCTGCGCTGTGCTTCTGGCTCGGAGCCGCCACCACCTTTCTCTCCGCGCAACCGGCGCCGGGCCCGCACGAGGCCGGCGGCGACACCTCTCAGCCGGAGACGGTGTCGCGGCTGGCCCGCTCCACGACCGACTTCTGGAACTACGCCTCCGAAAACGCCCGCCGGGACCTGGCCTTCGATATCGAGTGCGACATTCTGTACTACAATCCGTATTGGAACATCATGTGGATCCGGTCCGGCGAGGCCAACGAGTACGCCAACCCCGGCAAGGGCCCGCGCCCGTTCCGCTCGGGCGACCGCGTCCGCTTTCGCGGCGTCTTCCCGGCCCCGGCCACAGCACTGGATTTTTCGCAGGCCGACGTCGAGGTACTCGGCCGCTCGCAGGCCCGACCCGTTCCCTTCCCCGAAGGCGACTCCGATCTCAACCTGCTGCGCAACAACCTCGTGAGCGTCGAGGCCTGGGTCGACCGCCAGGACTTGGTGGACGGCAATTTTCTGCGCCTGTTCCTGTCGAGCCATGGCCGCACCTTCCTCGCCAACGTCACCCTGAGCGGCTCCGGTTCGGACCGGGTGCTGGTCGACCGTCGCGTGCGGGCGATCGGGGTATTCGCTCCCCGCGCCGATCCCTCCGGCGCAATCAGCGAGCTTCAACTCATGGTGCCGGGGATGGATGCCATCGAGCCGATCGGACTGGTGGTCGACGATCCTCGCTTTCAGGCTCCCCTGCGAACAATCGACGAGCTGAGTGCCCTGGCCGCAGGTACCCTGGTGAGGCTGGCGGGTGAGGTCGTTGACCACCATGTCGGCCAATCGCTCACGCTCCGCGACGCCTCCAATCAAATCAACCTCCCGGCAACCCAGGTCCGCCACCTCAGCCGCGGCGAGCGGGTGGAGTTGGTGGGAGTCGTCGAGCACCAGGAGGGGCAAACCTCGCTCGGCGGAGTCTCCTACCGCCCCGTCCCGGCCGACTCCGGGGACGCCGCACATTCGTCCCCTCAACGCCGCCTGCTCAATCTCGCCGCCCGGGTACGGGAACTTTCCGAGTCGGAACTCGACCAGGGTCGCACGGCCGTACTCCAGGGGGTCGTGACCTGGAGCGACGGCAATTCCAACCGGTTCTTTCTGCAGGACCCCAGCGGCGGCATCGAAGTGCATCGGGCGCCCGATACGCTTGCTCTCGAACCGGGATCCTTGGTCGAGATGACCGGAGAGGTCGTCGCCGGCGAGTTCGCCCCGGTGGTACAGGCACGACAAATCACGCACCTTGGCGCCCTGTCCTATCCCACCGCCCCCGCGGTCAGCCTCGAACGCGCCCTCACCGGCGCCGAAGACGCGCAGTGGGTGTCCATGCGCGGTTACGTCTACCACGTGAGCCGGGAGAACGGCATCAACACCCTGCACCTCTCATCCAGTCAGGGCGACTTCGAGGCCGTATTCCCCTCCGCGCGTTCCCGCCGCGACCTGTTGCACAGTGTCGTCGAAATCCAGGGCGTCTGCCAAGTTCGCGCCAACCAGCGGAGGCAACTCGCCGGCATCCGCATCCAGATCCCCGAGGAAATCCTCGTGCGCAGCATCGACAGCGCGCCGGTCGATCCCTTCGCCCTCGAGGAGCTTCCGCTCGCCCGTCTCGGTCGTTTCAACCCGGGGGCCGACGCGCTCAACTTCGTTAATGTCGCCGGCACGGTGTTGTTTCACCGCCCCGGGCATTGGCTCTACCTCGCCGAGGGTGACCACGTCATCCGCATCCATACGCGGGAAGCCGCCGTCCAGCCGCGCGGTCGTCGGCTGGAGGTCGCCGGCCGGCTGGGCCGCGACCGTGATTCCATCGTCGTGCGGGAAGCCCAACTGCAGACGCTCGGCGAAGGCCGGCTACCGCCCGTGCAGGAACTCGGCCCGGAGCAGTCCGACCTCACCCCGCTCGAGGGCCGCCTGGTCGCCTTCACCGGCACCCTCATCAACATCCTCGAAACCGAGAACCTCCTCCGCTACACCGTCCAGGAGGGTTCGCTCGTCGTCGAAGCCGAGTTGCAGCGCGACCTCGCCGACGCCCCGGATCGCTCCTTCGTCCGCCCCGCCCTGGATTCCCGCCTCCGCATCACCGGCGTGCTCGTGCCCGCCGCCGGCGCCACCCGCGCCAGCACCGCCGGCCTCATCCTCCAACTCTCCGACCCCGCCGATGTCGCCATGCTCTCGGGCCCGCCCTGGTGGACCTCGCGCCGGCTTACGAACGTCGCGGTCATGCTCTTTGTGGCGCTCGGCCTCGGCATCCTCTGGGTGCGCATCCTCCGCCGACGCGTGCAGCACCAGACCACCCTCATCAAGGAACAGCTCGCCCGCGAGGCCCGCCTCAACGAGCAGCTGCAGCATGCCAACCGGCTGGAGTCGCTCGGCCTCCTCGCCGGCGGCATCGCCCACGACTTCAACAATCTCCTCACCGTCGTGCTCGGCAACCTGTCCTTGTTGCGCCTCGACACTCCCGCCGACACCGATGCCGAACGCAGCCTCACCGACGCGGAAAACGCCATCGCCCGCGCCCGCCAACTCACCCTCCAGTTGCTCACCTTCGCCAAGGGCGGCACCCCCGTTCGCACCGCCGAGGACCTGCCCGGCATCATCAACGAAGTGACCCACTTCGCCCTGCACGGCACCAGCGTGCAATGCAACCTCGCCGTCGCCACCGACGTGTGGCCCGCCCATGTCGACAAAGGCCAGATTTCCCAGGTGATCCAGAATCTGGTCATCAACGCCGTTCAAGCCATGCCCCGCGGCGGCCGGCTCGACATCACCCTCGCCAACGTCGTCGATCCCGCGACCCTTCCCCCCACCCTCTCTCCCGGTCGCTTCCTGCGCCTCGATGTGCGCGACACGGGCTGCGGCATCGCCGAAGACGACCTCGGCCGCATTTTCGATCCCTATTTCTCCACCAAGCAGGAAGGCCACGGCCTGGGCCTCGCCACGGTCTACTCGATCATCCGCAAACACCACGGCGAAATCAATGTCACCTCCCGCCTCGGTCTCGGCACGACCTTCAGCATCTGGCTGCCGGCCGCCGACCGTCCGCTCACGTCCTCGCCCCCCTTCGTCGTCGAGGATGTCATTCCGCCAGGCCGGGGAGAGCGTATCCTCGTGATGGACGACGAGCCGGGAATCCGCGCCCTCGCCGGCAAGATGCTCCAGCAGCTCGGTTATGACGCCGACACCGTCGCCCACGGCGAGGACGCCGTCGCAGCCTACGAACACGCCCGCAACGAAGGCCGCGCCTACGACGCAGTCATCCTCGACCTTACCATTCGCGGCGGCATGGGCGGCGCCGACACGCTCAAGCAGCTGCGTCTGCTCGATCCGGATCTCAAGGCCATCGTCTCCAGCGGCTACTCCTCGGACAAGGCCGTGGCCGCCCATAAGGATCTCGGCTTCGACGATCTCATTCCGAAGCCCTATGAATTGGCGAAGTTCGCCACCGTGCTGGCCGATGTCCTCGGGACGTCGTCGGCCAACTCCACGGTTAAAGCCTGATCGCCCTTCCCCGTGAAACGGCCCACCACGCCGCGTCCGACCCTGCACGCGCCAATTTCGTTGACATATCAACTATTGATCTCGCATCCATTCCCGGCATGGACACCCCGCCTGCCATTGCGCTGGTCGTGCAGACCCTCCGCGCGCACAACGCGCTCCTGCGCGCCAGCCGCCGCCTTTTCAGGCCCCACGGTCTCTCCGAGGCCCAGTTCAATGTTCTCCACGTGCTGCAGGATTCGGCCGAGCCGCTCACGCAGCGCGAGCTGAGCGAGATCCTGCTGGTCGACCGGTCAAATGTAACCGGACTCATCGACCGCATGGAGCAGGCCGGCTGGGTGCGGCGCTCCCCCGTCCCCGGCGACCGCCGGGCCTATCGGCTTCTGCTCACCCCCGCCGGTCGCCGGCTGTGGCGCACCGTGCACCCGATCTATGCCGCCGCCGCCGCACGGGTGACGGCCTCCCTCTCCGACCGTGACGTCCAGGTCACCCGGCGCGCGCTCACCGTCATGGAAGAGCAGGCCAACGCCATCGACTGATCCTCGTCCTCCGCCCCTCATGGACTCCACCCCGTCTCTGGAAAACCGTGTTGCCCAGCTCGAACAGGAGATGGGTCACTTGCGCCACCGCCTCGCCGCACTCGAGGGCACCACCGCCCGGACTGCCCCGGCTTCTCCGATTGCATCAAAACCCGAGCCGACTCGCCGCACGGTCGCCGCAACGCCGCCTCCCGCTGCCCCGCAGCGCGCGGTCCCAACGCCGCCGCGCACACCGCCGGCCCCGCCTCCGGTGCCCCCGCCCCTGCCGCAACCCTCCGCGATTCGGGAAGTGCTCCGCGCCTTTCAGCTCCTGCCCCCCAAGGCCGGGTCCAGCGGCGAAGCGCAGCTCGGCGCCTGGTGGGCCACCCGGCTGGGGGCGCTGCTCGCCGTCATCGGCATCGTATTCTTCGGCATCTACCTCTCCGCCCACACCACCCCGTTCGTGCGCTGGCTCGAGCTGGGGCTCATCGTCGCCGGCGTATCGGCGGCCGGTGCCGTTTTCGAACGCCGGGCGCTGCGTATCGGTCCCGTGGTGACAGGGGCCGCCTTGGCGCTCACCTATTTCGCCGCTTTCGCCGCCTATGCTGTGCCCGCCGTGAAAATCGTCGACGCCGCGCCGATCGCCGCCGCGCTGCAGATCACCGCGATCCTCTACATCGGCGGTCGGGCCCTGCAGCGCGACTCGCGCAGCATCGCGCTCATGGCGGTCGTGTTCGGCTTCATCTCGGCCTTTGCCTCCCTCGACGCCGGACTCCCGGGCTACGGCGCTCTCGCCGGTCTCGGCCTCAGCCTGGCCACCGCCGCCCTGCATCGTCATCGCGGCTGGGACGGTCCGTTGCTGGCCAGCGCCATCCTCGCTCCCCTGCTCAACCTCGTGCTCGCCCGCACCGTCTGGCAGCACCCGCAGACCGCCGTCGAGCAGGCGCTGCCCTTTTCGTTCATCGCCCTCGGCTTCATCTGCCATCTGTCGCCCCTGCCGCGCCTGCTGCACGGCGCACAGGCGCCCGGCACCGATCGTCGCATGCGGATGCTGCAGAGCATCCAGACCTCCCTGCACGTAGTGGCCGGTCTGGTGGCCACGCACGCCGTATTCGGCAGCCAGGCCGCCGACGCGTGGTTCTTCGTCAGCGGCATCACGCTCGCCCTCGTGGCCATCGGCGCGTGGCGCACCCGGCCGGCGGACCCGATCATGAGCCTGTTTGCCGTCAAGGCGTCGGCGCTCCTCGCTCTCGGCATCATCGCCCACTGGGACGCCCGCACCCGCTGGCTCGCCCTGGTGGTCGAGGCCTTTGTCCTAATCGCGGGCGCCCACCGTACGCGGCGCGGCAGTCTGCTGGTGCTCGCCCTCGGCACCTGGGCGGTGTCCCTGGCTTTTTATTGCGCCGAAATCGGCGAGCTCGCCGGGCGCCTGCTCTCCCCGGCCGGCGCGGCCGTGGCCGGCTACCTCGCCGGCACAACCGTGTTGCTGAGCTTGGCCCAGCGGCTTTTCGCCCAGGACAATGAACGCGAGGTCGCCTGGATGTTGTCCATCGGGGTCGCCGTTCCGGTCTTCGCCGCCGCCTGGATCGCCCTCTCCGAGCGCTGGTTCATGCTGGCGGCGCTGGCCGTGATCGGCGCCTGGGAAAGCGTTCGCCGCTGGCAGCGTTCAAGCGTGCCCGTTCCCGCGATGGTCGTCGCGCTGCTCGCGGCTCATGTCGCCCTGCAGCTCTACGCCGAGACCCGACACGGACTGGCGTGGCTGTGGGGTGGCTCGCTGCCGCTCGTCGCCGTCACCGCCTTCGGCGGTATGAGCGCGGCACGTCGGCCGACCGGCCGGAGCGTCGGCATCGCCCTGTTCCTGCTCGCCCACGCGGGACTCGCGGGTGCCATGCTTCAATCCTGGTCCATCAATCCCGCGGTCGCCACCTCGCTTCTGGTCACGGTGGGCATGGCTGCGCTCGGCGCCTCGTGGCGCCATGCCGCCCTGACCCAGGCCGCGGTACTCGCCGTCTGGGTCGCCGGATCACTGGGCCTGGGCCACGCCATAACGGGAGCTCGACCGGCGGGACGGGAAGAGTGGCAGATTCTCTCCGCCCTCATCCTGCCGACGCTCTGGTTCGTCACCCTGCGCCGCCCGCCTCCCGCCGATTCCGAGGCCGCCGAACTTCGCACGGCGCACGGGCTGGCGGCCGCTCCCGGTGTATTCTTAATCCTGATACCGCTGGTCAATCTCGCGCCCGAACCGACCTTTGCGCTCCTCACCGCCGTGACCGTGCTCGGCTTGGCGGGCCTGGCGCGCCGTCTTGATCTTGGCGCCGCCCGCTTCGTCGCCGGCACCCTGGGCATGACCGGCGCCGCCCTGGAAATCGTCGATCCGGCCTGGACTGCTCTGGAGTCCGCCTGGCTCGCGCTGCTCGGCTCCGCCGCGCTGGGACTCGCCCTCGCCTCGTTGCCGCTTTGGTGGAATCGCGGCCGCCGGGCCTCATCGCGCCTCTGGTCCTGGGTCCACGCCCTGGCCGGCGCCGCGCTCGTCACCGCGGCCGCGCTCGACGGCAACGCCGCGTGGGCCCCCTACGGCAGCGGTCTGTGGGCCCTGGGCGGCCTGGCCTTCTTCGGCCTCGGCCTGATCTTTCGTTCACGCACCCATCGCATCACCGGCCTGACCGTACTCGCCCTCTGCATCGGCCGCGTCTTCGTGCACGACATCAACGACGCCCAGCATCGCATCATCGCCTTCATCGTGCTGGGCATCCTGCTGATCTGGGTCGGCTTCTCCTACCAACGCTTCCGCCACCTGATCGACTCCGACGAACCCGACGGCGAATAGCCCGGATATCTCACTCCGATCGTAAGCCGCGCACACCGCGAAGTGTAGCGCTGCCGCTTGCCGGCGTCCCGTATTTGCCCCTCGGTCCACCGTCAGCCAGCGGCGTGCCGGCAAGCGGCAGCCCTCCAGGGTGGAATCTCCGGGTGAAAAGGGCGGGCCGGGGAGATTCGTTTCCCGTCGGATCACGTCCCCACCCGATCACGGGGTCGCCGCCACCAGGCGGGCGGTGAGGTGATCGTAGAAAGCCGGCAGGTCACGCCAGCGGATCGCCACGTCGGCCAGGTAGGGACCGTCGTCGTCGCGCACGGTGAAACCATCGTCGGTGACGCGAAACCGGATGGTTTCAAACTCCACCAGGTCGTTGGCGTAGGCGAGGTATACGGCAACGTTGTCAAACAAGGTGGAGGATTTCCGGGTGAAGAAGTCGCACTTCATCCACGGCACCCGCGGCGCCCAGAGGCAGTAGTTCTCGATCACGGCGTTGGCCACGGGATCGCGCGTGGCGCACCAGACGCGGTGGTAGTTGGCGCCATCGAGGATGACCAGTCCGCAGGTGTCGAGCGGTGTGAGCACGACGCGCTTCCACGGCGCCGCCATCAGCGCGCGAAACGCCGCCACGTCGGCCTTCACGTTGTATTCGGCATCCGGTTTGGCGGCGCCGCCGTAGCCGACATCGAAGCTGCCGTGCATGCCGTAGAGCCGGCATTTTTGCGCAATGTCCGGCGCACGTTTCACGGCTTCGGCGAGGCTGGGCGCCGGTCCGATGGCGATGACGGTCACGTCCTCCTCGGCCGCCCGCACGAAGTCGATGAAGGCCTGCACACCGTCCTGAACGAGTTTGCCCGGGTAGCCATCGAGATCGTAGTCGGCCACCCAGGGCCCCTGGTGGCGGTGTTCGTCGGCCATCACCCCGAAGTCGAGACCGAGGGCCACCGTGACGTCGGTGCGTTCGGCCACTTCCAGAAACTTCGCGGCCACCGCCGCGCGGTAGCGGGCCTCGCCGGTCTCGGTGAGGACCATGCGCAGATCGAGTTCCGGCGAACGCAACAGGTGCGCCAGCGCCCAGGTGTCGTCAATGTCGCCGGCGATGTCGGTCGACAGGACGGTGGGCTGGCCGGCGTTCATCGCCGACGAGGCGAACAACGCCATAAAAAGGAAGCAAAGGCCGGGGCGGATCTTCATGGCACGAGGATTAAGTCGCCCCGGCCGTCCCCGTCGATTCAGATGGGGCATGATGCGCGCGATTCGTCTGCATGGCCCTTTCGACCTGCGTCTGGATTCCGTTCCCGATGCCCCGACGCCCGGACCGGGTGAGGTGCGGGTGCGGATCGATGCCGTCGGCGTTTGCGGTTCCGACCTGCACATGTACGAGACCGGTGGCATTGGCGGCCGACGGGCCGAGCAACCCTGCGTCCTCGGGCACGAGTTTGCCGGCACCATCGAGACCGTCGGTCCGTATGCCTGCGACGAGGAGGGGCAGCCGCTCACGGCCGGCACTCGGGTAGCGATCGACCCGGCCGTTCCCTGCGGGCACTGCGAAATCTGCCGCGAGGGTCATCCCAACCTCTGCCCCCACCACCGCTTCTTCGGCGTGCCGCCCGATGATGGCGCCCTGTGCGAACAGCTCGTCGTACCCGGCGCCAACTGTTTTGCCTTGCCGGAAGAAACGTCCGCCGCGGTCGGCACCCTGCTCGAGACGCTCGGCGTGGCCCTGCATGCGGTGGATCTGGGCAAACTGCAGGTCGCCCGCAGCGTGGCCATCTTCGGCGCCGGTCCCGTGGGCCTGCTGATCCTGAGCCTCGCACGCCTGGCCGGCGCCTTTCCCCTCTGCGTGTTCGAGCCAGTGGCGGAGCGGCGGGCCAAGGCGCTGGCCCTGGGCGCGACCCACGCCTGGGACGTGCCCGCAGATGCCTCGATCGACGCCGTGCTGGCGCCGCTCGAGGCGGCGACCAACGGCCGCGGAGTCGATGTGGCGTTCGAGGTCGCCGATGCCGGGCGTTCCATCGACCTCACCTTCGGCGCCGCCCGCAGCGGCGGACGGGTCGTGCTGGTGGGCATTCCGCCGCACGACCGCAGTGAGTTCTCGCACGCCGTGCCGCGCCGCAAAGGGCTCACGGTGCGCTTCGCGCGGCGGATGAAACACACCTACCCGCGCGCAATCGCGCTGGCTCGGCGCCCCGATTGGGCGGTCCTGCTCGAGGATCTGGTCACACACCGTTTTGCGCTGGAGGATGCGGCGGCGGCCTACGACCTGGTCCGGCGCCGCGGCGCCGGCGTGATGAAGGCGGTCATCGCGTTGCGCTAGGCGCCGGTCTGCTCGCGCTTGCGCACGGCCTCGAGCACGTTCTCGCGCCGCACCGGCTTGGCGAGAAAGACATTCATGCCCGCGGCCTCGGCGCGTTGTCGGGTTTCTTTGAATACGTTGGCGCTCAGGCCGATGATCCACGGCCAGGCGTCGGTCGTTTCGGCGCGCTCCCGCAGCCAGCGCGTCACCTCGATGCCGTCGCGTCCAGGCATTTCCACATCCATGAAAATGACGTCGAACATTTCCTTCTCCAGCACCTCGACCGCCTCGTCACCGGTGCTGGCAAAGCCGAGCCGTTCATAACCGCCCATCTCCAGCATGAGTCCCACCACGCGGCGGTTGGTCGGGTTGTCGTCGACCACCAGCACCGAGGGCAAGGTGTCCGCCTCGGCCGGCTCCGCTGCGGTCGCCGGCGGGGTGACCGATACGCCCGCCAGTGGATCCCGGGTTTGGGCGGCGTGGATCTCGAACACGAAGGTCGAGCCCGTGCCTTCCGCGCTATGCACCGTGATACCGCCGCCCAGGGCCTCGCACAGCCGGCGGCAGATGGCGAGACCGAGGCCGGTGCCGCCGTAGTTGCGCGTGGTGGAGGAGTCGACCTGGCTGAAGGGTTTGAAGAGGCGCTCCAGCGCCTCCGGGGCGATGCCGATGCCGGTGTCGATGACCCGGCCGATGAGCAGGTCGGGCGGGCGATAGTCGAGCTCCACCGTGACCGAGCCGGTGGCGGTGAATTTCACGGCATTGCCGACGAGATTGACGAGGATCTGGCGCAGGCGCGCGCGGTCGCAACGCACGAAATGCGGCACCGCGCCCACCGCGCGGGCGCTGAGCACGAGTTCCTTGTCCTTCACGCGCGAGCGCATCATTTCGACGACATCGTTGGCGACCATCATGGGATCGACCGGCTCGATGGAGAGTTCGAGACGGCCCGCCTCGATCTTGGAGATGTCGAGCACGTCATTGATGATCTCGAGCAGCCCTTCGCCGGAGCTTTCGATCATGCGCACGAAGCGCGCTTGGTCGGGGTCGAGCTCGGTTTCGCGCAACAGGCTGGTGAAGCCGATCACCGCATTCATCGGCGTGCGAATCTCGTGGCTCATCACCGCCAGGAAGTCGCTCTTGGCGCGGTCCGCGCTCTCGGCTTTTTCCTTGGCCTGACGCAGGGCCGCTTCGGAACGCTTGAGCTCCGAGACCTCCACGGCCGAAAGGATGACCTCGGTCACCTCGCCGTCGTGGTAGCGCGGCTGCAGGAGCGAGAGATACCAGAGCTGCTTGTCTTCATCGCAACCCTCCCACGCGACCGCCCGTCCCTCCCAGGCCTGGGCGTACACCTGCTCCAGCTCCCGGGCGCGCGCGGCGGGCAGAAAGTCTTCCAGGGCGTGATTCTCCACTTTCTCGGCCGTCCATCCGAGACGGTTGGCGAGGGCTCCGCGACACAGGGTATGGACGAAGCGTTCCCCTTCCCGCCGGAAGCAGACGATCATGCCCTGCTGCAGCTCCAGTGTCTGCTCGTAGTAACGGGTGAGATCCTGCAACCGGCTCTCGGCATCGCGGCGGATCTTCTCGTTGGCCTGCGTAAGCTCGATGGAAACCACGTCGAGGGTGCGCTCCACGAACTCGCGTTCCTGGTCGGCCTGCACGTAGGCCGCATCGACCGCGGCAATGAATTCCGCCAGCGGTCCCGATACGATTTCGACGCCGGCCAGCTTCTTGCGGATCTGTCGGACGAGGAGGGGGTGCATGGAGTCGAAAAGCGCGGCGGGCCGCCGAGGGGTCAACCCGTGCGCTCGCCGAAAGTGGTTAACGTCATGGTCTGGTTGTGCAGCTCACAGCCGTGCGCGAGACCACCGGGCCCGATCTCGCCGTACGAATAAAAGCCCACCGCGCCCGACGGGTTGCCCAGCTCGGTGAGCACCGCTTCGACTTCCTCCTCGACCCGCTGGCCGAGCAGCAGGCGACGGCCCACGCAACTCACCAGCAGGGCCAGCTCGGGTCGGTGCTCCGGTTTCGCCGACCCGCCGGCCTGCTCCGCGCCCCAGATAAGCTTGTCGATCGTCGACTTCATCAACCGCACCTGCCGGCCGGCCGGCACATCGCCGGCGAAAGTGAGGGACTGCTGCTCCTCATCCACCGCCAGGATGGTGCGCACCAGACTCGGCTCGCCTTCATGTTCGGAGAGCAGCTCCAGCGGAAAAAGCAGGCCCGTCGCCGGCAGGCCCTCCGCGCGCTCACCGAGGTAGGTTTTGTAGAGTCCGAGCGCGGGCTGGCCATCCAGCTCGTAGAGCACGTTGCCAGTCGCGCGCGTGACCAGACGGCGCGGGCCAAAGGCCTCCCAACCGCCGGCCGAGCCCCAACTCACCTCGAGGTCCGGCCCGTAGAGACCGATGGCGATCGCGCGGTCCGACCCCACTTCGTCGTCGTGCAGCACGACCGTCTGCTCGAAACGCGACCCGTCGCCGGCCAGACCCCCCGTTGCACTCACATGGTTGGGCAGACCGGCCCGCAACCCGTCGGCCAAGGCCGCGCCGTTGACGTGCAGTCCGTCACTGAACACCAGCACGTGACGCAGATCCGCCGCGAGGAGCCCTTCCGCCAGCTCGATCCCGATCTGGTGACTGTGCCCGGGATTCTCGATCCTGCGCAGCACGGTCCGCACCCGGGTGGAGGCAAATTCCACCGCGACCGCCACGGCGCCGCCATCGGAGACGGTTGAACCGGAGATTTCGCCGGCCGTGCTGCAACCGACGATCGCCGCCCCGGGCGCTTGCGCCCGCAGCGCACGACGCAGCGCGGGATCGCGCAACCGTTCGCCGGCCCCGAACACAAAGACCAGCTGCGCCGCCGCCGCCGAAACGGCGGGCGGCCTCCAGGCCCCGTCCTGCCAGTTCAGCGCAGTCGTCTTCATGAATGTCCTTTCATCGGCCTCAGGCCGGTGCGGCTGAAGGGCCGAATCCCAGGGCGCTTTTAAGCCACGTCCAGGCACGGTTGAGACCCACCGGCTGCACGCCGCGCCCGCAAGCCAGCGCCGACGCCAGCGCCTCTTCATGCGTGCGATATCGCGGCGGCAGTACCAGTACCTCGCCGCGTCCGTCGGTCACGTTGCAGAAAAACGCCCCGCAACCCACCGCGAGCTCCGTCGGCGCGGGCAGCGGCGTGCGGCGCTCCGGCAGGACCAGCCAAGGCCGGTAAACGAATGCCAGGCCTCCCGATGCATCGCGCAACACGCGCCCGTAAGTACGCTGCGGCGCCCCGCCCAGACCGGTGCCGGCAAACACGCGGTTGCCATCCGGCTGCACCTGAAAGCGAACCCGCCGTCGCGTGAAAAAGTCCCAGCAAAACACGCTGCTGAAAACCGACAACCGGAACGACCAACCCGCGATGAACCAGGAGATGACGATGATCACCAGCGACAGGCCCGCCGCCACCCAGGGGTCGAGCTGCGCCGTCACCACCAACAGGCCGAGCAACGAGGTTCGCGCCGCCTTCAGCGCCGCATCGACCGCTCCCCACGGGCTGAGGAGGATCAGGCCGTTGATGGCGTGCGAACCCATCCACACCACCGCGAAAACCGCGATGCCCACTGGCACGGTCACGAGGTTGAGCAACCAGCTCCAATCGATCACCGCCAGCGGCCAGGCTCCCGCGCCGCCCAGAACCGCTGCCTGAGCCATCGTCTCCCCGTCGCCACCGACCAGCACCCGCGAGAGCATCGCCATCGTGAAGGGCACCACCGCTCCCGCCGCCACCAGGCCGGTGACTTTGTTCTCGATCGTTTCCAGGACATCGAGCGGCTTCTTCCAGCCCGGGGGCAGCGCCGCCCCCGCCGCATCCTTCACCGCCACCGCGCCCACCAGCAGCAACGCCGGCAGCCAGAAACTCATCTGCGCAAACCACGGCAGATCCGCCCGCGCCGCCTCATCGGCCCGCCACCACAGGTACAAGCCATAGCCGCCCGTGCCGAACAGGGGCGAGATGGCGATGCCCGTCACGGCCGTGATGGCCTCCGCGATCGGCGCCACCGGCGAACGGTCATTCACCGGTACCGCCGCATCGGTCGCCGCCCACAGCGGCAGGACGATCACGGACAACAGGAACGCGAGGACGACGACGGGGATAAAGCGTTTCATGGCAGGACGGGTTCACGGGTTCAGCCTGCGCAAACCACTAGCGCATCGCGCCGCCATTGCAGCCGAAATCGTCACGCCGATCCGCCGGCGCCGTCCCGTCGACCGCAACCGAATCGTCAGGTATAACGCACTCCGAGTTGCTCGCACCAGCCGAGCATCCCAGCGAGGTTGCCCCGTGTATCCGCCCAGGTGCAGCCCGGCACCTCGCGCCAGCCGGCGCGCACCGCTTCGGCAAAGGCGTCGGCCTCGTAGGCGTAAAGATCGCGATCGGGCGTGATCGTGATGACCTCCGGGCCGGGCTCCCCGTCCCGCCACCACTCCAACACGGTCGGCGAGGCATCCCGCGTGACCACGAAGGGCGACGGCACCACGATGCGGCCCAGGCTGCCGTAGACCCGCACGACGTTGTCCTGCCCCACGTCGGTACCGCACGACAGTTCCGCCGTGATACCACCCGCAAAACGCGCCACCGCGCTAGCCCGCACATCCGTGCCCGTCTGCGGATGCACCACGCCCAGCCCGCGCAGTTCCTCCGGATCCGCAAACTCCGCGCCGAGCGCCGCTCCCGCCAGCATGCGCGCATAGGACAAGGGGTAGCCCCCCACGTCGAGGATGCCCCCGCCGCCCAGCGCCTTGTTCCACAAACGCCCCTCCGGATTGAAGGGGGCATTGAAGCTGAACACCGCCTGCACATGACGCAGCTCGCCGATCGCACCGCGCTGCACCAGCTCGACCAGCCGACGCGTCTGCGGATGAAAACGATACATCCAGGCCTCCATCAGGGTGCGGCCGTGGGCGCGCGCGGCGGTCTGCATCGCATCGACCTCCGTCAGGCTCATGCCGATGGGCTTTTCGCACAACACGTGCTTGCCCGCCGCGAGCGCCGCCAGCACCGCGTCGTGATGGTAGGGGTGCGGCGACGCGACATAGACCGCGTCGACCGCCTCATCGGCCCACAGTCCCGCCAGGGAGCCGTGCGTGTGCGCCGGGGCGATGCCGTGCTCCGCCGCGAAGCGCCGGGCCGCCTCCTCGCCCCGGCTGCCCACCGCCACCAGGTTGCCCGCGCGGGCGCTGCGTAGTCCGCGGGCGAATACACCGGCGATGTGGCCGGTCGCGGCGATGCCCCAGCGCAGCGGCGGGGCGGTCACCGGGACGGAATCCGCCACGGGAGCGGGCGCGGGCGCCACGGAGGAAACGGAAGAGGAGGACATCATTTTTCGAATTTGTTCATGAACACCTGGATCGCGTGCACGACTTCACCGCCCAAGGGACTGCGGGCCAGGACGGTGCCGCAAGCCAGATATCGCACCTCCTCGCTGAGCAGGTTGGCGCGATGGGCCGGCGAGTCCATCCACTGCCGCACGATCCGCGCGGCCAGTTCCGCATAGGTCGGCCAGGGCAGCTCGTCGCCGGTCGCGTCGTCGCGCCGGGAACGCGTGCCGTCGGTCTGCACCACGATCCGCACGGCGCCCCCCGACTCCGGCAGACGGGCGAGGGTGATGGCGACATTCTCCAGCACCAGTCCGGGCGCGATGCCCTCGGCCCGCACCCGGTCCCAGGGATTGGCCCGGCCCGCCAGCGGGTTGCCGTGGGTGGCCTGGCCCGTGAAGGCGTTGGTGAAGGCCTGGATATCGGCCGCGCCGCGCAACCGCGGGTAACTGTGCAGCCGCCGCCGGCCATGTTCACCCCGGATGCGGTTGGTCTCGGCAAAGATCGCCGCCGACAGCAGTTCATCGTCGAACGTGTCCCAGCCGACCCGCGCCTGCGCCGCCTCGGCCGGCACCGGCGCCTCCTCCAACCGCCACGCCGGCGTCTCGCAGCCGGCGAGCCCAAGCCAGGCCGCCGCCATCAGCCAACCCATGAAACGCATCCGATCCATGCTGCGGATCCAAGGGGCCCGTGTCCTCAGCGCAACAGCGTTGAAACCGCCCACCACCACCCGCACCGCCCCTCTGCCCGCCCGGCATCAGCCACCAACCTGCTCCGAGGGCCCGAGTTTCCGATTCACATGCGCAGGGCGGACTGTAGTCCTTCTTGGCCCATGACGCCCCCGGTCGGCGTCACCTTCCTCCCGCTTCAATGAAAGCCGTCTTTCACTGGCTCGATCAAAATCCCTGGTTCTATCACTGGACTGCACCTGCCGCCCTCGGCCTGACGCTCGCCGCCCTGTGCTGGGCCGCCGTCCGGCGCCCGCCCGGAACGGAGCGTGGTAACGCGGCCGTGGCGCTCTCCGCCCGGTCGTGGTGGCTGTGGTTCAGCTGCTTCGCGCTCACCCTCTTCGCCTGGCGCTGGCCCCTGACCATGGACCCCAAACCGCTCAATCCCGATGAGGCCATGTTCACCGCCGGAGCCCTCACCCTGGCCCATGATCCGGTGTTCTGGCGATCGCTCGACAACACGACCTCCGGACAGCTCGTTTCCCTGCCGCCCCTGATGCTGCACGGTCTCGGGATTCCGCTCGATTACTTCAATGCAAGGCTCACGGGGATTCTCCTGATGGCCGCCGCGCTGGCCTTTTCGCTGCAGACGCTCCGGCGCTTGGCCGGGCCGCGGTCCGCGTGCATCGGCCTGCTGCCGACCCTACTGTTGATCACCTTTGCGTTGGACTGGGACTTCGTGCACTACAGCTCGGAACTCCTGCCCATCACTCTGGCCGCCGCCGCCGCTTGGGCGACGACGCGCGCCGCCGACCGCTCGTTTCGCGGGGCGTCCTGGATCGGCGCCGGCATCCTCCTCGGATTCATGCCGTGGGCCAAACTTCAGTCGGCACCGATTGCCGCCGCCCTGGGTCTCTGGGCGGTTGGCTGGATGCTGCTTCAGCCAGGCCGCCCGTTTCGCCAGCGCCTGCGCTGCCTGGGCAGCTTCGCCCTGGCGGCCTTGACCCCGACGGTCTTCATGCTGCTGGGCTACCTCGCGACCGGGCAATTTGAACACGCCTGGCAATCCTACGTGCTCAACAACCTGTTCTACGCCGCGGCCTGGCCCGGCGACACCGGCCTGGCGAAGATCTTCGCAATGGCGGGGTTCACCTATGGGCTCCACGCGTTTCTGGCGGCGGTGGCCCTGCTGATTGCGATAGGGTTGAGCTGGTCGCAACGCCTCCACCGCGAGCCGGGATTCTGGCTGGGCCTCCTCACCGCCTCCGCCGCCGCCTACGCGATCATCGCCCCCGGTCGCGGTTTTCTCCATTATGCCCAACTGATTGTCCTGCCCCTCGCCTGGCTTACAGCCGCCTGCCTCAAAGCCTGGCTCGACCGTCCGACCGCGCCCCCGCGCGGTTTCGCCGGCATGCTGGTGCTCGCCATCATCGTCACCTTGCCGCAACTCGTTGTCCGCCACCGCCAGGACACGGCACCGATGGAAGGGCAACTGCTGTTTGCCTGGCGCTTTCCCCGGCACGAACTTGGTCTGACCCTGCGCCAGCTCCGCCAGCCCGGTGACTCGCTCGGCATGTGGGGTTGGGACGCCGATGTCTTTGTGCAGGCCGGACTGCCGTCCGCCACCCGGGATACCCAGACCTACCGCCAGTTGGAAGCCGGGCCCCAACGCGACAGCTACTATCGTGCGCGCTATCTGGCCGAACTCCGGGCCAACAAGCCGGCGTTCTTCGTCGATGCCGTCGGTCCCGGCGCCTTCCAGTTCTACGATCGCTCCCGGGACGGACATGAGAGCGTCCCGGAGCTCGCGGAGTTCATCGCTGCGCATTATGTGCTGCTCGGCGATTTTCATCCCTGGCGCTGCTACCTCCGCAAGGACCGGGCGATCGATCAACAGCACCTTCGCGCCGCCCTGGCCTATGCCGCCCGCCATGTGGCTCCGGCCCAGGGGCAGGACCTCCCCGAGGTGCACACCGCCCTGCTGCCCGGTCGCCCCTCCCGCGTCATCGAGCGCCGGGAAGTGTCAATGCTCGAACCTCCGGCCCTCACCGCTCTCGACCTTCGCGGCGACGAACGCGTACTCATTTTCGACTATGGCCAGGAGCCCAAATCCCACGAACGGGCGGACCAGAGCGACGGCATTCTCTTCCTCGTCCGCCTGGAAGTCGATGGGGAGCTCCTGACGCCGATCTGGCAACGGCTCCTCGATCCCTTCGACCATCCCGCCGACCGCGGGACGCAACGCAGCGAAGTCCCTTTGCCGGCCTTTCCGCCCGGTGCCCGGTTGATCATCCAGACCACGCCGGGACTCACCGGCGACGGTGCGTGGGACTGGGGCTACGCGGCGGATGTGCGCTTCCGTCGGGGTCCGTTGCTCAACTTCGATCTCCTCGGGGACACGTCACCCTGACGGGTGCAAAAAGGCCCGTTGATCCCGACGGGCCTAGCCCATCCAGAAACCCTTGCGATGGGAGACGCCGAGCACCTTGCGGCAGTGCTGGCAGTAGTAGAGGTGGCGGACCCCGAACATGCTCTTCACCTTGCGGGTGAGCAGGGTGTCGATGGCTTTGGTGCAGTGCGGACAGACCGGTGCTTCGCGGGCGTCTTCGACGATGTTGATCATGGCTTTCCTTTCGTTGATCCTGAACCGGCGCCGATCCTATCGCCGCGCGCTTCTCCGGCCAACTACAGTCGCCGGCCCCCTTTGTAGAAGCTGAGTCCACGCGCCCGCGCGCCCGGGTGGGACTCACTTCAGTCCGGCCGCCTCAGCGATGTCGTCCCAGGCGTAAAACTGGAAGGTCTTGTCGGTCGACATCGCCACAAAGAGTCCGCCCGGGAAGCCCGGCAGCGCCACTGCCGTGACGTCGCTGCCGTCACTCTCGTCGGTGCTCAGCGGCACGACTGCCAGCAACGGATGCGCGTGCAGGTCCGCCATCGTGCCTTCGCGCGGGAAAAGGCGGAAGGTGTTCGCCTGCTGATCGGACACGACGATGTAGCCCGCGCCCGGCCCGGTCGGATAAATCGAGATGCCTTCATGATCGCGCGCAAAACCGGTGAGACCGAATTCGCCGAGCTGGTCCTCGGCATCCTCCGCCGCCGGATCGGCGTGGTATTTGCGAATCCCATACGTCTCGTCGCTGGCGTAGACATAACCCAGCTCGCTGTCCACCGCCAGCGCCTCGATTTCCTTGCGCCCGCTCCACTCGCCGAAGGCGCGCACGAAGAGCCCGCGGATGACGCCCGTGCCGTCGTCGACCAGGCGGTATTGGTGCAGGTAACCCTGCCGCGGCGCGCCGAAATCGGACCGGCTCACAATCGCAAACAGCGCGCCGTCGCGCGGGCGCCGATAAAGTGCCACGCCCATCACGTCACGCGCCCGTTCGCCGGCGAAAACCGGGATGCCGCCGCCGTCGACCGGCGCCATATCGGGCAGTCGATAAACCCGCAGCCGATGCGCGAATCGCTCCGCCACGACCACGAGGTCGGCCGTGCCGTCGCCCAGGGCGACGTCATAGGTCACGTCGCAATTGTTGGGCCGGGCGAGGCCGCGCACGGAGAGGTCCTCGCGCTCCACGCCGTCGAGGCCAAAGACGAGCAGCGCGCCATCGACGTCCTTGTCGGTGCCGAGCACGAGCGACTGCGCCGGATCGGCACGGTTGATCCAGATGGCCGGATCGTCGCTGTCGTGTTTGGCCGGCGTCGTGACGACACGCGGAGCGACGGGTTGGGCGGCAACCGGCGCGGCGAATGCGCACAGGGCCAGCATCGTAAGGCGGAGCATCATGGTCGGAATCGTTTTCGAGTCACCAGGGGCGTGAAGAAGCGCGATGCAACGTGACAAAGGTCGGCCTTCTTCGCGTTCGTTCGCGTTCTTCGCGGTTCAAGCATCAATTACATGCTCCAGCGCAGGCCGAAACTGACCGTGTAATCGTATTCCTCGAACTGGCCGAGACGTTCGACACCGCCGCCCGGGGTCTTGAAGAAGACGCGGAAGGGTTCGTTGGTGATGTTGGCCCATTCGCCGAACACTTCCCAGTTGTCGTCGAAGCGGTAGCGCAGTGTGAGGTCGAGCTGCGTGGCGTCGTCGACCCACACGTCCTCCCACTCCTCGCCGCCGAAGGGCTCGTCCTCGCGCAAGCGCTCACTGCGGTAGTTGAGCGCGAGCCGGGCAAAGATGCCGCTCTTTTCGTAGGTGAGCGCGAGGTTGCCCACGGTGTCGGAGTTGCCGATGAAGTCGAGCGTCTCGCCCGGGCGGGTCGGGTAACTCGCCTCAGAATCGGCAAAGGTCACATTGGCCATGAGGCCGAGGCCGTCGAAGGGCTGCGGCAGCATGCGGAGCTGCTGCTGGTAGGCCAGCTCGAGACCGCGGATCTCGCCGGAGCTGCCGTTGGCGAAGGTGGTGAGTTCGTAGTCGGGCAAGGGAGCATAACCCCCGTCGACTTCATACTCGTAGGAGAAGTTTTTGATGTCCTTGTAGAACACGCTGGCCGACAGGAGCCCGAGCGAGGGCAGGTAATATTCGACCGACGCGTCCCAGTTGGCCGACTCGAGCGCCTCGAGCGCGGGGTTGCCGAGAAACACTTCTTCGTCGTCGTGGTTGATGGCGAGGCGGGCCGCGCTGTCGCCGAACGACGGCCGCGAAAGCGAATTGGAGAAGGAGGCCCGCAACACGAGGCTGTCGCTCACTTCGTGGCGGAGATAGATGCCTGGCAGCCAGTTGGTGTAATTGCGGGAAAAGCGCTCGTCGCCGAGCACGACCTCGTTTTCGAGGTCCACCTGCCTGCCGGTGGAGTCGAACTCGGTGCGCTCCACCCGCACACCGGCCGAGTAGGTCGTACGGCCGATCGTCGTGCTGCCCATGAGGTACCCGGCCAGCACATCCTCGTTGCTCACCCAGTCGTCGAGCTCGCTGTCCTCGAACACACGTTGGGCGTCGAAGGAGGCGAGGTTGGGCCAGAAGGCCTCGCGGATCGCCGTCACGTCCACGCGCGGCACCGCAAAGCCATAAGGATAATCGCCGACCGCTCCCGCCAGGTTGGCGAAAGCAAAGGCAGCCGGGCCGTCGGAGAATTCAAAGGCCTCCACTTCCTGCGTCTTCTCTTTCGTCCGCAGCGCGGCACCAAACTTCAGGAAGGCGGGATTCTCGCCGCTGAAGCTGTAACGGACGTTGAGCACCGCATCATACTCCGTCTCGTCACCCTGGTCGTTGGTGACTTCGGCGCGCTGGAAATCGTAAGTGCTCGGGTCGGTGATCGCCCCGCCGGCCAGCTGGTCGATCCGGATGTCGTAGGGATTGGAAAAATCGTAGGTGAACACACCGTCCCGGGTGTTGTGGCGGAAGCGGTAGCTGGTCTCGTCCGGATTCTCCTCGTGGCCCTTGGAATAACCGACCGCACCGTCCACCGCCCAGCCGCCGTTGCGCATCTCGAAGCCGGCGGAGATCGCCTTGAGGTCCTGGTCCTTCACCCGGTCGCGCACATCGCGGCGCCAGCGGCGCAGGTCCTCGAAACGGGCGGAAGTCGCGTCGAGCGAAACCAGGTCGCCTTCCGTGAAATCGATCACCGTGCGATGGCGCTGCTCGGTGTCCTTGAAGCGGTTGTAGTTGCCGCGCACATACCACTGCAGCGTCTCGGTCGGACGGCCTTCGATCGCGGCGGAGACGCCGTAACGCTCACGCTCGATCACGTAGTCGCGGTAGTTGATCGCCTCGAGCAGGTAGTAGTCGTTGCCGTCGTCGGGCGATTCCTCCTCGCTCCAGCCGTCGTGCTCGTAGTTGTAGGAGCCGAACTTGCGCACCTGCCAGGTCGGGGCCACGAGCAGGCCGAGTTTGCCGTCGCCGGTGACCGTCGAGACCGAGCCATTGAACTTGTAACCGGTCTTGCCCGAGAGCGCGGAATAGATCCCCTGCGTCTTGAAACTCGCGTGCAGGCCGCTGTGGTCGAAGGGGCTCTTGGTCTTGATGTTGACCGTGCCGCCGATGCCCTCGCCGTCCATGTCGGGTGTCGGAACCTTGGTGACTTCGACCGAATCCATCGCGTCGGCCGGGATCACGTCGAGGGCGATGCCGCGGTCGCCTTCCTCCGGACTGGCGAGTTTCATGCCGTTGAGCTGCACGTTGTTCAGCGCGTAGTTGATCCCGCGCACCACGATGTAGCGGCCTTCACCTTGGTCGCGGTAAAGCGACAGGCCGGGAATGCGCTGCAGGGCCTCCGCGGCGTTCTGGTCGGGAAAACTGCCGATCTCGTCGGCCGCGACGATGCTGGTGAGCGTGTCGGCGGCGCGCTGCGCATTGATGGCGCGGGCCGTGCCCACGACGGCACCCTGGATCACCATGGCCTCCATCTCGAGGACTTCGAAGACGGCGTCCGCGCGGGTGATGCCGGAGGCGTCGACCGCGACCCGTTGCTCGATGTCGTCATAACCCACGTAACTGAAGCGCAGCGTCTGCGCACCGGCTTCGACATTGGGGAGCCTGTAACGGCCGTCGCCGGTCGTGAAGACGGTGACGGGGCTGCCCGCCAGGCTGACGCGGACGCCCTCGAGGGCGAGTCCGGTGTTGGCATCGGTCACCCGGCCGGCCACGGTGCCTGCCGACTGGGCCAGCAGCGACACGGCGGAGCCGAGGGCGAGAAGGAGGGAGCAGAAGAAGCGTTTCATAATGCAGTGCACAGGTGTGAGGTCGCTTCCCGACTCACCCCGTGCCCTGCATCGGTCAATCAGCGCTCACCACCGGCACCTAATCTTCACCTCGGCGTCGTGACGCCGTAACGTTTGCGCCAGTTCGGTGACGCGATTCAGCGATTTTCTGCAGGTCGCTGCACCCGCACGACCGTCTTGATGGAGTTGGCGATAAAACACTCTTCATGCGCGCGATGGTGCAGCTCCGCTTCCTCTGCGGGATTCGGCACCGGCCCTTCGTAGTCAATCTCCGGATACAAGGTGACCGTGTCGACCCACAGTTTCCCGCGCGCGTCGCGAGCCATGGTGCCGACCGCGCGGTCGCGGTAGCCGCGGACGTCCCATCCGGCACGGGCCGCCAACGCGAGCCACCAGAGCATGTGGCAACTTGCGATGGCCGCAACATACGCTTCCTCCGGGTCAACCCCGGCCGGATTGGACCAGGGTGCCGGTACCACCGACGGCGAAGCCGAAGCGGAAACCGTCTGCCCGCCATCAAAGGTCCAGGTGTGCTCGCGCGAGTACCGGCCGTTGCGGAAGTCGGCACCTTCCGGGCGGCGCCATTCGATTATTGCAGGGTGTTCAGTCATGACGGGAAGGACAGGAGGAAAGCACCGGTGAGTCGACGGGCGCAAGCGGCGCGCGCTGCCGTGCGGGAGCGAGGGTCAAGGCGGTGCCGCCCAGCACGATGGCACCGCCGGCCAACAGCCCCATACTGAGCGGCTCGTCGAGGCAAAGCCAGCCCCAGAACGTACCGAACACCGGGACGAGGAAAGTCACGGTCACCGTGCGCGCAGGCCCGACCCGCGCGATGAGACGATAGAACAGCAGATAGGCGCCCGCCGTGCCCGCGATCGCCAACCCGAGCAGGGCCCCCCACGCCGCGGCCGACGGTGCCGCAACCGGCCACGCCATCGCCACCGCCGGCGCCAGGACAACGGCAGCCGCGACCTGCGAACCCGTCGCGACTGCCAACACCGGCAGACCGGCCGTGCGCCGCTGCGCATAGTTGGCCGAAAATCCATAGCCGACCGCTGCGCCGACACACGCGGCCATGGCGGCGAACGCCGCCCCGCCCGCATCCAACGCCAGACCCGATCGCTGCGCCACCAACACCACCACCCCGCCAAAACCGATCCACAGGCCCGCCGTCCGGCGACCGGCCAACCGCTCACCGGTCCAAGCCCGCGCAATCGTCGCCGCGAACAACGGCGTCGTCGCACCGAGGATCGCGGCGAGCCCGGTGCTGATCCGCGGAGCCGCGAAACTGAACAGCACAAACGGCAGCGCCGATTGGGTCAGCCCCAGCACCAGCAGCTCCCGCCCATGCCGCACCAGCACTGCCGCCTGGGCACGCACCAACAGCAGGGGCAACAGCACCGCCGCCGCCAGCGCCGCCCGCAGCCCCCGAATGCCATGGCCCCAAACTCACCCGCCCCCAGGCGCATGAACAGATACGAGGCCCCCCAGAGGGCGGCAAGCGACAGCAGGCTGAACAGGTCTCGGGGCGTCATGAGCGGTGGATGGGAAATCATCCTGCCTCAGAATCGGCCTTGTCGGTAGATCCACTTTGTCAATATTCGTCAGACCACTATGTCACGTCCCGCCCCCCGCCTCGAACTGCCGCTGGGCCCGCGCCGGGCGGGCACGGCCCTGCACGACTGGTTGTATCGGGAAATTCGTGACGCGATCGTGACGCGCCGCCTCGCCGCCGGCGCGCGTCTGCCGGCGTCGCGCGACCTGGCCCGCCAACACCACGTGAGCCGGTCCACCATAGTCTCCGTCTTCGAGCAACTCACCGCCGAAGGCTACCTCGTGGGCCGCGCCGGTTCGGGCACTTTCGTGACCACGGATCTGCCGGACGGTTTCTTTCTGGCCGGCCGCGCGCGACGAGCGGCAATGCCCGCATCCGCCTCCCAGTCCCGCCCCCGGTCGACTCCGCCTACCCCTCCCGACGAGACCCCGCCAGCGGTATTTACCCCCTGCGCCCCGCCGGCGGACGTGTTCCCCCTGGCCGAGTGGAGCCGACTTCTTTCGCGACGCCTGCGCCGCGACGGTGCAGCCATGTTGCAGCGATGCGATCCGCGGGGGCATCCGCGCCTGCGGCGCGAAATCTCCGATTACCTCGGCGCCGCCCGCTCCGTGCGCTGCGATCCCTCACGCATTGTGATCGTCACCGGCACACAGCAGGCGCTGGACTTCACCGCCCGCCTGCTGCTGCGGCCCGGCGGTCCGGTGTGGATGGAGAACCCGGGCTACGAAGGCGCGGTCGCCGCCTTTCGCCAGGCTGGCGCGCGCCTCGTGCCGGTGGACGTCGACGACGAAGGCTTCGACGTGGAAGCCGCCCTGCGACAGGAGCCGCGGCCCGGGCTGGCCTACGTGACGCCGGCCAACCAGTTTCCGCTGGCGCATACCCTGTCGCTCGCCCGGCGCGCCCGCCTGCTCGAAGTCGCCGCCGCCCGGGACTTCTACCTCTTCGAAGACGACTACGACGGCGAATTCCGCTACGATGTGCGGCCGCTCGGCTCTCTGCAGGGGCAGGACCTCGCCGAGCGCGTGATCTATTGCGGCAGCTTCAACAAGGTCCTGCACACGGGCCTGCGCCTCGCTTACGTCGTGCTACCGCCGGCACTGGTCGAGCCCTTCCTCGCGCTGCGCGAGGCGGCCGACCGCTACCTGCCGACGCTGGAGCAGGTGGCACTGGCGGACTTCTTTGCCGCCGGACTGTTTACGCGTCACCTGCGCCGGGCCCGGGAAGCCTGCCTGGTCCGGCGCGACACCCTGCTCGCTTCACTGCAAAAGCACCTGGGCGGGTGGATCGAGCCGCAGCCCTGCGTCGCCGGCTTTCACGTGATCGCCCGCCTCCGCAATGAGATCGATGACCTGGCGCTCACCGAACAAGCGGCCCGCCATCGCGTGCGCCTGTGGCCGCTGTCGCCTCACTATCTGGCACGCCCCCGTCGCGATCGCGTCGTGCTCGGTTTCGCCGCCCACCGGCCCGCCACCCTCCAGGCCGCCGTGCGGCGTCTGGCCGAGGCAACGGCGACATTGCCATAGCCCCGACCGTCGTTCGTGCTCGCGACATGCCGCTCACCAAGGCCTGCATCCAGCACCTGCGCAGCCTGCGCCAAAAGAAATTCCGCGAGGAATCGGGCCAGTTCGTCGTCGAGGGCACCAAGGTGGTGGGCGAGCTGCTCGCGGCCGGCCATGGCTTTGCCGAGCTCTACGCCACCGCCGCCTGGGCGCCGCCCGCCGGCGTCGCGACCGCCCTCACCTCCGTCACGCCCGCCGAGATGGAGCGTATCAGCCATTTCCCTACACCGTCACCGGTCCTCGCGGTCGGCCGGATCGCCCGCGCCACGCTCGCGCCCGGCGAGGTGTCGCGGGGCTTCACCCTGGCCCTGGATGGCATCCAGGATCCGGGGAACGTCGGCACCCTGCTGCGCATCGCCGACTGGTTCGGACTCGACCGGGTGCTGCTTTCGCCCGACTGCGCCGACCTATTTTCCCAGAAGGTCATCAACGCCAGCATGGGCTCCTTCGCGCGCATGCGCGTCGTGACCGCCGAACTGGCTCCCATGCTCGCCGCCGCGACCGTGCCGGTGCTCGGCTGCGATCTCGACGGCGTATCCCTGCGGGAACTCACGCCGCCTCCAGCCGCCGTGATCGTCATCGGCAGCGAAGGCCGCGGCCTGTCCCCGGCCGTCGCCGCCACCCTCTCCCGCCGCATCACCATCCCGCGTCGCGGCGGCGCCGAATCGCTCAACGCTGCCGTCGCCGCCGGCATCGTCTGCGCCCACCTCCGCTCCTGAACGAGATCCACCGGGCAGACCCGCCCCCTTTCACTCCTCCGACCTTAAGACTTTCCGACCTTAAGACTTTTAGACTCCCCGACCCCATGAGCCACTTCATCGATCTCACCCGTCCCCTGCAAAACGATCTTCCCGTCTGGCCCGGCGACCGCTCGGTGCATTTCGAACACGTCGCCCGCATCCGCGACGGCAGCATCGTCAACATCGGCAACCTCGCGCTCAGCGTGCACAACGGCACCCACGCCGACGCCCCCTACCACTACAACGACGCCGGCGTCACCATCGACCGGATACCGATCGAGACCTACGTCGGCCCGGCCCAGGTGATCGACGTGCGCGGCCATCCCGTCGTCTCGATCAAGCTCCTGCAATCGCTCGGCGCGCCCGCCGCCCCGCGCCTGCTGCTGCGCACCGGCTGCTGGACCGATCCCCAAACCTTCCCGCAGGATTGGACGCTGCTCGACCTCGACGCGCCCGCCTGGCTGGCCGCCAACGGCGTGCGGCTCATCGGCCTGGACGCCCCTTCGGTCGACGCCCTCACCAGCGAAGACCTGCCGCGCCACCTGGCCTGCGATCGCGCGGGCGTACTTATCCTGGAAAACCTCCTGCTCGACGACGCGCCGACCGGCATCCACGAACTTATTGCCCTGCCCCTGAAATTGCGCGGTGGCGACGGTTCGCCCATCCGCGCGGTGCTGCGCTGCCGGTAACCCGCCGCCAGGCCCCGCCCCAAAAAACGAACCGGCCGTGCCCACAGGGAGCACGGCCGGGTGCGATGACACGATACGGGAAAAGATTTGGGGCCGCCGGCACACTGGCCTTCGCGCCGACGGCCCCGGTTTTTCTCAAGGAGCCGGTGACTCGACTCTTAACGACCCCCTGAAAGTCTGTTGGGCCACGCGCGTCATGACAGTCGCTTGAAGACGAGGAAGACGCTCCCGTCGTGGCTGAAGGTGGAGGAAAGCTTGAGTCCCTGCTCCGCCTGCTCACGACAGGTCGTCTTGACGCGATAGGACATGTCATCCGCCTCCTCGCGCGGCAGGCACACGATCTTGAGCCGCTTTCCTGGCAGGGAGGGCAGGACCTCCGCCGGTCCGGGCGCGTCGGGCAGGTTATCCGGCGCACGCCACTCGACCCGCCGACCGCGCCGCTCGTCCGTGGCGCCGAGGGTTGATTTCACGGTTCCTTCGACCTCCTCGGCCGCCATCGCCAGGGATCGCAGGCTCGCCGGCCAGAGGCCGGCGGCGGCCGGGAATGAGAGGGAGGAGGACGAGTGCATGGGGACGGATAGATAGCGTGTTCGCCCTCTGAAACGGGACACATCCGCCGAATCTTTCAGCGGCCTTTCATTTTTTCGGAAAAATATTTTCTCCCGCGGAAAATCCCGTCCCTCGCCGCTTTCCGGCACTTCGCCCCTCGCTTTTGCCACCTTACCGACAAAAAGTTTCATTTTGTCGCAAGAAATGACCTGCTGGCTCCGTTTCAGGGGCAAATGCAAATGGAAACGCCGCAACCATCGCTTCTCACCCGTCCCAGCCTGCTCCATCGGCTGCGCGATTGGAGTGACCACTCCAGTTGGGAGGAATTTCACCGCCTCTACCGTCGCTTCATCCATGGCCTGGCCACCCGGGCCGGACTCCACGCCGCCGAAGCCGACGAGGTCGTGCAGGAAGTACTGCAAAACGTCGCCGAACGCATCGCCGACTACGAGGCGCGCGATCGTCGCGGCGCCTTTCGGCGCTGGCTCATGAACCAGACCCGCTGGCGCATCGCCGACAAGTTTCGCCAGCGCGACCACGCCACCGCCCCCCAAGGCAAGGGCGTCGTCCAGCGCGCCGGTGGTGATTTTGATCCCTTGGAGGATATCCCCGCCGAAAACGACATCGTCGACTTCTGGGAGGTCGAGTGGCAGCAGCACATCCTCAACGCCGCAATGGAGCGCCTCGCCACCCAGGTGCCGGCCAAACACTTCCAGGCCTTCGAACTCTACACCCGGCAGGGCTGGCCGGTGCGTCGTATCGCCGACAACCTCGGCATGAATGCCCCCACCGTCTACCTCATCGCCCACCGCCTCACCAAACGCCTGCGCGCCGAGGTCGACCGCCTGCGCGAACACCACGGCTGAACGCCCGGCGCCGTCCCCGCCTTCCCGTTTCCCCGCCTCTCTTTCCTCCCGCGTTCTCCTGGTTCCTGATCACCGCCCGAGAGAAACCCCGCGCCGCAGTCCCGCCGACTGCGGCGTTTCTTTTCCCCCAATCAGGATTTTCACCGCAAAGGGCGCGAAGGATCGCAAAGTTCACTCGCCTCTGGCGAGACCATGGCGGCAGAACATGCCACCCGGGTAGCAGGCTGACCCCTTCGCGGCCCTTCGCGTCTTTCGCGGTTCCCTACCAATTCCTGGTCGGCAGTTTTGCCCGCTGTCTTCGCCCCCGATTCGACTTTTGTGGCTACACGGACCGTGCCTCGGCGCCCATCCGGTCGGAAACAAATGGACGCCTCCCACGCACTTTGCCTCATTGGGCGACGTGCCGCCGGACGACGCCAGCACCCCGGACCCGCCTCCGCCGCCCATTCCCGACTACGCGCTGCTGCGCCGCATCGGGCGCGGCAGCTATGGCGATGTCTGGCTGGCCCGCAGCGCCACCGGCCTTTACCGCGCCGTCAAGATTGTCTGGCGCTCCCGTTTCGGCCAGGACGACGCCCCCTACGAACGCGAATTCAACGGCCTGCGCGAATTTGCCCGCATCACCGCCGGTGAAACCCAGCAGCTCTCGCTCCTCCATGTCGGCCGCAACGACGCCCAGGGCTTCTTCTACTACATCATGGAGCTGGCCGACGATGTCCTCACCGGCCGCGAAATCGACCCCGGCTGCTACGAGCCGCTCACCTTCCGCACCTACCGCGAGATCGGAAAAATCCTGCCGATCAAGGACGTCATCCTTCACGCCATCGAACTCGCCCGCTGCCTGGCCGAACTTCACTCCACCGGCCACCTCCACCGCGACATCAAGCCCTCCAACATCATCGTCGTCCACGGCCGCCCCAAGCTCGCCGACATCGGCCTGATTGCCCGCAGCGACGACGCCCTCACCTTCGTCGGCACCGAAGGCTTCATGCCCCCCGAGGGTCCCGGCACCACTGCGGCCGACATCTACTCCTTCGGCAAGGTCCTCTACGAATTGGCGACCGGTCGCGACCGCCACGACTTCCCCCGCCTGCCCGAGGACTTTGGCAACCGCGCCGATCACCGCGAACTGCTCGAGCTCAACGAAATCATCCTGCGCGCCTGTGCTCAGCGCCCCGAGGAACGCTACGTCGACGTCAACGCCCTGCTCGCCGACCTGCAGCTGCTCGAAGCCGGTCGTTCCGTCCGCCGCCTCCGCCGCGCCGAGGCCGGCCTCGCCCGCGCCCGCAAGTGGATCATCGCCGCCGTCACCATCGCCGCCATCGCCGGCACCGGCGCCTACCTCGAACGCCGCCGCGCCGAGATCGAAACCGCCGGCCGCCGCGCCGCCGAAGAACAACTCGCCGCCCTCACCCGCCGCTCCCTCTACGAATCCAGCATCGCCAACGCCCAACGCGCGCTCGCCTCCGACGAATTTGGCATCGCACGCAAGGCGCTCGCGCTGGCTACGCCCAAACCCGGGGAGCCGGACCTGCGGGGCTTCGAGTGGTATGCAATCAACCGCGAGGCCCAAGGTGATCCGGCCCGGGTGTTGCGCGAGAAAGGCGCGCGCGTCGACAACATAGTAGTTTCACCCAACGGTCAGTTCGTCGCCATCGACGATGCCTCGACAACCGTGGAGGTTTACGAAATCGAATCAGGACGTCTGGTGACCCGGGTTTCCGGCATCCATCGGCTCGCGGGCTTTACCCCCGACGGCGAACGTCTGGTCGGCACAACTCCTCAATATGAGATCGAAACATGGTCGCTTGCCGAAGGTGTTGCGGATCCAAGCCCGAATACGCCCGGAACGTTTCGGCCTCTGGCTGTAGCTACCAAAAAACCGCATTTGCTCTATTTCGAGGACAGTCTGTCGGATGCACCCCACCGACTGGCTATTCGCGACTTGGCGACTGCCCAAGATATCGTGTCCTGGGACATTCCAAGAAGGGAGGACGGCGCCGTATGGGAATTCGAAAAGGCCTCCGCCGATGCTGAACTCACCCACATCGCTCTCCAAACCGTCGAAGGCGTCGGCCGACTCACCCGTTACCGCATACGCCGCTGGAGGGTTGATCACGACCGTGCAGAATTAGTGCAGTCGCTCGAATCACCCAATCAACATTTCACTCTGCTTTCTGTCTCTCAAGATGGTCGACAGTGGATACGCGGTCAAACGGACCGACCCGCAACGCTTTCCGACGAATCCGGTAATAGTTGGGCGTGGACCGGTCCATTCCCGTCCATTGATTCAAATTCCAAAGGGCTTTCACCAGACGGTCGTTGGCTGCTACTGGGAACGCGCAGCCGAAAGTGTGTCGTCGCCGATCCGAAAACAGGCGCAATCAAGATTAGTCTTTCCGGTCATTCTGACGTAGTCTCAGCGATTGCATGGCTCCCGGACTCCACCCGGTTTCTTTCCGGGTCCCATCAAGGAGACGTAAGGATCTGGTCGATCACCACGCCAGCACAGACACCTTCTGAAACGACCACTCCACCGATCTCGACCGGCTTCAGTACATCTCGACTTCTCTTGGAACGAAACAGCTCTCGCCTTTTCATTCCATGTAGCCCGACTGCCAATTATATTTTCGATCCCAAGGATCAGAGCCTGCAACCGATCACAAAAGAGATCCAATCGGCACTCCTGTTTGAAGAGAACCGGATTTGGTGGATTGATCGCGATCGTTCGCTGGTTTCCGGTTTGGCCACTGATCCCGCACCTCCGGAACCGGTCGGCTTTCTGCCCGCAGAAATGAGAGTTCGGGAGGCGAGCGTTTCACCGAATGGTCGGTGGTGGACCGTATCTGGAAATGACAATCTCATCGTCCTTTGGGACCGCTCCGTCCAGCGAATCGTAGGCAGCATAAGAACTGAAGTTGCGACGATCGGCCTTACGGTGGACAACGCCGGCAACGTTATCTTCGTCGACTTCGAGCAAGTCCTGCAAAGCTGGAATCTAAAGGAGGCGGTGCCCCGCAGAGTGGCTCAACGTCAGATCAACTTTCGTCCGACTCGCATTATTGTTTCCCCGGATAGTCTCTGGCTCATTCTCATCGATGCGAACCAAGGGAACCTCGTCCTGCGCAATCCGGACATGAGTCAGTCGATCGCATTGGAAGGCTCTTATTCAATGGACGGCGGGTTCGATTTCCATCCTGACGGAAGAACGCTGGCCTGTCTGGGCGCGCTGGGAACAGTGCGGCTGTTCAGCCTTAACTCCGAAGGTCGATGGAGCGAGCGCCCCCCTCTGGTACTCGGCACCTCCGACAATATCGCAGGAAGAGCTTCTGCCGAGCGCATCGCCTTTTCATCAGATGGCAGGGCACTTTACTCGCATCTTCAGAACGGAACCCTTCGCATTTGGCGTAAATAACCGCGAGGGGAATCATCCGGTTCCGAGTAGCAGGGGTGACACCCCCCGACTTCGCGATATCCTGCAAAATACAGGCGCGGCGCTCCCGAAGAAGCGTCGCGCCTTCAAGATGCCGTCGTGGGGGATCGAAAATCAGTCGTTGCCCTCATTGCCCGGCAGCGGCGGCGGAGGACCACCGCCGCCATCTCCGTCCGTCGTGCCGCCCATCGTCGTCACGCCGCCTTCGAGCGACGACTCCAAGCTTCGGCTTACGGGCGACACCCGCTGCGGCACCACCTGCAGGCTGCAGGTGTCACCCGTGAAGGTCAGCTCGGCCGCGGCGTTCGTGCCCCGGGCCGGCACCGTCACCGGTTTGCCCACCGCCAGCGGCTGCGCGGGCTGACCGGCCAGCTTCAGCTGCGCCGTGCCCGCCAGAAGCGTCAGCTCGACGGCATAGCCGACCGCCTGCGCACCAACCGTCGTGAGGTTGTAGAGCGACGTGCCCCCCGCATCGGCATCGGCCGGCAGCGTTGTGAAATACACGGTCGGCTTCGAGCCCGGCGCCGCGTTCGCCGGACGAAAGGACTGCCACGAAACGCGGCGGCCGTCGGCCATGAGGCCATGGTAGGTGGTTACAGGAATCAGGGATGTGCTCATTTTCAGGGACCCGTTGTTGAGTTGGAGTGAGGAAAACGACTCATGTCGCTTCTCCTCCTGTAACGGCCGAATCCTTCATCTTCTTTCAAAAAACATTTCGAAATCCCTTACTGCAAACTCCTTACACAAACCCATCCACCTCCCCAAAAATAGTTGGTAACGCCGGCCGCCCCCGTCGGTTTCCTCCCCTGTCCAGCCGCCATGTCCCCTTTCCCTCGTGCCGCCGTCCTGCTCACAAATCACCTTCGCTTCGACCGACCGTCACGCTACAACTTCGGACGTTCCCGCCATGGATGAAGTCAGCGATCACGATCTGATGCTGGCGGTGCGCGCCGGTGAACTCGCCCGCCTCGGCGATCTCTTCGAGCGCCACCATCGCCCGCTCTTCGGCTTTCTCGCCCGCCTCACCGGCAACGCCGACACCGCCGAAGACCTCGTGCAGATCGTCTTCCAACGCATCCTCAAATACCGCCACACCTACCGCGACGAAGGCCGTTTCTCCGCCTGGCTCTACCACCTCGCCCGCCACGCCGCCGCCGATCACTACCAGCGCAACAGCCGCGTGCCCACCCCCACCGATCCCGCCGACTTCTCCCACCTCTCCGACGACGAAGCCCCCGCCGCGGACGAACAAACCGCCCGCCGCGACGATCTCGATCTCATGCAGCGCGCGCTCGCCATCCTCCCTCGCGACCAGCGCGAGATCCTCGTCCTCCAACGCTTCCAGCACCTCCGCCACGACGAGATCGCCCGCCTCCTCAACATCACCACCGGCGCCGCCAAGGTCCGCGCCCACCGCGCCCTCACCGCCCTGCGCGACAAGTTCTTCCAACTCCGCCGCACCACCCCCGCCTGACCCTCATTCTGTTTCTCGTCCTCGTCCTTTTCACCACCAGTCCGCCGAAGCCTAGGCGAAGGCGGATCCCTCTCCCTCTCCCTCTTTCCCTCTCCAGATGAACTGCCAACGCATCCAGGATCACTTCATCGATTACCAGGCCGGCACGCTGCCCGCCCATGAAGCCGCCGCCGTGCGTGAGCACCTGAAGACCTGCCTCACCTGCCAGCGCGAATGGGCCGATCTCCAGCAGACCCTCCTCACGCTCGACAAGCTCCCCGCGCCCGAACCTTCCCCGCGCCTGCGCGCCAACTTCTACGCGCTGCTCGACGAAGCCCAGGCCGAGGCCGACGCCCCCAGCCCCTTCGCCCTCGCCCGCAGCCGCCTCGACAGTTTCTTCGCCGCCCTCCTTCCCAGCCGCCCGGTCCTGCAGTTTGCCCTCACCGTAGTCGTCCTGCTCGCCGGCGTCTGGCTCGGCACCCGACTCATCACCACGCCCGTCACCCCGGAGCCCGAGATCCGCTACGTCACCCGGACCGATCCCGAGACCCAGGCCGAACTCGCCGCCCTCCGCGCCAAAGTCGAGTCGATGGACCAGGTCGTGAACACCCACCTCCTCACCCAGCCCGCCACCAACCGCCTGCGCAGCGTCATCGCCGCCCTCAACGCCAACGATCCCAACGACGCCACCCTCGCCGAACTCCTCAACACCCTCGTCTTCGATCCCAGCGTCAACGTGCGCCTCACCGCCCTCGAAGCCCTCTACGCCCATGTCGACCGCGACCCCGTGCGCGCCGGCATCCTCAACGCCCTCCCCCGCGAACCCTCGCCGCTCGTCCAGGTCGCCATGATCGACTTCGTCGTCGCCTCCCGCGATCCCGCCGCCACCCGCGCCCTCGACCAACTCGCCCGCAACCCCGCCGCCGACACCGTCGTGCGCGAAGCCGCCCGCCGCGGCCTCACCCTCCTCTAGCCGCCCTCGTTCTCATTCGCGTTCCCTGCCTTCTCAGCCCCTTTCACTCACTCCCTTTCCCTCATCCTTCTTTCAACACCCTGCGACAATCCGCACCCACAACCTTCCAAACGTATCCATACATGAAATACACCACTCGCCTCGCCCTCGCCGTCGCCGCGCTGGGTCTCACCGCCGCCGCCCGCGCCGACGAATCCACCCACGCCTTCTCCGATCCGAACCAGCCCGGCCGACTCACCGTCCACATCGCCCACGGCCAGATCCGGGTCGAAGGCGCCGACGTGGAGGAAGTCACCGTGAGCACCGAAGCCGAAGCCACCGAAAAGTCCCGCCAGCGCTCCGATGGCCTGCGTGTCATCAGCGCCAGTGCCTCCTACCAGATCGAGGAGGCCGACAACCACATGACCCTGCAATACGGTCTCGGCGACTGGAGCCAGCCCGCCGACTTCACCATCACCGTCCCGCGCGACACCGCCCTCGAGCTGCGCACCAGCTACGGCGGCGAGATCCATGTGACCGATGTCGCCGGCAACGTCACCGTGCAGAACCTCAACGGAGAAATCACCCTCGAGGATCTCGCCGGCGGCGCCGTCATCGAGTCGATGAACGGCGAGATCAACGCCAGCTTCACCCAACTCGCGCCCGCCAACCCCATCTCCATCTCCACCATGAACGGCGAGGTCAGCGTGCGCCTCCCGGCCGATGCCTCCGCCAACGTCCGCCTCCGCTCGCAAAACGGCTCCATCCTCACCGATTTCGAGGAGGACGTGCTCGTCACCAAGACCACCTCCGGCAGCGCCTTCGCGCCCGAGATGCAGCAGGAGTTGGCCGACGCCGCCCGCCATATCGCCGCCGAAGCCGCCGAAGTCGCCCGCGAGATTGCCGTGGATGTGCGCGTCGCCATGGAGGATCTGCGCAGCAAGAGCGATCAGGACAGCAGTGACAGCGCCACGCCGCGCGCTCCTCGCGCCCCGCGCGCACCGCGCCCCCCCAGCATTCCCTCGCCCTCCGGCGGCAAGGTCATCAGCGGCACCCTCAACGACGCCGGCGAGACCAACACCGACCTGCAGATCGCCACGATGAACGGCGACATCATCCTCCGCAAACGGGAGTAAGCGGGCGGGTGTCAAACTCCGAAGCCGACCGCCCTCCGGGCCATGTAGGGCTGCCGCTTGCTCCCGCGGCCGCGGGACCGCACCTGCCTCTCGGCTGTCCGTCAGCCTGCGGCACGCCGACAAGCGGCGGCCCTACAGTATTTCCGTGACGGGAGAAAACAGCGCAGGTTCGGAGTTCCGCCTTTAGGCGGCAGCGCCCGTACGGGATGTCTGATGTCGCTTCACTCGGTACCGCCTGAAGGCGGAACTCCGAACCTGCTCAGCCTCCAGCGACCAACTCCTATTCCCCGTCCTTCTTTGGCGACGGCTTCCGGTTCGACCGTGAGCGGGAACGCTTCGGTTTGGCCTTGGCGTTGAGCCACAGTGAATCGTCCTTGGCGTTGCGGTTGAGCCACAGGATCTCGTCGCCCAGCTCGGCAAACTTGGGTTTCTCGCTGGCGTCGTCCGGCACGCTGAGCCCCGACTTCACCAGCGCCTCGAGAATCTCGACCGCCGGTTTGCCCAGCTTGCGCGAAAGGGTGTTGATCTCGGCGGCGGCACCGGTGCCGCGCGTCTTCGGCTTCAACAACAGGCGCAGAGCCGGCAGCGCGTTGGGCCCGGGTTCGAACTTCACGTCGACCTGGCCGGCGTCGTCGTCGGTGTCATCCGCGACGTTGTCGTCTGCTGAATCGGCATCCGCGTCGGAGTCGCCTCCCGCGGCGTCGGAGGATTCACCTTCGTCCGCGTCGGCATCGTGGTCGTCGGCATTGTCGTCGGCGACATCAGTGGCCTCTGCGGAAGGAGAACCCGACGTGTCATCGGCCGCATCGGCGCCGGTGTCGGTCGCGGTGGCCTCGGTTCCAGTAGTCTCATCGCGGCCGGAGGCGGCCTCCTCATCCGTGGCGGCATCGTCCGGCGTGGCCGGGCTATCGTCGTCGCCGTTCGCGGCGCCCTTGTCCTTGCCGCGCACCTTGTCCTTGTCGCGGGCGTTGATCCATACGCCGCCGCGACCGTCCTTCTTCAGCCAATACACCTGGCCGGCGGCCTCAACGAAGGCCGGCTTCTCATCGTTGCTCTCGGCCAGCTTCAGGCCGGCGGCCTCGAAAGCCTTGAGGAGGTCTTCCTCGCTTTGCTTGAGCGCCTTGGCGAGGAAACTGAGCGAACCCGAAAGGCCGGGGCCGCGCCGGTTGCGGCGCATCTTCGGCTTCACGAGTTTGAGGACCGCGGCGCCGTCGGGCAGCGGTTCCGGCGGCTTGTTGGCCTCGGCTTCGGCGGCGGCCTTGCGCGCGGCCCGTTCGGCCTCGCGCGCCTCGCGCTCGGCCTGGGCGGTGCGCTTCTTGTCCTGCTCCGCTTCATGCTCGGCCCGCAGCTCCTCGGTGGCCGGATCGTCGGCGTCGAGCTTGCGCATGGGGGTCGGCTTGAAGCGCGGTCGCGGCTTCTCGCGTACGTTGATGAAGACCTGGCCGCGGTTGTTGGCGTTGAGCCAATACAGATCGCCCTCGAATTCGAAGTAGTCCGGCAGCGCGTCCTCGTTTTCCGGCACGGTGAGCCCGCACTCCTTGAGCGCGCCCAGGACGTCCTCGGGTTCCTGCTCCCAGCGGCGGGCGAGGTAGTCGATGGCGGCGGCTTCGCCCACGCCCTTCTGGTTGCGGCGCAGGTGGGGTTTGATGGCGTCGAAAAGGGTCGGCAGATCGTCGTCGAGGCCCAGTTCCTCCCAGTCGGCCAGATCGTCGGCCGCCTCGGCCTCCTCGGCCAGGGCCTCCGGATCGTCGTCGCGTTCGGTGTCGCGCAGGGTGCGCAGGCTGTCGTCGCGGCGGCGGCCGTCCTCGTCGGACTCGTCCCCGCCCTCGCCGGCGGCGGCAGAAGCGGCCACCTCGCGGGCCCGGGCGGCGTCGCGCTCGGCGGCCTCCTTGGCGGCGCGGGCGGCGGCGAGCTCGGCCCGGTTCTTCTCCTCCTCGGCCTTGGCCTGCGCGGCCTGGGCCGCCTCGAGCGTCCAGTCGCGTTGCGTGCCGCGGCGGGCCAGCCCGGTGAAGGCCAGCGGATTTTCGGGTGCCGGACGGAAAGCGATGATCTCCCACTCGTCCTTGCCCAATTGATTCAGAAAATTCTCCAGCAACGACGGGTTCGCGAACCCGCCCTTCCCGCTGCTGATCACTTTGTATTCCCAGATAGCCATGAATGCTTGGTTGAAAAATGTTTAAGCGCCCAACCCCTCCCAGATCGCGCGCCGCAAGCCCAGAACAAACTCACCCCGCCCCCGCAATTCCACCCCCGGCTCCCGCCCGGTCCCGCCTGTCACGAATCACGGGAAAATCCGCCCTATCCGCTCCACCTCAACAACTTAGCCCCCCTCCCCCGCGGCCCGCGCCCAAGCCCTTGTCACCCATTAGGTGACAAATCTGCCCTACTTATTTGGAATAAGGATGTTACGTGTCCTCACTTTCGAACATTCGCAGGGATTGGGACGCACACTGCCCGCAGAAACTCCGCCACCGCATAGCGCGTGAGCTGACCGCCTGGGCCGTGCAGATTGTAGTCAAAGGCGTGCACGCCCCACGGCAGTTCCACCAGCACATGCGGCACCCCGGCCTCCGCCAGTCGCCCCGCCAGCCGCCGACTGTGCTCGACCCAGCACAGGGTGTCGATCGTGCCGTGCATCAGCAGCGTCGGCGGCGTCGGTTCCGGCCCCACCAGGCCCTGGGCGCTGGCCGTGTCGTAGAGCTCACGATTGTCCAGGGTCGGCGCGCCCCCCAGGAACTGCGTCATCAACTTCACCGAGTTGAGCACATCGTCCTCCCGCGCGATCGACCACACGAAGTTCATGTCGTAAACGCCATAAAGACCGATCACCCCGCGCACCGCCGGATCGGGCACGCCGTAGGCCACCGCGCTGGCGATCTGCGCGCCTGCCGAGCGCCCGAACAACACCAGCCGCGCGGGATCGATGTTCAGCTCGACCGCATGCGCCTTGAGCCAGCGGATCGCCAGCAACACGTCCTCGCCTTGCGCCGGCCAGCGGAACTGCGGCGCCAGCCGATACGAGATCGCCGCCACCGCGTAACCCTGTCCCGCGAGCCAATGGTTGAAGTCCATCATCTGCGTGCGCTCACCCGCATCCCAGCCCCCGCCGTGGATCACCACCACGCACGGCACCTGTCCCGCCGCCGCCCCCGACGGCGTATAAAAATCCAGCGCCAGCTCCTGCGCCGAACCTGCCCGCGCAAACACCCGTGTGCTCACCCCCACCCGCTCCACGCCCGGCCACGGCAGAAACATCTCACCCAGCGACGTGACCCGCAGTGACGACACCCGCCCGCCCAGTCCCTTCTCCAACTGCCGCGGCAAGTGCTGCCCCATCACCGTCGCCAACACCGCCGGCGCGATGAACAGCCCCGCCGCCCCCAAGCTCGCCGCAAAGGCTACGCCCATCAACGCCCACTCCCGCCGCGGTGAAGCGCTCTCGCTCACCCCATGTACCGCTCCATGCGCCACGATCGCACAAGCCAGCAGCAACGCGACCAGGCTCAGAAAATGCCCGTATTCTCCGGCCACCAACGCCGCCCGCCACAGCACCGTGTTCCATGCCCGCAGCACCACCAGCGACGACCACGCCAGCAACGCCAAAGCCAGACTCAGGAACACCCAACGCATAGAACAACGACAACAAAGACACCATCACCGCCCAAAAGTCGCAGCCACCCCAAATCGACCGCCAGCCACATTCCCTTCCCCTCCCCCGCATTCCCTTTCACTTTCACTCACTCCCTTTCACTCACTCCCTTTCACTCTCCCGTTCCCTCCCCATGGTGCGTCGCCTCGATCAATTGCTCGCCAACCTCGGTTACTGTTCGCGCCGCGATGCCCGCACCTGGCTCAAGGCCGGCCGCGTCACGATCGACGGCACCGCCGCCCGCGACTCCGGCCAGAAAATCGATCCCTCCCGCCACACGATCCTCATCGACGGTGAGCCGCCCGATCACCCCGACGGACTCCTGCTCCTGCTCCACAAGCCCACCGGCCTCACCTGCTCGCACGACGAACGCGAAGGCCCGCTCATCTACGACCTGCTCCCCGCCCGCTGGCGCGCGCGCAATCCCACCGTCACCAGCATCGGCCGCCTCGACAAGGACACCAGCGGACTGCTCCTCCTCACCGACCAGACCGATCTCGTGCATCGCCTCACCAGCCCGAAACACAAGGTCCCAAAAATCTACCGCGCCACGGTCGACCGTGACCTCGACCCCGCCCTCATCCCGCTCTTCGCCGCCGGCACGCTCCAGCTCGAAGGCGAAAAGGCGCCCTGCGCCCCGGCCGAACTCACCTTCGTCGACGGCCGCACGGCCGAGCTCACCTTGATCGAAGGCAAATACCACCAAGTCCGCCGCATGTTCGCCACCCAGGGTTACCACGTCGAAACCCTCCACCGCACCACCTTCGGCCCCCTCACTCTCGGCGACCTCGCCCCCGGCCACTACCGCGAACTCCCCCTCCACACCTTCGCATAGCCGCCCAAGGCCTCCGGACGCGGTCGTTCCATCCGGCTCGCCCTTCCACACGCCAACGCCGCCGAGAACGTCGGCGTCCACCCCAAGCCTGACCGCGCCACGTCAACGCCGAGACCTTCAGGCTCTCGATCCCGCGTTCGCGAAACTGAGTTCAGCTCAGCCCGACCTTTAGACCTTCCGACCTTTATTTCAGACCTTAAGACTTCAACACCTGCCCACTCTCCGTAAGCCGCACGCCCCCCGCTTCCATCTCCGCCAGGGCCTTCGCCACGTCACCAGGCTGCAGGTCCACACCACGGCAGCCGTTCGTGATCAGGTGCACACGGAAACCGGCGGTGAGCGCATCGAGCGCCGTCGCCTTCACGCAGTAGTCGGTGGCCAGGCCCATCACCGCGACATCGGTCACCGCCTGCGCGCGCAGGTGGTCGGCAAGGCCGGTCTGGCGACGGCCGCCGTTGTCCTGGAAACCGCTGTAGCTGTCGACGCCGGCATCGGTACCCTTGGGGAACACCGCGTCGATGCCACCGTGGTCGAGCCCGGGCGCGAAGTCGGCACCCGGTGTGTCCTGCACGCAATGCACCGGCCACAGCACCTGCGGCAGGCCGCCCAGCTCCGCCATCTCGCCGGGCTGACGGCCCGGGTGGTTGGCGGCAAAGCTGCCATGGTCGGCCGGATGCCAGTCCTGCGTCGCCACCACGAGATCGAAAGACGGCATCAGCGCGTTGGCGACGGGGACAACTGCATCGCCATCCGTCACCGCCAGCGCACCGCCGGGCAGAAAGTCCTTTTGCAGGTCAACGAGGATGAGGGCCGTTTTCATGGGAAGGGTGGATCAGAGTTCGAAGTTGAAGCCCCGCTTGCGGAGCCGTTGGTAGGTCGTCTTGTCGAAGCGGAAGAGTCGGGCCGCGCGGTGCGCCACGTCCTGCTGGATCTCGTGGGTGTCCTGCAGCAGGCCCATGCCCTGGATTTTTTTGCGGAAGTTCCGCTTGTCGAGCGGCTGCTCCAGCACCGTCTCGTAGAGGCGCTGCAGTTCCGAGAGGGGAAACTTTTCGGGCAACAGTTCGAAGCCGATCGGCTCGTAGCGGATCTTGCCCTTCAACCGCTTCAGCGCGACGTCGACGATCTCCTCGTGGTCGAACGCGAGCGCCGGCAAATCCGCCACCGGGAACCACGCCACGTTGCGCGCATCACTCGCCGCCCGCACCGCGTGATCGGTGAGTTTCACCAACGCGTAATACGCCACGCTGATCACCCGCTCGCGCGGATCCCGCTTCGGCGCGCCAAACGTGTAGAGCTGCTCCAGAAACAACCGCGCCAGCCCGGTCTCCTCCGCCAGCTCCCGCCGCGCCGCCTCCTCCAGGTCCTCCTTCGGCTCCACGAATCCGCCCGGCAAGGCCCAGCGACCCTTGAAGGGCGCCCCGTTCCGCTGGATGAGCAGCACCTTGAGGTCACTTTCATCGAAACCAAAAACCACGGCGTCCACCGTGACGGCAGGATGAGGATGGTCGTAAGTGTAGGGCATGACGGATAAGACGGTGTATTTATGACACTATGTCAACCTCTTTGTGTCTTATTAACACGAACTTTGACAGAGGAGGCACGGACATTTCTGTCTGTGCTCGTTGATCCCCACCTCACTCCGGGCCGGCCTCGCCGCGCGCCCGGTTGATGAGCGTGTGCTTCAAGTCGTGCAGCCGCGGCCCGAGCCCCACCGGATACTCGTGCGGATGGAGCAGGCGCCGGATGCCCGGATGCACCCGGTTGAGCTCCGCGCGGGCGTGCGTCCGGGTCTGCTCCAGCGTCGGCTGCGCATACACCAGCTCCCCGCCGCGGAAGATCGGCTGCAGCAACAGCGCCGCCTCCGCCTCGGCCGGCACGCGCTTGCGCCGCATGCTGTCGGCCGGATCGACGATCGTGCGGCTCGGTTCGTCGCCGTCACCTTCGCCTTCGTTAAAAATCTGATCGCCGGCGATGAAACCGCCATGGACGAAGCGGCGCACCTGCAGGATGCCGGGATTCGACACCTTGATCGACTGCTCCGAAAGCTTGAGCCGGTATTGCCACGCGCCGTCCGCGTCGCGAATCGCGCCAAGTTTGTAGACTCCGCCCAACGCCGGTTGGTCGAACGCCGTCACCAACTTGGTGCCAACGCCCCACAGTCCGATGCGCGCCCCCTGCTGCTTGAGGCTGGCGATGATGGTCTCGTCGAGATCGTTGCTGGCCACGATCACTGCGTCCGGAAAACCCGCCTCGTCCAACAGCTTTCGCGCCTCGATCGACAGGTAGGCCAGGTCGCCCGAGTCGAGCCGCACGCCCACCATCTCATGACCCGCGGCGCGCAGCCGCCGGCCCGCCTCGATCGCCTGCCGCACGCCGTCCAAGGTGTCATACGTATCCACCAGAAACACACAGTTGTTCGGCATGGCCTCGGCGTAGGCCTGAAACGCCTCCGCCTCGCTGTCGAACGACATCACCCAGCTGTGCGCATGCGTGCCCTTCACCGGAATGCCGAAGAGCCGCCCGGCGAGCACGTTCGAGGTGGCCGCGCAGCCGCCGATGTAGGCCGCCCGGCTCGCCGCCAGCGCGCCGTCGACACCCTGCGCCCGGCGCAGACCGAACTCCAGCACCGGCTCGCCCTGCGCCGCCTCGCAGATACGCGCCGCCTTCGTCGCGATGAGGGTCTGATAGTTGATCAGGTTGAGCAGCGCCGTCTCGACCAGCTGACCCTGCAGGATCGGTCCCCGCACCCGCAGCAGCGGCTCGTGCGGAAACACCACCGTCCCCTCCGGCACCGCATCGACATCGCAGGTGAATTCCAGCTCGCGCAGGTAGTCGAGGAAACCGGCCTCGAACAATGGCTGACCATCGTTGCCCGTGAGCCCGCCCAGGTAAGCCAGCTCGCCCTCGTCGAACCGAAATGCCTTCAGCCACCCGATCACGTCCGCCAGCCCCGCCACCACCGAGTAGCCGCTCGCGAAAGGAGGCTTGCGGAAGAACAGGTGAAACACCGCCTCGCGCTCATGCCGCCCCGTCTTCCAATACCCGTAGGCCATCGTGAGCTGATAGAGATCCGTCAGAAGCGGCGAGGCGGCGGCAAGCGTATGCATGCGCCCTTCGTGTTAATTGAACACTTTCCCGTCAAGCCTCGATTTCCCCCCACCCGCCTGCGCCGGGCCAACCGCGATCGCCAAGGTGGACGTGGGCCTCCGGACCGCGTCGCTCCACCCTGCTCGCCTCACGCCGGTTCCCCACGACTTCACGCTCGTCCCTCGGTCCGGGCCGTCCAAGCTCACCGAATTCGCCGGCATCGACCTCGACATCGTGCACGCCCTGCCTCACACGCCCAACGAAGCGGAACTCCGCATGGCCGAGCACTACATCAAATACATCATCTGGAAAGACGAGGCCACCAATCGGTTGGACGGGCCTGACGCATAGTCGACGACGGCGAACCTGCAAATCGGCCAGCCAGCCGAGCCCACCGATGGCGGGGCGGTCTCCTTTTTTCTACCCGCGCCAGTATTTCACCGCGAAGAGCACGAAGGCTCGCGAAGTTTACTCGCCTCTGGCGAGACCATGACGGCAGATCACAACACCCGGATCTCAGGCTGACCGCTTCGCGCCCCTTCGCGACTTTCGCGGTTTAAAATCCATTCCCGGCCAACGACCTCACCTGCCTCGTTGATCGAGTGCCTGGGGAGCAAACAATCACCGGAACCCGGTCGCGCGTCTATGGACGCACGCAACCGTTCGCTTGCAGTTGAGAGTCTTGCGCCTCTTTGCGGCCATTCAATCAACCGACCTCAACCATTGGACTTCTGAATCTTCAGACCTTTGATCATCAGACCGCGACCGCCGCCCCAGGCCGTCCTCCCTCCCGTTCATGACTCACCGCCTGCTCATTCTCCCCACCCTCCTCCTGCTTGGCTCTTCTCTCGCGGTACTCGCGCAGCCGCCGCCGTCCTCCACGCCCGCCCCGACCGCTCCACCCGCCGAGGAGACCACCGAGACCACCCTCGACGTCGACGCCCTCTTCGAGCTCGGCCGCACGCTCTTCGAGGACTACGCGCCGGAGGAAATCAAAGAGCAGTTCCGCTACCCCACCCGTGAGGAGTTCGACACCTTCTTCGCCGACCTCCAGCAGGCGCTCCAGACCGGTTCGCTCGAAGACCTCGCCGCCTACAAACCCGAGGCCGAAGCCGCGCTGCTCGCCCTGCGCGCCTTCCCCGACTACGCCCCCTACGCCGACTGGTTGCGCGAACGCCTCGACTACATCGACGCCGCCGAGTCGATCGTCCACGCCCCGCCACCGCCAACCCCCGCGCCCACCGCCCCCACGCCCCCGCGCACCAGCCCGCGTCGTCCGCAGCCCTCCGAACCTGTTCCGCACTACGACCTGTGGCTCAACCGCCTGCGCGACCGCGCACCGCCCGCCTCCGCCGCGCGTTACGTGACCAGCCTGCGTCCTGCCTTCGACCGCGCCGACGTCCCGGCCGACCTCGTCTGGCTCGCCGAAGTCGAGTCGTCCTTCAACCCCGACGCCCGCAGCCCCGTCGGCGCCCGCGGACTCTACCAATTCATGCCCGCCACCGCGACCGACCTCGGCCTGCGCCTGCGCCCCTTCGACGAACGCGCCGACCCGCGCAAATCCGCCGACGCCGCCGCGCGTTACCTCAAGCAACTGCACACCCGTTTCGACTCCTGGCCCCTCGCCCTCGCCGCCTACAACGCCGGCCCCGGCCGCGTCGCCCGCCTCCTCCAGAAGCGCAACGCCACCACCTACGCCCAGATCGCCGACGCCCTCCCCACGGAGACGCGCATGTACGTCCCCAAAGTCCTGGCCACCCTCACCCTCCGCACCGGCCAGTCGCTGTAGGCGAACCGAACCGCCGGGCAGGCCGTTCACCAAAGGCTTTCAGACTTTCGGACCTTGAGATCTTGAGACCACCCGGCCGTCAGGCCTCCGGACTCTCCGACTTTTAGACCTTTAGGCTTTCAGACCTTTAGACTTCTAAACCTCGCGTCCCCCCGGCCGCAGCCGGGTCTTCGCGTAAGAACTTCGCCGGCACCGTCGCGGTCAGCCACACGCCGTTGGCGGAAAGATAAAATACGTGCCCGGCCGCGACCATGCCGGCGGCGTCGACGGCAAATACCACCGGCTTCCCGTGTCGCCGGCCGACCTCAACTGCCGTTTCCCGGGTCGCCGAAAAGTGCACATGTTGCCGCGCCATCCGTCGCAGCCCCTGCGCCCGGATCGCATCGGCGAACCGCGTCGCCGTGCCATGAAACAGCACCGGCGACGGCAACGCCACGACCAGCTCGACATCGACGGCAACCGAGTGCCCCTGGCTGGCGCGAATCCGCTCGCCCGTCGTATCCAGCGCGAACCGACGCTTCTCATTGGTCTCGACGATCTCAATCAGTTCCGCCCGCGAGATCGCGACTCCAGCCCGCGCCGCCCCGGCCAGCAGCTCCCCGACCCGCACCCACCCGTTCGCATCCAGCACCACCCCCGCCGCCCTCGGCTCATGCCGCAGCACCAGACTCACAAACTTCGACTTCCGCACCAATTCCTCGCGCATTCCGCAGAGACAACGACCAAACCCCAGCCCACCACAAGCCGCCCACATACCAATTCCCGGTATCCCACATCGCAGGACTGGGTCTTTCCCACCCATCCCGCCTTCTTGACCTGGGTATACCGCTAGTATCCAATGCCTGCATCATTCCCCCCACTAGCTTCGGCGAAGGGGTGCAGGGCCGCTCACATTCGGGCGGCCCTCGTTTTTAGCGGCAACAGCCGGCCCCAGCAGTCTCACCGACCCGGAATTCCGTCAAATCGCTCGTCGGCGAGTAAGCGAATTCTTATTTAAACGAACTCGCGTTCGATGGAATAAGACTGTTCCTTATTCGCTGAACTTAATTTCCCGGCGCCATGACCCCGGAATCCTTCCATGAGCAGCAGCGGCCGCACTGCCAGCGGCAGCCAGAGGGCTACTTCGCCTTCGTGCCTCCGCCGCTCCCGCCCGCCTGGCCCCTCGATTGGGAGTTGGCCGGGCTCCTGTCGGAAGCCGATCGCGCGGTAGCGGAATTGAGCGGCGCCGGGCGCCTGCTGCCCAACCCCCATTTGCTGATTCGGCCCTACCTTCGCCGCGAAGCGGTGCTCAGCTCGCTCATCGAGGATACCTACGCCGAAGTTGAGGAGCTGTTGCTCTTCGATCTCGGCCCCGCCAACGCCTCGGAGAAGCCGTCGGTGCGGGAAGTGGCCAACCATATCGTCGCGTTGGAGACGGGGTTGAAGCGACTTGGCGACCTGCCGATCAGCTCGCGCCTCATCAAGGAACTCCATGCCATTCTCCTCCAGACCGTGCGCGGCGGCGACTCCACCAAAACGCCCGGAGAATTCCGTCGCAGCCAAAACTGGATCGGCCGGCCGGGCTCCACCCTGGCCACCGCCACGTTCGTGCCGCCACCGCCGCACCAGTTGGACGAAACCCTCGGTGCTTGGGAGAACTTTCTCCATGCCGAGAGCGCGGAGCCACCGCTGGTGAAAATCGCCCTGCTGCATTACCAGTTCGAGGCCATTCATCCGTTCCTGGACGGCAACGGGCGCATCGGCCGTCTGCTCATCACCCTGTTCCTGTGCGACCGGAAGATCCTGTCCGAGCCGCTGCTTTACCTCTCCTCCTACTTTGAACGTTATCGGGACGATTACTACCGGCACCTGCTTGCCGTAAGCACCCAAGGGGCTTGGAAAGACTGGGTCGTCTACTTCCTGACCGGCGTTCGAGACACCGCCAAGGAAGCGTTGGCCGATACCGCCCGGCTGGTTGATCTCTACAATCACTACCGCAGGATCATGGCCCAACAAAAGCGACTGCCCAGCGCCTGTGCCGGGGTGCTCGATGCGCTTTTTGCCGCGCCCATGCTATCGATCGCTCAACACGCGGAGCGTCACGGCGAGAGTTTCCAAAACGTCGCCAAGGCCGTCGAGTTCTGGGAAAAGCACGGCTTGGTGAGGGAGGCCACGAATCAGAAGCGAAATCGTATCTTCGTGGCCGCCCCCGTGCTGGCCGTCACTCGACCCAAACCTGCTTCACCTCCGTCATGATCACCGACAGCATCATCTCCAAGGTCTGAAGCTTCCATAACACCCTTGCGCGACGACGGGGTGGGTTACCGCAACGACAAAGGCGCACCCGCGGGTGCGCCTTTGGTGGAAGGGTGTTGCGTCGGCGACCCCCGCTCAACGGCGGGCGTGGACGGCTTCCTTGTTGATGCCGCCGGAGAAGAGGCCGCCGGTGGCGATCTTGGTGAGCTTTTCGTCGGCCGACTTTTCTTCGTCCAACGTTTCGCCCAACAGCTTCTTCACGTCGTGCGCATCGGCCTGGTCGGCAAAACACGCCGCCGAACCGTAGGCCGCGATTTCGTAGTGCTCCACCCGCTGCGCCGCGGCGATCAGAGCCGCGTCCTTGACCATCGGATCGGCCAGCTCGGAGATCACTTCGCTGCCTTCCTTGATCAGGCCCTTCATCGCTTCGCAGGTCTTGCCGGAGGGCGTCACCTTCAGCACGCGCGCCGCATCGGCCAGGCGATCGACGTGACCCTTGGTCTCCTGCAGGTGCTCGTTGAAAGCCCGCTTCAGGTCTTCATTCGTCGCCGCCGCCGCCATCTTGGGCAGGGCGTCCAACAACTGGGTCTCCGCGCTGTAAAGGTCGCGGACTTCGTGCACGAGCAGATCGGTGAGGTTGTTCAACATGGGATTCCTTTCGATTGGGATGGATGGTTGAGAAAGCGCCGCGCCCAAATGCCCGACGCCAAAAACTACCCGTCCTGTCGCAAGACGCGCGCCGCCCATCTGCCTACTTCGCGAGCCGCCCTCTATCCGCCTCGCTTGGCGTCCCTTACAAACCCTCTCGTCGGCTCCCTGTCACCCCGCGGTGGCGATCCGACCCGGAGCTTTGCACGATCGCCCGGCCCCACAACGTGCAGGAATCGGGTCGGTCACACGAACCGTGACCAGGAGCAAATTGCGCTAGCATGGTGCGGTAGTTTTTGCGCCTTCTACATCTTTCTGCCGTGATTCCACTGCTTCGCTCTGCAACCGCACCCGCCTCCGTTCCCCAAGTTCTGAAAATCGAACCGACGCCTGCATGCAATCGCCTCCGCCTCCGCACGACCCGTATATCGACAATCTGGTGCGGTGGCGCAGTTGGGTAGCCCGTTTCGCTTTGGTCACCCTTCCCCTCGGGCTGATTCTGATCCTAGTCTCCCACGGGATGGCCTGGATCAAGCAGGCGCAGAATCGGGAGTTCCATCAACATGTCGTGGCTCCCTCGCTCCAGCGCTCCCTTGAAGCCCCCTCCCACCCGCCGGAGTTCGATCACACACTGGACGCTTGGCTGGAGCGTCAGCGGAGTGTGTATGCTTGGCTTGAGTTACGGTCCGTCGGTTATCTGTTGCTCCTCGGTGGCATGATTGTGGCAACGTCGGTCTCGATGACCCTCGACCGCGCTATCCAACGACGTATCTCGCGGCCCGAAAGACCGGCCTTTCCCGACACCGGTGAAGTCACCCGAAAACTTGCGTGGGAAGGGAAACCAGTCATCGCCCGCGCCCGTCCACTTACCACGCGCTCCTATCGACTGCCCCTGATTCTCGGCGCCCCCGTCGTGCTTTCTGTGCTGCTCCTGCTCCAGTTTACCATGGATCGACCTTGGGTGGCATCCGCGTCCATTCTTGGATTCGGCGTGTTCTTTATCGGCATCTGGATCTACGCCGAACGCAAACGGGGCGCCGGAACTGGCGCCGCGATCGAAATCGATCCGGTCACCCGTCGTATTGTCTTCCGGCACTTTGCCTTCCTCGTTCACTTCAACCGCAATCCCGTCCTCGCCGAATGCACGCTGCACGCCTCCGATATTCTGGGCGTCGAGCCCTTGGCCGACAACCAGGGACGCGCCGTCGCGGTGCGCACGACCCGAGGTCGCGTCGCCCTCTATGATCGGCTTGAGAACTACGACCAAATCGTCGCCCTCCTTGCCGACTTTGCCGAATCCAACCGGCTCGATCCGGTCGCCTTCCGCGCGGCCATAGCCCGCGAGCCGAAGCTCAAGACTCCGTGGTGGGGCTGGCTTCTGCTCGTCGGCCTGAGCGTCGGAGTCGTCGGTGGGCTTTGGTGGCTGCTGATGCGGTTGGGCTGAGTCATTCACACCCCTCCCCTCGCCAGATGCCCGATCCGGGTGTAAGCATCTATACCTCCACCATGCCGCCTTCCCCGCCTTCCGCCAACATCGCCCTGTTCATCGACGCCGACAACGCCCCGGCCGCGAAGATCGACTTCATCATCGCCGAACTCGCCAGCTACGGCGTCGTCAACATCCGCCGCGCCTACGGCAACTGGAAGAAAGCCGAGCTGGTCGGCTGGGAAAAGCTGTTGCACGAATACGCCATCACGCCGGTGCAGCAATACGACCTCGTGAAGGGCAAGAACGCCTCCGACATGGCCCTCACCGTCGACGCGATGGACATCCTCTACACCAAGAACGCCGACGTGTTCTGCATCGTGTCCTCCGACTGCGACTTCACCCCGCTCGTGCTGCGCCTGCGCGCCGACGGCAAAACCGTCGTCGGCTTCGGCTCCAAGAACGCCGCGGCTCCGTTCGTGAACAGTTGCTCCAAATTCCTCTACCTCGACGAGGACACCGCGACCAAGGGCACCAGGACCGCCAAAACCAAACCCACCGGCAAGGACCTGAAGGGCGACTCGAAACTCATGAATACCCTGCGCGCCGCCGTCACCTCCGCCATGGGCGAAAACGACTGGGCCAACCTCGGCGTCGTCGGCGCCCACATCGCCAACCAGGGCTCCTTCGACTCCCGCAACCACGGCTACGCCAAACTCAGCGAGCTGTTCGCGGCCATCGATGCCTTCGAAACCAAATATGTGAAAGACGACAACGGCGGCACCCACTTCGTGCGCCTGAAGCCGAAGAAGGCGTAGGCCACGCGCTCGGCTACACCGCCCTGTAACCCCTCCACCGCGACGGGCTTCGGTGAACGAAGCCCTTACACCCTGTAGGGGTCGCGCTCGCCCCGACCCGCGAACGTGGATGCGGCACCATGCCATCAACCACTCCACCGCGACGGGCTTCGGTGAACGAAGCCCCTACACCCTGTAGGGGTCGTGCTCGCCGCGACCCGCGACCGTGGATGCGGCATCATGCCATCACCATTCCACCGCAGCGGGCTTCGGTGAACGAAGCCCCTACAACCCCCTGCAGGGGTCGCGCTCGCCGCGACCCGCGAACGTGATCGACGCGACGCCCTCCCTCTCGACCTCCCGCCACGCCCCTGGCGCCAGGTCCGTCGGCAGCACGATGTCGCCGATGCTTTCCCGGTGCAGCGCCGTCACCACATTATCAATACGATGAAACATGCGCTTCACTTGATGGTAACGGCCTTCGTGCAGGGTGAGCCGCGCCGTGTGCGGCGTGAGGATCTCCAGCTGCGCCGGCTGGGTCGTGAGGTCCTCGGTGTGAAAATAGAATCCCGCCGCAAAGGCCGCGACCGCCTCCGGCGGGATCGGATCGCGCGTCGTCACATGATAGACCTTCGGCACCTTGCGGTCGGGGTGCATCAGCGCCTTCGACCAGCGTCCGTCGTTGGTGAGCAGCACGAGTCCGGATGTGTTGCGGTCGAGCCGGCCGACGAGGTGCAGGGCGGCCTTGTCGGGATCGTCGATCAGGTCGAGCACCGTCGGATGTTCCGGATCGCTCGTCGCGCTCACCACCCCCACCGGCTTGTGCAGCATGAGATACAAGCGCCGGGCCGCTACCTGCACCACGACCTCATCGAGCCGCACGTCGCTGAAGCGATCGACCTCGGCATCAAACCGCTCCGCCACCCGACCGTCCACGCGCACACGCCGTGCGAGCACGCACGCACGTGCCCGCGTGCGCCCCATCAGGTCGTGTTTGGCGAGCAGGCGATCGAGTTTCATCGCGCGGGATCGGGAAGCAGGGGAACGCAAACGTCAAATCGCGTCGTCCTCCATTCAGCCGCTCAAATTCCCCCCCTTTGTAGCACAGACAATCGTCTGCGCGGCCGCTCCCGACTGCGCACAGGCAGGAATGCCTGTGCCACCATGGCCTCCGCGTTCAGATCCCGCAGTTGAGAGACTGAGCTGCGCCCTGCCGGACTTTTAGACCAATCTGAGGAGTCCTCCCCACACCGAACCCGGGAAGCCCTCAGCGCGGCGTAAACGCGGTGTCAAACGACCCGCTGCCGCCCGATTGCCGTTCAGTTCGTCACCAGAGCCTCGATACACAGAAGCACTCCCGCCATGTCACGCCCACTCCCGCCCTCCCGAATTCTCCTGCTGTGCTGCGCCCTCGGCGCGCCGGCCTTCGGCCAATCGCGCTGGGAAGACCTCAGCTCCGGCATGGACGAACAACAGGTATCCTCCGTCCTCGGCCAACCGCTCATCGTCCACGGCAGTCGCGGTTACATACAATGGACCTTTGATGCGGGCGGCTCGGTGATGTTTCACCAGGGCAAGGTCGCGTTCTGGGGCACCCCGAAAGGACACAAGCCAGCGGCCAAACCACGCCTGATGACGGTGTTCAATGAGCCGATTCCCGGCCACGAACCGCCGACCGTCGCGCCCGACGCGACGACGCCTGCGCCCCGTACTGTGCCCGAGTCTACTCCGACCCGCCCCGCGGTGGATACGCCGAGCCTTATTTCGCCGACCACCGCTGCGCCCGCCGCCAACAGCCAGCCGCGCCCCCAGGAACACGCGAAACCGCGCAGCTTTGCCGAGATCGTGCGGTCCTGAGCCGGCCGGACCACACGCCGCTCAGTCCAGTCCGTAGCCGGCAATGTGCTCCAGCAAGGCGAGCTGCACGTCCGTAAACGCAACGCCATAACCCGACGGCAGCACGCTCACCCAGCCTGTGGCCGGTCGGTCGGTAAAAGTCTTCACAAACGCCGCCACCCGGCCGTGCTCATCGAACGCGAGCGGCGTAACCGCGTCGTAGCTCGACGGATCGAGATAAGCAAAGGTGAGCTTGGGATGCGGCGGCAGCCCCCAGTTGCGCCCCGTCTGCGTGGCGGTGGCGTGGTAATTGCCACTGTCCTCGAAGCCGAGTACCTTGAGGTCGAGCAGACGCTCGGCAACGGTGGGATCGTAGGCTTTGAAACTGCCGTCGGCATTGAAGGTAACCTGATTGGCAATACCCCAGGTCCAGACCACCTTGCCGCCCGCCTCGAGGTAGGCACGCAGCGGACCCTCGGCCGGCTCGGTGCCCACGACGGCCTCGGGCAGGAGCGGATAACCGATCACGAGCGCACTGCGCGACCCGTCGTTTGTGCGCGTCTCGAGCCAAATCCGGAGCGCGTCCTCGGAATCGAGCAGCGTGTAGCCGCGAGCGGTAAACCATTCGGCGAGCCGGCCATCGATGACGAAGCCGCGCAGATTGTTTGGAATCGCGGCCGGCTGGTAAACGGCCTTGTCCGCCGGCGCGGCGGCCTCGCTCACGGCGAGCAGGCGCCCGTCGTCGGTGCCGATGTAGGTGGTTCCGTCCGCATGCGTGGGTGAGCCATAGATTTCGCTGCCCACGGCATAGGTGCTGCGGCGCTTCCCCGTCGCGCGATCGTAAAGGTAGAGCTGTCCATCCGCACAACCCCAGGCCACCGTGTCGCCGAAGACGGCGGCCGTCGTGTAGGTGTGGGCACCGACCCGGTCGTCCCACTTCAGCTGGCCCGTCTTCAGGTCCAGCGCGCTCACCTTGTTGTTGGTCGACCAACCCACGTAAACCGTGCCGTCATGCACCAGGGTCGACATCGCCCAGGTCGAATCGTAGGTGAAGGTCCACGCCGCCTCGTGGGTGGCGATGTCGATGGCGTAAACGTTGGAGTCGCGGGAGCCGATCACGAGCAGACCGTCCTGCAGCATGGGCCGGGTGAAGATGTCGCTGCGGATGAAGCCCTGACTGAGATCGTAGTTCACCCCTTCGGTGGCGAAGCGCCAGAGCTCCTTCCCGTCGGCGGCGGACAGGGCGTAGAGATGGTCGTCACCACTGGGCTGATACACCACGCCGTCGGCCACCAGCGGCGACGCATGCAGGCTGTCGCCGGTCTTGAAGCGCCAGCGCTCGGCGCCCGTGGCGAGATCGACCGCATAGAGAAAGCCGTCGGCGGCCGGAATCAACACCTGGTCGCGATCGATCACAGGTGCGGCCGTGAAGTAATTCCAACTCGTCGGCGTCGGCACGGTCGGCCCCACGGCGAAGGACCAGCGTAGCGCACCCGTTGTGCGGTCGACCGCCACGGCCTTCCGGCCACGACCCGCCGCCACCACGAGGGCATCCGACACCGCGGGCGCCCCGGCGATGACGCCGCCGGTGTCGACCTTCCACTGCAGTTGCCCATCGGCGGCATCAACGGCGTAAAGATGGCCGTCGGCGCTGCCGAAGTAGACGGAGCTGCCGTCGACCACCGCCTCACCGCGCACCGGACCGTCGGTCTGCACCGCCCACTTGGTGTAGAGCTCGGTCGCCGCGGCGACGGAGCAAAGCAGGGAAATAAAAACGAGGCGGATGAGTACGGCAGTCACGAGGTGGTGTCAGGGATTGAGGCTAAAAATAACGGGATTCGGCGCGATGGGCGATCCAGGCGATGGGCGGGCCGACAAATGCGAGAGAAAATCGGCCGATCGAAACAACCCCATGATACTCATCAATCCTTCATGCAACCGGACAAGCTGCCCGCGCCGCGCCCCCACGGCAACGGCTCAACTGCGTCCATTCAGTGGAAAGAACCGCGAAGAACGCGAAGGAGCGCGACGAAATGACGCCACCCACCCCAATGAACCAGATCCGTTGGCACCGGATGGGGAGGCGGATCCGGTTAAAATTTGAGTTCGGACCTGGCGGGTGCGCGACTCTTCGCGTTCCTCGCGATTGGACTCTCTCGGATCGTGACGGCTCAGACGGAGTCGGCGGCAGGGGCAACAAACTCCCGCCACAGCCGCGGCACCGGACCGACCCAGGTGATCACGAGTTTGAGGCCGGCGCGGGTGAAGGCCATGTAAAGGCGGCGGGTGTTGTCGCGACGCAGTTCCGTCTTTTGCTCGGCCGTGAGCTGGAGATCGCGCTCGCGTTCGATGAGCGCGGCGGTGCCGAGCAGAAACACCGTCGGCGCCTCGAGCCCGGTCGCCCCATCGAGACCACACACCCGTACACGCTCACCGCCGGCATCGGCTTCGCGCGCATCGACCACCCGATCGGCGCCGATCCGCTGCGCCAGCGCCTCGCAGACGGGCGTGGTGCGTTGTCCTCCGGTCACGAGCACGAGGATGTCTCCGGCGCGGGCTCCGCCCTCCAACGCGGCGGCCACTTCGTTGACCACGCGGGCGAGTTCGTCCTGGCGGGCGGCCAAGGGGATGACGACGGGCACGTCGCCGGCCGCGGCAGTGGCCAGTTCCGCATCGGTGGGCAGGTTGAGATCCTCGTCGTCGCCTTCCTCCTGCAACCGCACCCGGTAAAAGGCGGCGGCAAACTCCAGGATGGGTCGCGTATTGCGGTGACTGTTCCGCAGCCGCGTCGACCGACCGCGCAGGTCGTAGCCGCAGGCGAGCCAGGACTGCCGTCGCTTGAGGAAGCCCTGGGTGGGATCGGCGGCGAGCAGGATGCGGCCCGTGCCGGGCGCAATGGCATGGCGCAGGGCCCGCAACCAGACCGGCGCAAAAAACTGGGCCTCGTCGACGTAGACAAAATCATAGGTCGCCGGGCGAATCACCCCGGCGTCGATGCCGCGCCAAAGCCGCAGGGCGCGACCCGACCAATCCTCGGCGTTGGCCCGCAGCAGGAGTTGCAGGTAGTGATGATAGACCGCGAGCACCTCGCGACGCTGCCCGGCGTTGAGCGGGCCGCCCCGGCCGGCGCGCGGGGCGGCGAGATAGGCGTCTTCGGTCGAGAGATCGTGGTCCTGGATCCAATCGATCTCGTCGCGCCAAAACTCGATCGCCTGCCCGGTGACCCGCGCCCGGGCCAGGCGCGCGGCCTCCGCAATGAGTTGATCGCGCTCCTCGTATTGCACGATGCGCAGGGGCGCCCCCGGAGCGCAGGCTTCGGCGAGGTGATTGCCGGCCCAGGAGTAGAAGGTGTGCCAGGTTACGTTGGGCGGGCGGCCGAGCTGACCAAAGCGCAACTCCAGTTCGCGACGCAGCGCTTTGTTGTGGGTGAGCACGAGGCTGCGGGTCTCCGGCGCGAGACGGGCCTGGGTGCAGGCGCGGAAGAGCAGCACGAGCGACTTGCCACTGCCGGCCACGCCGGTGACGAGCGACGCGTCGCCAAAAGCCGCCTGCGCTTCAGCCACCGCCTCCGCGCCCTCCGGCAGGCGCAGGCCGCTCTTGGTCCAACTCTCCTGGTCGTAGTCGAGCAGCATCGGGGTGAGCCCGGCCGCAAGCCCGGCACCCGGCCGACGGCGCGCGGCAAAGGTCGGCGGCACGACGGTTTCGGGGCAAAAGTGGGAGCGCAGCCGGACGAGTTGATCGATCTTGAGATCGCCCGCCGCGGGATGACGCAGAAACTCCCCGAGAGCTTCCGGCGTCGAAGCGTCGCGGCCCAGGGCCGTGAGGCCCGGCCCGCCGGCGGTTCCAGCCAGCTCGGCCGGGATGTGCTTGATGTTCGGATACAGCACGAGACCGTGCACCGCCGGCGCCGGCCAGGTGCCTAGCGCCGTCTCGATGAAATGACGAATGACCGCGGCGGCTGCGACCGCGTCCGTGGCACCGTAAGGGCGGTTGCCCGCGGATTCGAAGAGCCGGCCGTGCCGTTGCTCCTCGAGGTCGGCCAGCGTGGCGGGCGACACCACCACCACGAATGCCGCCCGGCCGTCGTGCACGACCAGAAAATCGGGACGCGGGGGCGTAACGGGGACCGCGGCCGGGTCGGCGGCGTCAGCAATCGGCGCGGCTTCGAAGGCGTCGGGCTCCGCCCCCACCGGCGGCGGCAGCGGCAGGGCGACCCAGGCCAGGAGATCGTCGCCGGGTATGGCCTTGAGCGTGCGGTGGACGCGCAACACTTCGGCGGGGAAGGCGCCGTGGAGGGGATCGGGCAGGAGGCGGGCCATGGCGGTAAAAGTCAGCCCGCGGGGGCCGGTGTAGCGCCCCAGTCGATACGCCGCGCCGCGGCGAGCAGGGCGGCAAACGTGGCGGGCCCCTCGTCATCGACGGGTGCCTCGCGGGCAAAGTCGAGCAGGGCCGGGCTGGCGATGAGAATGAGTTTGGAGCGCGGTCGGGTGGCGGCGACGTTGAGCCGCTGCGGCAGGAACAGGAAGTCGCGCAGGCGGTGGGCGAAGTCCGGATCGGACACCGTAAAGGAAACGATGACGACCTCGCGCTCCTGCCCCTGCATGCGCTCGACGGTGTCGACGACCAGTTCGGCCGGCGCGTGGCGATCGGGTTGGAGCGAGGCAAGGCGGCGGCGCAGGTTGCGGGCCTGGCGGCGGAAGGGCACGACGACGCCAATGCGGGACCAGTCGAGCCCGCCCGCGTGCAGGGCGCGCAGCAGTCCGGCGGTGACGAGGATCTCCTCCGAGGAATGCGAGCGGTTGCCGGTGTGAGGGACCGCGAGCCAGACGGCGGCCGGATCGGGCGCGAGGATCGGACGCCAATCGGGCGCGGGCGGCGCCGAGAGTTGCAGGCGCCGACCGGCGGCGCGCGGGTGGGACCGGAGGAGGGAGTGGTAGAACGTGTCGCTGGGCCAGCGACAGAGCGCGTCGTTGAGGCGATGGGTCGTGTCGAGCAGGGTGTCCTGTCCACGACCTACGAGTCGACCGAAGACCGACCAGTGACGGGCTTCGGCCGGCGTGACGCTGGTGGCGACGGGCGGGAGCTGCTGGTGGTCGCCGGCAAAGATGTAACGGCGCCCCGCGAGCATGGCCATGACGGCGAGCGGCAGCGTGACCTGGCTGGCTTCGTCGATGATGACGGTGTCGAAATCCATGCCGGCGAGGCGGGAGGAGCGCAGCGCAAACGGCGTCGCGCCAATGACGCAGGGCGCGGCGGCGTTTTGCTTGAGGAAGTTGAACTCGGCGCGACCCGACGCCTGCTGCACATTGGCCGGAAGGGCGGGGTCGGTGAACAAGGCTACCTTGCCGAGGTTGCGGGCGTCGGGCAGGCGCGTGGCGACGGCGGCGAGCAGGTTGTTGATGGCGCGATGCGTGAAACTGGTGACGAGGACGCGTTCACCGCGGCGCAGCAGATCGGCAATGATCCACGCCAGCACGTGGGTCTTGCCGGTGCCCGGTGGTCCCTGCACGAGCCAGCACAAATCGGTCGCGACGGCATGCGCGACGGCCTCGGCTTGCCGATCGTTGAGGCCGCCGGCGGTGGCCGCTTCGTGGGTTTCGTCGAAGAGGGCCGCGTCGATTGCCGGACGACGTTGCTGATTGAGCAGGGGCAGGATGAGATCGCGGCCGATCTCGGTGCGCCCGAGGTCCTCGATGGCCGCACGGTAGCGATCCTCCAGATCAAAAAACGACTCGTCGACACAGACGCCCGCGAGCCCGATGGCGCAGCGGGTCTCGGTGCCATGGTTGCGCCAACGCATCACCTCGACCCGATGATCATCGATGGCGCGTACGAAGCCCTCCATGAACGGCAACTGCGCGTCGCCCAGGCTGAGGCGCACGAAGTCCCCCTCACGAAACCGCGAATCGTTGCCCGGCCCCTGCAGGACCCAGGTGTCGGGTTCCTGAAAGGCCACGACCCGGAGTGCGTCGATGCAGCGGCCCTCCTCCACGCGATCGGCGACGGGTTGGGCCCAGCGTTTGCGGACATCGGACCGCTGGGCGGCAAACTCCTCGATCACGAAGCGGCCCAACTCGTTTTGCAGCGAGGCGAGGGCAACGGGATCAAAGGCGGGCGGGGTGGACATTACAGCGAAGGGAAGGCGGTGCGGTGATCGGGGCAAAGAGACGGACCAATAACAACCCCAAGCTTTGCCGACGCGCGCCTTCAGCCGGCACCTGATTCGGTACCGCGCACGGAGCGCAGCACGGCCAGCAGGGCCGCATGGATCCGGCCGTTGCTGGCCACATAGCGACCGCGGTCGAGGCGTTGCGGACGGTCGCCGCCCGCGTAGTCGGTAACGATGCCGCCGGCCTCGCGGGCGAGCAGCACGCCGGCCATGGCATCCCAGGTTTTCAGATCGCTTTCCCAATAACCGTCGAGACGACCCGCGGCGACATAGGCAAGGTCGAGCGCAGCGCTGCCGAAGCGACGTTCGCCGCGGATGCGCGGAGTCATGGCGGCCCACTCGGCGAGGTTGTTGTCCGGATTGGACGCGCGATCATAGGGAAACCCGCTGGCAACGACGGAGTCGATGAGCTCGGAGGTCGTCGACACGGTGAGCGGCCGGCCATTGAGGTGGGCGCCCGCGCCGCGAGTGGCGGTGAAAAGTTCGTCACGGTTGGGGTCGAAGATGACGGCCAGGAGCGGTTCGCGGTCGCGGGTGGCGAGGGCGACGCTGGTGCAGAAGTGCGGAATGCGGTTGGCGAAATTGACCGTGCCATCGAGCGGATCGATGAACCAATGAAAGTGTGCCGAGTCCGCCGGCGCGCCCTGCCCGCCGCCCTCCTCACCCACGAAGTGGTGAGTGGGAAACCGCTGGCACAGGGCGCCCACGAGAAAAGCCTCCACCTCCCCATCGGCGGCCGTGACGATATCGATCCGGCTGCTCTTGCTCTGGGTCGCGCCCGTCGCGGCAGCAGGCGCGGCCGCGTGCCGCAGCAGCATGGCGCCGGCGGCGCGAGCGAACTCGCCCACTTCCGGCAGAAGCGAAACAGCATCGAGGACGAACGAATCAGGCATGGCGGCAGGAAAAACCGAATGATCACAAAGTCCAAAGCCCGAAGCAACCCGCCCCCGAGCATCAGCCCAAAGCCGACCCGCGCCGCCGCTTCGGCGCCGACGAGCCAGGCAAGGTGAAAAGATCAGCCACCGCCGCCCCGGTGATCACGTTTCAATGTTCACCCGTTGGACGGGTAAGCGGAAGTTCCACCGTGACTCTCACGCCGCCCTGCTCCGCGTTTTCCAGGCGAAGACGACCGCCGTGAAGGCGCACCGCCCGATCCACGATGGTCAGGCCGAGCCCCGCCCCGCCTTCCGAACGCGACACATCTTCCCGTGCGAACGGCTTTATATAATCTCCGGGATTCCCGTTGCGAATCCCGGGACCGGAGTCGGAGACGGTAATCGACGCCATCGCTGCATCGCAGGTCGTGCTCACCTGCACCCCCTTTTTTCCGTAGCGCACGGCGTTATCGATCAGATTATCCAGGACCCGCCTGATCGAGTTCCTGCGGAAGGCGAACGGAGGCACTCCGCCAAGATTGGCCTCCACGGGGTGACCGCGATCCGCGTAGCGCTGAATGGTTTCCTCCACGAGCGCGTCGAGGTCGTGCTCGGCGGGTTGCTCTTCGCTGCCGTCCCGGGCGTAATCCAGGAACTGCCGGAGAATCGCATCCATGTCCTCGATATCGTGAACCAGCGCGGGATCCAATTTGGCCTTTTCCAGCTCCACGGCGATGCGCATGCGGGTGAGCGGGGTTCTGAGATCGTGTGAAATCCCGGCGAGCATGAGTCGGCGGTCGGCCTCGAGTTTGATCAGATCCCGCGACATCTGGTTGAACCCCTCCGCAAGCGACTGGATCTCCTCCGGTCCGCTCACGACCAGGGTACCAGGGGGCTCGCCGCGACCGATCGCTTTCGCTGCATCGGTGACGTAGCGCAGTTTCTTGATGATCTGAAACACGATCAAATAGGACCCGCCGACGGCCAGAACCAACAGCAGCGTATACAACAGAAAATGGGCGGTCGTGAGGGCGCCATCCTCCGGTTCGGTGACGAAGTTGAGCCAGAAAAGCTGTCCGCGCGCGGGAAAGCGCAGCCAGGAAACCTCCACTGCCTTTTCCCGGAGGAAAAGCGCGGAGGGACCAAAACGCTGCTGCAAGAGTTCGTTCAGATTTCCGGGGACGTCGTCGGGATCGTGGGTCGTCAGTTCGGGGCGAGGTGAGGAATCGGGGATGATCTTCAGGGCGCCCAATTGCGGCAGCCGCAGCGGTGCATCGGCGTCGGCCGGTTGGCTCTCGATGAGCGCTTGGGCCATCGCCACCATATCGACGATCTGCTGATCGTAGGCCGGCTTCACCTGCGTCTCCAAGAGATAGCGCGCCGAAGCGGTCCAAAACACCTGACCAATCGCGAGCAGCATCCCGAGGTAGAGCGCGGTGCGGACCAGGAGGGTTTTAGGGAAAAAAGTCATGTTATTGCGGCCGGATCAGGGACGATCGCGCAGTCGCTCGACCATCTGAATGTAGCGCAGTTTCGATGCATCGTCCTCGATCATCCCAGGTGACTTGCGGAAGGGTGATTTTGGCTAGCAGCATCGACCTGCCAGCAACTTCCTGTCACCCTTAATCAGCTGCCTTTCCGGCGTCGAAATTTTCACCAGCGTTGCCCTTGACGACGCCTTCCGCCCCTGACGAAAGCTCGGCCGCCCGCCGGTGTTCTCTGATATCCAACATCAAATTGTAGGCGGCGATGAACGCAGGCATGAGATTGGAGAGAATGCCCACAGAGTCGTTTTTCCCCCAGATGAAATAGGCCAGCAGGCACGCGCTGCCGCCCAGACTCATATACCAGAAAAGACGGGGAAACGTCGGCTTGCCCGACATCGCGGAGCTGGCCAATTGGGCAATCCAGCGCCCACCGAACAACAGGACCCCGCAGTAGCCGATCAGTTTCCAGGGAGTGACCGCCCACTGGTTAAAGCTGAACAAGACGTCGTGCATGGGAGACTTCGGCGACCGGGACCACCACATGGCGACGCAGTATCCAGTTCACCCCTACAAGGTCATGGAGGCCGACCAACCCGCGTCTCCAGTTGGTGTACTTCGAAACGCCGGCGCTTCGCGGGCGGTGATTCACCGGCACCTCCTGCAGCTCGAGCCCGGCCCGACTGAACACGGCGGGCAGGTAGCGATGAACACCGTTGAAGCGGGGCAGTAAAACCACCGCTTCGCGATGAAACAGTTTCAGGGAGCATCCCGTGTCCCTTATTCCATCATGGAGGAACAGCCTTCGGATGCCGTTGGCCAAACGCGAAGCCACGACGCGATTCAGTTTGTCTTGCCGCTTGAGCCGATAGCCACAGATCACGTCCGCCGTTCCGTCGCGCCAGGCACCGATGAGCGATTCGATATCGGCGGGATCGTTTTGCCCATCCCCGTCCATCAGCACGCAGAACTCACCCGAGGCGCGACCCAGGCCCGTGAGAATGGCCGCACTCTGTCCGCGATTGTTCGGGTGGTGCAGACCGATCACATCGGGAGCAGCGGCGATCTTCTCCCACGTCGCATCGGAGCTTCCGTCATCGACGGCGACGATCTCGGCTGCCGGCTGATGGTGTCGTATCTCGGCCAGAACGTCACAGACATTGTCCTGCTCGTTGTAGAACGGAACGATGACAGAAAGCAGCGGCCTGTCTGCACCGACTCGTTCGCGGAGATAGGCGGCACGATCCGCCACCGCCACGCGGCCAGGAATGCGGCGCTCTCGCGACCCGCCGGGGGCGGCGAGCGGAGCCAACTCGGTCGCCCGGGATTTTGGGCGGGTGATCCAGGTCCACGTGGCGCGGCCGGTCACCCAGACGATAAGCCCGGATGCGATCACATCCCCCAGGAAATGGCCTCCCTGCATGACGCGCACCATGCCGATGGCCAGCCCACCCAGGGTGCCGGAGATCAAGCAAACATAGGCAAGCACCGGTCGGCGGCTCCGGAGAAAGAAATAAGGCAGCGCCAGAAAGAAGCCCATCGACGCGTGGCCGGAAGGAAAGGATGCGCCTTGCTCACCACGCCCGACCTGCCCGATGCGCTCGAATTCGGCCGTCCCGTTGAACTCGACAATTTCACGAGGACGCGGACGATGGAAATGCTCCTTAAAGACCGCGTTCACCAAGACCCCGGGCCCCATCGCCATGGCCGCGAAGAGAAAAATCCCGCGCGACCGATAAGGCGCCCATCGCCGCCATCGCCGCGAAAGCAGGGCGAGCACCAGGCCTCCAATCGCCAAGATCAAGGCAGGCAAGGTCGCCCAGTGATACACCGCTTGAACGGCAAACTGCGCATCGAGCGGCCAACCGACGACCGGGTCAAAAAACCACCGGGACACACCGATTTCCCATTCCGGAAACAGTCGGAGGAAAATGAGCGCGACCAGACCGCCAGCGAGCCCGACGTTGATGATTTTCGCCTCCTCAACTTTCATGAGCAGCGCCGAGGAAGTGGTGGCCGAAGAAGAGCTGATAACGCCTGACGTGCGGACCGCCCAAGGAGACGGTCACGCTGTGCCGCAGCTCGATGGACTCGAAGGCCCCCCGCAAGGCGACCGGGAGTTCCGAACCGTGTTTGTCGAGCTGGTGAATGATCAAAGCGGGCTGGCCCCGATAGTCATTGAGTCCGCCCCAGACTTCGTACTGTGACTCGGTCGCTCCGGGAACCGTCGGCCATCGCAACACCCGAGGCTGATCCGGCAAATAAAACGCCATCTGGCTGGTCACGTAGCGGTGCCCGGAGGTGAGCAGGAAACCGGGTTCGCCCAACTCGCGCCGCAGGATCTCCCGCCAAGGCTCGACCTCGGTCGCAAGATTCTCCCACCCCCGCAGCCTGGCGGTGGGGTCCCAGCGGCTGCCGCCCAGATCCAACCCGCGCACGACTCCCGGATAAGCGTACGCCAAAACCGAGAGTGCGGCCGAAAACACGAGCCCGGGGCGCAGCCATCGACCGATCTTCAGACGGCGCTGGCCCTGCGCGTTGGGCAGCGACCCGTGCACGGCCAAAAGCAGGAGCGGGGGCAGATAGACCAGCGGCCAGTTCAAGTTGATGCGCTGGCGAAACGTCAAAACCACCATGACGAGCAGAGCCGGCACACTGAACCAAAACAGCAGTTGTTCTGCCTCGCTCAGTTCGCGCCGCCAAAATCGCGCAATCGCGGAGAGCAGGGCCGCCACGCCCAAGAGGCCGACGACAAGACCCATCAGCGCGATTTCTCCGCCGACAAACTCCGCGAACCGACGCAAGGCGGCCACCACCGAAAACGGAGCGACCTCAAAGTGGTGGGCGGTATGGCTCACGAGCACCCAACTGTGCCGACTATTCCAAACGACCACCGGGATCCACGCACTGAATCCAAGCGCGAAGATGGCCCAGATCCGCCATTCCCGCAGCCGATGTCGATACGCGGCGCTGCTCGCCAGATAAGTCAGGGCAAGGATCGGGAAGACCGCCATCATCTGCTTGGTCAGCAATCCCGCCCCCAGGCACAAGGCGAGGGCGAGGCCCCAGCCGTGCTGGCCGCGGCGGTCGGCCGCGCGCAGCCAGCGGACGAAACACCAAAGTCCCGCGCTCCAAAAAAACAGGAGCGGCGCATCGATGGTAAAAATCAAATTCTGCGCCAGCGCGGCCGGGGCCAATGCCAGCGCGGCCACAAACCAACAGGCCACCCGCGCATCAAAGAGTTCAGCGGCGAGCAGGTAGGCGAACACCAGCGAACCGGAGGTGAACAAGACCGCCAAGGTGCGAATCACCGCGACGTGGTCTCCCCCCATGCTCGTTGCCCCGGCGATGAGCCAGGCCACCATGGGTGGCTTGCTGTAGTAGCCCCAAGCGAGTCGGCGACTCCAGTCCCAGTAGTAGGCCTCGTCTCCCACCAGCTCGAGCGGGCCCCACCAGGCATAGGCCAGGCGGAACACGACCAGCGCCACGAACGCCAGGGGGATCGTGTTGCGTATCGAAATTGCGGGCACACAACTCCTCGCCGTCATCACGGGATCGCTTGCTTCAGGGACGACCCGTCTCGCTCAACGCAGAGGCATGAGGCGAGACCAGGAACCGGGCGACTGGGGAGAAGGAAGCATTTCGAGCGAATCACTCGCTCCATTCGTTCCGACCCCGACGCGCATGTCCCGTCCTGGAGTGTAAAAGAATGTTTCCGAGGGTGGCCGGTGAAACAATTTGTTACACATTGCCGCCTCCCCTCCGCCGTCCTCATCCGGCACAAACGCGCACAACCCAAATGGAGTCGGCCCCGAAGATACTCATAGTCGAAGACGACGATCGGACACGGTTTTTGCTGGAACGCTACCTGAAGGAGCAGGGGTTTTCGGTGATCTCGCTGCCGAACGGACGCCGGCTCGACGAGACCTTGGCCGCGCACCCCATCAAGATGATGATACTCGACCTGATGCTACCGGGTGAGGACGGGCTTTCCATCTGTCGGCGGTTGCGTGCAAAGGACGAAATGGTGCCGATCATCATCCTCACGGCCAAGGGCGACGAGATCGATCGGGTGGTGGGGTTGGAGATTGGAGCCGACGACTATGTTCCCAAGCCGTTCAGCCCGCGCGAACTGGTAGCCCGCATCAACGCCGTGCTGCGTCGCCGGCCGCCTGCGTCTGTCCCCGGGGCGCCCTCCGTGCGTCCGCAGGTGGTGCAATTTGGTCGCTGCTCGCTCAATCTCAGCACGCGCGAATTGATCCGTGCCGGTGAGCGTCTCGTCATGACCACCGGTGAATTCGCCGTGCTCGAAGCGTTCGCAAGAAATCCCCACGTGCCGCTATCCCGCGACACGCTCATGGACCTCTCCCGCGGCAGGGAGCACGGCGCCCACGACCGCAGCATGGACGTGCAGGTCTCGCGCGTGCGCCGCCTGATTGAAGAGGATTCCTCCAACCCCCGCTACATTCAAACCGTATGGGGCTTCGGCTACGTGTTCGTGCCTGACGCTCAGGACAAGACCTGAAGTTTCCCGCGCCCCGAGAGCGTTGCCCCTCTTCTTCGCGCCCGTCGCATCCTCTGCGACTTGGCGTTGAAGTCCCATGGCCCCTGGGCTCACCGAAAAAAGTCGGCCAAATTCACTGTCACACTCGCCGCGACCGGCACGCCTTCCCGCAGCGCCGGCAGAAACACTATCTCCCCCAATACCTCCCGCACCGCCGCCGGCACGACCACGGCCTCCTCATGCACGCCCAGCAGGCGACCGCGTTCATCGAGATCCACCGTTACCGGAAAATCCAGATCCCGCCCATCCTCCCGCCCCAGCAACGCTGGCGGCACCAGAGACCAGGCCGGTTCGGCCGCCGCGTCTTCCCCGCGATATTGGTCCAGGTGCAGCAGCCGCAGGTATTCACGCGCCTCTTCCGCCGTCACGGCGAATCGCTTCTCCGACAAGTTGGTCGGCACTTCCTCGGTGCGGACAAACAGGTGCAGGCGCGAGTCCTTGATCGCGTAACCCGCCGGGATACCCGGGCGCAGGATTTCGATCGGACGCGGTGAGGTCCCGATATCGCCGATGGTGTGGGCAAAACTCAGGTCGGCAAACTCGCCGGCCTTGGCCATCCGGATCACCACGACCGCCTGCACGTCCCGCAGCGGAACCGTGGCGGACACCATGCACCGCAGTCGCACCGCATCAAAGTCCGGTGCCGGGCGTGCGGGGCCGGAGGTTGGACCGGTGCGCGTCGCCTCCGACCATAGCTCTGCCGCCAACTGTTGGGAGTTGGAGAACCCGGTCATGATGTCGCCCGATTCGAGCAGCTTTTCCTGGGCGCGAACCTCGTCGGGACTGCGCCCGGCATCGGCGTTCTGCGGCTGGGCATCCTTGCGCAACAAACTCTCCGCCGCGTCGGCCCGGCCCGCCGCATACTCCTGCAGCTCCAGTTGATTCTGCAGTTGGCGCCGATTCGGATCGGCGGACGGTGAAAAGCACCGCTCGACCGCCAGCTCAAGGATGCGCACCTCGGCGGCGCTCACCCGGGTGGTCGGCTGCAATTGCAGCCCGGCCGACTCCCCCAGCCGCAAGGAGGTGCGTTCCCCGTTGTCCAGCTCAACCGCCCGCCCGCGGATCCGCCGCACCGGCACCACCACGCCCTCGTGCAGGACCGAAACGGCAGTGCCCACAAACAGCACATGATCGCGCGGCGGAGCGTTGCGCGACTCGATCACCGGCAACTCGACCGCACCGGCGACGGCCACGCCCAGCAGGCAGCTCAGGCCAGCCGATCGCGAAATCCATCCGTGGGGGGTACCGTTCATCACGTAGCGAGCGAGCCCCACCCTACTCCACCCTCGCCCCAAGCAAAGCGCAGACCCACCCCCCCCGAAATATTCATTGATTTTCATCCCGCCCGGCGCGGCCCTGCGGTAACTCCGAATATCTTCACCTCGGTCGCCGAGTCCAATTGAGCTAAACCAGTTGACAAAAGTTGACGATACCTGCTTCCGGATATCGTCTTTACTTTATGGAACGACAGTTGAACCGCCCCCTCCTTGAGCAGACCCTGGCTGCCAAGGGGTTCACCCAGACGTCCGTCGCCGAGGCCCTGGGTCTTACCAAGGCCGCCGTGTCAAAATGGCTGACCGGCAAATCCTTCCCGCGTCCCCCGGAGCTCCTGAAACTCGGCAAACTGCTGGGCCTCGGCTACGCGGATCTGGTCGCCTCCGACCCCGCTCCCGACCATGAGCCGCTCATCGCGTTTCGCAAACGCGCGAGCACCAAGACCACCGCCACCCATGTCGCCCAAGCCAAGGAGATGGGCCGCCTGCTGGCGCCCGTCGTGCGACATTTGGGATTCAATGAGTTCCTCTCGCCAAGGCGACTCAAGCAACCGTCATTGGATTATAACTACCTTCAGGCCCTTGCCGCGGAGGTTCGGCGAGATCTAAAACTCGACCCGGCCGGGCCAGTGAAATTCACCGACCTCATCGACAAGTTTGCGGAGATGCAGGCCGTCATCGTCCCGGTCCTATGGGGCCAAAAAACCCGACACGAAAACGCCCTCCACATCTACCTGCCGGAATCCAAGACGACGTGGATCTACCTCAACCTCGACAGCCACGTGCATGACTTCAAGTTCTGGATGGCCCACGAGCTCGGCCACGTGCTGGCCGTCAACCTCCTGGAGTCGGGCGACACCGAATTGGCGGAAGACTTTTCGGATGCCTTCGCCGGCGCCCTGCTCTTCCCCGAACCCGCCGCCCAGGAGGTCTATGAGCGTTACATGCTCAGCCGCTCGACTCGCGCTCGCATCGCGGTGATCATGGCCGCGGCGGAGGCCTACGTCATCTCACCCTACTCCGTTCACGCGGAAGTGAAGAATTATGCGGCGGCCCGGACGTCGGTCCCGTTCCCGGAATTGCCCGCCAATGCCTTCTTCGCGGCCCTGGCCGATTTCAACAAGCGCTTCGTTTCGGTGAGCGAATCACTATTCGACGGCGAAAAACCGTCAGCCGACCACTTCATGCGCGTGAGCGCTGAAGTGTTCAAAACCCCCATCTTCGCCGCCCTCGGCAGCTACCTGAAGGAAGCGCCCCAGAGCGACACCTTGGTCAGCCGCATCCTGGACGTGCCGCTGCCCGACGCGAAGGAACTGCGCCAAGCGCTGGTGTAAACCCTCCGGCAATCCACCACCGCCATGCCGCAGACAAAAATACTGGTGGATTCCTGCAGCTACTTCCGGCTCGCCCAGAACATCCACCCGTTACTGTCGGTGGCATTCGGCCAGGCAGCGTATACGCTCTACGCTCACCCGGCGTTGTCGGAAGAGTTCAGCCGGGCCTCTCGTCTGCAAACCCGGTTCGAGTGGTTCACAGCAGCCGAGTATGTCGAGAATCGCTCCCGATCGCTGCAACTAGGGAAGAAGGAAAAGGCTGCGATCAAAACCACCTTCGAGTTCATGTGGCCCGAGGTTGCCGATCGCGGTCCGTCGAAAGTCGATATCTGGATCCTCGCCACGGCCTACGAACTCCAGCTCACGATGGTGACGGACGACCTCGATCTCCGCACCGTCGCCGCGGAGTACGGCGTGCACCTGCTGACTTCGATGGAACTCATGAAGCTCATGTTGGATGAGGGCCACATCGACCGGGACAAGGTCCGTCAGGTCGCCTCGCAATGGATCTACGACCGGGAAACCCCAAACGCCAATTTCGCCAAAGACTACCTGCGACTCTTCGGCGAGAAGCCGCCGCGGGAATAGGCTGGCGATCAAGGATTCGAGGAGTTGATCGACCCGGAAAACCAAAGTGAAGCGTCATGCCCCTCACCACAACTTCAGCCTTCGTCTTTGAGATCTCGTGAGCGCATTCTCGATTTATCCGTGGGCTGGCGTGCCGAGCCGTAGTCTCGGTTGGATGAGATCCCGCGGCCCCGGGACTGGTGGGCCCTGCGGGATTCGAACCCGCAACCAAGGGATTATGAGTCCCCTGCTCTAACCATTGAGCTAAAGGCCCGACGCAGTTGGGTGGAAAATGGTGCGTTTGCGGGGACTGCGTCCAGTTCGGAAATCCAGGCCCACTCCGACGAGTTCGGACCGTTTTGTCCGATATACCTGACGTTTCTTCAATTAATGTCTGATATATCTGACCTCAAAACCGGACTCAACCGAATCCATTTCTTTCTGCCTCTGCTCTCAACTTTCCCTGTAACTCTCCTGCCGCGCCGCGGGTATTCTACACATCCGCCATGCTCCAGGATCTTCGCCTCACTCTGCGCCACCTCGCCAAGGCCCGCGGCTTCGCCTTCGTCGCCACGTTCACCCTCGCCGTCGGCATCGGTTCCTCGACCGCCATGTTCAGCGCCTTGCGCGCACTCGTCGTGCAACCCTTCGACTACCCCGACGCCGCCGAGATCGTCCAGGTCTGGTCGGGCGATCGTTGGCCCCTCTCCCCCGCCGACTACCACAGCCTGCAGGAACAGATGACCAGCTTCGAAACCTTCGGCGTCTATCAGCCCGGCACCGTCAATCTCGGCGCCGAAAACGCCCAGGCCATCGCCGGCATCCGCGCCACCGCCGGCGTGCTGCCGTCCTTCGGTGTGCAGGCCTGGCGCGGCCGCCTGCTCGAGCCCGCCGACGCGCTCGCCGGCGCCGAACCGGTGGCCGTCATCGGCTACGGGCTCTGGCAACAGACCTTCGCCAGCGATCCGACCCTACTCGGCCGCACCATCCGCCTCAACGGCGAGGACGTCACCGTCGTCGGCATCCTGCCCCCCGACTTCGAATTCAGCGGCCCGTGGGTGCGCATGGAAAACATCCAGGTCTACCGCCCCTACCACTTCAGCGAGGACGAGCTCAAGATGCGCGACAGCCATTGGTTGTGCGGCGTCGCCCGCCTCCGCGATGGCGTTTCGATCGCCGTCGCCGATGCCGAGATCAAAGCCATCGGCCAGCAACTCAGTGCCCTGTATCCAAATTCCAATACCAACAAGGCGTTCCTCGTCCGCTCGCTCCATTTCGAAATGACCCGCGACGTCGGCCAACAAGTGTGGATGCTCTTCGGCGCCGTCGCCCTCGTCCTGCTCGTCGCCTGCGCCAACGTCGCTTCCATGCTGCTCGCCCGCAGCGCCCAACGCCAGGGCGAGTTCGCCGTGCGCGTCGCCCTCGGCGCCACCCGCACGCGGCTCGTCCGCCTCGCCCTCACCGAGAGCTTCGTGCTCGCCGCCCTCGGCACCGCGCTCGGCCTCTTCGTGGCCTGGGGCGGCATCGAGGTGTTGCGCGCGATCGCTCCCGTGAGTCCGGCCCGCAAGATCGCCATGGCACTCGACGGCCAGGCCCTGCTGTTCGCCTGCGCCGCCGCCCTGCTCACCAGCCTGCTCGCCGGCATCCCGCCCGCCCTCACCGCCGCCCGCACCTCCCTCGGCGGCGTCATCCGCACCGACGCCCGCGGGGCCGTGGGCTCGCGCTCACGCCACGCCATGCTGCGCGCCCTCGTCGTCGCGCAGATCGCGGTCGCCTTCATCCTCGCCAACGGCGCCGCGCTGTTTTCCGCCAGCTACGTCCGGATCATGGAGCAGAACCGCACGCTCGACACCGACGAGGTCCTCACCGCCAAGCTTCACCTCCGCAGCGACACCTACGACAAGACCGAAGACCGCGTGCGCTTTTGGCAACGCCTCGAAGACCATCTGGCCACCCTGCCCGGCGTCACCGCCGTCGGCCTCACGTCCAAGCTGCCGCTCGAGGGCGGCAGCAACACCAGCGCGCTCGTCAACGACGAGGTCTACGATCCCGCCGCCCGCCGCACCAACGTCGAACGCTCCTCGATCAGCTCGCGTTACTTCGAAACCATGGGCCTGCGCCTGCTCACCGGCCGCAAGCTCACCCCGGCCGACGACATGAGCGAGGACGGCCACCTTGGCGTCGTGGTCAACCAGGCCTTCGTCGACAAGGCCTGGCCCGACAAGAACCCTATTGGTGAAGTCTTCCGCGCCAACCAACCCGCCGATCCCTGGTATACCGCCACGGTCGTCGGCGTGGTGGAAAACGTGCGCCAGTGGGGCCCCACCGCCGCGGTCCAGCCCGAGATGTACACCACCCCGCCGCGCCACTGGGGCGAGACCGTGCACATCAACCTGCGCTCGACGCAACCCGCCGACTACCTCGCCCCGCTGCTGCGTCAGGCCATCGACGAACTCGATCGTGAACTCGCCCTTGAAGACGTGCGTACGCTCGGCCGGATGGTGCGCGACAACACCGCCGGCGAACGCGCCGTCGCCGGCTTGGTCGACTTCTTCATGGCGGTTGCGCTCGGCCTCGTCGCGGTCGGCCTCTACGGCACGCTCAGCTACCACATCGTGCAACGCACCCGCGAGATCGGCGTGCGTCTCGCCATCGGCGCGCTCGGCGCCGACATCCTGCGCATGGTTTTCGGCCAGGGGCTGCGTTGGATGGCCTTCGGCCTCCTTCTCGGCGCCGCCGGCATCTGGGGTCTGGCCAGCGTGCTGGAGTCGGTCGTCTACGGCATGGACGGCCTCACCGCCTCACCGCTGCTCCTGGCCGGCGCCGCGGTCATGCTGGCCACCGTAGTGGCCACGCTGATACCCGCCTGGCGCGCCTCCCGCCTCGACCCGGTTGTCGCCCTGCGCAACGACTGAGACGAGCAGCTAACTGTCGGGCCGTCGCTCGCCGACGAGCCGCCCCTGCCTCTCGCTCCGCCATCAGCGACCCGAGTTCTACGCGGAACTTGAGGACTACTACCGTCTCGATCCGGCGCAGTGGCAGGCACAGGGCTGACCCGACGGGCATGCGGGAGACGAGAGCCCAGTGGCTGTGAGCGTGAGCGAGTGGATCCGAGGCACAGGGGCCCGCCTCAATACTCGCCGCGCAACACCACCAGCCTCGCTTCGGGTCCATCGACTTGCTCCAGTTTCACAAATCGACGGTCCAACGTGCCGCGCGTCTCCTCTCCGAGGAAGCGCGCTCCGGCATGGATCATCTCGCCGTAGCGGTCGGCAAAGGCCCTGTCCTTCGACTGAAAGCTCAGACGCGTCTCCCACAACAAAACCCGGCGACCGGTCCGACGCATCGCCTGGGCGTCGTACGCGGCCAGCACGACGTAATAGCGCTCCTGCTCCAACTCGGTGATGAGATCCTGCAACTGAAAGTCCGTCGACGACACGCGGTTCTCGATCAGCAGTGCATCCAACGCCTCGTGGTAGCCCAGCATGCGCGCCACCTCCTGCAGATTGCCTTCGGTTGCCCCCAGTTTCATCACGGAGGTCCGCCCCGGCGTGATCATCACCGGCGCCTTGGATCGACCCCGCTGCGGGTCGGTTCGGCCGCGATGCACGACAATCAACAAATCGCTCTGCTCTGCATCGCCCGCCGGCGCGTAGCCCTGCGACTCGAGGGCATCGGACAACACGAAGGCGAGTTCATTGAATCCCACCGCGTCCAGATCGGCGTCCTCCCCTGCACTAGGATTCAACTGCCCCTCCGACAGGACAAAGGTTTCCCGAGCTTCCCCGTCGGCGGGTCGGGCGTAGGAGCCGTGGGTCTTGGCGTACGTGACGAGTTTGGCGCGTTCGGCCAGGGCGGGGCTCGCGCCGACCAGCAAGGCGGCCGCAGTCGCAGCCAGGAAGGGGGTAGTTTTCATGTTGCAGCAAGGAGGGCAGGAACGAACCGAAAGCGTGTCCGCCTGAGTCCTCCGTCGATCGTCAATGTTCCCTCGCCGCGGCGGGAACACCTCAATTGACGCCTGATCCACCGGACGCTACGCTCGCGCCCATGCCGTGAGTGTTGCCCGCGATACTCTTCAAGCCCTGCTGCGACCGGCCGACATCGTGCTGGACGGCTCGCGGGCGTGGGACCTGCAGGTGAAGGACGAGCGCCTGCCCGCCCGGGTGCTGGCCGCGGGGACGCTCGGTTTCGGGGAGGCCTACATGGACGGCTGGTGGGACTGCGAGGCCATCGACCAGCTCTGCGAACGGGCCGTGCGGGCCGATCTCGATCGCAAGGTACTGACGCGCCGCCGCCGCTGGACGGCCCTCGGCCTTGCCACGCTCTTCAACCTGCAGTCGCGCCGCCGCGCTCCCATTGTGGGCCGGAAACACTACGACCTGGGCAACGATTTCTTCGCCGCGATGCTCGGGCCGACGCTGCAGTATTCATGCGCCTACTACAGCGGCGACGACGACCTCGACGCCGCGCAGCGCCGCAAGCTCGACCTCATCTGCCGCAAGCTCGCGCTGCGCCCCGGCCTGCATGTGCTCGACATCGGCTGCGGCTGGGGCGGCCTCGCCCGCCACATTGCCAAGCACCACCAATGCTCCGTCGTGGGCATCACCATCTCGCACGAACAACAAGCGGCCGCGCAGCAGCATTGCGCCGGACTGCCGGTCGAGATCCGGGTGCAGGACTACCGCGCCGTGCCCGATCGGTTCGACCGCGTGGTCAGTGTCGGCATGATGGAGCACGTCGGCTACAAGAACTACCGCGCCTACCTGCAGGCCGCCCACCGCGCCCTGCGCGAGGGAGGCGTCTTCCTGTGCCACACCATCGGCGGCAACCGTTCCACCCGGCATTCCGACCCCTGGATCCACCGCTACATCTTTCCCAACTCCATGCTGCCGTCGCCCGCGCAGGTCACCCGCGCCGCCGAGGGGCTCTTCGTGCTGGAGGACGTGCATAACTTCGGCGTGTACTACGACCGCACCCTGCTGGCCTGGCACGCCAACTTCGAGCAGGCCTGGCCGCGTTTCGCCGATCGCTACGGCGAACGCTTTCAGCGCATGTGGCGCTACTACCTGCTGAGCTGCGCCGGCACCTTCCGCGCCCGCAACATCCAGCTCTTCCAGTTCGTTTTCGCCAAGGGCGGCATCCCCGGCGGATTCCCCGCCACCCGCTGAATGTGTCGATCCGGTCGGAATTTGGCTGCAATCTCCAGCCCGCGCCCCACGCTCCCTGTTTCGTCCATGCCCCTGCTTCAAACTTCCCGCCTGGTGAAGCGATTTGGTGACCTCGTCGCCGTCGGCGGCGTCTCCTTCGAGGTCCGTGCCGGTGAGCTCTACGGTCTCCTGGGTCCCAACGGCGCCGGCAAAACCACCACCCTCTCCGTGGCCTGCGGCCTGCTCAAACCCGACGAGGGCGAGATCCTCGTCGATGGCCGCAATTTCTGGAGCGATCCCACCGCCGCCCGTCGCATCATGGGCGTCGTGCCGCAGGAGATTGCGCTCTACGAGGAACTCTCCGGCCGCGAGAACCTCGAATTCTGGGGCCGCGTCGCCGGCCTCTCCCCGGCCGACGCCCGCGCCCGCGCCGGCGAGTTGCTCGAAGCGCTCAACCTCGTCGACCGCGGTGGCGACGCCGTCAAAAAATACTCCGGCGGCATGAAGCGCCGCATCAATCTCGGTTGCGCCCTCATGCACCGCCCCCGCCTCATCCTGCTCGACGAACCCACCGTCGGCATCGATCCGCAGGCGCGCAGTGCCATCCTCGACTTCATCCGCGGTCTCGTCGCCGACGGGGTGAGCGTACTCTACACCACGCATTACCTGGAAGAGGCGGAGTCGCTGTGCCACCGCATCGGCATCATCGATCACGGCAAACTCCTGGCCGAGGGGTCGCTCGACGAACTCCGCCAGAGCCTCGGTGACACCCACCTCTACGTTATCGAGGGCAAGCTGGGCGACGCGGATCCCGCGACCTGGCCGGACTTCACCGGCCACTTTCAGATCGTGCAACGCTCCGCCGGTCAGCTCGTGGTGAGCGCCCAGGGCCGGCGGGATCCGTCGGCGGACTTGAAAGCCCTGCTCGCCCTGCCCGTCGCCATCGAAAACGTGACCTTCAAACGACCGAGTCTCAACGACGTGTTCCTGCGCCTCACCGGCCGCGAACTCCGGGAGTAAACCACCCGCCATGCTGCGCACCCTGCTCGCCAAGGACCTGCTGCGCATCCGGCGCAATCCGCTCTACGTGATCATCATGATCGCGATGCCCTTTGTCATCACCGCCCTGATCGGTCTGGCCTTCGGCGGTTTCGCCTCAAGCGGCGATGGCGGCGGCGGCTTCGGCCGCATCAAGGTTGCCATCGTCGACGAGGACGACTCGATCCTCACCCGTTTTCTGCGCAACGCCGCCACGAACGACCAGTTTGCCGAGCACATCGAGGCGCGCTTCATCGCTCGCGACGCGGCCCTCGAGCTCGTCACCGCGGGCGAAATCAGCGCCATCGTTGTCATCCCCGACGGTTTCACCCGTGGCTACCTCAGCGGCGAGTCCGATCTCGCGCTCCAGCTCATCAAGAACCCGGCGCAGGGCATGTACCCGGCGTTGATCGAGGAAGGCCTGCGCACCTTCGTCACCGGCCTCAATGGTATCGCCCGCGTGCTCGGCGAAGACCTGCGGGAGTGGAGTGCGTTGATCGACCAGCCCGACGAAATCGACTTCGACCTGCAGGCGATCGGCACGCAGCTCACCGAGACCGGCCAACGCCTCGATGCCGCCCGCGAGGTCCTGTATCCCCCACTCATCACCTACAGCAAATCCCAACACGAGTCCGCCGAAACGGGCGGCGGATCCAGCCCCAACCTCGTCATGCCCTACATCCTCGTGGGCATGTCGACCATGTTCCTGCTCTACCTGGCCGACCACGGCATGCGCGACCTGTACCGCGAACTCCGCTTCCGCACCCTTGAGCGCTACCGCACGGCCAACGAGGACCTGCTCGTCTTCATCGTCGGCAAGATCCTCGTCGCCCTCGTCATCACCGGCCTCGGCGCCGGCGTGCTCCTGGGCGGCGGCACGCTCTTCTTCGATATCACCTGGCCCCGCCCCCTGCCCCTGCTCGCCCTCACCATCGGCTTCTGCCTCAGCGGCGCCGGCGTGATGGGCCTGCTCGCTGCGCTGGCTGGCAGCGAGCGCCGGGCCGATGTCTTCAACAACATCGTCATCATCACGATGGCCATGCTGGGCGGCAGCATGTTTCCCCTCGATGGCATGCCGGCGTTCTTCCACCGCATCGCCGCGGTCTTCCCCACCCATTGGTTCAACAGTACCGCGCGCGCCATGTTGTGGTCGCCGCCCGACCACGCGTGGATCACCGCCACCGCCAAACTCGTGGTCACCGGCCTCGTCTGCGCGCTGCTGGCCTCCGTCATCTTCCGCCGCCGGCTCGACCGCGGCGTGCGCGCATGAAGAACATCCTCACCATCGGCCACAACGACATCCGTGTCTTCCTGCGCGACCGCACGTCGTTCATCTGGCTGCTGCTCATGCCGCTCGCCTTTGTCTTCGTCATGAGCTTCGCCGCGCCGGCTCCCGGCGAGCCGGCCAACCCGCGGCCCGCCCTCCAGGTCACCAACGCAGACACGGGCTTCCTCGGCGGCCTCTTCCTCGCCGAACTGGAGACCCAGGGCCTGCGGCTCGTAACGGAAGGCGACGCCGACACCGCCGATCGCGGGCTCTCGATACCCGCCGATTTCACCGAGCGGGTGCTGCGCAGCGAGCAGGTCGAGCTGGCCTTCTTCACCCTTGAAGGCTCGTCCGACCAGGCCGCCATGCTGGTCGAGATCGGCGTGCTGCGCGCGGTCGTCGCGCTCAACACCACGCTGGTCGAGCACACCCTGCAGCAGCCCGGCGAACCCGTAACCGCCGAGGCACTACAAGCCCTGCGCGCCGCGCCCGATCCCGTGCGACTCGAAGCCTCTTTTGCCGGCCGCCAGCCCCGGCCCGTCGGCTTCAGTCACTCGCTGCCCAGCGTCCTGGTGATGTATCTGCTCATCAACCTCATGATCTTCGGCGGCAGCACCGTCGCCACGGAGCGCCGGCAGGGCGTGCTGCGCCGGCTCTCCATGCACGCCATCACCCGCTTCGAGATGGTGACCGGCAAGGTGTACGGCCTGCTCCTGCTCGCCGGGGTGCAGATCGTCTTCCTGCTGCTCGTCGGCCGTCTCTTTCTCGGCGTGAACATCGGTGAGAACGTTCTTGGTATCGCGCTCACCCTGCTGATCTTTTCCTGGGTGGCCGCCTCGCTCGGCCTGCTGCTCGGCTTCTACATCACGGCGGAGGAGAAGATCGTCGGCGTGGCCCTGCTCATCGGCATGCCCACCGCCGCGCTCGGAGGCTGCTGGTGGCCGCTGGAGATCACGCCCGAGTGGATGCAGACGGCGGCGCACGCCGTGCCCACCGCGTGGGCGATGGATGCGCTGCATCAGCTCATCACCTTCGGCTCCGGCCTCGGTGGCGCCGCTCCGGCCATCGGCGTGCTCATCGGCTTCGCCCTCGCCGCCAATGCCGCCGCCATGCGCTTCCTGCGCATCGGCTGACGGACGGAAGACCCGATCCGCACACTCCCACGCTGTAGGGCTGCCGCTTGCCGGCATGCCGCGGGTATACCCGCCTCAGGCGTAGTTGACAGTGGGCTGAGAGGCAGGTGCGGCGCGCCGACAAGCGGCGACCCTACAGCGCGAAATATGCGCCTTAAATCTTCAGCCGTATCCCCACGCGCCCCAACAAGGCGGTGATGCCGATGATCGCCAACGAGAAGATCATCGCCACCACCAGCCCCGCACCGCCACGCATCAGCGAATCCGGCAGCGTCCAGCCGATCCCATTCATGACCGGATAGGCGAGGTAAGGCACGAGGTAACAGGTGAGCGTGGCGGTGCCCGCGACTTTGAAGATCGTGGCCCAGCGCGTGATCCCGCGCAGATCAATCAGCCAATACAGTGCCGCGTAGACCAGCAGGCTCAGGCCGGTGCAGATCTGCGTCCATGCCGGCGTGGCCTGGATCTTTGAGATGCCCCAGAACGGGCGTAGCCCGATCCCGAGCAGCAGGACGACGGCGCCACTCGCCAGCAGGAAACGGAAAAAACCCCGGTCATCTCGACCGGAGAAATACTGCCGATAGACCGTCGAGACGAGCACGCCGGCCATCGTCAGGGCCGGCATCGAACCATCCCCGGCGATCCAGACGTGGGCTCGGATCGGCTCCAACGCCGACCACCATCCTGCAAAGGCCCCGATGTTGAAGATCACAAAACCCACCCACCCTGCCCCGACGAGCAGACTGCTGTGGCCCATGAACAGACAAAGGACGCCGCCGATGAGGTAGGCCCAGCCGATGAGACCCAGGATTCCCCACCAATGCGGTTCCATACCCCCGAGCTGCCCGGCGGGTCCGTTTCGATAATGGACCACCAGCACCAGCAACAGCATCACCCCGGCCGCGCGAAGCAGCGCGATGGGGCGTGTCGCGCCGTCGGCCCGGGTCGGGTAGGCGTTCCAAATCAGACCGAACGCCACGATCATCAGGACCTGCCACAGACCGCGATCGATGCCGAGCGAACCGGGTTCGGCGTATTCCAGGTTCACCATGAAGAACCCCATCACCAACAGGGCGAAGCTGCGCCCGACGATATGCCGGAGAATCGACCACGTCCCGTCTCCGCGGGCCCGACGCTGCGCGAGGGCAAAGGGGAGGGAGAGGCCGACGATGAAGAGAAAGGCGGGAAAGATGACATCGGAGAATCCGAGCGCATCCGCCTCGGCGGGCATGTGCTCGAGCCAGGCCGGCACGTCGCTCAACCGCCAGAAATCGTTCACCCAGATCATCAGCAACATGGTCAGGGCGCGGAACGTATCTATTGATCGAATACGTTGCATGGCCTGCGGACCCGTTGCTGTTGAACTCACGGGACCGACGGGGTTTCGGCCTGCGCCGCCGGCGGCGGAGGAGGCGCATCGAACATCGCGTGAAAACAATCGACCTGGCCCTGCAGGTTTTCGTCGACCTCGGCGCTTCCCGCATACGCATCCAGAAACCGCTCGGCAGACGTCCAGACCGTGTGCATCAGACCGAGATAGCGTTCCGCCAGCACCGGGTTGGCGTCCCGTTGAAACTGGCGGTAGGCGGCCACCTGGGCGCGGCCCACGGCGGGCCGGTTCCACGAGCAGGTGATGACGCGCAGCCCCTTGAGCGCAAACAGGGCCGCCGTCGGTTCGGCCCGCTCGTAGTGCCAGTCGCAGATCACCACGTCGCGCGGGATGAGGTCGATCGCCGGCGCGGTGCCGTTGGTGCTGGCCTCCCACATCCCGATGTCGGTGACCTCGCCGTCGATGAGGCGGTCGCCCCAGATCCAGAGCTCGCGGTCCTGCCGCGCCAGATGATCGCGGATGCGGGTCACCTCGTCGGCGAAGAGTTGCGCCTTGTTGTGACCACCGCAGCGCGGACAATCCTCGTCGCCCAGATAGAAGACCTCGTCCATGCCGGCGTGAAACGCATCCGCCTCGAAGGCCGCGACGATCTCGTCGACCAGCGCGAACACGATGGCGTGGAGATCGGGGTGCCGGGGACAGTAGCTCTTGCAATACAGGCCGTCCGGATTGGGCCATTGGTAGACTTCGGGCAGCGTGACGTCCGGAGTTTCGTCAAACTGGGGATACACCGTCAGCAACCGGCCCAACTCGGAATGCCAGGACTGGTGACCGAGCAGATTGATCTGCGGCACGATCCGGATGCCGTGGCGGCGGCAGACATCGACGATCCGGGCCACGTGTTCCGCCGTCAGCGGGTTCTCGTCGCGGAGTTCCGGATGGGATTGATACGCGTAGCCGTAGTCCACCCGCAGGACGAGGGTGTTGATCGCCCGCGGCGCCAGTTCGTTTTCGATGAAGGCGACAAATCGCTCCACCCCGGCGGGCGCCGGGGCCGCGATGGCGAAGCCTCTCACTTCGGCACGGGCAAAGGGGCTCAGCCAAGGGAGCGCGAGGGCGACAAGCAAGGGACGCAGGTGTCTCGAAAGCATCAGCAGGAGCGGGGTTTCAGGGGGAGCGGAGGAGGCGTAGCGCGAGCCCGAAACCAACGCAACCTCTCCCTCACCCTCATGCCGCCGCCGAGTCCAACTCCGCGCCCGGCCCCACCACACTCGAACCGCAACGGTCGCTTCCATCGCGCCGCTGGCTCGTCACCTTGACTCAGGGCCAATTGAGATCAGGTTCTTTGCATGAATTTTCGGGTTACCCTCTTTCAATCCGACGAAGGTTGGGCGGTGAGTTGCCCAGATCTACCCGGGTGCCATTCGCAAGGAGCCACCCGGGACGAGGCCTTGACCAACATCAAGGAAGCGATCCGACTCTGGCTCGAGGTGGAAGCCGAAGAAACTGGCCTGACTCGATTCGAACAAGCCGAGGTCGCGCTCTGACATGCCAAGATTACCGGGCATTGGTCAGCAGGATGCCGTTCGTGTATTTCAGAAACTCGGTTACCGAATCGTCCGCCAAAGCGGGCACATTGTCATGAGCAACGGAAACGTTCGACTTGTCATCCCGAGGAAATTCCACCCGCGCCACCAGGCCATCGACGCCTTCCCCGTTCAGATTCGCGCCACCGAGTAGTGCGGGTCGTCCTGCATCACCTCGACGTCGACCAGCTTGCCGGCGTTGGCCAACATGAGACGGCAGTCCGGCGAGAGGTGGCGCAGGTGCAGGGTCTTGCCGGCCTTGCGGTAGCGCTCGGCCAGCGCGTTGATCGCCTCCAGCCCCGACAGATCGCACACGCGCGTGTCGCGGCAGTCGATCACCACGTCGGCCGGATCGTCGGCCGGCTTGAACTGCTCGGCAAACTCACGCACCGAGCCGAAATACAGCAGCCCGCCGAGCAGGTAGGTGCGCCGCTCCGGCGTATCCTCGGTCACGACCAGGCGCACGTGCTGCGCGCTCTTCCAGGCAAACACGAGTGCCGACACCAGCACGCCCACCAGCACCGCAATGGCGAGGTCGGCGTAGACCGTGACGCCGGTCACGATGGCGATCACCAGGATGTCGCTCTTCGGCACCTTGCCGAACGTGGAAAAGGTCGCCCACTCGAAGGTGCCGATCACCACCATGAACATCACGCCGGTGAGCGCTGCAATGGGAATGCGATCGATGAACGGCGCGCCCACCAGGATGAAGACCAGCAGGCCCACCGCCGCCACGATGCCGGACGTGCGCCCGCGCCCGCCGGAACGGATGTTGATGAGGCTCTGCCCGATCATCGCGCACCCGCCCATGCTCTGAAAGAACCCGCTCACCAGGTTGGCCGCCCCCTGCGCGATGCACTCGCGGTTGCCCTTGCCGCGCGTCTCGGTGAGTTCGTCGACGAGTTGCAGGGTCATCAGCGACTCGATGAGCCCAACCGAGGCCAGGATCGCCGCGTAGGGAAAAATAAACGACAGCGTGTCCCACGTGAACGGCACGTGCGGCAGGTGCCATTGCGGCAAGTCGCCCTGCACGCTGGCGAGATCGCCCACCACCTGCGTGTTCACGCCGAGAAACGCGATGCCCGCCACCACCAGGATCGCGGCGAGCGACGACGGCACGACCTTGGTGAACCGGGGCAGGAAATGAATGATCGCCATGGTCAGCGCCACCAGCCCAAGCATGGTCCACAACGCGCCCCCGCTCAGCCAGTCGCCCACCGCGGCGCCGTTGCGTTCCTTGAACATGTCGAGCTGCGCGAGAAAGATCACGATGGCGAGACCGTTGACGAAACCCATCATCACCGGATGCGGCACGAGCCGGATGAGCCGACCCAATTGCAGCGTACCCACCGCGATCTGGATGAGTCCGGTGAGGATGACCGTCGCGAAGAGAAACTCGAGTCCGGCGCCCTCGCCGCCGCGCAGGTTGCCCTCCTGCACCAAGGCCACCATCACGACCGCCATGGCTCCGGTCGCGCCGGAAATCATGCCCGGCCGGCCGCCAAACATCGCCGTGATGAACCCCATGAAAAAGGCCGCGTACAGGCCCACCAAGGGCGGCACGCCCGCCACGAAGGCAAAGGCGATCGCCTCCGGCACGAGCGCCAGCGCGACGGTGAGCCCGGAGAGGGCGTCGTCCTTGAAGTTGCCGCGTTTCTTGCGGAAAGGATGGGTCATGGTCGGGAGCAAAAGAAGCCCCGACGAAAAAGCGCCGACGTTGGGGTCGACGCCTGCGCCCTCGCGAGGGCGATGTTGATGGAAGATGTAGGAAGATGTAAGCCGGACGGGTAAGAAGCGGTTCCCCGCCGTCAGCCGGCGGGCCGCGCAGCAAGCCCGCCCGATGCACCTCACGCAACTCATTTCTCCCCACCCACGCCGCCCCAACCGGCACCTCCCGCCGCCCAAAGAACCCAAGCCACTTGTCACCCATTAGGTGACAAATGCCTCCGATCGCCCGGCCTCCGCTCCCAATCGCCTCGGCTCCACCCCAAGCCACTTGTCACCTATTGGGTGACAAGTGGCTTGGGGGCGGTCGGGCCGGGGGGGGGGCGGGGTGTTTGACGTGCAGCCGGGGAGACATCGGCCCTCGGTTGACCGTTCGGGCGGGGCGCGAGAACGTCTGCCGTCCATGACGTTGTTCCGCGCCCTTTCCGTTTTTGCCGCCCTGTTGATCCCGGTTGCGCTCGCCGCGCAGGTGCTCGATCCGCTCGTCGTCACCGCCACCCGCACGCCGCAGCCGCTGTCCGCCCTGCCGGTGGCCGTGGATTATTTTTCCGCCGCCGAACTCGGCGCGAGTCCGGCGCTCACCGTCGACGACGCCCTCAAGGCCTCGGCCGCCTTCTCGCTCTTCCGTCGCCAGGGCAGCCTCTCCGCCAACCCCACGGCCCAAGGCGTCTCCCTTCGCAATCTCGGCCCCAATGGCGCCGGTCGCACGCTCGTGCTGGTCGACGGCATCCCGCTCAACGATCCCTTCGGCGGCTGGGTTTACTGGACCAAGGCGCCGCGTCTCAATCTCGCCGCCGCCGAGATCGTGCGCGGCGGCGGTTCCAGCGCCTGGGGCAGCGCCGCCCTCGGGGGCACGATCCAGCTCCTCAGCCGCGATGCCCTGCCCTCCCCCGACCCCGTATCCTTCACCCAACTCCAGCTGGAGGCCGGCGACTTCGGCACGGTCAACGCCGAGCTCGCCCACACCACGGCGCGCGGTCGCGACACCCTGAGCGTCAACGCCCGCGCCTTCCACTCCGACGGCTTCGCGCGCACCGCCCCCGCCTGGGCTGGACCGATCGACCGGCCCACCGATCTCGAACAGGGTCTCGTGCAAGTCGCCTGGTCGCGCCGCAGCGCCGCCGGCACGCGCGGCACGCTCACCGCCCGCGTCTTCACCGAGGAGCGCGGCAACGGCACGCCCCTCCAGCGCAACGACACCCGCGAAACCCTCGTCGCCGCCTCCGCCGCCGGCCGCGTCGAGTGGCTGGGATCGCCCGCCGACTGGGCCGCCACCGCCTACGTGCAGACCCAGGAGTTTGCCAACCTCTTCACCGCCGTCACCGACGCCCGCGACGCCGAGTCACCCGTGCTCGACCAATACGCCGTGCCGGCCGACGCCGCCGGCGCCGCCGCCACCGCCACCTGGTCCGATGCCGCCCAAACCACCACCCTCGGCGCCGACCTGCGCTGGGTGCGCGGCGAAACCCGCGAACGCTATTTTGTCGTCGGCAACGACTTCTCGCGCGAACGCCGCGCCGGCGGCACCCAGACCTTCGCCGGCCTCTTCGCCCATCACGACCGCGCCCTGACGCCCCGACTCCGCGGCAGCGTTTCTGCCCGCATCGATGCCTGGGCGCTGACGGATCCTCATCGCATCGAAACCGACCGCACCACCGGCGCCGTGCTGCGCGAAGACGACCTGCCCTCCCGCGACGGTCTGGAGTTCAACCCCCGCGCCGGCCTCGTCTGGCAGGCCACCGACACCTGGCGCTGGCACGCCGCCGCCTACACCGCCTTCCGCCTCCCCACCCTCAACGAACTCTACCGCCCGTTCCGCGTGGGCAACGACATCACCGAGGCCAATCCCGGCCTCGCGCCCGAAACCCTCACCGGCGCCGAACTCGGCACCACCTTCGGCACGTCCAGCGCCCAAGTTCGGCTGAGCGCCTTTGCCAACCGCCTCGAGGACGCCGTGGCCAACGTGACCCTCGGCACCGGCCCCGGCGTGGTGCCCGGCGTGGGCTTCGTGCCGGCGGGCGGACTCGGTCGCCGCCGCCAGAATCTCGACCGGGTCGACGTCAACGGCTTCGAGGCCGCCGCCACCTGGCGTCCCGCCACCGACCTCACGCTGCGCGCCGACTACCTTTACAGTGATGCCACGGATCATGCGACCGCTGCCACCCTGCCGCAGGTGCCGCGTCACACCCTCGTGCTGGGCGCGGCCTGGCAGCCCGCCACGGGATTCGGGGTCGCCGCGCAGCTGCGCCACATGAGCGACGCCTTTGAAGACGATGCCAACACCCTCGTGCTCGATGCCGCCACGACGGTCGACCTGCGGGCGACCTGGCGATTCGACGAAGGCCGCGAGATCTTTGCCGTCATGGAAAACGCCTTCGACGAGGAGGTCGTCACCCGCCGTACGGCCGAAGGTCTTTACGACATCGGCACGCCGCGCTTCACCCGGGCCGGCCTCCGCTGGACGTGGTAGGTTGCGGACCGCGCCATTGACGACCACGCCTCGAGCGCATCGGCTGCGCGCATGCCCGATATTCCCTCCCTCACCGGTGCCGAGCGCCGCGCCCTGCGCGGGCAGGGCCAGCTGCTCGAAGCCAGCGTCACAATCGGCCGCGAGGGAATCACCGCGGCCGTCGTCCGCGAACTCGGCACCCAGCTCGCGCGCCACGGCTTGATCAAGGTGCGCGCCAGCGAGACCGATCGCCGCGCCCGCGAAACGCTTTTCGAACAACTGGCCGCGGAGACGAGCAGCGCGCTCGTGGGCACGGTCGGCCGCACCGCACTTTACTACCGTCCGATCGACGATCGCCCGCCGTCGCCGGAGCAGTAGAGCCGCGCCAAAGCGCCAATGGCGCACCAGAACCACTGCGCCGCTCAGGCGGTAGCCGGAGCCATCCGTGTCCATCCGTGGTTAAAAAAAACAACCCTTTGCCCTGGTCGCTCCTCCCGTGCAAATGAGCCGCGCCCCGCACGAGGCGGGGCGCGGCTCGACTCGACTCTCGTCCCACGCCAGCAGGACGAAAGGGGAACCGTTTCGGGCAAGCGGGCCGAAGCGGTGAAAGGAACCGGCAGCAAACAGCGCCATCCTAGCCGACCGGAACCAATGGCAACATACGCATACTTGCGCAGACACGTACGACCGGACGTTTTAACCGCCTCAGGCGCGTTAGCCCGCCCTGTTCCATCCCACCCGACCCGCCCATACGACGAAAGGGTCGGCTGAAGCCGACCCTACGCCTTCCCGCCCCAAAAAAAGAGGAGGCGTCGAACATTCCGTGAGTCCGACGCCTCGTTGAACCGTTCCCCGTGGCGGCGGGGACGATGGCTGGGAGTTTGGCCTAGTCGTCGTCGACGACCCGGAACTTCAGGGGCACGCGCATACGTGTCGCGACCTTCCTGCCGTTTTTGATACCGGGGCGGAATTGCCAGCGGGAAACGCCGAGGACCGCCGCATCCTCGAAACCGTGATGCGTCGATGAATACACCTTGGCCCAGGGGACCTTGCCATCGGCGCCGACGATGAAGTCGACCACCACTTCGGCCTCGCGCACCTCGTTCTTGAGGTGGTTGGGGAAGACCGGTGGCTGCTGAAGCAGCGGGACCGGCACGCGGTCGAGATCGTCCAAGTTAAAGAGATCGCTGATCTGGTCGGGCCGCACCTTCCCGTGCCCGATGCGGGCGGGGATGCTCACGACCTTGGCGGCCTCGAAATCGGGTTTCGGCAGCAAGGACTGAAAGTCGAGCTTCTGCACGAAGGTGGCGTCGGTGGCGATGGACGGCACGTCGGCCTGCATCGGCACGTAGGCGCCGGGATCGAGTTCTTCCTGTTGCGCGTCGGGATCGAAAACCTTTTCGGGCTCCTCGAGGTCCTCGATCGGAGGCAGCTCCATCAGCACCACATCGATCGACTCGACACTCATGTCGATGACCTGGGGCGCAGGCGGATTGTTGAACCCGAACATCACGAAGGCATGCAACGCACCCGAGACCAGCAACGGCAGCCAAGGCACGTTGCTGAGAGGACGAGTGGGTTCATACCGCCAATCAGGATAGTCGAGTTTGGAGGTGGCCCGCAATGGCGGGCGGGTTGCGGCGGGGGCGTTCTTGCGGGGACCAGCTCGCACCACCGCCGGCGGAACGGTCGGGAGCTGTGTTGTCATGGGCATACTATACGTCACGTTCGAGCGGGCTCCCCACGCATCGATTGTCCATTGCCACGCACGCCTTGCCTGGGCCAATTTTGCGCTTCGCACATGCCGCTCGAGGATTTCGGATGGAACGATCAATGGGCCGACGCCTTTGCCCCCCACGCCGCCGCGGGGCTCCAGCCGGCGCGGGTGGTGTGCGAGCTGCGTCGCAAGTTTTATGCGGTGCAGGACGCCGACCGGGAGTGGCTGGGTGAGTGCCGCGGCGGGTTCTTCCGCCGGCACGCCCAGACGAGTGCCTTTCCCGCCGTGGGCGACTGGGTCGCGATCAGCCATCGCGCCGACGGCAAGCGGGTCGACATCCACGCCGTCCTGCCCCGGCGCACCAAGTTCTCCCGCCGGGCCGCCGGCGAGGAAGACATCGAGCAGGTGGTGGCCGCCAACATCGACTACGTGCTTCTGGTGAGCGGACTCGACCGCAACCACAACCCCGCCCGCATCCAGCGCTTTCTCGTCGCCGCCCGCGAAAGCGGAGCCGAGCCCATCATCGTGCTCAACAAGAGCGACGTGCATCCCGATCCCGAAGCCGTGCAGCGCGAGGTCGAACAGCTCGTGCCGGGGGTGCGGGTCATCCTCACGAACACCAACCGCCGGCGTGGCCTCGGCGAACTGCGGCGCTTGGCCGCCCCGGGCGTCACCCTCGCGCTCCTCGGTTCCTCCGGCGTCGGCAAATCCACGCTCGCCAACCTGCTCAGCCAGGACGACTTCCTGCCGACCGCCGAGGTGCGCGAAAAGGACAGCAAGGGCCGCCACACCACCACGCGCCGCGAACTCGTGCGCACGCCCGGCGGCGCCCTGCTCATCGACACCCCCGGCCTGCGCGAACTGCAGCTGTGGGAGACCCGCGAGGGCGTAAGCGAGGCCTTCGCCGACATCCTCGAACTCGCCCGCCGCTGCCGTTTTTCCGACTGCCGGCACGAGACCGAACCGGGCTGTGCCATCCAGGCGGCCCTGGCCGACGGCTCCCTCGATCCGGAGCGTTACGTACACTATCTCAAGATCACCGGCGACCATGCCCCGAAACCGGCCGCGCCGCGCGCCGCCCGCTCCGTCGCGAGCAAGCCCGGCTGGCGCAAGAAGGCCTTCGAACCCAAGCGCGGCGGCCGCATCGGCGCCGACGAATAACGACGACCGCCGCATCGCCCCGCACCTCCTCCCTCACCCCAGCTCGAGCAGGCTCACCTCGGGACGGCAGTTGAAACGCAGGCCGTGCAGGTTGCCGATGCCGCGGGTGATAAAAAGCTGGCGCCCTTCCCACGCATAAAGGCCGGCGATGTAACGCTTGTCGCGCACCGGCGCATAGGGTGCGCCGACCAACGGCACGCGCAACTGCCCGCCGTGGGTGTGGCCGCAGAGCATGAGGTCCCAGTCCATCGCCCGGAAGCGATCCTTCGCATCGGGATTGTGGTTGAGCACCAGCCGCGGCACCTCCGGGCGGCGCGCCGGGGCGCCGCGAAAGGCCGCCGCCGCGTCGCACTCCCGCTGCCACAAATCGCCCACCCCGAAAAGGTCGATCACCCGCCCGCCCGGAAGCTTTACCCGGCGGTTCGCGTTGTAGAGCAGATTGATCCCGCCACGCTCCAACAGACCCTCGACCTCGAACCGCCGCGGCCAGCCTCCCACCCCCGAGGCACCGCGGTCGCCGTCGTGATTACCCAGCACGCCAAAGGTCGGCGCGGCCGTACTCAGTATCCGCAAAATGGGCACATACTCGTCCCAGCGATTGAAGATGCCGGTGAAGAAGTCGCCGGTCACGAGGATGAGGTCCGGCCGTTGGCTGACCCCGAGTCGAAATGCTTCCGCGATCCAGGACATCGGCACCTCCGGCGAGGCATGCATGTCCGACACGTGCAGCATCCGCAGCCCGGCGCCGGCGCCACCGAGATCGATCGTCGTGCGGGTGAGCTTCCACCACTGCGGTTCCAGGAAACGCGCGTAAGCCCATCCCGCGCCGCCGGCGAGCAGGGTTGTTCCGGCAATTTTCAGAAAGCGGCGGCGTTGCATCGGGGCCACTATGGGACCGGGGCCACGCCCATCGCAACCCGCCCCTACACGATGCGGTTCACCATCGCGCCGGATTCGCCGCGCTCGAAGGCGGCCAGGTTGTCCAGGAAGTGGCCGACGATCGCCTCGTCCTGATCACTGCGGCCGCCGCCGGTGTGCGGGGTGATGAAGCAGTTTTTCGTCCGCCACAGGGGATGCTCCGGCGGGAGCGGCTCGGGCTCCATCACATCGAGATAGGCGGCGTCGAGCCGGCCGCTTTCCAGCGCGTCCATGAGCGCCGGCTGATCGACCGTCGTGCCGCGGCCGATATTGTAGAAGCGGGCGCCGGGCTTGAGCAGGGCGAGCCGGCGCGCGTTGACAAAATGATGCGTCGCTTCGCTTTCCGGCAGGATGTCGACGAGGTGATCGATCTCCGGAAGCACGGCGCTCAGCCGATCCTCGGCGATGATGTGCACGCCGCGCTCGCTGTAGGCGCGTCGACGCAGCGCGTAGATCTTCATGCCGAAGGGCTGCAGCAGCTCGACGAAGCGTTTGGCGATGGCGCCGTAGCTGAGCAGCAGCACAGTCTGCCCGTTCAACAGGCGCGAGGCGGCGCGACGCGGGTAGTAGGCCCAGCCGGGTTCATCCTGCTGCTGGTCGTGCCAGGACTGCGGCAGCTGCCGCGCCAGCGCGAGCATCATGCCGAGCAGGTGCTGGGCGCAGGGTTCGCAGAACACGCCCGACATGTTGGTGAACACACTGCCGCGCGCCGACAGCGTTTCCTTGAACTCGGGCGTGTCATAGCGCGTGTAGCCTGCGGTGGTGATCTCCAGCCAGCGCAGCCGCTCGGAACGGCGGCATTGGTCGGCGTCGGGCTGGCCGAAGGCGATCTCGGCGGCGTTGAGCGCCGGGTCCTCGCCGCCGGCGTCGAGCACGGAAGCGCTGGCTTCGGCCGCCCGGACGAGGCGATGGCCGCGCTCGGCGATCGCACGTTCGAGGCGCGCGGTGGCGGCTTCGTTGAACTTGGCGTTGCACCAGATGGTCAGTCCCATGGCTCGGTAAACGTGGGTGGCGGCGCGGCGAGGGAAAGCGGCTTACTCGGTTTCGTTAAACGCGCACAGGCTGTGCACCTGCAGCCCGGCCTCGCGCAGGCGGGCCGATCCGCCGAGTTCCGGCAGGTCGATGATCGCCGCCACCCCGGCCACCTCGGCCCCGAGTTTCTGAAACAGGCGTGCTGCCGCCAGCAGGGTGCCGCCGGTGGCGATGAGGTCGTCGACCAGCAGCACGCGCTGGCCCGGCGAGCAGGCGTCTTCGTTGATTTCGATCGTGGCCGAACCGTATTCGAGGGTGTAGTCCTCCGCGAGCGTGCGGTAGGGCAGCTTGCCTTTCTTGCGCACGAGCGCGAAGGGCTTGTGCAACTGGTAGGCCAGCGCGCCGCCGATGATGAAGCCGCGGGCATCGATCGCGCCGATCACGTCGATACGCAGCTCGATGCAGTCGAGCGAGAAGGCCTCGATCATCACCCGGAAGGTGTCGGGATCATTGAACAGGGTCGTGACATCACGAAAGTTTACGCCCGGCAACGGCCAGTCGGGCACGGTGCGGATGCGCGCTTTGAGGTAGGCGGCGAGTCGTTGGGGTTCCATGGCGGCGATCGGGGCGGTCGACATTGCCCGCGCGGTGGAGCCAGCGGCAAGGCAAACCTCGGCGACGACGGCTCAACCCGCTGCCGCCCGCACGGCCGCGGCGCGGGCATTGAACGCCGCCAGCGGCGCCACCCGGGCCTCGTTGATGCGACCGTTCTCATCGACCAGGGCCGAGCCGGCCGGACCCTCGATCGCGAGATCACCGCCCGTGTACCGCGCCCAGACGTAGCCCACCACCTGAGGCAACTCGCACCAGGCCAGCAAGGTTTCGCGCGTGCGGGCGATCTGGCGCTCGAGATCACTCATCGCCACCGGATCGAGCACGCTGCGGCGTTCGCTCCAGCCTGCGCCATCGACCGCCCAGACCAGCTCCGGCGCCCGCCCACCGCCGCGACCGGGAGCGTCGACCAGCACGAGATCGGCCTGAGCCGCGGCGGTGGCCCGCACGATTGCCGGGGTGTGCTCCGTCAGGGGCCCGGCCAACCACAGTCGCGAGTCATCGGCCGACCGCAGCGCCTCGGCCACCGTGCGGTGATAACGCTGCGAAAACTCGCGCAGGAACCGTTCGTGATCGAGCCGGTAGCCGGGCGAGTCGAGCACGGCGTCATCGGCCGTCTGCTGCCGCAGCGATTCCTTGTTGGGCAGGTGGATCGCCCAGTCGCGCCCCAGCTCGGCCAGGCCGCCCGGACGCGTGGCGAGCATGAACTCCCAGGCGGCGTGGTAGGCGGCATGCGTCGGATCGAGACTCAGGCAGACCTGCAGCAGGCCCGGGCGCGCCAGCGACTCGCCAGCCGCCGCGTCACCGCCCCACCGCAGCTCCGTATCCGCCAGGTAGGCGGCCGTCGCGGCGGTCGCCGCCGCCGTGCCCGCGCGTTGGGCGACCGACTCGCGCCAGCGCGGGTCGAACACATCCGGCAACACCACCCCCGCGTGCCGGATCATGCGATCGCCGGCCCGCGCCAACGACAGGGACAGCAGGTGCGGCAGGCCACGGTTGCAGAAGCCCTCCGCCACCGGCGGCGCCAGCAGATTGAATCCCCAGCCGCGCACCTGACCCAGCACCGACTGAGCGCCCGCCGCCCGCTCCACCCCCGCCAGCCCGGCGACGAAGAGCGGGCCTTTTTGAGGATCCACCCACCACCAGCTGCCGCCCTGGGTACGGCCGATGCGATGGCGCTCGGCGGCCCCGCGCCAAGCGTCGGGCTTGAAGGCGGCCCCGGTGGGGGCGGCGGCAGCGGGCGGGGGCACGGCGGACGCGGCTTCTTCGATCACGGACGACGACGCTGGCGCGGCCGCTCGTGCATGGGAAGCGCGAATGCGCCGCCGCGTTCAGCGGCCCGGCCGCTCGACGGTGAAGCGATCGCGGGTGGTGCAGTAGCCGTCGCCGCCCATGCGGCCGATGAGATCGAGGCGGCCGGGATCGATGCGGCCGTTGGTATCCAAGACCTCGTTACTGATGTGCGCACAAAGGATGCGGCCGAAGACGCAGTGGGCCACGCCCGGTTCGTCGCCCACGCGCACGATGCGGTCCAACTCGCACTCCAGCGCCACGGGGGCCGCCGCCACGCGCGGCGGCTTCACCCGGTCGCAGACCGCAGTCGCGACCCCGAAGGCGTCGAACTCGCTCTCGCCGTAGGGCAGCAGGGCCGCGGTGGAATTCATCTGCTCGGCCAGGTCGGCGGAGACCAGATTGACCACAAACTCGCGGGTCGCCTCGACATTGCGCAAGGTATCCTTGGGCGTACCGTCGGCCTTGGTCACGGGCACGAACATGAGCGTCGGTGGCCGCGAAGTGATGCCGTTGAAGAACGAAAACGGCGCCAGGTTGACCTGCCCCTGCGGTCCCACGGAGGACACCCAGGCAATGGGTCGGGGAACGATCATCGAGATCATCCATTGGTAGGCATGGCGGGGATCGAGCGTCGAAAAATCCAGCAACATGCCGCCAACCAAGTCCCGCCTCCGGCCAAACGCCAATCCTGATGGGGCGAATCGCGGAATTGAGCCGCGCCCGGCCGACGAACGGGCCCGGGCGAAAACGCCCGATCGGATCTGCTCGCAGCGGATGGGCGCGCCCGGCAGCGTCGGCTGCGATGTCGTCTCCGTCCTCCTCCGTTCCGCCCCGCGCTCCGGCTCCCTGGCGGGCTGGCGTGGACGGCGCCCGGGCCAACCTCGGCCCGGGCCTCGTGCTGCAGGCGCTGGCGCTGGCGCTGGTGCTCGGCTACTATTTTGCGCCCGGCGTGGCCGAAAGCCTGCGCGGCCTGACGGCGCTGCGCGACCGCTGGGGCGTCCTCTACAGCATGGGGGCAACCGCGCTGGCCGGCGGACTGATCCCGTGGCTCTACCTGCGGCTCGCGCCCGCGACGCGCAGCCGCTACGACCGACGGCAGGCGGTCGGTTTGACCGTGTTCTGGGCGCTCAAGGGCATCGAGGTGCATCTGCTCTACGCCGGACTGGCCCGGTTGTTCGGCTCCGAACCGAGCGTCGCCACGGTGGTTTTCAAGTCCGTCGTCGACCAGTTCATCTACGGTCCGCTCTGGGCCGTGCCGGGCATGTGGCTCGGCTACCAGTTCATCGAACATCACTTCGATTTCCACCCGGTCTGGGCAAAGATCCGCCGGGGCGGCTGGTATGGGCGTGATCTGCTGCCGGTCTACCTCGCCAACCTGGGGATCTGGCTACCCACCGTGGCGCTCATCTACGTGCTGCCGGTCCCGCTGCAGCTGCCGATGCAGAACATCGTGCTGTGCTTTTTCACCCTGCTCATGGCGCACCTGTCGCAAAAGCGCTAGGCACGCGAGCCGGGGAACGAGACCTCCTCCGACCACCTCCCGGTTCGGTTTTCGCATTTCGGTTTTTAGTCTTGCTGTCCTATCTGTGCTATCTCTTATGGCACAGTATGCTCCCTTTCCCCGTTGATCTCATGCCGGGTCTGCCCATCACGGAACAGGTCGTCCAGGCAGTGAAAAAGGCCGTGCTCACCGGTCGGCTTTTGCCCGGGGAACGGTTCCCGTCTGTTCGCCAGCTCAGTCAGGCCCTGCGCATCAATCCCAACACGGCGCGCAAAATCGTGGGCACGCTGCAACAGGATGGTGTGCTCATCTCCACCCCGGCGGTCGGCACCATCGTGGCCGAGCCGGTGCCCGGCACCCGCGCGGCCAAAGCGACGGTGCTCGGACCCGACCTTGAGCGGGTCGTCATCGAGGCCCGCCAACTCGGTCTCAAACTGGGCGACGTCGAAACCGCCCTGCATAAACACTGGCAACGTTTGGGCGGCGAGTTCGATTCCGTTCCAGACGAGTCCGCCGCTGGCACTACGCCGTCCCGCACCTAGTCCATCTTCCGCCTCCCATGCACCTCCTCGCCGCCCATGGTCTCACCCGGCGCTTCGGTCGCCACACTGCAGTGGACCACCTTGAATTCGACCTGCCCCCGGGATCCGTCTCCGTGCTCTGCGGCGCCAACGGCGCGGGCAAGAGCACCTCACTGCGACTCTTGCTCGGACTGTTGCCGGCCACCGCCGGTCACGCCACTGTCCTCGGCGTCGATCATCGTCACCTAGGGCCGGCGGTGTGGGCGCGCATCGGCTACGTCGCCGAAGACGTCGTGCAATCCGCCAACCTCACCGTCGACGGCCTGCTGTCCCGTTGGCGCGCCTTGTATCCACGTTGGGATCGCGGCCGCGAACGCCGCGTGGTCGAGGCCTTTGAGCTGCCGCGCCGCCAGCGGCTCCAGGCACTCTCCCGCGGCCAGCGCATGAAGGCGCACATCGCCAGCGTCCTTCCCTACCGGCCGGAGTTGCTCGTGCTCGACGAACCCTTCAGCGGACTCGATCTGCTTACGCGCGACCAAGTGCTGCGACAACTGGTGGATCTCGTCGCTCAGGAAGGCACCTCCGTGCTCGTATCGTCGCATGAGATTTCCGATGTGGAGACTCTGGCCGACCGGCTGCTCTGGATCGATCGCGGCCGCCTGCTCCTGCACGAGGAAACCGAGAGCCTGCGCGCCCGTTTCCGCCGCGTGGTCCTGCCCTTTGGTGACGCTCCCGGCCACGCCTGGCAGACCGCCCGGTCCGACGACGGCAGCGTGAGCTACATCGAACCCTGCTTCGAGGCGAACCGCTCTCCGGCGGAAGCTGGCGTGAGCGCGATGCCACTGCGCGATATCTACCTGGCCCTGGTCCGCGAGCCTGCGGCCCGTCGCCGCGGCGCCCATGCCCCTCCCGTCATCACTTCATGAATACGTTTACCTTCACCCTGCGCGAGGACTGGCGCACGCTGCGCTGGTTGCTGCCGGCCTGGATCTGCGTGCTGGCGGTGAACTACAAACTGCAGCCCGCCCTCGCCCAGGGACCGGAGGACTGGCTCCAACTGCGCTATGGCATCGTCGCGCTGGCCTGGGGGGCGGCGTGGTTAATTGTGCTCGGCCAACTCGCCTTTGCCCATCCCGCGGCCGAGCCGCGGGCGGCGTGGCGATCGCGCCCGCTGCGCGGCGACCAGGTGGCGTGGGCCAAACTGGCTACCGGTGCGCTCGTCCTGGTTTTGCTGCCGGCCATCGCCAGCGTGCTGACCGCCAAAGGACCGCAAGCCTGGTCCTGGCCGGCTATCGGTGAATTCCTCCTCGGGTCGCTCACCGTCCACGCGGTCTTCTTTGGCGTGCTGCTGTTCGTCGCTTCGCTGTGTCGCAAGAGTTCGCACTATCTCGGAGCGATACTCGCACTGGGTCTGGGCGGTCCCCTCCTGCTGATCGTTGGTGGCCTCGGTCTCCGGCGGGGGATCATCCATTTCTTCGACTATCCTCCGTGGGTCGCCCTGCTGGTGCTGGGCGCTACGCTTACCGGCGCCATCACTTTGACCGTGCGCCAATACCGACGATCACGCACGCGGTCGCACCTGCTGATGGCTGCTGCTTTTGTGGGCGCGTTGGCCCTAATCGAAGCAGCCCTGCCCGCCAACCCGGACGAACTGCCGCGGCTGCGAACCGATGGTGCGCGCATGACCGCCTCCGGCCTGCGGCCTTTCAACACGACCGGCTACCTCAGCACCGACGTCGATTTCGCGGGACTCGATTCCGACGGAGTGTGGCGGCTGGATGAGGTCTTGGCTCCGCCGACCCACGGGGACCTCAAACGCACCGATTTCAACGACGACCGTCTCCTGGCCTCGCCCGCCATTGCCCGGCAACTCGGTCTGGACGGCTACACCGTGGAGCAGACCGAAACGCTCCCGCGCTCCGCCCATCTCGAACCCCTCGACGATGCATCGCGCAACGCCGCCCCGTCCTCCAGCTTCGTTGCCCCACGCAAGCTCACTGCTCACTTGGTGCGTCTCGAGCTCGAGGTGCTGGGTGCGATTCCCGGCGCTGTGGGCTCGACGCTCGAATCCGAGCGCCTCCACGCCACCATCGTGGGTGATAGCGAAGTACTCGGCAGCCCCGGTGTGACGCTGCAGCTCTTTGTCGCAACGCAGCCCCGTCCGGAATCGCGCATCTCCCGCGGGCGCCGGCCCATGTGGGTGTGGGTCGATCATGCGAAACGACGGGCCTCCATCGTGCAGCATTCCGGCGATTCCAGCTGGACCACGCTCGGTGCCGGCCTTCGCGGCACCTTCACGATTCCGTTGCCCGGCGACTGGGACATCCCGCCCGCGCAACTCGAACTGCGCGTGGTCGATGTGCTTCCGCAGGGTCGCCTGACTTTACACGCGACCGTTCAATAGGGTCCGCGGATGTGGGCGGTGACGCGGGTGCGGTAGAAATCGGCCAGCTTCGCGTGCAGTTCCGGCGGGAGCGGCGGGTGCTCGGCGGCGGCGAGGTTGCCGGCCACCTGGGCGGGGTTGCGGGCGCCGGGAATGACGACGCTCACGGCGTCGTGATCGAGGATCCAGCGCAGGGCAAACTCCGCCATGGTATAGCCTTCGGGGACGAGCGGACGCAGGTCCTCGATGATCTCCAGGCCGGTATCGAAAGGCAGGCCGGAGAAGGTTTCGCCGACGTTGAAGGCCTGGCCGTCGCGGTTGAAGTTGCGGTGATCGTCGGCCGCGAAGGTCGTGTATTTCGACATCTTGCCGCCGAGCAGGCCGCTGGCCAGGGGCAGGCGCACGATGAGGGCGACGTTTGCGGCCTGGGCGCGGTCGAAGAGTGCCGCAATCGGCTTCTGGCGCAGGACGTTGAAGATGATCTGCAGGGACGAAACCCGGCCGTCCTCGAGGCAATACAGCGCCTCGTCCATGGACTCCACGCTGGCGCCGTAGGCCTTGATTTTGCCCTCGTCCTTCAGCTCGTCGAGCCAGTCGAACATCTCGCCGCGCTTGAGCACATCGGTCGGGATGCAATGCAGCTGGGTCAGATCGAGCGCGTCGACCCCGAGACGCTCGAGCGACTCCTCGGTGTGCTGGCGGACGGCGGCGCGGGTGAAGTTCTCCGGCCAGCCCGGCTCGCTGCCGCGCCCCAGTTTGGTGGCCACGAACAACTCGTCCGGATCGTCGCAGTGCTCGGCCAGAAATTCACCGATGATCGTCTCACTGCGACCGGCCCCATAGACGTCGGCCGTATCCAGAAAAGTGACGCCGCCCTCCACGGCGGTGCGCAGGGTGGCGAGCGCATCCTCCTCGGATACATCGCCCCAGTTTGCACCAAGTTGCCACGTGCCGAGTCCGATTTCGCCGACCTTGCGGCCGGTCTTCCCTAGGGGGCGAGTATTCATGTCACCCGTTTGCGTAGCACCTGAGCCCCGGCTGGCAAGTCAACGCCGCATCCGGCGTCGCACGTTCATCGGTCCAGCAGCGCCGCGACCGCGGTCTCCAGTTCCTCGCCGCGCACGTCCGATTGGACCAGGCGCCCGGTCTGGTCGAAGAGAAAAGTCGCCGGGATGGCGGTGACGCCGAACTTGGAGGCCAGCGGATCATGCCACCCGAGGCCGTTGAAACATTGCGGCCAGGGCAGCTCGTGCTCCCGCACCTTCCCGGCGAACGCGCCCCGCGCCGCCGCCTTGTCGAGCGAGATGCCGATGACCTCGAAACCTTTCTCATGATACGCGGCGTAGACGCGCTTCACGTTGGGCAGCTCCGCGATGCAGGGCTGGCACCAAGAGGCCCAGAAGTCGAGCAGCACGACCTTGCCGCGCAGCGCCGCCATGTCGACCTCGCGTCCGTCCATCGCGGTAAAGCGCAGTTCCAGCGGCTGCTCCGCGAGCTCCTCGAAACGCAGGCGGTTCTCCACGTAGTCGCGCACGTAGCGGTTGGGGGAATCCCGGTAGCTTTCGAGCAGCTCCGTTTCGGTGCGCGCCGGCGATCCGCCGAGTGCGAAACGGGAGTAGGCCACGAAAAGGTCCCAGCCCTGCGGTGCCTCCGGCCACGCGGCCAGAAAAGCCCGCATCGCCTCATCCAGCGGCTTCGCGTCATACGGCTGCTGCTGCGCCCGGGCTCCCGCCGCCGCGGCAAACAGCGGCACGAACCTTTCTCGCACGATGGCGTCGATCTCGCGCTCCGCGTCCGCCGTGGGTTCGGCGCCTGCGAGCCACCCGGCGAAGCACGCCAGCAGCACGAGTGCGCGGAGCAAATGGGGCGCTTTCATCAGAGTTTCAGCAAACGCTTCACCTCGGCCTCGAGCTTGGGGCCGCGGGCGTTGGTCGACACGAGCATGCCGTCCTGGTCGAGCAGGAACATGGCGGGAATGCCGCTCACGGTCCAGGTCTTGACCAGCGGGTCCTTCCAGCCGAGGCCTTCGAAGCGCTGCGGCCAGGTGACCTCTTCCTCGGCCACCAGGTCGATGAACTTCTGCCGGTCCTTCGCATCGTCGAGCGAGATGCTCACGATCTCGAAACCCTTGTCGTGATAATCCGAATACACCTGCTTCACGTTGGGCAGCTCCGCGATGCACGGGCCGCACCAGGTGGCCCAGAAGTCGATCAACACGACCTTGCCGCGCAGTTGCTTCAGGTCGACTTCGCGACCATCGATGGCGGTGAAAGCCAGCTCGAAGGGCGCCTGGCTCAGCTCGAAGAATCGCAAGCGATCCTTCACATACGCGCGGGCGTGGCGGTTGGGACTGTCGGCAAAGGTGCGCAGCACTTCCTCCTCGGTCGGCTTCTCCGCCGTCGCCATCTTCAGGCTCACGAAGGTGGACAGCATGCCGCGGCCAGTCTCGCTGTCGGGCCAGCGCGCGATGAAGTCGCGGAAGGCCGGCTCGATGGTCGAGAGGTCGGGTGCCCGGCCCTCGCGCATCGCGTCGTAGGCGGGGAAGAACTTCGGATTGAGGTCGCCGAATTCCAGCTGCTCCCGCACGTGGGCGGGCGCATCGATCGCGGCGCGCAGTTCGAGTTCCACCTGCGCAACCTTGGCCTCGAAGGCTTCCGCCTTGGCCGTGTCGCGATGCACGGCAGATTCGCCGCCCTCCGGGTAACCTTCGTCGATCGAGATCACGTAGCGCGGCTGGAAGCGACGCTGCTGCAGGATGAGCGCGACTTCCCAACGCAACGGATCGTCGGGATGGTCCTCAAGAAACTGGAGCGCCGCCGCGCTCACTTTGCGCGTGACCCCGTCATACCAGAGGTAATTTTCGCGCGGACCCATATTGTCCGGACGCGGCGGGTTCATGAGTTCGCGCAGCGCCTGCAGGTCGGCCTCGGCCGATTCCCCGGCGGCGGCGGACCCGGCGCACAACACGAGCACCAGGCCCACCGCGATGGCGGGGATCGTCCGCCGGAAGCGGGAGGAAAGGGGTTCGAGCAACATGGCGGGGATCAGAGGGATTTTTTGATTTGCACGTAAACGAAGCGCTGACGCGGATCCGCGGCCCGGTCGTAGAAAGCCTGACCGTCGGTCACGAAGCTCGGCTCCTCGTTGGTGACATTGAGCACGCCGAGGGTCCATTTGGTGCCCTGCAACCAGTTGCGGGAATCCGAGGCGTAGGGCACCTCGTAGCTCAGTTGCAGGTCGGCCGTGAGGATGGAGGGCAGCTTGTGCCCATCGATTGGATACGCCCCCGGGAAGCTCGGGGACGGATCGTTGGTCGGACCGTAGCGGCTGTCGACGTAGCGACCGGTGACGGTGGCCGACCAGCGGTTGCGCTGCCAGGTCAGGGCGGCGTTGCCGCGCCAATGGACCGGCCCGGCCGCGTCCACCTGTTCGACCACCGGAGCGGTCGGGGTCGCGAGCAGCTCAAAGCTGTTGGTGAAGGTGGCTCCGGCGTTGACGATGACGTTGCCCAGTTCGCCCGCGTCGAAGCGGTAGCGCAGGCGGATGTCGGCGCCCTCGGTGCGGGTGATCGAGGCGTTGAACGCCCGCGCGTCGACTTCGGTGATGCGACCCAGCCAACCCATCGCGGCCTCCTCGGCGGTCGGCGCCTCACGGGTGATGAGGAAGCCGAAGGCCTCGGGGTTCGCGATGACCTGCACGAACGACTGGAAGACGATGGCGTCGGCCTTCTCGATGCGCCAGAAGTCGAGGTTGAGGGAGAAGTCCGGCAGGAACTGCGGCGTGAAGACCAGACCGAGGTTGTAGGATTCGGCCGTCTCCGGCTGCAGTCCCGGGTTGCCGCCCTGCTTGATCGTCATCATGGGCGTGAACTGCATGGTGTTGCCGCGGGCCGGATCGGGGAAGAAGCCCGGCAGCATGAACTGCGTTTCCGGCAGGCTGACGTCCGTCCAGTTGGGCGGATAGAAACCCTCGGCATAGGAAGCGCGGATCGCGATGTCCGGCGTGAACTGGATCTTGGTCGCCACGACATTGCTGTCGGCCGACTGATCGTTGGTGAAGGGATCGCCGTTGTCGTCCACGCCTTCGGTCGAACTCTCCTCGATCGACAAACTGGCCTGGATGTCCCAGCTCTCGATGAACGGCACCGGATGCCATTCCCGGCCGAAGACCGGGATGCTGATTTCCACCGCGCCGTAGGTCACCTCGCGCGAGGCCTCCGAGGAGGACGGATCGTCGAAATAAGGTTCCCCATTGATGGCTTCGTAGAGACCGTTGCCCTGAATGATTCTCTGGCCGCCGGTGTAGGTCCAATCCGAGAACTTGCCGACCACGGAAGCGCGCAGCGGTCCGCCCGGCAGGTTGAAGACGTCGCCGAGCAGGCGGGCATTGATCTCCTTCTGCACGCCGCGACTGAAACTGTTGCGGTCATGCAGGGTGTAGCTGGCCGCAACGTCGTCAGTAACTGGATACGCATCGTGATCAGCCAGGATCGGATAATAGCTGCGACGCGTTGCCGCCGGCGCCGAGGGCCCCGGACTGGCGAAGGGCGCGAGCGCATTGAGGTCCGAAACCGCCTGCTCCGGGTTGAGGCTGTGCACCTCGCTCTCGGTGTAGTCGAGCGTGCCGTCGACCGACCACTCCCAGGTCTCGGTAAGCTGGCCCTTGAGTCCGGCCACCAGGCGGGCCGAATCGTAGCGGGAGTCGAATTCCGGATCGGGCAGATCAGGCAGGTCGAGGAAGACCGTGATCGGGCGACCCACGAACCCCGGCGTCACGTCGGTGCGGAACGGGTTGAGGGGATCGGTCTCATTCAGGCTGATGCTGAAACTCTGCGGTGCGGCATAGTTTTTCTCGACCCGGCCGAGGTTGAGTTCGGCGTAGCCCTCCAGGCGATCCGGCGAAAACTCGTGTTCAAGGATCGCACTGAGACTGAACGCTTCGATCGGCTCGTAAATCACCGTGCGGCCGAAACGCGGTTCGAGATTGGCGGTGCCGGCGGTCCCGACGAAGTCGGCGGGCGTGAGGTTGAAGGATTGCTCGGGCGTGGTGCCGGTGGGAACCGCGGCGTAACGTGCGCCCTCGGCGCCGGGGATGCCGAGGCCGGGTTGGCTGGCCTGAGCACCGATCAGGATGGTGCCCGGCGCGCCGGCATAGGCGCGCAGCATCATGCTCTCGAAGTAGGGCACGCCCTGCGCGTTGGTGAGCGTGGAGTCGGGTCCGTAACGCCGCATCGCCTCGGCCAGGTAGCCACGATCCTCCGATCGCAACGCATCGCGGTGATGGTAGCTGAGCGTGGTCGTCAGGCCGGTGCGACCGTCATTGAAGCGCATGCCTTCGAGGTAGGTCATGCGCGCCTCGGTAGCGCCGCCTTCGGTCGAAGTGCCGATATAGGCGGTCAGGTCGCGACCGGCGTATTCCTTGCGCAGGATGATGTTGATCGCGCCACCCAAGGCGCCTGCACCGTAGATCGCGGAACCGGAGGACGGCAGCAGCTCCACGCGCTCGACGGCCGCCAGCGGAATGCGGCCGAGATCGGCGCCACCGTTGTCGGTAAGACCCGTGCGTGGCATCACGCGACCGTTCACCAGCACGACGGTCTGGGCGGAACTGAAACCGCGCAGGCCCACGGTCGAATAGCTGGGAATCAACCCGCCGGAAATGGCGGTGTTGTTCGCGGTCGCCTGCAGCGGCGTCGAGAGCGACGAGGTCTGCGGCAGGTTGCGGAAAAGTTCCTCGAGACTGGCGACGCCCATGCGCTCGATCTCCGCGCGCGTGACGACGTCGTGATAAAGCGGCGCGTTTTCACCGGACTGCAGCAGGCCGCGGTTAATGACACCCTCGATGCGGTGCTCGGTCACCTCGAAGCGCTGGAGCACGAGAGCGCCGTCCTCAACCCCGGTCGTCTGGTTCGGACGGTCGCTGGCTGCTGGCGCCGTCCGGGGGTCGTTTGGGTCGGAATCCCGTCGCACGGCGAGCGCGCCGGTCTGCGGATCGACCATGACCGCCAGGCCGGTGCCGGCCAGCATCTGCTTGAGCGCGTCGACCGCGCCCAGCTTGCCCTGCACCGGTTTGGTGGTGACGCCGCGCACGGTCTCGGCGGCGAAGAGCGTTTCGCGGCCGGAGATCTCGGCAAACTCCTTGAGCCGGACGGTCGCATCACCGGCCGGCAGGTTGTAGGTCTTCTCGGTCTCGGTGGCGGCAAAGGCCGCCACGGTGCAGAGCACACCGAACAGCACGGCGCGCAGGCTTTTGAGCATCTGATGGTAGGTCATGATCGGCGACCGCAAGGGCGGTCCATTCTAGAGACGAGTCGCCCCGTCGCACCCGTAAACGTTTTTACGGAAAAGTTTCGCGACCGCCGCGGAATCGTCGGCGCATCCGGAAAACGGATACGATCAGGGCGCGCGCGACAGCACCGTCCGGCCGCTGGCGACCGGCTCGGCTGCGATGTCGAAGGTCAGCCCCAGCAGGCGGACGAAGCCGTCGACATTGTCGGGGCGGAAGTTGCCGCCGATGCGCAGTTCGCCGAGACGCGGATCGCTCAGCTCCAGCTGGTGGCGGTTAAGGCGGTTGAACTCCGCGATGGCGTCGGCCAGGCGCGTGTTGTCGAACTGCAGGCGCGGCGCCTGCCAGGCCAGTTCGGCCGCAATCTCATCGGTCGAGACCGCGGTGACGGACGGCCCGGCGCGGACACCGGCCCCCAAGGCGAGGGTCCGCGGAACCACCGCGCGATGACCTATGGAAACAAAGAGCGCGGCGGACGGCGTCGGCGACGACGCGGCGGCAGGCGCGGGCTCCGCCTCCGACTGAACCCGCACGCGACCTTCGGTCACGAGCACCTCGATCGCCTCGGGGTTGAGCTGGACATTGAACGCGGTGCCCACGGCGACGACTTCGACGCCGTCGGCCTCGACGACGAAGGGACGCGCCGGGTCCTTCCACACGGTGAAATGCGCCTCGCCAGCGGCCAGGCGGACGCGACGTTCGCCTTCGGAGTAAAGCACGACCAGCTCGGCGCCGTCGTTGAGTTCCACGCGCGAGCCGTCGGGCAGCGCGAGGCGTTCGTTGACGTGGAGGAAGGTGGCCGGCCGACTCGCGGTGAGGGCGGCGGCCGGCGACGCGTCGGTCGCGGGAGCGCCACGCCACAGCAGGACCGCGACCGCGGCCGCTGCGGCGAAGCCGAGTCCGCCGCCCCAGGTCCACCACGACCGCTGGCGGGCGAGGTTCCGCACGCGTTCGAGGCGGCGCGGCGGCGCAAACAGATCGGGGTTGGGTTCCACCGCGTTGGCGGGGGTCCACTCGTAAAGCTGCATCATGCGCTCGAGCACCCGGGCGTGCTGCGCGATGGCGGCGGCGTGGTGCGGATCGGCGCCCAACCACTGCAGGTATTCGTCCTGTTCGAGCGCGGACAGTCCGCGATCGCGGCGGGCCAGCCAATCGGTGGCCGCTTTCTGCACGGCCGCGCTGAAAGGTTGCGGGGAGGAAGGGGAAGACGGGGGGTTCATTACGGGTTCACCGGAGGTCGCCGTGGTGGAAAAAGCTCGTGCAAAGGCGCACGCCCTTGGCCATTTCCTTTTCGACCGTGCTCAGAGAGACGCCGAGCTGCCGCGCGATTTCGGCCTGGGTCATGCCGTAGGCGGTCCGCAGCGTGAAGACGCGGCGGCAGCGGTGCGGCAGGGATTGGATCGCGGCGGTCAAGAGTTCGAGTTCCTGTTGTTTGCTGACGGCGGCCACTACATCGGTGGTATCAGTAAAGACGGACGGATCGGAGACCTCCGTAAGCGGTTCGAAGGTGACGACGTTCTGGCGACGCACCGCATCCAGCGCGAGGTTGCGCGCAGTGGTGAAGAGAAGCGCGCGCACGGACTGGATCGCGGTCGATTCACGCACGCGGATCATGCGCGTGAGCGCCTCCTGCACGAGATCGTCCACATCCGGCAGCGAGGGAAAGCGCGCGAGCAGCCACGCGCGCAGCGCCGGGCGGTGCGGTTGCACCTGCTCGGTATACCAGGAAACGGTTTCGGGCGCAGTGTCGGGCGGCATGGTCGAGTCGAGAACGGGGCCGACGCGGTGCAGCTGACGTGCCTGGCCGCCCCCCGCGCAAGGGTATTCCCGGATTTAACGAAATTCGTTACGGGTCGGCCGGCGCCGTTCGTCGTTGCCGCCCGGCGCGGCAAAGATCGTTACTCGTGCTGCTTGAACCCGTAGCCGAGCACTTCGCTGGCGTCGGTGAGCATGACATGACGACCAATCCGCTGCTGGCGGCGAGCGCCCGCGTTCCTCATCGGACCAAAACCAAACCCGCGCCTCCGACGGGAGGGCGCGGGTCGGTCAACCACAACGAACAAATGGAATGCGCGGGAAAGCGGCGCAGCCGGGTTCAGGCATCCAGCTTGAGCAGGCGCCGAATCTGCGTCTCGAGTTCGGGGCCGCGGGCCTCGATGGACGCGACCTCGCCGTCCGGCCCGATGAGCACCATCGCCGGAATGGCATCGATGCCGAAGCGCCGGGCGTAGTCGTTCTGCCAGAACTTGCCGTCGTAATACTGCGGCCACGGCATGTCGTTCTTCTTGGTGAAGGCGAGCATACGGGACTTGGCCATCTTGAGTTTGCTGGCGTTGGCAGGATTCTCGAAATCGTCCTTCACGCCCGAGTTCTCCAATGTGATGCCGATGATCTCAAAGCCCTGGTCGTGATACTTCTCGTAGTTGGCGAGGAGATTGGGAATCTCGGCAATGCACGGCGCGCACCAGGTGGCCCAGAAGTCGATCAGCACGACTTTGCCGCGCAGCTTGGCCAGATCCACCTCGCGACCATCGGCGGCGGTGAAGGCGAGCTCGGCGATGCCGTCGAAGCGGCTGAAATCGCCGGCGGCCTCGGCCAGCATGCGCTTCACCTGAGGATCTTCACTCCCCTCGAGGCGGGCGCGGAAGGCGGTCCGCTGCTCGGCGGTGCCGAAACGATCGAGAAAACCGAGGTGCTCGCGGGCGAGGCCGCCGGCCGAGTCGGGCAAACGGTCCATCATGGCATCCGCGACGTCGAGGAAGGCCTGCAGGTTCTCCGGCGTCTGATCCCGCACGAACCGACTCCGAGCCTCCACATAGCGCGAGTAGAACGCGCCGCCGACGATCCGTAGCGAGGCGTCGGGCGACGCCAGCACCTCGTCGATGCGGCGGGTCTGGCGCTCGCGGAAAGCGGCCTGCTTGGCTTCGTCGCCGATGCGGGCGTTCCAGGAAGGTCGCTCGTCGTCCGCGGTCGTGAAACCCACGAGGTAGTGGGGCGGCTGAAACGAGAGCTGCACGAACACATCCAAGCGGCGCGGATCGTCCGGATGGGCAGCCGCAAACGCGTCGATGGCCGCCTCGAGATCCTGCGCCCTCTGATCGTAGTAGCGGATGAGTTCCCGGCCGTCAGCCGGCGAAAGGTCGCCGAAGTTGCCGCTCACCGGCGACGGGCGATCGAGGATCGCCTGGACCACCGCCCAGTCGGCATCGGCGGCTGAAACAGCGGGAGTGGTGACGGCGGCACCCTCCTCGGCGGCGCGCGACGGGAGGGCGAGCAGGCCGGTAAGACCGAGGAGGAAAAAGGGGCGGAGAGACGGAACATGGCGAGGGATGCGGGGAAGTTAGAACTTCTTCGTGAAGCTGAGGAGGTAGCGGCTCAGGCGGGGGTCCATCACCACGCGACCGTTGGCGGCGGCGGTGTCGGAAGGACCGGTGTTGAAGGCGTTGATCACGGTAAGGCCGATCTTGGATCCGGCAAACAGCTGCCCGACAGCATTGTCCGGACCATGATCGCTGAAGCTGTAGGACACGCGCGGATTCCACTCAATGTAGGACGGGTAGTTCAGCTCCGGGCGGCTCGGACCGAAGATCTCGTACAGGCCCTGGTAGTTGACCGCCACGCCGGCTTCCCAGCCGTCCTTGGCCCAGAAGAAGGATCCGCTGAACCGCTCAGGCTTGTAGCTGTAGGAAAGCGAGGCCGCCGGGGTCGAGAGAGAGGCCTGCGGATCCTGGTTGGTGTAGGTGCCGGACAACATGAACTCACCCAGATCGGTGATGCGGTGGTAGGATACGCTGAGGTCGTAGCCCTGGGCCTTTTGCCACGCGAGGTTGAGCGCGCTGGTGTCAAACCCGGTGATCGGACCGAGCCAGTCGGCCGGGTCGGTCGGCAACTTCGGACCGCGGGTCACGCGCTCGGGGAAGAAATCGATCAGCGTCTGGTAGGAGGTGGAACCGACCTTGCTGTCAAAGAGCGTGTCCCACCAGTCGGCGGAAAGGGAGAGACCCTTCACCCACGGCACGTCGATCACGATGCCGACGTTGCGGGAAACGGAGGTCTCCGGGTTCAGGCCGGGCTGGCCGCCGCTGGTGATCGGGAAGGAGCCGGTGACGGCCTCGCCGCCGCGAGCGGAGTCGAAAATGTTGCGCGAAGCCGTGATATTGGAGGTGAAGGAGCTTTGCGGGCTCTGCAGGTCGAAGAGCTTGGGCGCCTTGAAGCCTTCACTGCGCGAGGCGCGGATGGTCATCCAGGAAACGGGCTGCAGCAGCGCGCTGACGCTCGGCGTCAGGTGGTCGCCGATGTCGGAGAAATCCTCATACCGGCCGGCGCCACGCAGCTCGAGGCGGTGGACGAACGGCAGATTCTGCTCGTCGCCGATAAGCGGCACGGCGATCTCGGCAAAAGCCGAATTGATCGTGCGCTCAAAGGGATCCTGAAGCTGATAACCGGGCGAGGGATCGATGAAGAACTCCACCTCCTCGCGCTGGCTCTCGGCGCCCACGGCGAGGCGGACGTCACCGGCCCAACCGGACCAGATCGGACCATCGGCCGTGATCAGCAGATCGTAGACATCGGAGGTGTCCTCGTGCAGGCTGTTGACCAGCACGCTGTCGAGCGCGCCGGCATAGGGAGCCGCCGTGCGTGAGTCATAGGTGAAATTGAGCTGCTTGGTCGGGTCGGTTTCGGCTTTGGCCGTGTTGAGCGCCCCAAAGTTGAAGCCGGTTCGCGTGCCCTTGTCATAGACCACGTTGCGGGTCCAGGTGAGACCGACATCGTAGCGCCAGCCGTGGGCGAGGTCGCCCTGGACGCCAACGGTGAGACCGGAGTTGGTTTGGCTGGATTTGCTCTCCGGGATGATGTCGTAGAACACCTTGCCGAGGTAGACCGGAGAGGAGAACGGGTTGCCGAGGTAACCGGCCGGCAGCTGGGTGGTGAGCGTCAGCGGCGAGCCCACGTAGTCGAACTTCGCCTCGCTCCAGCGGGTCTCGGCGTAGAACCGGACCGCTTCGCTCAGCGTGTAACTGCCTTTGAGCAGGATGCTGCGGGTCTCGGACTCATCGACGAGATAGGAGTAGTGGGCGGAATCGTAGTGCGGCGCGATCGTGTTGCCGGCCAAATCGGCGGCCGAGTAGCCGGACCCGCTGGTGCCGTCGGGCAGCGCCACCACGTGGGTGGAGAGGCCGGGAAGATTGGCCCCGCCGAAGTCCGGATAGAACGCGGTGGAAAGTGTGGCGCCCTCGTAGGGCACGTAGGACGAAGGCGGCGGCAAGAAGTTTACGATTAGTCGGCGTGGCCATGACAGGACCGTTGCGGTTGCGTGACGAACGATTCAATCTAACAAACGTTAAGAGCTGACCGCAGCCGCCAGGCACAGATTCCGCTCTTGTTCGCAACCTCCCCCATGCCGAAAGCCCATCCTTGTCCCGACCTCCCCCCGGCCCGTGCTCTGCACGCCGCGGAGCAGCACGCCGTGCTCGAGGTCAACCGGGCTCTGGGCGTCAACGCCTTGTGGAAAAGCCTGCAGTCCCTGTTCGACGATCTGGTGCCGCACGACAGTCTGGTTATGTCGCAAGGCTACACCGACTGGCGCAAGGAATCGACCACCCGCCGGCTCGAGAGTCACAAGTCCCGCGTGCCTGATGAAACGCACATGCAATTGGTCGCGGGCGAAGGGCGCAGTTTCTTCCAACCCTTCCTCGACGCGCGCCCCGGGATACCGACTTACAGCCACAGCCAGCTGATGGCCAACCCCCGCAAGATTCCACTGACTCGATATTACCAACGGTTTATGCAGCCGCTGGGATGGCGTTACTCGGCTCACCTGCTGTTTTGGCGCGCCGGTGAGGTCACGACCTCTTTTGCGCTGCGCCGACGGCCCGAACAGGGTGATTTCACCGCCGAGGACCTCGCCCGCCTCCACTCGCTCCACCCGCACATCGGCGCCGCGCTCGATCGCCTCGATGCTTACGAGGGAGAACGCCGCACGCGCATGCTGCTGGAGTCCTTCTACCGCGCCCAGCCCGATGCCGTGCTGTTCCTCGACTGGAATCTGCATGTGATCTACACGAGCGTCGAAGCTGCCCGTCTGTGCGCGATCTGGAACTTTGGTGCCGACGAGGCCCGCCGTTACAACTCGCAGGCGGTTTTCACCCTGCCGGCCGAGATCGCCGGAGCCTGCGAGGAGCTGAAGAATTCCCTGCTTCTGTCCGGGCGCGAGATCTCTCCCAACGCCGAGCCCGCGCCACGCACCCTCACCGTCGTCGCCCCACGCGGCGAGTGCGAGGCCCTCGTCACCCTGCGCCGCGACAACCGCGGCGGCCATGAACAACCCGTCTTCGTCATCCGCCTCAAGGAAGCCGCCGCCGGCACCGAGGGTCAGGGCCAGACGCGACAGTTGCTCGCCCAGCTCACGCCCGCCGAACGCGAGCTGGCCGCTCTCATTTGCGAAGGCCTGCCCAACAAGCTCATCGCCCAGAAACTCTGCAAAACCGAAGGCAGCGTGCGCGTGCAGATCAGCGGCATCTACCAAAAACTGCGCGTCGGCAGCCGCGCCCAGCTCATCATCGCGCTGCGCTGAAGCGGCCACGGTAGCCCTTGGATCACGCCCCGCGACGACGGGCACCGGACCAAGAGCTAACTAAAGTTAATCTGACTCCGCGGCATCGCGCCTCACGGTCGCCACAAGGGCTCCGCCCTGCGACCGTCCATGCACGTATCTCCGTTTTTCAACCCGGCGCCCGACACTCCGAGCGACCTTCAGCTCGCCGCCTCTCCGCTGCTGCCCCTGCACTTCGCCGCCGAGGAGGTCACCGTCTACGCCAAGGCGGAATACCTGCATCCTTCCGGTTCGATCAAAGACCGCCTCGCCGCCTGCATCTTCACCGAGCTCCTCCAGCTCGACCGGCTCACGCCCGACCTGCGTATCGTCGAAGTGAGCAGCGGCAACACCGGCATCGCCCTCGCCCGGCTGGGCGCCCGCTTCGGCGTCGCGGTGCACATTCTGATGAGCGACAGCGCGAGCTTGGAACGGCGCAGCCTCATCCGCCACTGCGGCGCCGAGCTCACCCTCTTCCAAGCCGATCGCGGCTATCTCACCGGCATCGCCCTTGCCGAGGACATGGCCGCGGCCGACCCCCGCGTGTTCCTGCCCCGCCAGTTCGAGAATCCCCTCAACGCCGCCGACCACGCGCGACACACCGGCCCCGAGATCCTCGACCAGATGCCGGACCATCGCGTCGATGTGTTTGTCTCCGGCTACGGCACGGGCGGCACCCTCGCCGGTTGCGCGCAGGCCCTGCGCCCGGCCAATGCCGGACTCACGCTCGCCGCCGTCGAAGTCGTCGGCACCGGCTCCGCGGTCGCGGAAATGCCGTGCTGCGAACTCATCGAAGGGCTCACCGGCGGCTTCCGCCCGCCCCTGCTCGCCGACGTGCCGCTCGACGCCACCCTCACGGTCACCGTCGACGACACGCTGGCCATGACCCGCCGGCTTGCCCGGGAGTTTGGCCTGCCCGTGGGTCCCTCCAGTGGAGCCAACATGTGTGCCGCCCTGCGCCTGGCCACCGATCTCGGTCCGGACGCCCGTATCGTGACGGTGCTCTGCGATCGCGCCGACCGCTACCTGTCGACCGCCCTTTTTGCCCCCGAGCGGAATTAAGCCCTGAGGTAAGGCCGCTCCCGTTCGTCCTAGGTTTCAAACCTCCCTCCTCCAGAACCTCCCTTCTGCCCATGCGCTTCCGACCCGTTCTCCATCTCCTCGTCTTGCCCGTGCTCGCGCTCGCGTCCCGGGCTGGCGAATCCGTTGCCGCTCACGCCCCTCTCAGCCTCAAGGACGTCCCCGCGCGCGAGATCGCGCCGACCGACCAGGCGAAGTTTGACCGCCTGGTCCTCGACAACGGCCTGCGCGTGCTCTTGGTCAGCGACCCGTCCTTCAACAAATCCGCGGCGGCGCTCGCCGTCGACGTCGGCCAGCTCGAGGACCCGGCCGAGACCACCGGTCTCGCCCACTTTACCGAGCACATGCTCTTCCTCGGCACCGAAAAATTCCCCGACGAAGGCGAATACGGCACCTTCGTGAAAAACAACGGAGGTTACACCAACGCCTACACCTCGTCCGACCACACCAACTACCAGTTCGAGGTGCGTCACGAGGCGCTCGACGCGACGCTCGACCGCTTCGCCCAATTCTTCATCGCCCCGCTCTTCACGCCCACCTACACCGAGCGCGAGGTCAACGCCGTGCACAACGAGGTCATGCGCCACGTGCAGAACGACGGCCGCCGCATCTACAACGTGCTGCGCGAGCTGTACGCTCCCGGCTCCCCTGAATCGCGCTTCACCGCCGGCAACAAGGACACCCTCGCCGACGCCGACTCCGCCAAGGTGCGCGCCTTCTTCAACGCCCACTACAGCGCCGACCGCATGGCCCTCGCCATCACCGGCGCCGCGCCGCTGGCCGAACTCCAGACCATGGCCCGTCGCCATTTCGCGGCCATCCCCAACCGCCAGCTCGGACCGGTCCACCGCGCATCCACCTTCCTGCCCCGTCAGCGCGCCCTGCGCCTCGCCCAGGTCGAGCCGGTTCGCGAGGTACGCGAGCTCCAACTCCAGTTCCCGCTCGACGCCACCCGCGCCAACTTCGGCGCCAAAAACGACGCCCTCATCACCACCCTGCTCTCGCACGCCAATCCCGGCGGACTCGAGGCCGTGCTGAAGGACGCCGGTCTTGCCCTCTCCGCCGGCGGCGGCTTCTGGGACCGCAGCGCCGACTACAGTTCGCTCTTCCTTTCCATCTCGCTCACGCCCGACGGTGCCGCCCGACTTCCCGAGGTGTTTGACCACGTTTTTGGCTACCTCGATTTCCTACGCCAGGCCGAGTTTCCGACGACGCTCTGGCAGGAATCGGCCCGCATCGCCGCGCTCAACGAAACCTACAGCGACCGTGGCGAGGGCGCCAACCTCGCCACCAGCCTCGCCAACCAGGCGCTGTTCTATCCGCTCGAACTCGCCGAGCGCGTGCCGCACCTGTGGGTCGCACCCGACGAGGCCGACTACCGCCACATCCTCGCGCAACTCACGCCCGACAATCTCATCGCCGTCTTCACCGCCCGAGGCGTACCCACCGATCGCACCGAGAAGTTCTACGGCACGGCGTATTCATATTCCGAGGACAAGGGTCCCGCCTACGCCCGGCTGGTCACGGCGCGAGACCCCGCCGACGGCACCTTCGCCCTGCCCCGCGCCAACCCCTACCAGCCCGATCAGCCGGAACTGCTGACCGAGCGCCCGGTGCTGCTCACCCGCGAACCCGGTCTCACGCTCTTCTACGCACCCGACCTCGAGTTCAAGCGCCCGCAGACGACGCTGCGTTTCCGCTTCGTCCCGCGCCGCGAGAACACCAGCCCCGAAACCGCCGCGCTCATCGCGCTCTTCGATCAATGTCTCGGCGACGCCCTCAATGAGACCGCCGGCGAAGCCGCCCGCGCCGGCGTGTCGTTCAATGTCGGCACCGGTCTCGACGGCTTCAACCTCACCGTGACCGGCTTCGGTGACTCCGCCGTCCGCTTCGCCACCGAGGTCATCCGCCGCGTGCAGCACGTCGAACCCACCGCGGAACGATTCGCCGTGCTGCAGGAAGGCTACCTGCGCTCGTTACGCAGCTTCCCCCAAACCGAGGCCTTCCGCATGGCCAGCGCCCGGCGCGGTGCGTGGACCCATGAGCTCACCTATCTGCCCGATCAACTGCTGCCCACCGCCACCTCCGCCACCTGGGCCGACGTGCAGGCCGCCGCCCGCGATTTCTTCGCCGGCGGCACCCTGGAGGGCGTGATCCATGGCCACCTCGCCCCCGAGGACGCGCTGGCCACCGCCCGCGACATGCGCGCCCAACTCGGCTTCACCGCGGCATCCGAGGACACGCTGCGCCGCCCCCGCGAGCTCGTGCAAACGCCGGGCGAGACCTTGGTCGAGGTCGACGCGACCGCCGGCGTGAACTCCGCCTACAGCGCGGAACTGCTGTTGCCCGGCGTGACCGCGCGCGACCGCGCGACCGCCACCGTGCTCGGCAACTTCGTCTCCCAACCCTTTTTCAACGAGCTGCGCACCCAGCAGCAGCTCGGCTACATTGTCGGCGCCGGCAGCAACGGCACCCGCCGCACGCGCGCGCTCTACTTCGTGATCCAGTCGAGCACCCACGCGCCCGACGACCTGCGCACGCGCGCCGAGACCTTTGTGGCGACCTTGCCCGACCAACTGGCCGCGCTGCCTGCCGACGCCTTCGCCGCGCTCGTGGCCGGCGCCCGCGCCAATCTCGAAGCCAAGGACAAGAGCCTCCCGGAGAAGGCCGACCGCTTCTTCAGTCTCGCCTTCGACCACGACGAGGACTGGGACCGTCAGGCCCAGACCATCGCCGCCCTCGACGCGCTCACCCAAACCGAACTCGTCGACCTCCTGCGCGCGGTGCTCACCGGACCGGCTAAACGCGAACGGCTCGTCCTGCTCAACGGGGAGGGGCACCTCGCCTCGACAGCGATCCCGACCTTCACCGACCGCGAAACCTGGAAATCCACCCGCCGCTACCAATGAATGCGCGCACCCTGCCCTTCGCCCGGCCCCACGCCGCCGCCCACTCCACCCGAAATTCACCCGCGCCGATCCTCGGACTGGTAGGCAACACCGCTCTGTTGCCCCTGCACTTCGCCGCCGAGAACCTGACGATCCACGCCAAAGCCGAATACCTGAACCCGTCTGGCTCCATCAAAGACCGCCTCGCCCTGCACATCATCGAAGACGCCGAGCAACGCGGTCGGCTGCGACCCGACTCGATCATCCTGGAATGCACCTCCGGCAACACCGGCATCGCGCTGGCCATGGTCGGCGCCGCCAAGGGCTACCGGGTGAAGATCCTCATGAGCCAATCCGCCAGCGTGGAACGCCGGCACCTCATCCGCCACTTCGGTGCACAGATTGAGTTGTTCACCGCCTCGGAAGGCTACGCCACCGGCATCGCGCTCGCGCGGGACATGGCAGCCACCGATGATCGCTACTTCCTGCCCAACCAGTTCGAAAACCCGCTCAACGCACTCGATCACGAACACCACACCGGTCCGGAAATCCTGCGACAGATCCCGCACGGTCGCGTCGATGCCTTTGTGTCCGGTTACGGCACCGGCGGCACCCTCACCGGCTGCGGACGCGCGTTGAAGGCCGCGTCGCCCGGCACCCTCATCGTCGCCATGGAGCCCGCGGAAGCGGCCATGCTGGCCGGCGAGATGCCGTGCTGCCACGCCATTGAAGGCATCGCCGGCGGCTACATTCCGCCGCTCGTGCGGCAGGCGCCGATCGACCGCAAGTGCAAGGTCAGCAGCGCCGAAGCACTCACCATGACCCAGCGCCTCGCCCGGGAGTTCGGCCTGCTTGTCGGCACCTCGTCGGGAGCCAACCTCTGCGCCGCGCTCGCCGTCGCCCGCGAACTCGGCCGCGAAGCCCAAGTGGTCACCATCCTGTGCGACCGCGCCGAACGTTACTACTCCACCCGCCTGTTCCAGTCCCCAAGCTGAACGGACAACGCTACCCTGCGCTTGGGAACAATCCCGCCAGTTGCGCCTCTTCCCTCTTTCGCCACCCTGTCACTGCCATGTTTTCCCTGCGCCACGCCGTCGCGACCCTTTCCGTCGTCCTCTTCGCCCACGCTGCTTCCGCTCAAGTGGAGGCCTCGCTCGTGGCGGCCGACGCCGCCGCGCGCCCCGGCCAGCCCCTCACGGTGGCGCTGCGCCTCGAGCACGAACCGCATTGGCACACCTACTGGATCAATGCCGGCACCGGTTACCCGACCTCGATCACTTGGGAACTTCCGCCAGGGTGGACCGCCGGGGAAATCCAGTGGCCCACGCCGAAGATCATTCGCGACAGCCACGGCACGATCACCGGCAATGGCTACGAGGACGTCACCTACCTGCCCGTCACGCTCACTCCGCCGGCCGACCTCGTTCCCGGCAGCGAGGTCACGCTGAAGGCGCATGCCGACTGGCTGATGTGCGCCGATGTCTGCATTCCCGGCGACAGCGCGGTCGAACTCACTCTCCCGGTCGTCACCGCCGACACCCCGCGCCGCCCACACCCCGAGCATGGCGAGGGTGTCGACGCCACCGTTGCCGCCCTGCCGGATCGGCCGGAGAATCTTACGGTGAGCGCAACCAAAAGCGCCTCCACCGTCACGCTCGTGGTGCGGGGACTCACCGCCGAGCCGGTCGAGCCCTGGTTCTTTGCCAGCGATGCGCTGATCCAGTTCGACCAGCCGCAGTCGCACACCTTTGCCGATGGAACCCTCACCCTCACGCTGCCCGTCTCGGCCTTCTACGAAGGCACCGGCGACCGGCTCGTCGGCGTGCTGCGGCAGGACGGAAGCTGGGCAGCGGGCCGCGACCTGCCCGGTCTGGCCATCGACGTCGCCTTCGGCGCGACCGCTCCCGAGGTCGCGGCCGCCGACTCCCCGACTCCCGTCGCGGCAACCGGCAGCCTGTTCGGCACCCTCGCGCTCGCCTTTGTGGGCGGCCTCATTCTGAACCTCATGCCCTGCGTTTTTCCGGTGCTCGGCATCAAGATCCTCGGCTTCGTCAACCAGGCTGGCGCCGACCGCCGCAAAGTGGCCGCCCACGGCTGGGTCTTCTCGCTCGGCGTACTCGCCTCGTTTTGGGCGCTGGCCGGTCTGCTCGCGGCCCTGCGCGCCGGCGGCGACCAGCTCGGCTGGGGCTTTCAACTGCAGTCGGCTCCCTTCGTCTTTGTCCTGGCCGCGGTGATGCTGGTCTTCGCCCTCGCCATGAGCGGTGTGTTCGAATTCGGCCTTTCCGCCACCGGCGTCGGCGCCGGTCTCCAATCCAAGCAAGGCCTCACCGGCACCTTCTTCACCGGGGTACTCGCCACCGTCGTCGCCACGCCCTGCAGCGCGCCGTTTCTCGCCCCGGCGCTCGGCGCCGCCCTGGCGGTTTCGATCACCGAGTCCTTTGTCATCTTCACCGCCATCGCCCTCGGCCTGAGCCTGCCCTACCTGCTGCTCTCGCTCTTCCCGGCCGCGATCAAGATCCTGCCCCGACCCGGCGCCTGGATGGAAACCTTCAAACAGGCCATGGCCTTCCCCCTGTATGCGACGGTTGGATACCTCGTGTGGGTGCTGGCCGGCCAGACCACCGAGAGCGGCATGCTCAATGCCATCTTCGGGCTCACCCTCATCGCCTTCGGCGTGTGGTTCTACGGCCGCTACGCGGCGCCCGGGGCCAAGGCCGCCCGCCGCCGGCTCGGCGTGATCGCGGGCCTGGCCCTGCTCGGCGGCGGCACCGCCTTCGGCTGGCCCCAGCCCCCGGCGCCCAATGACGTGGTGTGGGAAAAATGGAGCCCCGAAGCGATCGCCGCCGCCCGCGCGGACGACCGGCCGGTCTATGTCGATTTCACCGCCCGGTGGTGCGCCACCTGCCAGGCCAACAAGAAGCTGGTCTTCGCCTCCGACGAGGTGAAGCGAACCTTTCGCGAACACAACGTGCTCACCCTCAAGGCCGACTGGACCAACAAGGACCCCGCCATCACCGCCGAACTGGCCAGGTGGAACCGCAGCGCCGTGCCGTTCAACCTGCTCTACCTGCCCGATCGGGCCCAGCCGATTATCCTGCCCGAGCTGCTGACTGCCGGCATCGTCCTCGAGGCTCTCGAAGACGCCCCGTAGGGGTCGCAGCACTACAGGCGGGCCCGCCGCCGCAGGTGGTTGGCCCCGCGGACCTGGCCTGCCCTTGCGGGTGCCATCTGAGGGTATTACCCGACCCATAAAATAACGGGCCCGCTTTGACGCGGAAACCGTTGCGGTTCAGATTGGTCCATCCTTGCCGACAATCCCCCCAGTTGCCGGCCCAACCGCTCACCTGACCGCCACGCACTCCGCCTGCCTTCCCCCGGTCGCCTCCCCTATGGCTCGGACGTCCCTCCTTCGGTTGTTGCTGCTGATCTGTGCCCTCTCCGGCACCGCCTCTTCGGCCCAGCCCCCGGTGCCGTACACGATCAGCACCCTCAAGCAGATGAGCCTCGATGAATTGATGAACATCGAGGTCACCTCGGCCTCCCGCACGACCGAGCGTTACGCCGAGGCAGCCGCCGCGCTCACCGTCGTCACCGCCGAGCACCTGCGCCGCTCGGGCGCCACCACGGTGCCCGATGCGCTCCGCTGGGTCCCCGGGCTGCACATCGCGCAACAGGACGCCAATACCTGGGCCATGAGTTCCCGGGGCTTCAGCAGCGTAAATTCCGAGAAGCTGCTCGTGCTGAGTGATTCGCGCAGCATCTACACACCGCTTGTCTCCGGCGTACTGTGGGCGGTGCAGGACTACCTCATGGCCGATATCGAACGCATCGAGGTTATCCGCGGGCCCGGCGCCGCCCTGTGGGGATCCAACGCCGTCAACGGCGTCATCAACATCACCACCAAGCACGCCGCCGACACCCACGGCACCCTGGTGGACACGACAGTGGGCACGGAAGAGCGGGCATCGATCGCCGTGCGTCACGGCGCCCGCACGGCCGGCGGAATCCACTACCGGGTCTTCGGGCAATACGTGGAGCGCGACGCCACCTTCAACCAAGCCGAGAGTTCCGACGACTGGCGGCTCGGCCACCTCGGGTTTCGCGCCGATTGGACCGGCGGGGCCGACGACGAATTCACGCTGCAAGGCGACATCTACCGCGGTAACATCGGCCATCTTACGCCGGCCATCGAGGTCATCGGTCGCCCCGGCCCCACCGGCAACCAGGAGGCCAAGGTCTTCGGCGGCAACCTGCTCGGCCGGTGGCAGCGCCAGCTCGCGCCGGACAACGAACTGCAGCTGCGCGCCTACTACGACTACACCCGCCGCGACGATCCCAGCTACACCGACGATCTCGACACCTTCGACATCGACCTGCAGCACCGGTTTTGGCCCGCCGCCCGGCACCAGCTCGTCTGGGGGCTGAACTACCGCCACGCGACCAATCGCAACGAAGGACTCGGCATCTTCGCGGTGCGACCACCCACTTCGCGGGACCAGATAGTCAGCGCCTTTGTGCAGGACCAGATCGCGGTGCACGACGACGTCCAGCTCACCCTCGGCACCAAAGCCGAGCACAATGACTTCAGCGGCTTCGAACTCCAGCCCAACGCGCGGGCCTCCTGGGACATCACCGCCACCCATACGCTGTGGATCGCGTTCTCACGCGCGGCCCGTATTCCGACCCGGCTGGAGCGCGACATCTACGTCGACGCGACCGATCCAGCCGGCGACCCGGTCTACCGCCTGCTCGGCAACCGCGACTTCGATGCCGAAGACCTGCGGGCCGCCGAACTCGGCTGGCGCTGGCGGGCCGCCCCCACCCTGCAGTTCGACCTTGCCCTCTTCGAAAACCACTACGACGGACTCGCCTCGCTGGAACTCGGCGACCCGTTCACCGACGAGACGGACGGCCGCACGGTGATTCCCATTTTCAACCGCAACCTGACCGATGGTCGCGCGAGCGGGGCCGAGCTGCTGGCCACCTGGTCGCCAGTCGAACGCTGGCGGCTTTCGGCCAGCTACTCCTATCTCGACCTGGAACTGGATCCCGCCGGCCTGGACCTCAACCGCGGCGTGTTCTACGACGGCGCGACCCCGCGGCATCAGTTTTCGCTCAATTCCTACCTGACGCTGCCAGGCGGCCTCGAATTCGACGCGCACTTCCGCAACCACAGTTCACTCCGCCGGCTGCCGCCCATTGTCACAGGCGAAGGCCTGCCCGGCTACAGCGAACTCGATCTGCGCCTGGCCTGGCGCATGAACGACCAGCTCACCCTCTCCCTGGTCGGCCGCAACCTCCTGCACGATCACCACGCCGAGTTCGGCAGCGCGGAAGCCCGCGGCGAACTCGAGCGCAGCGTCCACCTCCGCTGCACCTGGCAGCACTGAAGGACGGACGCCGGAGTGGAACACGGCCCGACGGCGCCTGATCGCGTCAACCGAAGCCACGTCTCCGACGTCGTGGCTGAAAAAATAGTCCAGGCCGAGCGTTACTTCAAGGAGTGTGGTAAGGCCCCCGACGTGTGGCGCTGGTTGGAGCAATTCCGCTTCAAGTCCAAAACTTGGCCTTAGCCATCCAGCGATGCCACATGCCGTTTACATTCTAGCCAAAACCGCTCCGTCGTAGCGTGCTAAAAATCACCGTGACTATGCACATTCGATTGGACAATGGTGCCAATAAGCACCCAATGTGCGGGACAATCCGCCCGTGAGTTCGCTTCCCGCCAAGGCTCCCACCGCGGTCCGGGAGGCGATTCTCGACGCCCTCGGAGACCGGAAACGACGCTTCCTCGACCACAACGGTCCGTCGCGAAGCTGGCTCGTCCTTTGGGGGCTGAAAGCGGACGGGTTGTTCGAGGATCTGATCGAGGGACTTGAAACCTCCGATTGCCTCTTTCTGAAACCGCTCTCCGCGCCCAACTCTCCGCAAGCCCTGCTCTCATCAGCTTTTGATCACTATGAACAAGTCCGCGCCCAAGCCCCAGACCGAGGCCGCCATGCCCTGCTTCGAGTGCGAAGCGGGCACGCTCGTGCGCGAGTACCGCCCCCACCCGCTGCAGCATCCCCAACTCGGCGAATTCACCATCCCGGCCGTGCCGGTGTGGGTGTGCGACACCTGCGGCGAGCAGGTGATCGGCGACGAAGGCAACCGACTTATCGACGCCTACCTCGACCAGGCCCTGAACGTCATCTCCCCCGAAGAGATCCAACGCTTCTTAACGCAATACCGGCTCACCCAAAAACAGGCGTCGCAGATCACCGGCCTCGGCGAAAAAAACTTCTCCCGCTGGGCCTCCGGCCGCGCCCGCCCCTCGGAGTCGGTGAGCAATTTCCTCCGCCTATTGCTGGTCGATGAAACCGCCTTTGAGCGCCTGCGACAGAAGAACTTCTCCGCCGCCGGCCCCCAAGCAAGTCACCCCGCCGAGGAACGGGCTCCCGATGCGGCAGAGAAGCAGGTCCTCAAGCTCGTCGACTATCCCAAGCTTGTTGAAATCGGCATCGTAGCCAAGGCGGGCAAAGCCATGGAACGGCGCACCCACCTATGCCGCTGGTTCAAAAGCAGCGACCTGCTGGATTTTCAGCAGGTTATGACCGCCAAATTGGATTGCCTGGCGGCCTTTAAGGATACGCAGCAAAAGTCGAATCCCATCAGCGGAGGCATGTGGGTGTATCTCGGCGAAACCGCCGCGGCCAAAATCGAGACCGCGCCCTACCAGAGGGAGAAACTTAGCAACGCAGTTCGACTGCTGCGCAACCTCACCGCCCGCCCTTTGTCGGAAACTGCCCAGGAGGTGCAGACGATTCTCGCCGCCGCTGGCGTCGCGCTCGTTTTCATCCCGGCGTTGAAGGAATCCGCCATGCGCGGGTGCACCCGTTTGCTTACGGCCAACAAAGCCGTGATCATCCACGGGCTCAAATACCGAAATCTATCCCAATTCTGGATCATCCTGTTTCACGAGATCGCCCACCTCCTGCTGCATATCACCAAACCCGGGGAAGCGATTCCCGAATACGATGAAGCATCGACCGACCTGCGGGAAATGCAGGCCAATGAGTGGGCTTACGACACCCTCGCCTCCCGCGACCGGGAATTGGAGTTCCTGGCTTCCACCCCGCACCCCGAAGCGTGGGACTTGGCTCACTACGCCCAACGGATCCAGGTCCACCCCGCGATCGCCGCAGAAGTGCTGAACCGCCGCGCCGGCGAAGAGGTGATCTCATACGCCTACCTGAAGAAACACGGCCTGTTCCCTCACCTCAGCGAACAGGAGACCGCGTCGTTGATGGCGACCTCGCGGTTTTGAGTCCGGGTCAATCCTCTCTACTCGCCCGTCAGCCCGAACTGCGCATACGCCGCGTAAACGATGGGCTTGGCCCGCTCCGGCATATCCGCGAGCCGATCCGCAGGCGGACACGTCAGCTCCCGCTCCACGATCTCCAAGACCCACACCGGCGGCGGGGCCATTCCGGCCGCCGGATCGGCATACGCCGAGTTGTCGGAGACACGCACCTGTCAAGGCGCAGGTGGCAATCTCGCCAAAGCGATTCTTCACCTCGCTCGCGGATACGACCGGCCGGCTGCCAATGAACTCGCGGTGCGCGAAGCCTTCCGTGCCTGCATCGGACGCGTGAGTCTCTCCCCTGCTTCGCTCAAACCAGTGCGCGGTAGGTAAAGTCGCTCAGCCGCACGCGGCCCGCTCCCAGCACGCAGATCCCGATTTTCAGGCTGAGGAAGCCGCCGAAGACGTTGTGGTTGAGGCCACTGACTTCCATGCGCGTGGGGTGACGGCGCCAGGTCTTACCGTCGTCCACGGAATAGTGATAGGTGACGACGTTGTCGTCGTTGGTGATGCGGCCGCGCACCTTGCGGCCGACGAGCGGCACGCTGGCCCAGTCCTCGGTCGTGGCGTATTGATAGGTCTTCGCCTTCTCGCCGGTGAAGCCGACTCCGACAAAGGCCTTCGGGTTGTAATACAGCAGAAACGCGCCTTCGGCGTCGCCCTCCAGTTCCATCGTCACTTCGACGGTATAACCGCGATCGACCGCGATGCAGGTGAGCGGCGAACTGTTGGCGGGCGAGGTGCCGGAGCCCTTGAGCGTGAGCGAGGCATCGCGGTAGGTGACACGATCCATTTCGTCGGGACCCGGATCGTGAAAGGCCCACTGCACGCCAAACTTGTTGGTCGTGAAATCATCCGAGAGCGGGAAGCTCGGAGTCACCGCCTCGCCTCCCCGGGGCTTCGGCAATAGATGACCGAGATCGCCGCCCTTGGCGAGGAACCAGCCGTCGTCGGTCCATTCGATCGGATCGAGCAGCGTCTGCCGGCCGAGGGTGCGGAAGCCGTTTTCATAGCCGTGGTAAATCATCCACCACTTGCCACCCGGACCTTCCACCGCGGTGGCGTGGCCGCGCGACCACCAGGGTTCGTCGACCGACTCCGTGCGCACGAGCGGGTTGTGCGGACAATGCTCCCACGGGCCGTGCACCGAGTGCGAGCGGGCGGTGATGACCATGTGGCCGGTCACCGGACCAGCCGTGCCGCCGACCGCCGTCACCAGATACAACCATTCCCCGCGCCAGAACAATTTGGGGCCTTCGGGCGCGAAGTTTTCCGTCACCCAATGGTCCGGGTATCGCCACGGTGAATACGCCGGTTCAAGTTGGCCGTCGGTCGCCAGGCCGTCGTCGGTGAGGCGCACCTTGCGGATACCGTTGACGAAGAGGTAACGTTTGCCGTCCTCGCCCACGACGTGGCCGGGATCGATGCAGTTGTCGAGCTGCAGGTTGATCGGCTCGCTCCAGGGACCGCGAATGTCGTCGGCCCAGATCACGTAGGTCGACCACGGACCACCCGGCGGCAGCACCGGCATGTAAACGTAGTAACGGTCGCCGTGTTTGCACAGATCGAGCGCCCAGATCGTGCCGATGTTGTCGCGCAGCACCGGCCCGATCGGCGTCCAGTTGACGAGGTCGCGCGAGTGCCAGATCACGATGCCGGGGTAGGAGTTGAAGGACGAAAACGTCAGGTAATAGTCGTCCCCGTCCTTGAGCACCGTGGGATCGGGATGATCGCCCGAGACGATGGGATTGAGAAAGCTGCCGTTCCCCAGGTCGGCGATGCGCTGCCCCTCGATGCCGCGCGCCCAGCGGGGATGGCCGGCTGCTGCCGGCTCGCTCCGCCCCGCGGTATCCGATGCGTCAGCCGCCACCGCGCGGGCCATCGGCGCGAGCAGCGCACCGGCCAGGCAGGATTTGAGCATCGTGCGGCGCGTTGAGTGCAGCGACGAAAAGGGATCGGTCAGGGAAAGGGGGGAAGAGGTTTCCTGGCTCATTCGTCAGCGATTGGCAGCGCCCCAGTTACCGGCGCCGGCTTCGACACTTGTCAACGCACTCCCGTTGCCGCGAATTCTCCTTCATGCAATTTGAGCGAGCGGAAGAGGTCCGGCAGGTGCTGCAGGAGCGGTTCGGCTTCACCGGTTTTCGGCCGGGCCAGGAAGCGGTCATCGGACACCTGCTGGCCGGACGCTCCGCCCTGGCGGTGTTTCCCACCGGCAGCGGCAAGAGCTTGTGTTATCAATTGCCGGCGCTGTTGTTTCCCGGCCTCACCGTGGTGGTATCGCCGCTGATCGCGTTGATGAAGGATCAGGCCGATTTTCTGCAGGGGCGGGGCGTCGCCGCGGCACGGCTGGATTCGAGCGTCAGCAGTGAGGAGTTCACCGCCATTCAGGACGCCTTGCGGGCCAATCGGCTCAAGCTGCTCTTCGTGGCCCCGGAGCGATTTTCCAACGAACGTTTTCTCACGCGGCTGAAAAGCCTGCCGCTCGACCTGCTCGTGATCGACGAGGCGCACTGCATCTCGGAGTGGGGACATAATTTCCGGCCCGACTATCTCAAGCTGGCCCGCATCGCACAGCACCTCGAGGTACCGCGGGTCCTGGCCCTCACCGCCACGGCCACTCCCGCCGTGGCCCGGGATGTGTGTAAGGCCTTTTCCATTACGCCGGAGGCCTATGTCCAGACCGGCTTCCACCGCCCCAACCTGTACCTCGAGGCCACCGCGGCGCCCGCCGACCAGCCCCGCGTGAAGCTGCTGCTCGATCGGCTCCGGCAACGGCCGCGCGGTCCGACGATTGTTTATGTGACCCTGCAAAAAACCGCCGAGCAGGTGGCCGCACAGTTGACGGCGGCCGGCTTCCCCGCCGAGGCCTATCACGCGGGCATGGAAGCGGAGCAGCGGGAAGCCGTCCAGAACCGGTTCATGGCCAGCGCCGACGGCATCGTGGTCGCCACCATTGCCTTCGGCATGGGAATCGACAAGGCGGACATCCGCGCCGTCTATCACTACAACCTGCCCAAGAGCATCGAGAACTACGCGCAGGAAATCGGACGGGCCGGCCGCGACGGTCAGCCCTCCCACTGCGAGATCTTCGCCGCCGCGGACGATTTGACCGTGCTGGAGAATTTCACCTATGGCGACACACCGACCGAGACGGCGCTGCGCGGCCTCCTGCAGGAACTGTTGCACGATCGAGCGGCGGGCGAAACGTTCAGTGTCTCCGCCTATGAGTTGTCGGCGCGGCATGACATCCGGCAACTGGTCGTGGCCACTGCGCTTACCTACCTCGAACTGGACGGCATCATCGCCGCCACCGGCGCGTTCTACACCAGCTACCAATGGCGTTTCCTCCGCACCCGCCACGAAATCCTCGCGCGCTTCGATTCGGCCCGCCAGGCGTTTTTGGGACGCCTGTTCGACCAGGCCAAGATCGGACGCGTCTGGCATTCGGTCGTGCTGGCCGACGTCGTGCGGGCTCTGGGTACCGAGCGGGAGCGGGTGGTGGCGGCGCTCGACTACCTGGGGGAAAAAAAGGATCTGGAGGTGCGGGCGACCGGAGTGCGCCAGGGATACCGGATGGTGCGCACGCCGGAGGACCCGGCCGCCTTGGAGCACGAACTTCGCCGGCGCTTTGCGCAGCGCGAAAAGGCCGATATCCGCAGAGTGAATACGATCGCCGAAATCCTCGGTGCGGAGGGATGCCTGGTGCGAGCCGTGCTGAACTACTTCGGCGAAGACCTCGGCCGCGATTGCGGTCATTGTGGCCTCTGCGACCACGATCAGCCCGTGCTGCTGCAGCGGGCCGACTCCCCTGTCCGGCTGCCGTCGGAACTCGCGACGCTGCGTCAACAGCACGGGGCGGCCCTGGCGGAAACAAGACAGGTGACGCGTTTCCTGTGCGGCATCAGCTCACCGGCCCTGAGCAAGGCCAAGCTCACCCGTCACCCGCTGTTCGGCAGCATGACGGAGCTGCCTTTTGCCCGCGTCGCGGCCGCGGTCGACAGCGGCTCCAGCGACGGAATCTGATCGCGCGCAGCCGCTACATTGGCTCGCCGCCGCGCGGCGTCCGGTTTTTGCTGGCAGCGACTCGACGCCCTCCCCCGCGTTATCCACCCCCGACTCCGCTTCGCCATGTTCGTCGTCACCAATCGCCAGGTCTTCGCCGACAAGACCGATCTCAACGCCTTCGGCCCCCTGCCCAACCCCGCCGGCCCGCTCGAACTGCGCCTCGCCGAGGTGAGCAAATCGCGCAACCGCTGGTCCGTCACCATCCTGCCCGACGAGGTCACACCCGCCATGGCCGCCGAGGCCGGCATCACCCTCGATCCCGACGGCCCGACCTACGCCAGCCGCTATGTCGCCGCCAAACTGCTGGCCCGACTCGACCGCCCCGCCTCCGCCGCGCGCAGCGGGGGCCGCCGCAGCACCGCCGCCGGCCGCAACTTCGTGCTCTTTGTCCACGGCTTCAACAACGACCTCAAGGCGGCGCTCGACCGGGCCCACGCCTTCGAAAAAACCTACGGCGTCGAGGTGCTCGTCTTCTCCTGGCCGGCCAACGGTGGCGGCGCCAAGGGCGTCGCGAGTTACCTCAGCGACAAACGCGACGCCCAGGCCTCGGTCGGTGCGCTCGGCCGCGTGCTGGAAAAACTGCACGGCTACCTGCTCGCCGCCCACGCCGCCTACGAGGCCGATCTGGTCCATCGGGCCGACGAACGCCACCCGCACGACGACGAGGCGTGGCGCGCCTTCTACACCGCCCGCGCCGAGGAGCGCTGCCCTTTCACCGTCAACCTCGTGCTGCACAGCATGGGCAACTACCTTTTCAAAAAGATGCTCGAGTCCTCGGTCTTCCGCATCACCCAGCCCGTCTTCGACAACGTCGTGCTCGTCGCCGCCGACACCAACGCCGAGGGTCACGCCACTTGGGTCGAGCAGATCAAGGTCCGCCGCCGCGTCTTTATCACCATCAACGAGCGCGACATCGCCCTGGCCGCTTCCCAACTGAAAATGGGCGAGCAACAAAAGGCGCGGCTCGGCCACAATATCTACGGGCTCAACGCCGCCAACGCGACCTACGTCGATTTCACCGACTCCCCGCACATCGCGCGCTCGCACGCCTACTTTGAGGGCCCGCCGCTCAAGAACGCCCAGGCCAAGGGGTTCTTCCAGGCCGCGTTCAACGGCCAGCCGGCCGAGCAGGGACTGCCCTACGACCCGGCCCGCAACCTCTACCGCGTCGCCGATGTGCCGGCGGCTCCGCTCAGCGGTCAAAAACCGGCAGCGGGCCGTCGAACGCGCCGGCCGGCTCGTTGATGCGCAGCAGCGCCGCGATCGTCGGGGCGATCTGCGTGATGGTCACCCGCTCGAAAACCTCGGCCCCGGCCGCGATGCCGGGTCCGCAGATCAGGAACGGCGCATGCGTGTCGTAAGTGAAAGGCTCGCTGTGGCCGGTTCCGCCGTGCTCGTAGCCGAAGACCGATCCGGGTGTGAACAAAGTGAATACATCGCCCGACCGCGTCGGATGCGCCCCGCGGCGGATCAGCGCCCGGTAGCCTTCGTCGGCCCCGGCACCGACGAGTTGGGCGGCGGTGAGGGCGTCGACCACGCCGTCCTGCTCGAGCAGATGATCGCGCACGAAGTCGGCCACGGTCTCGACCTGTTCGCCCGCCGCGCGGATGGCCGGGCGGTCGAGCACCACCTGCCCCTTGTAGGTGGCCTGTACCCAGTGCGCCGCGCCCGCCGTGCCGTAGCGGGCCGCCAGCGCGCGCTGGACGCCTTCCCGGAAGGCCTTGCTGTCGAGCGTGCGGGCGGAGCTCATGCCGCGCGAACGCAGGAAGGCGGCGTTGAAGGCCACCCCGTGATCGGAGGTGAGAAAGACCACCGTGTGAGCGAGGCCGACGGTGCGGTCGATCGTCGCCAGCAGCGACGCCAGATCATCGTCGAGGCGGCGGTAGGTGTCCTCCACCTCGAGTGAGGTTGGTCCGAAGCGGTGTCCGATATGGTCGGTGGACGAGAAGCTCACCGCCAACACGTCGGGAATCTCGTCGCGACCGAGATCGGTATCCTCAAGTGCGGCCTCGGCGAGTTCGCGCACGAGCACGTTGCCCCAGGGCGAGGTCGGGATCGCCTCGAAGGGCTCCCGCGGCGACACCTCCACACGGGAGAGGTCATGGGGGAACACCGCGGCCGCGGCCCCCTTGAGCGGTTCCTCGAACGGATTGTCGTCCGGCAGGCTCTCGGTGTAACTGGCCGCCTCGTCGCGCAGCGTCCAGGGCGTGCGCAACAACGCGCCGGCGCGGTCCCTGGCGTTGTAGGCCTGCACCCATTCCGGCAGCGATTCCAGGTAATAGCTCGAGGTGACGAAGCGGCCCGTGGTGCGGTCGAACCAGTACGCCTCGTCGGCGAAATGGCCGCCCGGCAGCACCGCGGCGCGGTCTTTCAGGCTGATGGCCACGACCCGCGCGCGCTCGTTGGTCGCAAGCTTGAGTTCGTCGCCCACCGTGGTCACCAGCAGGCGGTGCGGGGAGCGTTTGCCCTCCTCGGCCTCGGTGCCGACCGGCTCCACCGAGTCGTCTTCGACGCAATACACCTCCCGGCCGAGATGGCGGTCGAAGAAATCGTTGCCGGTGATCCCCGACATGGCCGGATAGGAACCGGTCCACACCGCGGCGTGACCGGGGGCGGTCGAGGTCGGCGCGTAGTTGAAATGCATGGAGCGAAACTGCGTCCCCTCGCGACGCAGACGCTTAAAGCCGCCCTCGCCGAACGCACCCGCAAAGCGAGTCAGGTAGTCATAGCGCATCTGATCGACCACGATGCCGACAACCAGCCGCGGCGTCGGGCGCTCCTCCGCCCCAACCGCACGGGCGATGACGCAGCAGCCCGCGAGCAAAAGGAGGATACGGCAGCAAGACCCGAAGAACTTAGTCATGGTAGTACGGAACACTCTCACCTCATCCGTTCCCAACGAACCGCTCAAGGCCGGAAGCGCTTTCTCACCCAAACGTAAAGAAAGGCAAATCTGCCGCGCGAGGGGTCGCGCCATCCGCCAGATTGACCGCCGGTGCCGGATCTGCCTGGCTCGGACGACATTCTCTCCACCGCTCCAAAAATCGATGAACTCCCTTCGCCTCCGCCTCACCTTCGCCTTCGTTGCCCTGCTCTCCCTGCCGACTGCCGGCCTCACCGCGGCGGAGGGGGATGAACACACCCCGCTCGGTGAACAGATGGAGGTCATCGGCGATGCCTTCCGGCAACTCCGCCGCCAGGCGGAAGATCCGGAGCAAAACACCTCCACTCTCGAGCTGCTCGCGACCATGCGCGCCGCCGCCGAGAAAGCCCTCGAGCTGAAGCCCGAGTACACGGCCGATCAGCCCGAGGATGAACAGGCGAAGTTCGTTGAAGCTTTCCGCCAGGACATGCACGCCTTCATCGGTCTCATCGACGAGGCCACCGCCGCCATCAAAGCCGGCGACAACACCAAGGCCGCCGGGCTGGTCGACCAGATGCGCGACGCCCAGCGTTCCAGCCACAAGGCCTATCGCCGGCCCAAGGACTGACGCGATCGCCGTCGCGTCCCGCTCATGCCCTCCTCCCCAGCGGAGCATCGCCGCGCCGTCCTGCTGCTGGCCCTGGCGGCGTTGTTCTGGAGCACGGGCGGCCTGCTGATCAAACACGTCGACTGGCCGCCGCTCGCCGTGGCCGGTGGCCGCGGGCTCTTTGCCGGCCTGTTCCTGCTCGCCGCCCGCTGGGGCAGGCTGCGCTTCACCTTTTCGCGCCCGCAGCTTATCGGCGCGGTCTTCTACGCGGGCTGCACGGTCGCCTTCTGCACCGCGACCAAACTCACCACCGCCGCCAACGCCATCCTGCTCCAATACACCGCGCCGGTGTGGATCGCCCTCTTCGGCGCCTGGGCGCTCGGCGAACGCGCGACCCGGCTCGACTGGATAACGGTCATCATCGTGCTCGGCGGCATGGCCCTGTTCCTCGCCGACGGCCTCACGGTGGGCAACGTGCTCGGGGACAGTGTGGCGCTGCTGGCCGGCGTCTTCTTTGCCGCGATGACCATCGCGCTGCGCTACCAGAAGGACAGCTCGCCGCTCGAATCGATCATCCTGGGCAACGGCCTGGGCTTCGTGATCGGGCTGCCCTGGATGCTCGCCTCGCCGGCCCCCTCCGCCTCAGGCTGGGCCGCGCTCATCACGCTCGGCATCGTGCAGCTCGGCGTTTCGTATCTGCTTTATGCCTACGCCATCCGCCACGTGACCGCACTGCAGGCCGTGCTGATTCCCGTGCTGGAGCCCCTGCTCAATCCGGTGTGGGTACTGCTCGCCCTCGGCGAACGCCCGACCTTGCTCGCCCTCGCCGGTGGCGCCATCGTGCTGGCCGCCGTCACCTTGCGCGCGGTCGCCTCGCTGCGTCCGCCGCGCATGCCGGGTGTCGTCGTTGCCAAGCCATGAACCGCCTCACACGCTGCTTCGCCTGTGTCCTGATCGGCTTTTCCACCGTGACCGCCCGCGCCGCCCCCCATCCTCCGCCTGCCGAAACCGTCGTGCTGTTGCACGGGCTCGGCCTTGGCGCCTGGGCCATGAAACGCACGCAGCGCGCCCTCGAGCGCGAGGGGTATCACGTGGTCAACCTGAGCTACGATTCGCTGCGCATGCCGCTCAGCGAACTTACGGAGGTCTGGCTGCCCGCTCAGCTCGACAGTCAGGGTGTGGGTCTCGACGACGACGCCCCCACCCTTCATTTCGTCACCCATTCCATGGGCGGCATCGTACTGCGCGGCTGGTTGAAACACCGCGGCGGCCCACCGCCCGCGTTGGCGCGGGGCCGGGTGGTGATGTTCGCTCCGCCCAATCAAGGCTCGACGCTCGTCGACCGTATCGGCACCTGGCGTGCCTTTCGCCTGAGCACCGGCGTCAACGGCCGGGAGTTGAGCACCGCGCCCGATTCGTTTCCCAACCGACTCGGCCCGTGGCCCGCGGGGGCCGAACTCGGCATCATCGCCGGCGATCACCCCGTGAATCCCCTGCTCGCCCACTGGACCGGTGGTCCCGGCGACGGCAAGGTGAAGGTCGAACACACCCGCCTCGACGGCATGACCGATCACATCGTGCTGCCGCACTCCCACACCTGGATCCAATACCGCAAGCCCGCCATCGCCCAGGTTGTCGCCTTCCTGGGTGACGGACGATTCACGCGGTAGTCGAGACCAGGCCCCCATCTTTCTCTTTCCTCTTTCTCTTTATCTTTATCCGCACGGGCCGCAACCCGTTCGCTCTGCGGGGAGAAAGAGAAAGAATAATGATCTGCCGGGCGGAGGCCCGCCCACCCTCTACAGCGGCGCCAACGCGATCACCACGCCCACCACCGCGCCATAGACGATGTGGCCGGAAAGGTGCTCGAGAAACACCGCCGGTCCCGCATTGCGGAACTCTTCGAGCGGATGCGCATCGGCAATCATCCACACCAGCGCCAGACTCACCACGACGCCGTGAAAGGCGCCGATACCGAGCCCACCCAACAACGCCCCGGGCCAGGCGGTGAGGTCAAAGGCCAGCAAGAGCTCGGTGTAGATGAGCGCCGAAAACACGGCCGCCACGGCATGCAACAGGCCGCCGACCCGCACCGCACTCTCGCGCGAGCGGGTGAACAGGCTGCCGACTGCCGCCACGATGTTCCGGCCGGGCACGCCCGAACGGTCGATCAAGGCCATGGCACCGAGCATGGCGCCACCGCCGAGCACGCCGGCGACGAGGGACCAGAACAGATACACTGCGATGAGAACAGGGGCTTCCATGATGCCTCCAAGGTTGGGGTTCGGGTATTGGGCAAGGGACGCGCCGGACGCAGGACCGGCTGAACAACGTCGCCAGCATACTCCACCTGGGCGCAGACGCCAGTCGTCACGCGAAACCGGCCGCGGCCGCCTCCAAGTCTCGACAGCCTTCGCCCCCTCCAGCCATGCTTCCGACCCATGGCGAAAGGCAACGGCGACAAGGCTCAGCTCTCCAAGAAGAACTACGACGCGCAGGTCGGCCAACTGCGCGAAGATCTGGTGCAGCTGCAGGTCGACCTGAAGACCGCGCCCTTCAAAATCGTGCTCATCCCGGCGGGCGTGGACGGCGCCGGCCGCGGCGATGCCATCAACACGCTGATGGGCTGGCTCGACCCGCGCGGCGTCGAGACGATCGCCGTCTCCGCCCCGTCCGACGAGGAGCGGGAGCGCCCGCTCATGTGGCGATTCTGGCGCGGCCTGCCCACCCGCGGCCGCATCGGCATCTTCGTGGGCTCATGGTACACCGAGACCCTGCGCGAGGAGGCCCGGGGCAAGAAGGCGCTGGCCGAACTCGACCACGAGCTGCGCCGCATCCGGCATTTCGAGCGGCTCCTCTCCGACAATGGCACGCTGGTCATCAAAGTGTGGTTTCACCTCTCCAAGGTCGAGCAGGGCCGCCGCCTCCGCGCCCTGTTGGCCAACGAAGACACCGCCTGGCGCGTGACCGACGAGCAACAGCGCGCCCACCGCATCTATGACCGCCTGGCCAGCACCGCCCAGCACATCCTGGGCGAAACGGACCGACCGGGCGCGCACTGGGACCGCATCGAGGCGGCCGATCCGCGCCTGCGCAACCTGACCTTCGGCCAGATCCTGCTCCGCCGCTTTCGCGCTCACCAGCGGCAGCTGGCCAAACACGTGCTCAAGCCGCCCGCGAAACCCAAGCGCATCACGGCCCTGCGACCCGACGGGCGTGAGCGGCTGCTCGCCCTGGCGCTCGATCACAAGCTCAGTTCCAAGGACTATGAGGCGAAGCGGGAGAAATGGCTGGGCCGGCTCAACCGCGCCGTGCGCCGCGCCAAAGCCGCCGGCCGCTCCATCGTGTTCGTCTTCGAAGGCCAGGACGCCGCGGGCAAGGGCGGCGCCATCCGCCGGCTTACCAGCGCGATCGACGCGCGCGACTACCGCGTGATCCCGGTGGCCAAGCCGACCGACGAGGAAAAGGCGCACCATTACCTGTGGCGCTTCTGGCGACAGATTCCCCGCGACGGCTTCGTCGCGATCTTCGACCGCTCGTGGTATGGCCGCGTGCTGGTCGAACGCATCGAAGGGTTTTGCCACCCGCACGAGTGGCGCCGGGCCTACGAAGAGATCAACGATTTCGAAGAGCAGCTCTTCGACCACGGCAGCATCGTCATCAAATTCTGGCTTCAGGTATCCAAGGAGGAACAACTCGCCCGCTTCGAGTCGCGCCAGAACACGCCCTACAAGCAGCACAAGATCAACGAAGAGGACTGGCGCAACCGGGCGCAATGGAAGGCCTACGAGACAGCGGTCGGCGACATGCTCGCGCTCACCGACACTGCCTGCGCGCCCTGGCATCTCGTGCCCGCCAACAACAAACGCTACGCGCGCCTCGACGTCCTGCGCACCGCCTGCAAGCGCATCACCGCCGCGCTGGAGGCGTGACCGGCAAGCGCCCGATAGGCGGGCGCGGGTTGCGGGGCGATGCGACCGATCGGTCGGATCGGACGGATCCGACCGATCCGACAGATCCCGCGAACCCCATCCGCAACCTTCTTAATTTTCGCGGCTTATAGCGCCCGACCGTCGTCGCCGCGCCCCCCCCCAAAAAAAGCGCCACGGCTGAGAAGCCGTGGCGCTGAAAGAAGAAAAGGATGGAGGGGTAAGAAAGCTTACTTCGTCACGTGGCCCGAGACGAGTTTGGTCATCTCGAACATGCTCACCGACTTCTTGCCGTCGAAAACCTTCTTCAGCTTGTCGTCGGCGTTGATCTTGGTCTTCACCTTCGGATCCTGCAGGTTGTTCTTCTTAATGTAGACCCACAGTTTTTTGGTGAGTTCGGTGCGGGGGAGCGGCTTGGACCCAACAATGGCCGCGAGGGCTTCGTCGGGGGTTACCGGTTTCATGAATGCAGCGTTGGGTTTGCGTTTAGCCATAGCGAATTCCGGGTGTAGACTGCGCCCGTCACAAAGCAATACGATTTTCAGAGGTAAAACGGGGTATTTTCAGAGGTAAAACCCCTTGCCAATTGGACGCTGTTACGGCTGGAGCATGCGCCGCGCGCGGGCGACTTCCGGACGCATCCACGATCTGGATACGCGGGGCCGCGCCTCAGCGGCGGTTCGGCTGGGCGACCGGATTCTGGTTTTCCTTGGCCGCCTGGCGCATGGCCCGGCGGCGGCGAACCTCGGCCGCCACGGCCTCGAGCCGGCGACGCTCGTCGGCCGGCGTCGGGTTGACCTTCACGGTGGTCTGCAGGGCGGTTTGGGCCTGGGCGGCGGTCGGCATCGGGCCGGTGGGGCGCGGTGCGCCGGAGATGGTGGCGACCTGCAGGGCGAGGTTGAGGGACTGGCCGTTGTGGCTCACCTGCACGGCGCCACTCTGCGGGTCATAGGACTGGATCACCTCGCCGTCGGGCCCCTCCTCGCCTTCGTCCAGCCAGACCGAACGATTCTTGCTCACATTGAAAATGAGAAAGCGGCGGGCATCGCCACTGCCGTAGGTACCGCAGAATTGGAGCTGGGCGTTTTCCACCGGGGCGGCGGCGGCCGGGGCGGCGGCCGCTTCCTCGCTCTTGCGCAGGAACGGGTTGCGCGTGTCCTGCGCTGCGCCGGTGAGGGCGAGCAGCAGGGCGAGGGCCGAAAGCAGAGGGCGGGAAACGGACATAAGCGGCTGGGAGGGCATCAACACATAGACGTCGGCGGGCCGGGTCAAGTGACGGCAACTTACCGGGAGACTCGCAGCTTGCGCCCCGGGTTCCGCCCCTCGCATCCTGCACGACTCCATGGATACAACTCTGCCGCTTTGGGCGTGGGGCGCCTTCCTTGCCTTCATCGTCGCGATGCTCGCGCTGGATCTCGGGGTGTTTCGCCGCAAGTCCCACACCATCGGGCTGCGCGAGGCGCTCACCTGGTGCGGCGTGTGGTTCTCGCTGGCCATGGTTTTCTGCGCGGTGGTGTGGTGGTGGCTGGGCCCGAAACCCGGCCTGGAGTGGCTGACCGGCTACGTGGTCGAAATCGCGCTGAGCGTCGACAACGTCTTCGTCTTCATCGTCATCTTCTCCTACTTCAAAGTGCCGCCGGAGCATCAGCATCGCGTGCTGTTCTGGGGCATCGTGGGCGCGGCCATTCTGCGGTTTGTCTTCATCCTGGCCGGCGTGAGCCTGCTGGCGAAGTTCCACTGGCTCATCTACGTGTTCGGCGCGTTTCTGGTCTACACCGGCATCAAGCTCGCCCTGCCGCAGAAGGAGGAGTTCGACCCCGAGAAGAACCTCGCCGTGCGCCTGCTGCGCAAAGTCTACCCCGTCTCGAACCTCTACCACGGCAAACATTTCTTCACCGTCGAGCAGGGCATCCGCATGGCGACGCCGCTGTTCGTGGTGCTGCTGGTGATCGAGACCACCGACGTCGCCTTCGCGCTCGACTCCATCCCGGCCGTGCTGGCGATCACGGACGTGCCCTTCATCGTTTTTACGAGCAACATCTTCGCCATCCTCGGCCTGCGCTCGATCTACTTTGCGCTCAATGGCGTGATGGGCCTGTTCCGCTTCCTCAACATCGGCCTGGCCGTGATCCTGTGCTTCATCGGCGTGAAGATGCTGCTTTCCGCAAAGCTCCACATCCCCGTCGGGCTCTCGCTGGGCATCATCGGCAGCGTGCTCGCCGTGTCGGTCGCGGCCTCCCTGCTGTTGCCGAAAAAAGACTGAGCCAAAAGCCGGGGCCGGCACCGCGGGGACTCGACGACGCGGGGCGCATCGGTTCCCATCCGGCCCATGCTGCACCCTTGGGAAACCGTTTCCTCCCGCACGATCCTGCGCGACCAGTGGCTCACCCTGCGGGCCGACACCTGCCGTCGCCACGACGGCCGGGTGATCGAGCCGTTCTACATTCTGGAAAAGCGCGACTTCGTGCACGTGCTGCCAGTGCTGACCGACGGCCGCCTGCTGCTCGTGCGCCAGTGGCGGCACGGCGGCAACACCTTCTCCCTCGAACTCCCCGGCGGCGTGCTCGACGACGGAGAGACGCCCGAGGAAGGCGCCCGCCGCGAGCTGCTGGAAGAATGCGGCGCACACGGCACCGACTGGTCGCTCCTGACGAGCTTCTTTCCCAATCCGGCCCGCCAGACCAACCGCTTTCACGCTTTTCTGGCCCGCAACGTCAGCCGGGTGGCCGGCCAACAGCTCGACGAAAACGAGGAACTTGAACTCCATGCCCTCGCTCCGGCCGAGGTCGACGCCGCCATCGCCGCCGGTGAGTTCAACCAAGGCAACCACATCGCCGCCTACCTGCTCGCCCGCCCGCAACTGGTCGGGGCGTAGGGCCGGACTTCAGCCGGCCTCTTCCACACTAGGGCCGCCGCTTGCCGGCGTGCCGCACCTGCCTCCCAGCTCAACGCGGCCCTGTATGCGCGAGGTGCGCCCAGCCACTCGCTCACGCTCGCAGCCACGATTCAACCGACCAAAATCATCCCTTCGAACCGTCCGCTCACCACATGTGCTTGGACTGCCCGTATCCCCGCCCTTAGATCTCCCTTCCCATGCCCACCCCCACCCGTCGTGATTTTCTGCGCTCCGGCGCACTCGCCTCCTCCCTGCTTTGGGCCGGCTGCCAGACCCGCAGCGGCTCGAGTTCTCCGACTGCGAGCGCCACCGCGCCCGGCTCCACCCCCGCGGCGACCGGCGCGGCGGACAAAGTGCGCCTGGCCCTCGTCGGCATCGGCAACCGCGGCAAGGACCTCATCCAGGCCTTCAACGACACCGGGCTCACGACCTTCGTCACCGCCGCCGACGTGCACCTCGACGGCGCGCACTGCGTCGAACCGAAACAGATGCTCGGCGACATCCCCTACTACGCCGACTTCCGCGCCATGTTGGCCGAGCAGGATCGCAATATCGACGCCGTCGTCATCGCCACGCCCGACTTTTCCCATTTTCCCGTCGCTATGGCGGCCATGGCCGCCGGCAAGCACGTTTACGTGGAGAAACCGCTCGCGCAGACCTTCGAGGAGGTCGATCTGCTCATCGAACAGGCCGCCCGCACCGGCGTCGTCACCCAGATGGGCAACCAGGGTCACTCGGGCCCCAACTACTTCCAGTTCAAGGCCTGGTCCGAAGCAGGGGTCATCAAGGACATCACCCGCATCGACGCCTACATGAACTCGCCCCGCCGCTGGCACGGCTGGACCGTCGACGGTTTCGATCATCAACCCACGCCTGCCGGGCTCGACTGGGACCTGTGGCACGTCGGCCGGCCGGTGCACCCTTTCAGCGAGCGCCTGCATCCCGGCAACTGGCGCAGTTGGTTCGAATACGGTGACGGCGCGTTCGGCGACTGGGCGCCCCACATTCTGGATACGGCGCACCGCTTCCTCGACCTCGGCCTGCCGGAGACGATCGAGGCGGTGAAGCGCGACGGTCCCAACGACTACATCTTTCCGCAGGCAACGACCATTCGCTTCGCCTTCCCCGCCCGCGCCGCGCACCCGGCCTGTGATGTGTATTGGTATGACGGCGTGGAGAACCTGCCCGACCTGCCGCCCGAGGAAAGCGTCGGCGCCGAGCGCGCCCGCAACGGCAAGTACCTCTACTCGGCCGACGGCACGGTGTTCCGCGGCGGGACGCACAGTGCCACCCTGCGCATCATCCCGGCGGAGAAAATGCAGGCCATGGCGCCGCAGCTCCCGCGTTTCTCGCAGAAGAACAGCGACCACTTCGCCAACTTCGCGCTGGCGTGTAGGGGAAAAGAGGAGACGCGCTCTCCCTTCCACATCTCGGGTCCGCTGTCGCAGGTTTTCATCCTCGGCTGCATCGCGCAGCGCCTCGGCGGCACGCTGAAATTCGACCGCGCCCAACGCCGCTTCGTCGACCATCCGATCGCCAACGCCTTCCTGAGCGGCCCGCCTCCGCGCCAGGGCTGGGAAGCGTGCTATCGGGTGTAAAGGCGCAGCCCCGCTCTTTATCTTTCCTCTTTATCTTTATCCCCGCGGGCCGGATCCCCGGTCGCTCTTCGGGGAGAAAAATAAAGAGAAAGAAGAACGGCCGATGAACCGCAGCAACGCGGTTCGGAGTTCCGCCTTTAGGCGGCATCGGTCCGTTTCAACCGCCTAAAGGCGGAACTCCGAACGTAGGACGCGCGGTTACCAGCAGAGTGGTTCGCCTATTCGGTCGTCACCCTCGCCGTCACCGGCTGCAGACCTTCGCCTTTCACCGTGACCACGATCTCGCCCGGTTCACCTGCCTTGCCGCGCACGATCGCCAGCGCCAGGCCGTTGAAGGCCTGGCGCTCGAGCGACGGAAACGCCGTCAGGTCGGTCGGGTCGCCGTTATCCGTGGCTACGATTTCACCCGGACCGCTGATGGCGAAGGTCAGCTGCGGTTTCGCGTTGCGGATGAACTCACCCTCCGCGTCCAGCACGCGCACGGTGACGAAACTCAGGTCCCGACCATCCGCCGCGATGGTGGCCCGATCAGGCTCGGCCGCCAGGGCCGCCGCCGGGCCGGTGGTCGTCACCGCCTGCTCCGCCCATCGGGCGCCGTCCTTGTAGGCCACGACCTTCACTTCACCCGGCTCGTAAACGACGTCGTCCCAGCGCAGGCGATACTCGAACTCACCCTTCTGTTTACGCCCCAGCGAGCGGCCGTTGAGAAACAGCTCCGCTTCGTCACCGGAAGTGAACACATGCACCGGCGTGACCTGGCCGACCCGGTCGGGCCAGTTCCAGTGCGGCAGGATGTGCACCATGGGATGATCCGGCCGCCAAGCCGCCTGGTAGAGATAGAAGCGGTCCTTGGGAAAGCCGGCGAGGTCGATGATGCCGAAGTAGGAGCTGCGTGCACCGTAGTAGGGCGTGGGCTCGCCGAGGTAATCCCAGCCACTCCATACAAATCCGCCCGCCACGTAGGGGTGGCGCGCCAGTGAGCCGAGCACCTTGTCGGCCGAGGATCCGAAGGGCGCGGTGTAGAGTTCGTAGGCGCTCACGTGCTGCGCAACCGGATCGCCGCCCCGACCGTCCTCCACCGGCGCACTGATGCCGTCGGTGACGGGGAAGAGATACTCGCCGCGGCTGCTCACGGCGGCGGCGTTTTCGCTGCTGATGATCATCTTGTCCGGGAAGGCGTCGTGAAATGCCGGATACAGCGGCGGTGTGTTGATGCCCTTGAGGTGCGCGTAGGCCGGCGCGTTGCGGATGCCCTCGCCCTGGTAGTTGAGCGTGATCGTATCCAGGACCGGCGGCAGCGCCATGTGGGGCTTGGCGAAGTTCATCGACGCGGCGGTGGGGCGCGTGGGATCCTCGTCCTTGGTGATGTCATGCAGGCGCTGGGCCACGGCGGCGCCGGCCTCGCCGGTGTATTGCTCACCCACCTCGTTGCCGACGCTCCACATGATGACCGAGGGGCTGTTGCGATCGCGACGCACGAGCGCGCGCATGTCCTGTTCACCCCAGTCGGGGAAGATGAGGTGGAAGTCGAGGGGCGGCTTCTTGCGCTCCCAGGCATCGAAGCTCTCGTTGATGACGAGGAAACCCATGCGGTCGGTCAGCTCGAGCAGTTCCGGCGCGGGCGGATTGTGCGCCATGCGGATGGCATTGACGCCGGCCTCGCGCAGAATCTCGAGCTGACGCTCCGCCGCACGCACGTTGAAGGCCGCGCCGAGGGCACCGAGGTCGTGGTGCTGATTGACGCCCTGGAAATAGATGCGTTCGCCATTCACGAAGAGGCCGTCTTCCGCGTGGAAACGCAGCTCGCGGATGCCGAAACGCGTCTCATAACGGTCCACCACCTCATCGCCCTGGCGCAAGGTGGTGACGGCAAGGTAAAGGTGCGGGGTCTGGTGGGGCGGCGGGCCCCAGAGATGCGGATCCTGCAGGGTAACCGTGCTGGCGATACGCTGCTGGGTCTGCGCACCGACGGTGGTCGTGCGTGGCGCGAAGCGGGCGACGGCATCGCCCGTGCGCTCGCCGCGCGCATCGAGGACAAAGACCTCGGTGGTCGCGTCGACGGAAGCTTTGGTATCGCCGCGGTTGTCGATGAAGAGTTCGATGTCGACGGTGGCCGACTCCGCCGAGACGTCGCGCGTGGTGATGAAGGTGCCCCATTGAGCCACCTGCACGGGATTGGTCTTGGTGAGCCACACGTTGCGGTAGAGACCGCCGCCCGGATACCAGCGGGAGGAGTTGGGCGGGTTGTCCAGACGGATGGCGAGCTGGTTGGCGCCGCCGAAATTCACGTAGGGGGTGAGGTCGAGGTGGAAGGAGCTGTAGCCGAACGGCCAGCCGCCTACGAGATGGCCGTTGAGCCATACGATCGCGTAGGACATTGCGCCGTCGATCTCGAGGGTGATGGTGCGGCCAGCGTCGGAGGCAGGGATGTCGAGATCACGCCGATACCAGGCGACGCCGGGGCTGGGCAGGCGGCCCATGCCGCCGCCCACGGGTGCGTCGGGCCCGGCCATGAAAGGGCCGGCGATGGCCCAATCGTGCGGGAGCGTCACGGCCTGCCAGGCGGAATCGTCGAAGTCGTCCTGCACAAAGGGAAAGTCGGCGCCCGGGTTGCCCTCGGGGCGGACATGGCGCCGGGCGGGATCCTTGATGAAGGCATTGCCGGAAGGCAGGATCCACGGCTTGAGCACGAGTTGCCGCGCCTCCACGTCAACCGCCTCCGTGGGCCGCTCGTCGGCCGGCCGGTCGTCACGGGCGTCACTGTCGTCGGGCCGCACGTCATAGATGAGCGGGTCGGCCTGATCGGCAGCGGCGTACTTGAAGAAACGCCAGCCCTCGTTGAGGGAAAGGCGCTCGCGCGGAGCGGCGGTCGTGGTCAATGCGCCGGCGCAAAGGAACAGGGCGAACACGGAAGCGGTGCGGAGAGGCAGCATGGCAGAAGCTAGACGGACGAGGAGGCGGTTTCCTCCAAAAGTTTTGCGTGAATTGACCTACGACTGAAGGTTCGCGCGGTCGAGAATCCGCTGCGGTTTTAGCCCCAGCCTCGGCACTTCACCTGCTGTGGCCACCGCCATGAATCGCCTGCGAATCGCCTTTGTCCTGTTTCTCGTACCCCTGCTCCCCAACGCCCGTGCCGCCGCCGCCGAACGGCTCTATGCGGTGCTGGGCGCCTACCGGCCGGAGATGGACGCATTGCACGAGTGCTTCGAGGTCGACGAGGCCGCCGGCTGGCGGCGCGAGCAGATCCTCGGCGTTGAATTCTGGCGCGGCCAGTGGGCGGGCAAACCTCTCGTGATCTTCAGTACCGGTGTGAGCACGGTGAACGCCGCCTACCGCCTGCAGCTCGCCTTCGAACGTTTTCCGATCACACACGTGCTGTTCGCCGGCGTGGCGGGTGGCACCGATCCCTCGCTGGACGTGGGCGATGTCGTCATCCCGGAGCGCTGGGCCTACCATGACGAGGCGGCCTATCTCAACGAGGACCCCGGCCGGCCCGGCCAACACCTCGTGCCCGACTACCTCAGCCCGCGGGTGGAAAACTTCGGCATGATTTTTCCCGATGTCGTGCATGCCACGCGTGACGACGGTCTCGGCGGGCGTGAGATGGAAACGTTTCCGGTCGACGCTGAACTGCTGGCCGTCGCGCGCCGGGTGCTGCCCACGGTGCCCCCGATGCAAAAAGGCGGGCGCACGGTTGCCCTGTCGGTCGGTGGCACCGGCGTGGCCGGCACGGTGTTTCTGGACAACGCCAGGTACCGCGAGTGGGTGTTCCGGGTGTGGCAGGCGCGCTGCCTCGACATGGAATCGACGGCGCTCGCCCATGTCGCGTGGGCCAATCAGAAGCCGATCCTCATCGTGCGTGGCTTGAGCGATCTCGCCGGGGCCCAGCACGGCAAGAACCCGATCGACGCCAACGAGCTGCGCGTCTCGCAGATCGCAGCGACGGTGGCGCGCACGATCATCGAAGCGCACGAGTGACGCCGCCGGGCTTCAGCGGAGCCAGCCGCCCGTCGCCTGCAACGGCGTGGGATCGTCAGGGCGGCTCACCCACACCGCGACGGCCGTGCGAGCCACCGTCAAGTCGGCCGGCGCTGCGGGCAGGACCATGGCAACCCGGCCGTCGCGCAACGGTGCGGATCGCCAGGCGAGTGCCACGAACTCGTGCCGCAGGCGACGACCGCGATTCTCTCCGCGTTTCACCTCGCTCATGATACCGGCGCCGAGCAGGGGCACGGCATCGGGGCCACTGCGGAAAAGCCGCGGTTCGTCCGCCGTCAATTCCGGCAGGGCGACCAGGGCGGCGAGCAAAAACAACAACGGCCTCATACCGAAGCATGAGGCCGTCGATATTCCCGGGCGCAGGCGACGGGAAGGCTCAATCCCAGTTGAGCACCAGGCGGGTGTAGTAGGTGGTGTCCATGCTCTCGACCCCCGGCACCGGCTCGCTGGTGTAGTCGTTGGACAGGCCCACGCGCACCTTCCAGAAGGCGGCCTTGAGCGGCATTTCGAAGTAGGAGTCGTGGATGGCGCGGTAGTTGGCAAAATCGTCAAAGGAGGGCACGAAGCTGAGCGAGTTGGTCATCTTGATGCCCTGGAACTGGTAGGTGTGATTGAGACCAAAATCCAAACCGGCGCTTTTCACATCCTCGGACAAGGGATCGCCGTAGCCCTCATAGCGGAACGAAAGACCACTGCGACCGGTGAGAGTCTGGTGAGGTTTCCTGATGAAATCGTAACCGAGACCGGCCGCCGAGACGTTGTAGAGTTCGATGTCCTTGATGCGATCGAAGCCACCTTCGTTGCGCACATACCAGGACATGTTGCCCCGGATGCGATTGGTGTAGTCGACGCCGGCCTTGAACTGGTCGGCCGATTTCACGTTGTCGGTCTCCTGCCGATTGTAACCCGCGTAGAAGATCAACTTGTCCTCGGAGCCCGAAAGCGTGGCGCGCAGGGACACCGCCGTGCCGAGTTGTTCGCGGTTGCCGTTCTTGCCGGTGATGTCGAGGGCGGCTTCATAGGCCCAGGTGCGCTGCAGCGCGGCGATCGCGGGATCGGTGCCGCCGGGCGCCCAGGTGGTCGCGATCTTGTCGACCGTGGTGTTGATGGTGCCGTCCTGGCCCGCGATGGAAACCTGGCCCGCCGCGGTCGTGGTGACGGTGCCCTCCATGGTGGTGCCGCCCTGCAGCCGGATCACCAATGGTTTCTCCATCGTAATGCTCTCGACCTCGCCTTGCTCCAGGGCGATGTCGCCGGCGTAGGTCGTACCGAGCACGATCTTGCCTCCGTCGATTTTCTTGACGGTGCCGACGAGGCGCGCGCCGTCCTTGGTCTGAACAATGTCGGCCTGCAGCAGGGCCGCAGCGAAGGAAGCGATCAGGAGGCCGACCGCCGTCTTGGGAAAGTATGGGTGTTTCATCGTTGGGTTGTGCTAGGGATTCAACCCCGCAAGCGGAGTCAACCGCAGGTGGGCTGGGACCGGACAAACGGCGCCGGAAGATTCATTTACAGAGGGAGTCAGGCTGTCAAATTGCCGAGGCAGATGAGCAATGTTCAGCCCTCCCCCACCATGGCAATCGCCCAGCAGTGGCAGCACTACCGCCTGCTGGACGCGGGCGCGGGCATGAAAATGGAGCGTTGGGGCCGGTTCACGCTCGTGCGGCCGGACCCGCAGGTGATCTGGCCGCGACGCGCCGGACCCGGCTGGACGGGCTGGGACGGACTTTACCACCGCAGCGACCGCGGCGGCGGGCAGTGGGAGTTCAAGACCGCCCTGCCCGACTCCTGGCAGATCGACTACGCCTCGCTCGGACTGCGCTTTCGCATCTCGCCGACCTCCTTCAAGCATACCGGCCTCTTCCCGGAGCAGGCGGTCAACTGGGAATGGTGCACCGAACGCATCCGCCGCGCCCGCGAAACCGGCCGCGAGGTCTCGGTCCTCAACCTCTTCGGCTACACCGGCGGCGCCACCTGTGCGGCTGCCAAAGCCGGCGCCTCGGTCTGCCACGTCGATGCCGCCGACGGCATGGTGAAATGGTGCCGTGAAAACGCCGGCCTGAGCGGCCTCGGCGATGCGCCCATCCGTTATATCGTCGACGACTGTCTCAAGTTCGTCCGCCGGGAAATCCGCCGCGGCCGCACCTACGACGCCATCATCATGGACCCGCCCACCTTCGGCCGCGGCAGCGGCGGCGAGACCTGGAAACTCGAGGCCCATCTCTGGGAACTGATCGCCGAGTGCGGTCAACTCCTGGCCCCGGATCCCGTCTTCTTCCTCATCAACGCCTACACCGCCCGGCTCTCCCCCACCGTCGTCGGCAACCTGCTCGACGAACTCATGCACCGGCGCGGTCATGCCGGCCGCATCACCTGCGGCGAAGTGGGGCTGCCCATCGAGGCCGACGGCAAGATCCTCCCCTGCGGCGTCTACGGCCGCTGGGAGACCTGAGGCCCGCCCCACCCGTATCCACTATTGGGATACTCCGACCGCGCGTGCAGGATGCATGATCAGCGGCGGTCCCTTGCCTGCGCGCGGTTTTGGCGCTAGCTCGAAAGAGGCCGCGCCACGCGGCGGGCCGGCGCCCGCCGACCGACCGTGATCGGCCTCAGGCATGCCAGCTGCCGTTTGCATCGTTCCTTCCCTCCGAACCGAACCTTCCAACCCGCCGTGTCCCATGCCTCAGCCACCTGACCTGGAATTTTCGCGCCGCGAATTTCTGATCATCAGTTCGGCCGCCGCCGCGTCCTCCACCCTCACTCCCCATGCCATGGCCCAGACGCCCTCCGATGTTCCGCCGCCCCGCTCCGCGGTATCCTTTGTCGTAAACGGCCAGCGCCGCGCGCTGGAACTCGATCCCCGCACCACCCTGCTCGATGCGATCCGCGACCACGTGCACCTTACCGGTCCGAAAAAAGGCTGCGACCACGGCCAGTGCGGCGCCTGCACCGTCCTCGTCAACGGCCGACGGATCAACGCCTGCCTTTCCCTGGCCCTGATGCACGAAGGCGACGACATCACGACGATCGAGGGGCTCGGTTCGCCCGATGACCTGCACCCGCTGCAGGACGCCTTCATCGAGCATGACGGCTACCAGTGCGGTTTCTGCACCTCCGGGCAGATCTGCTCCGCCGTCGCCACCCTCGACGAGATCAAGGCCGGCATTCCCAGCCACGTGACCGCCGACCTGCTCCAGCCACCTCCGCTCACCGCCGCCGAACTGCGCGAGCGCCTGAGTGGCAACCTCTGTCGCTGCGGCGCCTACTCCAACATCATCGACGCGGTCACCGCGGTCGCGGAACAGAAAACATGAAGGCCTTCACCTTCGAGCGCGCCGACTCCCCCGCCGCCGCCGCGGCCGCCGCCCAGCGCCATCCCGGCGCCCGCTTCATCGCCGGCGGCACCAACCTGCTCGATTTGATGAAACTCGAGATCGAGACACCGGCCCACGTCATCGATGTCAACGGCGTCGGTCTCGATACGATCGAGTCCACGCCCGACGGCGGACTCCGCATCGGCGCCCTCGTGCGCAACACCGACCTCGCCGCCGATGAACGCGTGCGCCGCGACTACGCCGTGCTCACCCGCGCCCTCGTCGCCGGCGCTTCGGGGCAGCTCCGCAACATGGCCACCACCGCCGGCAACCTGCTGCAGCGCACCCGCTGTCCTTACTTTTATGATACAAACCAGCCGTGCAACAAACGCCGGCCCGGCAGCGGCTGCGCCGCCGTCGGGGGCTGCAACCGGCAGCACGCCGTCATCGGTGCGAGCGAGGCCTGCATCGCGACCCACCCGAGCGACATGGCGGTGGCCCTGCGCGCCCTCGACGCCGAGGTGGAAACCGTGAATCCCGACGGTTCGACGCGACGCCTCGCCCTGCCCGATTTCTACCGCCTCCCCGGCGATAACCCGCATCTCGAAACCCACCTGCAGGCGGGCGAGTTCATCACCGCCGTGATCCTACCCGCCCCCCTCGGCGGCATCCATCTCTATCACAAGGTCCGCGACCGCGCCTCCTACGCCTTCGCCCTGGTTTCGGTCGCGCTCGTTCTCCTGCCCGACGGCCGCGGCCGCGTTGCCCTGGGCGGCGTCGCGCCCATGCCGTGGCGCCGCGAAGCCGCCGAGGCAGAACTCCCGCGCGGCGCCGTGGCCGTGATCGCTCGCCTGCTGGAGGGGGCCTCCCCGACTCCCCAAAACGCGTTCAAGCTCACGCTCGCCCAACGCACGCTCGGCGCGGTGCTGGCCCAAGCCCAATCCCTGCAGCCATGAAGTTCGACACGCCCGCCACCACCAACCCGATTGATCGCACCCGGGTCGTCGGCCGGTCCACTCGCCGCATCGACGGTCCGCTCAAGGTCACTGGTCGCGCCCCCTACGTGCTCGATCGCCACGATGTCGCCGCCGATCAGGCCCACGGCTGCATTGTCGGCGCCGCCATCGCCACGGGTCGCATCGAATCGATCAACCTGCTCCGCGCCCGCTACGCCCCCGGCGTGCTGGCCATCGTCACCCACCGCAACGCCGGCGCCCTCGGCCAGGCCGACCGCAACAACGCCCGGTTGCTCGGCGGCCCGGAGATCCAACACTACCACCAGGCCGTCGCGCTCGTCGTCGCCGAATCCTTCGAACAGGCGCGCGCCGCCGCCCGTTTGGTGGAGATCACCTACGCCCCCACCGAAGGCAGCTTCGATCTCGCTGCCGCCCGGAGCACCGCAAAGCAGCCGGATGAGATCAACGGCGGGCCGCCCGACACCGCCGTCGGCGATTTCGCCGAGGCCTATGCCGCCGCTCCCGTGCAACTCGACGCGACCTATACGACCGCGCCCGAATCCCACGCCATGATGGAACCCCACGCCTCCATCGCCGCCTGGGATGGTGATCAACTCACGGTGTGGACCTCCACCCAGATGGTCGATTGGTGCGCCACGGATCTCGCCGAGACGCTGCAGATCCCCAAGGAAAACATCCGCGTCGACTCGCCCTACATCGGCGGCGGCTTCGGCTCCAAGCTGTTCGTGCGCGCCGATGCCCTGCTGGCGGCACTCGGCGCCCGCGCCGCCGGTCGCCCGGTGCGCGTCGCCCTGCCCCGGCCCCTGATTTTCAACAATACAACCCATCGCGCCGGCACCATCCAACGCCTGCGCCTCGGCGCCGGTCATGACGGCCGGCTCACCGCCATCGCCCACGAAACGTGGAGTGGCGACATCGGCGCCGTGAGCGCCGAGGCGGGCGTGCTGCCCACCCGGCTGCTCTACGCCGGCGCCCACCGCCTCACCGCCACCCGCGTCGCCGCGCTCAACCTGTCCGAAGCCAACGCCATGCGTGCCCCCGGCGAAACACCCGGCCTCATGGCGCTCGAGATCGCCATGGACGAAATGGCCGAAAACGTCGGCCTCGACCCGGTCGCGTTCCGCATCACCAACGACACCCAGGTGGATCCGGAGCATCCCGAACGCCCCTTTTCCCAGCGCGAGTTTGTCGCCTGCCTGCGGCGCGGCGCGCAGGAGTTCGGCTGGGACCAGCGCAACCCGCGCCCCGCCCAGACGCGCGACGGCCGCTGGCTCATCGGCCTCGGCGTGGCCGGCGCCATCCGCGGCACCCCGGTCATGGCGTCCGGCGCCCGCGTGCGGCTCGATCGCGAGGGCATCGTCACGGTGGAAACCGACATGACCGACATCGGCACCGGCTCCTACACCATCCTCGCCCAAACCGCCGCCGAGATGATGGGCGTGCCGCTCGACCACGTGCGGGTGGAACTCGGCGACTCGCGTTATCCCGCCTCCTGCGGCTCGGGCGGGCAATGGGGCGCCAACAGCTCGACGGCGGGCGTCTATGCCGCCTGCGTCAAGCTGCGTGAAACCGTTGCCCGCCTCCTCGGCCTCGATCCGCACCAGGCCGAGTTTGCCGATGAACAGGTGAGCGCTGGCGGGCGCCGCGTGGCGCTGCGCGACGCGGTCCGTGACCAGGACCTCGTGGCGGAGGACACCATCGAGTTCGGCGAACTCTCGGAGAAGCACGACCTCTCGGCCTTCGGGGCACAGTTCGTCGAAGTCGGGGTCGATGCCGCGACCGGCGAGATTCGCCTGCGGCGCATGCTCGCCGTCTGCTCAGCCGGCCGCATCCTCAACCCGAAGTCCGCGCGCAGCCAGGTGCTCGGCGGCATGACCATGGGTGCGGGCGCGGCCCTGATGGAGGAGCTGCAGGTGGACACCGGTCGCGGCTACTTCGTCAATCACGACCTCGCCGGCTACGAATTACCGGTGCACGCCGACATCCCGCATCAGGACGTGATCCTGCTCGAGGCGGCCGATCCCTACACCTCGCCGATGAAGGCCAAAGGCATCGCCGAGCTCGGCATCTGCGGCGTCGGCGCCGCCGTGGCCAACGCGATCTATCACGCCACCGGCATCCGCGTTCGCGACTATCCCATCACGCTGGACAAACTCATCGACCACCTGCCCGACCCGGCCTGAGCATCGCGTCAGGTTCGGAGTCCCGCCTTGAGGTGGAACAGCGCTAGCCCGATTCCGCCTGAAGGCGGAACTCCGAACGGGAGCCGACGACGGAGTGGAAATGCCGGACGAAATCGCTTCGCGTTTCTCCGCCTCGCGCTAGATACGGATTCAATCTTTCACCGTTTTAGCTTTTCAGCGTTTTAGCTTTTCATCGTATCTCCGATGTCTTCTCCCGCCGACACCTACTTCGCCACCGCCACTGAACTGCTCGCGCGCGCCCGCGCCAGCAACGCCGCCACCCTGCGCAGCTGCGGTGCGATCATCGGCCAATCCATCGCCGACGGCGGGGTGCTGCACACCTTCGGCAGCGGCCACAGTGAGATCATCGGCCGCGAAATCATCGGTCGCGCCGGCGGCCTCATGCCGGTGAGCGGCATCTTCGATCCCGGCATGGGCTTTTCGGAGAACGTCGTCGGCTACGGGACGCGCCTGGCGGAACGCTACGACAACACCCACGGCCTGCAGACCGGCGAAGTCGTCATCGTGATTTCCAACTCCGGCAAAAACGCCTCGCCCATCGAAGTCGCGCTCTACGCCAAACGCAAAGGCCTCACCGTCATCGCGCTCACCTCACTGGCCATGAGCACGACCGCCGCCACCGTGCACCCTGGCGGCAAAAACCTCCACACCATCGCCGACCACGTGCTCGACAACCACGGCGTCCCCGGCGACGCCATCGTCGAAGTCGCAGACGGGCAGATGGCCGGTCCCACCAGCACCCTCATCGGCGCCACCCTGCTCAACCTCCTCGCCCTGGACGCGATGACCTGGCTGCGCGACCACGGCCACGAACTGCCGGTCGTCCGCAGCCAAAACATCGCCGGCGGCATGGAAGCCAACATCGCCCTCTCCAAAAAATACCGCACCCGCCTTTCCAAACTCATCGGCTAAACCCCCCGCTTCATGACCCTCCGCTCCGTCCTCACCCTGTTGCCCATCGCCACCGCCGCCATGACCGCCTCCGCCAACCCCGGCTCGACCTTCCTCCCGCTGTGGGACGGCACCCCACCCAACCACCAGGCTTCCGACCTCACGGAAAAGGCCGAACAGCGCGGCAACATCTACTGGTACTACGAGACCCAGACGCCCGCCGTTGAGGTATTCCATCCCTCGAAGGGCGCGGCCACCGGCCAAGCCGTGGTGGTGTGCCCGGGCGGTGGATACTGGGGTCTCGCCTACGACTGGGAGGGCACCGACACCGCGGCCTGGCTCAACAGCATCGGCGTCACCGCCGTCGTGCTGAAATACCGTACGCCCGAGGATGCCAGCAACGTCACCCCTTGGCTCTCGCCGCTGCTCGACGCCCAGCGCGCCATCCGCTTCACCCGCGCCCACGCCGAGGAATGGGGCATCGATCCGGCCAAGGTCGGCATCATGGGCTTCTCCGCCGGCGGTCATCTCGCCTCCACCGCGGCCACCCATTTCGACGCCGGCGACCCCGACGCCGGCAACCCGATCGATCGCCTCAGCAGCCGCCCCGACTTTGCCATCCTCATCTATCCCGTGATCAGCATGCAGGACGACATCACGCACGGTGGCAGCCGCAACAATCTCATCGGCGAGAACCCCACGCCGGAACTCATCGAGCACTATTCCAACGAACTCCAGGTGACGGCCGAGACCCCGCCCACCTTCCTCCTCCACAGCGGTGACGACGGCGCCGTGCCGGTGGAGAACAGCCTGCGCTTCTACCGCGCGCTCGTCGCCGCCGGCGTGCCGGTCGAGATGCACCTGTATCCGTATGGCGGGCACGGCTTCGGCCTCGCCGTCGGCCGCGGCCGTCTCCAAGGCTGGACCGCCCGCGCCGCCGACTGGCTCGCCGCCCTGAACGCCGGTCAACCGTGAAACGAACGTCAGTTTTCGTCGAGATCGAAACACTTCTGATGGACTTCCTTCATGACGATCTGAGGGCGTAGCGACCCGTTTTCTTGTTGCCGATCTTTTCCACCAGTCCGGCGGCAAGTAACGGTCGCAACAGATCCAACGCGCCCTGCTTGGACACGCCGAGCGCATCCCACAGTTCGGCCGGTGCCATGGTGCCGTGATCGCGCAGCAATTGGAGGAGTTGCTCCTGACGCGGACGCAGCACCAGTTTTTGGGGCGACTTGCTCTGCAAGGTCTGCACGCGCAACCACACCCGCTCGAGCGTTCGGCCCAGGCCCTCGGCGCAATATTCCAGCCAGCCGCTCAAATCTTCACCGCCCTTACGCACCGCTTCGAGCGCAGCGTAGTAGCGGGGGCGGTCTTCCCAATAATACTCGTCCACGGAGAAGATGTGGTGGGTGTCGAAGCCGCGCCGATACAGCTCCCACAGTGCGAGCACGCGGCCCGTGCGGCCGTTGCCGTCGGCGAAGGGGTGAATATCCTCGAAGCGGTAATGCAGTATCGCCGAGCTGAGTACGGGCGAGAGCGTGGCCGCGCGCTGGTTCCACCAGTCGAGCAGCTCAAACATCAGTCCCGAAACATCGTCGGGCGGCGGGGGCACGTGGTTGCCGACCCGGACTGCGATCGAGCGGTAGCGACCGGCCTCGCCTTGATCCATGACCTCACCCGCCAGGATGCGGTGGAGCTCAAACAGATCGTCATGGCGGACCGTTTTCCTGTCGGCGTGTTTTTCGATGAAGCGCAGGCCGGCGAAATAGTTCACCACTTCGCGCTGCGAGCGAGCGTCGGAGGCTACCAGCTCCCGCCCCTGCTCCAGCGCCCGGACCTGCTCCAGGGTGAGCGGATTTCCCTCAATGGCGGTGGAAGCATGGACGTTGCGCGTGCGGGTGTCCTTTTGCAGCGCTGGAATCCACGAAAGCGCCACCGACGCCCCGAGGATGCGCTCGCGAAGCGCCGCCACGGCCTCCACCTGCGACAAAAGCTGGGGCGTGATGGAGAACTGTGGCTCGTAGCTCACGAAAATGAGTCAAGTTTGAGTCCAGTTTTAAGTCAAGTCCCCAGCGCCACCGTCTTGCACCGGCTGATCAGTCCAGTTTCCGCCCAGTTTTGAGTCCCGTTCCCGCGACACCGCCGCGGTTTTCAAACTCGAGTCATCATCCCCGATTCCGCGCTCCGGACATTCCCGTGAGCAGCCGCTGAGTCAGCCGGTTGCCGATTCCCGGATCTGTCGGAGCACCCCAAACAGCGCGTCGGTCGCCGACTCACCCAGGCACCCCTCCGGCCCGGCCGCCGCCACATCGGTGAAGGGCGATTCGTAGAGCCGTTCCGGCGCGAGCACACCGTGCTCCGTCAGGTGGTCCACGATCAGGTTGATGAACTGGATTTGATTGGCCGTTACCGTGGCCCCGCTCAAGAAGTGATCCATCGCCGCTTTCGCCGCACCGCGATCCATCCCGACCAATGAACGCACGAAGAGCCCCAGTCCTTCACTCGTCCGGGCCACGCGTTCGAGATCGTCCGGCGTCGCCACTCCACTGGCTGCCACCAGACGCTCCAATTCGGCCAGGTCCGTCGCTGTGATCGGAACGCCCATGCGCAGCTTGTGAACCGCGATGTGGTCGAGGTGCTCACGCAGGTAATACCGCATCTTCTCACGAAAACGCTCCAGATCCGCCGCCTGACCGAGCTCGCCGAGGCGAACCTCACTGCCCTCGCCGATCTCATCCTCAAAGTCCGAGTAGACCGGCTTGCGGGCCTTGAACTCGATCAATTGCACAAGATCGCGCAACCGACGCCGCACGGTCTCCAGCATCGTCAGCGTCGCGTCCCGCCACCACTCGTCGGTCTGAATCTCCTGAATCAGCACGATCTGCTTCGCGATCATCGGAATCGTCGCACGCTCCTCCAGCAGACCGGCAATCTGCACCACCTGCGCCCGCAACCGCTCAAAGGCCGGCTCTTGCTTGAGCAACGCGAGTTGGAGGTTGAGCAACAGCAGGTCGAAACGTTTCGCCTCCTCCTTCTCCGGATCGAGCTCGTGGGGCAGGCCCGCCACCTCTCGCGCCAGCTCACCGTGCTCCTCCAACTTGAGCGCGTCCCAGGCCGGAGACTCACGGTATTTCTCCACCAAGCGCCGCTTTGGCCGGACGACAAAGTTGTCCACGTTCATCGCCGCCACTTCCTCCCGCAGGCACGCCGCCAAGTCGGCCCGCAGCCCGCGGGCCGCTTCGCTGAATCGGTCCTCCTCCGCCTGCCGCGAGCCGCCCATTTCCCGCGAGTCCAGGACCCCGATCAACTCCAGCCGCGCCTTGAAGAGACGTTTGCCCAGTGACTCGCCCGCCGCCCCGCCGGTGGTCTCCGGATTCTGACTGAAATACTCCAGGTTCTGGCAAAAATCGAAGACCTGAAAGTGCGTCTTGTCCCGTCCCGGCCCAAAGAGATCCGGGCACAATCGCGTGCCGCGGCCGAGCATCTGCCAAAACTTGGTCTTGGACCGCACCAGCTTGAAGAACACCAGGTTCACCACCTCCGGCACGTCGATGCCGGTATCCAACATGTCCACCGAGATGGCGATGTGCGGAGCGTCCTCCGCCCGCCCGAAGGCATCGATCAGGCTCTGCGCATACTCCGTCTTGAAGGTGATGACCCGGGCGAACTTGCCGGCCCATTTGGGATAGTTGGCGTCAAAGCGCTGCTGAATGAACTGCGCGTGCGCATCGTTCTTGGCGAAGATGATGGTCTTGCCCAACCGGTCGCCGCCTGCGACCGCCAGACCATGGGTCATGAGGTGCCGCAGCACCTTGTCGACCGTGTCTTCGTTGAACAGCCAGCGGTTGACCGCCTCGGCCGAAACCGTGTCCGGCTTTTCCTCCGAATCTTCCTCCCACTCGAGTTCATCCCACTGCTCCTTTTCCTCGTCCGGGAGTTCGTCGTATTTGATGCCCTCGCGCTGAAACTTCAGCGGCACCGACACCGCCTTGGGCGGCACGAGGTGCTTGTCCGCAATCGCCTCATCCAGCTCATACGCGTCGGTCGGCACCCCATCCTCCAAATCGAAAAGGCTGTAGGTGTTGTGATCCACCTCATCGCGCGGCGTCGCCGTGAGGCCGACCAGATAGCTGTCGAAGTAGTCGAAGATCGCCCGGTATTTCTGATAAACCGAACGGTGCGCCTCATCGATGATCACGAGGTCGAAGTGCCCCACCCCAAAGCGCCGCAGCCCCGCCCCGTCGGTGTCGTTGATCAACCCCATCATCGTCGGATAGGTCGACACAAAGACCCGCCCTTCCGTCGCCTTTTCCGTCACCAGGTTCACCGTCGCCGCATCCGGCAGGTGCGTCTTGAAAGCGCCCACCGCCTGGTTCACCAGCGCCACCCGATCGGCCAGGAAGAGCACCCGCTTCACCCAGTTGCAGCGCATCAACAGGTCGCACAATGCAATCACCGTGCGCGTCTTGCCCGCACCCGTCGCCATCACCACCAGCGCCTTGCGCCGCCGGTCCCGCTCAAACGATTCCCCGATCCGGCGGATCGCCCGCATCTGGTAATGCCGGCCCGCCACCTTGGCGTTGATCGGTGCCGCGCCCAACGGCTTGCGCGTTTCACGCCGCTGCATCAGCAGCTCCAACTCGTCCTTTTTGTAGAATCCCTGCACGGGCCGCGGCGGGTGACGCAGGTCATCCCACAGCCAATGCTCGTAACCGTTGGTGTAGAAAATCAGCGGCCGCCGCCCGAAACGTTTTTCCAGACAATCCGCATACAGCTCCGCCTGTCGCTGGCCGACCCGCGGATCACGCTTGGTGCGCTTGGCTTCGACCAGCGCCAGCGGCCGGCCATCATCGCCCCACAACACGTAGTCGACGTAGCCCTTTTCCTGGGTGTTGGGCATGCCAGCGACCTCGTATTCACGATCCTGTGACTGATCGAGCGGCCAACCGGCCTCGCGCAGCAGCAGGTCGATGAACCGATCCCGCGTCTCCGCCTCCGAGTAGTCGTGCTCGTCCGGTCGGGCGGCGTTCGCGGTCTTGGTCGCCGCCAGTTCCGCCCGCACGCGTTTTAATTCGGCATCGAGCTCCACCCGCTCACCCACCACATCCTTCAGCCGTTCGTCGCGTTCCCGCAACGCGGTCTCCAGGCGCTGCAGTTGCTCCAGCGACTGTGCGATCTGTTCCCGCGCGGGAGGCAACCGTGCTGGATCAAAACTCAACCCATCGTCCGGCTTCGCCCCCCGGCCATAGGTGCGCGCCAACCAGAAACAGAGGTGAAACAATTCCCGCAGCACCGTCAGCGCATCGTAGGTGCGAAACGGCTTGGGGCTGTGCGCCGCCTGATTTCCCAGCCGCCGGATGAGGTCGGCCTTGGTGACCAGCGCCGCCCCGATCAGCTGCTGCAGCGACGGTGCCCGCAGCAGGCTGTCGAGCTTGTCGTCCCACGGCAACGTGAGCGCCGCGTCGTGCTTGAAGAGCCACGCCACCCATAACTCCAGCGTCCGCCGCGCCTGGAAGCCCGCCGCCCGCGCGTCGGAGTGCACCGCCTGCTCCGCCTTGGTCGCCGCCTCATGCAGCTCGGGCCATTGCGGAAGCAGGAAGTCGAAATTGGAACTCACGACGCATGAATCGTTTGCTCGGCCTCGCGCAGAATGGCGAGCACTTCGTCAAACGACCGCGGCTCGTCCAGGAACATGGGCAGCATCGCCGCGTAATCCCGCCGCAGCTCATCGACCCGCGAGTCCGGCGGCAGCAACCGCAGTGAACCCGGCACCGCCGTGTCGTAGTGCGCCCAACCCGACGCAAAGAACTTCGCCTTGTGCATCCGCACCCGCTCCAGCAGATCGAGCCGTCGCATCGCCGCATGCCGGGCATTATCGTGCCGCCACAAGGCAGCAAAGTCGGCGTAGTGCCGGGAGTAGCGATCCGGCTGCGGTTTGTCCGCCGGCCGGTGATACTCCGCGTGCAGGATCGTGGCCTTCTCCCAAAACGTCCGCTCGATCTCCAGCGCCACGACCTCAGCCCCGATGTCGCTGAACACGCCAGGCACGAAATCCTCCACCATCGCCCGAATCGTGTGCCGCCCCGTGGGCCGCTGGTCTGCCAATGAGCCAAACTCCAGCTTCACCGAACGGAAAATGTAGCTCACGCCACGGGGCAACGCCCCCGGGTAGTCGAAGTGAATCACCGGCGAATGGCTCTACTCCTCCAATTCATAACGCAGCCAGTTCCGTCCATCCGGAGCCTGCCCGAGACGATCCACCACCGCCGTTTCCAGCTTCGGCAACCAGACCGTTTCGACCTGCTCCGCGCACGCCGCCTCCAAACTCGGCCGCTGTTTCTTGATCCACTTGTTCTGAGAAGACTCGAGCAGATCCTGCTCGCTCCAGCCCAACGACGCCGGACTGATGCCCAGGTCGATATCCTCCGAAAACCGCGCGATCGCCCCAAACACCTTCGACAACGAAGTGCCGCCCTTGAACACCGCCGTGTCGTCCAACTCCGGCACCCCGAAGATGCGCTCCAGCAACCACACGACCCAGAAATCCTTCTCGATGATCGCGGCGGGAACCGTCTGGCGATCGGCCGCAAGTTGCAGAATCTCCCGCCTTTCGACTGCGGACAGGATCGCAAAGAAACGGGAGCCGCTCATCGGGCGCCTCCCGTTTCCTTTGCGCCCTCAGCGATCTGCCGCAGGTAGGGATGCATCCACGCCGGTGCATACGGCAGATCCTTGAGCAGCCGCTTGCGATGCTCCGGCTTGAGCTCCCGGCGCAGATGCGCCACGCGCGCCGGAGTGACGTGTTTGCGCCCCAGCGCCCGCAACCCGGAGAACACCACACGGGAAACATCGGCCGTCGCCGACAGCGACCGCCGGGGCTGCCGCTGCAGTTTGGCTGGCCGCCGGCCGCCCAGATCGATCTCCCGGGTCCGACCATCGGTGCCATAGATGAGCTGGGCCGGGACCTGTTCACTCAGGCGCAGCTCATTGGCCGCCGTCAGATCATGGGTTTGCAGGTGTTCGCCTCCCCGCCGGGCCAGCGCCTTCAACAACTCATCCGGCGAGGGTTTCAGCTCGCCCAGCACCGGATGCTGCCGCGGCCGATCGAAATAACCGCGTCGCACCCGCCGGATCTCCCCGGCGTCGCACATCCGCTTGAGCGCCATGCCCACCGCCGCCGTGGATCCCAGATCCAGGAAATCGAACCGGCTGAAAACCCGCTCGGGCGGCCAACGCCGCAGCCGTCGGGCGATCTTGGCAGACAGGGTCATGGTCGAACCATTCTCTTATTTTGTTACGAATTCAATGAATTATTTGTAACGATTTTGGAGGTAATGATCGTAGTCAAATGGCTCTAGCCCGCCCCTTCCGCACGAGTCAACGCCGCGCCTTCGGATCGCGTCCCGTCAACCGATCCAACTCCCGTCCCAACGTCGCCTCGTCATTCGCCAGAATGCCCAGCGCCGGAAAATGCCGCCGCAGCCAATCCCCGGAAATCGCTTCGAAAATGACGATCCGCTCCTGCCCGATTTCTCCGGTTTGGTTCTTTGATAGAACGAAACCTGGGGCGCGATGCAGCACGGTCAGTTCATAGACCTTGTCCCGCACGCCTTCCGGATAGTTGGCGTGATAGAAACTCACCACCAGCCGCCCCGCTCCCGTCTTCAGCGGTCGCACCTCGCTCACCCAGACCGGCGAATAATGGCGTTCGCCCGACGGAAACAGACACTCCATCGCATACCAGCACCGGGGTTGCAGAGTGAACCCGTTCAATTTTCGCCTTCCAACAACAGGGCGCGCGGCTCACGCCAACCCACCAGTTGATTAAGGATGCGGTGGTTGCCCAGTTCCCGACGAATCCGACCCGCCACCACCGCTGGGGTGACACTCCAGGTTGCCGCCGCCCGCCGCACCGCCACCGCGGTCCAACTGCCCCGATCCCAAAATCGCTGCCATTCGTCGTCCGGAATCAACGCGTTTGATGCGTAAGCGTCGGCCTCGGTTTCGCAGTCCTGCATACTCTCCGTGTCCAAGTTGTCGAAAAACGCTTCCTGCCTCTCGCCTTCGCCGATGTGCAGCTTCACGTGCGCCACTTCATGCAGCAGCGTAAACCAGAAATTGTCCCAGCGATCATAGCGCAGCGTCAGCGCGATCACCGGCTCACCCTTCCGGGTCAATAAGGCAGCGCCGTCCAGGTGCGTCCCCGGTAAATGGGGCTCAATCACAAAGCGAATTCCCTGCCCGCGCAGCATCTCGCCCACGAGCCGAGGCCCGTCCCGCAACACGCTCAAGCCCACTAGCGAACGAAGAAACGCTCCCGACAGGCGTTCCGCGGCAAACGACTGCGCCACCTCCTGGGACTCCGCCAGGTGCAGCACCCGCTGTTTCCAGGCCCACACCGCATAGGGATCCTCGTTCGCACCGGAGCGCACATTCTGACGGTAGAGGGCCAACGCCGAACCCTCCCCCAATGCGGGCCCGAAGAACTCGGCAATCAGCGCCTCCCAGTTGCGCTTGGCCTCACGCCACCCGCCCCTGATTTCGCCACACCAGCCGCGGGCCACCATCTCCTTGAGGGGAAATCGTTGCACCTCGACCTCCGGGGCGAGAGGCTGCCGCCGACTTCCCAGCAACACCGTTGCCGGAATACCCAATCCCTCATGCAAGCGCGTCGCCATGCTCAGATTGAGCGACCGCTTGCCGCTCAAGACCTCGGACACCCGGCTGGCACTGCCAAAGTAGGGCACGAGGTCACGCTGGCTCAACCCCTGCTGCTCCATTCGAAACCGGATCGCTTCAATCGGGTCCGGCAGGTCGGCGGGGAATTGCTGCTTCTCGTAGGTTTCAACCAGGTGCGCGAGCACCTCGAGTTCACTGGCCTCGGCCGACCCGGGGGCAGGGTCGGTCTCCATCAACGCGTCGATGCGCCGGAGGGCCTCGGCGTGGTCGGTGGCGGATTTGATGAGCTTGATCATGGCGGGGAAGAGGGACGGAGGGAGGAACGCACGTTCTTAAAACGACTGCTTGTCGTATTCCGCGTGGGTGCCGATCCAGCGCACGCGCACAACGCCGGCGGCATAAGTCACGGCCACCACCACGCGGTAATGGTTGCCCTTGAGGTTGAAGATAACGCGGTTGCCTTTCAGGAAGTCCGCGGAGCGATAGCGATTTTTGATGTCCTGCGGCGTCTGCCACGCCGCCTGCTCCACCTCCGCGATCCACGCCGCCATCGGCTGGCGCAGATCGGCGTGCTTGCGCACATAGGTGGTCAGAAGTTCGCGGCCGACGAGGATCATGGATCGGACGAAACCATACTTGTTCCCACATCGGCCCACATTGGGAAGTCTAAATTACCATTTTGGTAACTTTCCGACGAAAAGACACCCCAGCCGCGCAACGACTTGAAGCCGAAAGCATGGGGCTGGACTTTATCGACGAGCGATAAAGTCCGTTCCCAAAACCCCTACGGAGCGACTCGACCGACGGTTTTCTGAGGGCCCAACTCGATCGCCGACGCCGCCAAAATCCTAATCAGCGGCTTGATCCGTAGGGCTCAATGCGACGACTCCGCTGGGCCCAAACTCCCCAGATCGTCTTCGAAATCATGCTGCCCTGCCGGATCGAAATGCGAGCGATCGAACCCGTCCACCAGCTTGATCGCCCGCGTTCCCAGCTTCCGAGCCGCCCGCAGCTTCACGGCATACCGATACAAAGTCCGCGCATCCTCGGTAATCACGAAGCCAATATCCTGCGCCTTGGCCTGCCCCAGAATCTTAAAGTCATCCTTGAGGGAGTCCCGCTGCACCTCATCTCCGCCCTTGTGCGAGGTGAAATCCAACTGACCCGCCGCGATCGCATCTTCCAGATTGAACGGAAGCGGAATGATTGCATCCAGCGGCAGGTCTTCAACCGGCTGCCCGAGCTGAAATTCCGACGCCACGATCGTCGACAGAAACATCGGGATGCCTTCGTCGACGAAATGACGGAAATAGCGCAACGCCACCGCATGATGCTCCCGCGTGGGATCGACAAACGAGATCAGGAAACTCGTGTCGAGCAGCACGCCGTCAGCCATGCGTGCCCCCTCTCAGCTCCTCCACCCAGGCACCCGCATCCGGCACCCCGGCCCAGGCTTTCGCGCCTTTCTCAAACAGCGCCGTCAATTGCTCCTCCGCGCTCTCGGGCTGGTAGGGGGAGAGCGCCAGCAGGCGGTAATCGTCCAACTCCCCGCTCACCGGATGACGTTTCGCCTTCACGTGCACCACCGCCTTGCGAAAGACGAGGTTGTCCCGCTGGGCTCGGATCTGGTCGGGTGTCGCCGCCACGATCAGCACCTCCTTCGAATTGCGAGGCCGGATGTGCACGTTCACGGACTGCGCCCCGCCCCAGTCGAGAATCTCGCCGATCAAGTAGCGCTCTACAGGCAGCCACTTGATGCGGTCCACCGTGCGAAACTCGGTCTTGGCATCGATGACCAACGGAGCGAACGCCCCCGACGGACTGCGCATCGCATACACCAGCGATTCGTCCATCCGCGCCCGACTCTGCCAACGCTCCACCACCTTCACGCGATTGGCATCCACCCCGACCAGATCGCCCGCCGCCACCTTGGCCGCGTCGGTCAGCAAGGACCCGAACAGTCCCGCCGGGATCAGGACGCGCAGCAAATAGGACCCCTCGTCCACCTGCACCTCCAGGTCCTGGAGCGCCGACTTCCGCTCGCTGCCCTGCACGAAGCTGCGCACCTCTTCGTTGAATTCCAGAAACCGGGAAAACGGCACCCCCTTGGTCGCGGAAATCGGCTTTCCGGCGACCTTTCCTCCCAGCGAAAACTCAAGGGACTGCGGTTGGCTCATGACGAAGGGGACTCCGTGAAAGTGCCGCGCCCCCCGCTCCCCCGCAAGCGTCGTTGTTCATCGCAACCCTACGCCAATCTCTGTCGGCAACCGCCTCTAGTCAGCGCTATGGCACCGTCGGTTGCGGGACTTGCACGGTCACTGAAACGACCGTATGCCTCAAACGGATCTGAACACCGGCTCGTCTGCCGGTAGTAGGATTCAACCGGGGCCTGCAAGGGTCCCCTCAGTTTTTCCTTCCTGCCAATAGCTGATTCAAAGATGGGTCCGGATGCAGCCATCAAGTTTCCCATGTAGGAGGGAAATTAGGGACAAACAGTCCGCAGCGTCGTCCTCACCCTGCCACATGATTTTGGGCTCATGGGCTAACGGATTACGGACCGCGCCGAAACACCCCTTGAGCAGCAGTGCGAAGCCTTTGTGCTCCGACTTTTCGGAATCGGTTTGAAGGGTGTTGAACGCCAACACCGGTCGATCAATCGCGAAGACTCGATCGACCAAGATCGCACCATCTCCCTCCACGCCGGATAAGTCGCGAATACGTTGGCCCAAGCCCTTTGAAGCTTCGAAAACAGCGTGGAAATAGTTCTCCTGAAGCAATTCTGTCCGACAGTATTTCAGGACCTCGGGGTGGATACGACGCCCGTGAAACTTTGCCTTAATCGAGCGGAGCCGCTTTTCCGCCTCGGTGATCGTTGTGGCTGGTCGGCATTTCGTGAACTGCCGATCGGGTCCGAATTCAATACCTGCAAAACAGAGCACGGCGTTCAGATTTCCTCGGTGCCCTTCGAACTCCGCCATCCGGTTAACGAAACGAACGGGCGACAAGAACGAACGGATGAAATCAAGGATGCGATTCGCACAGCCGTCCGTTTTTTGGATCTGAAGAAATACCCGGTAGAGTCCCTTCCACTTCGTCGATTCGCCCGAAGTATCCGCGATCCCCTTTTCCTCAAGTATCCGTGAGATATCAGTGCCCGAGCCGAACTCACCGACAACTTTGGCAAGCGATTCAACCTCTTCTTCGGGAAATGCAGGAACGCGAGCCATCAAAGTTCCCCGCGGAAGGCGCGGTGTTGGAGGGCGGCGAAGAGGGCGTCGAGTTCGGCCAGCGACGCGCGGTGCGCGGTCTTCAGCTTCTCCAACGTTACTGCTTGCCGGTTGAACTTCATCCTGACGCCGGAAACCAATTTCTAAGCTGCGCTCGCAGCCGCAGGAACGCCGCATCCCGGCAGCGCGACAGGCTGATTCTGGAAACAATGTTTCGGTATAGCGCCGCCGACTGAGGCTGACCCAACTCCCTCAACACCGCTTCCAACGCCTCCTTGGGCCGTTCGGGTTTCCCGTCTTCGGAAAACTGCCACCCGGCTTCCCGCAGCCAGTCACGGATTCGGTCTGCTTTATCCCAGTCGAGCACCTCCGCCAGCGCGTTGTCACTTCCCCACATCCAGACATCCAGCTCCGGCTCGATGACGATGGCTTTGGCATTCCCGGCCCAATCCTGCCGCAAACGCTCATCCAGCAAGGTTTCCAATTCAGCCACCGACTCGCGCGCTCCACATCCTTCGTAGTCGAGCACCATGACCGCATGGGCCGCTGCACTGCGCTTCAAACGTAACAGATCCGCCCCCGCCCGACGCACCCCGCCATCACGCCCCGTATGCACCACGAAGTCCGCTCGCACCGGTCGGATACCCAATGCTTCCGGCCGGCTCAAGGCCCCTTGAATGGCGAACTGCATCGGTTTGTCCGCCACGAGAAAGGTCAGGTCATACATGGCGATCGCCTCAGCTCAGGATTCCGGCGGCGAAAATGACGCCCAAGTCGGGTTCGCCTTCCCGCCAGTCGCGCAACGCCGGATGCCGGTCGCCCGAGACGATGTCGGTCGCGCCCTGGTCATCCTTGGCGAAACAAAGGATGTTGGCCGGTTCGAGCAGATTGAGCGCCGCCGGGCTGTGAGTCGCCATCAACACCTGCCCGCCATAGATCGACGACAGGGATTGCAGAATCGTCTCCAGCGCCCGCGGGTGGATCCCGTTCTCCGGCTCTTCGATCAGGAACGTCCCGGAAATGTTCGGGAGGTAGGCGGGAATCGTCAGCGCGAGCAGGCGCAGGGTGCCATCCGAGGCGAGCCAGGACGGCACCTCCGCGCCACTGTCGTAGTGTATAACAAGATACCGATGCCGGTCTTCCGGACGCTCGATGGTCGTGATGTCCGCGATGTCGGGCAGCGCGGTGCGCACATGCTCCAGCCAGCCCGCGAACTTTTTTGCGTTGGAACGCAGTTCGTCGATCACCCACGGCAGATTCGCCCCGTCCGGACGAAAGCGACGGCTCAAGCCCGGCGGGCTCGGCTGCCGGATGACCTGGCTGTTCAGCACAAAGGCCTGCACGCCCTGCTCCAAGTAATCCCGAAACCACGTGCTCACCGGAAAGTTCTCCGCGTCCACCGGCAGGTTGGCCAAGGCCGAGCGGGTGCGGCCCAGCTTGAAGGACGGGTTGTAGGTCTTCCGTTTGCCCTCGTTGTAGTAGTTGTCGTTGCCGCCCGGATTCTTTTTCACCGCCACCTTCCGGCCGCTCCCCGGTTTCGACAGCACGTCCGGTGCCTCGGTTTGCGGCGCCGGAAACAGCTCAATCTGCCGTGCCGGCTTCGCCACCTTCGGTTCGATCAACCAGAGGATCTCGTGATTGATTCCGATCTCGCCGTCGACCGTGCCGATCTCGAGTTCGTAGCGCACCCGACGCCGCGCTTGAAGTTCCGCCGCCATGTGCTGCCGCACGGAACCGGGGATATCCGCTTCAATGGCCAATTGAAACGCGTCTCCCTGCCCCAACCAAAGCAGCTTCTCGAACGTCGCACTTTGCGACCGCACGGCCGCCGCGACATCGCCGCGCTGTCGCATGAGGTCACTCGCAAACCCAATCACGTCGAGGAACGTGGTCTTGCCGCTGGCGTTCGGTCCGACCAGCGCCCGAAAAGCTCCCAGTTCCTGATCGATGGACTTCAAGCACCGGTAGTTGCGCGTCTGTAGGCGGGTGAACATGGCGAAACCTTGGATCGAATCGGATAACCTTACAACTCCCCGCGGAAGGCGCGGTGTCGGAGGGAGGCGAAGAGGGCGTCGAGTTCGGTCAGCGACGCACGGTGCGCGGCCTTCAGCTTCTCCACCGCCGCCACCTGCCGGGCGAATTCGCGTTGGAGGGGGAGCGGGGGGAGCAATAGCGGAAATCCTCGAAGCTGCGTCATGTTGATCGATGCGATTCCCGTGGTTTGCTTGGCCGACTTCAGGAAGTAGGCCTTACCTCTCCGACTACCGATCAACCAATTCAGGTAAAGCGGCTCAATTGATGGCGAGTTAAGGCGCACGCGGAAAACATGGTTTTGGTGAATGCACTCGGGCAGTTCATCATTCCAGAGTGAGCCTCGGCCCAGCTTGTCTGGATCTCCCCCTTCTGTTAGGAGCAGGTCGTTTTTGCGAAGCCTGTAGCGATCGATTTCAGCCGCGGTCGCCTCGATGACCTTCACCGTCTCAAGATTCAGCGATTTATCCTGAACGTTGAGAACCGCGAGATAGGGAATCTCGCGAACCGCGGTGCCTTTGACCTTTCGCCCCTTTGTGATGCCAGAGACGATTTCAGCGACGTCCCCGAGCACAGCCGATTCATCCCATTTATTGGGATTTGCGACCGGGTCGCCAAACAGGTCGAGGAAGATGGATTGGGTGAGGGGGTCGAGTTGGGCGAGGGCGGCGCGGCGCTTGGCCCGCAACGCCTCCGCCCGGTCCAGCACCTCCGCGATCCGCCGCTGCTCCGCCAGCGGGGGAACGGGAATCTTGAGCGCGAGACAGCGATCAAAATCTAAGTTCGATATGTTAGTGGTTTGTCTCCCAAAGCTTCGAACCACGGTTTGTGTTCGGTCCGAAGAGAACCACCAATATAGAAAACGAGGGAATAGCACTTCTGTCTTGGCGCGTAATGTCGCAATGAAACCTCCAAAACTGGTTCGGCCTTTGAGACGTGGGACCCAGCAGCATTTACCAACCAGATTCCAGCTGTTCGCACTTGAAACCAGTAGGTCGCCTTCGCGAAGGAACTGTTCCTCACGCCGAACGAATCCCGCATCGACAAACCAGACGTCGGATAGATCAAGCTCTGCCTGGACGTTCTTTGTGCGCATGCACGCGACTACTCCAGAGGTATCAGCAGAAACTACGTCGCCCGGCTTGAAGTTGATTCCGCGAACGAAGGTCGCGACCTCTCCCAACTTCGCTTTTCTCACTTCAGCAGCCCTTTCAGTTCCGCCATGCCTTGCTGGATTTCTTCCTCCAACTGGGCGAGGTCGGCGAGGATTTCGCTCGGCGGGCGGTGCTCGATTTCCTCGTGCACCACTTCCTTGTAGCGGTTGAGGCTCAGGTCGTAGCCCTGCGCGGCAAGGTCGGCCTTGGGCACGCAGAAGCTCTGCGCGGTGCGGGGACGGGCGTGCTCCGGGTTGCCGTAGGGAGCGGGGGCTTCGGCCGCCATCAGCTCATCCGGCGGCACGGCGGCGAGCGCCGGCCCTACAGGGTGGAGGGAGCGCCAGCGGCATAAGAGATCGGGCAGGTTGTTCTTGGTGTGTTCGGCTTCGCTGAGGGTTTCCTGCGGCGCCGGGCCGAGCTTTTCCTCGGGCAGCAGCGGGGTGCGTTTGTCGTCGAGGCTCCAGCCGTCGGCGGTGACGTCGTAGAACCACACGTGGTCGGTGCCGCCGCTGTTGGTCTTGGTGAAAAGCAGGATCGCGGTGGATACGCCCGCGTAGGGTTTGAACACGCCGCCGGGCAGCTTGATCACGGCGTCGAGTTTGTGCTGCTCGACCAGCATTTCGCGCAGCGCCTTGTGCGCCTTGGACGAGCCGAAGAGCACGCCGTCGGGCACGATCACCGCCGCGCGGCCACCCGGTTTGAGCAGGCGCAGAAAGAGAGCGAGGAAGAGCAGCTCCGTCTTCTTCGTTTTGACGATGCTCAAGAGGTCCTTGGCCGTGGTCTCGTAGTCGAGCGAACCGGCAAAGGGTGGGTTCGCCAGGATGAGGCTGTAGGCGTCGGCATCGCCGGCGTGGTCCTCGGCCAGCGCATCGCGGTAGCGCACGTCGGGGCTTTCCACGCCGTGCAGCAGCAGGTTCATGCTGCCGATGCGCAGCATGGTGTTGTCGAAGTCGTAGCCGTGGAAGGCCTCGCCGTGAAAGTGCCGCCGCAGCCGGTCGTCGCGCAGGATCTCCGGGTGGCGCTCGCGCAGGTATTCGCCGGCCGCAACGAGGAAACCCGCCGTGCCGCAGGCCGGGTCGCAGATCACGTCACCCGGCTTCGGCGCGGTGAGCTCGACCATGAGCTGGATGATGTGGCGAGGGGTGCGGAACTGCCCATTCTGCCCGGCCGTCGCGATCTTCCCCAGCATGTATTCGTAGAGGTCACCCTTGGTGTCGCGGTCCTCCATCGGCACCTGGTCGACCATGTCGACGACCTTTCCCAGCAACGCCGGCGTGGGGATGGTGAAGCGGGCGTCCTTCATGTGCCGCGCATAGGTCGAGCCGTCGCCGCCCAGCGTGCGCAGGAAGGGAAACACGTGCTCGGCCACCACCGTGAACATCTCGCCCGGCGCGAAGTGGCGGAAGCGCGACCAACGCAGGTCGGCGTAGGACCGCCCGCGCTCGTCCTTGCCCGCCGGGTAGACCACGCGCTCCGCCGGCCGCCCCAAACGCCGCGCCTTGTTTTCCTCCAAGGTCTGCAACTCATCGAGCCGGCGCAGGAAGAGCAGGTAGGTGAGCTGCTCGATCACCTCCAGCGGATTGGAAATCCCGCCGGTCCAAAACGCGTTCCAAATCTGGTCAATCTTGCTGCGCAGTTCGCCGGTCAACATCGCCGGGCATCTTTCGGAAGCCGATCCCCCGAGCGCGAGCGCAGAGTTTCCTGACTGCACCGGTTCACTTTAGACCTGCGTCGGGCCAGGTCCTTGGTTTCCGTGGGTGCCGTGGGCAACAGCAGCACTTATCGCATTGGCGTCGACGGCGGCGGGACCAAGACCGAACTCATCCTCGTGGATGAGGCGGGCACCGTCGTCGATCGGCAGGTGGCGCCGGGCTGCAATCCCAACAGCGTCGGGCCCGAGCAGGCGCGTGCCGTGCTGCTCGCCGCCCTCGGCCAGATCCATCGCCCGACCGTCACCCGCACCCGGCTCTTCATGGCCGGCGCGCCGACTTTCTGGCGCGAATTTGCCGCCACCCTGCACGGCAACGAATTTGGTCTCGTCTCCACCGATGACGATTCCCTGCCCGTGCTCGAACTCGCCACCGGCGGCCGGCCGGGGCTCGTGCTGCATGGCGGCACCGGCTCCTTCGTCGCCGCCCGCGCACCCGACAACTCCGTCCACTACGCCGGCGGGCTCGGCTGGCGTTTCGGTGATCCCGGCAGCGGCTACGACCTCGGCCGCCGCGCCATCGGCCGCGGTCTGCTCGAACTGCAGGGCTGGGCGCCGGCCACCCGTCTGGGCCCGATCGTGCGCGCCCACGCCGGCCTGGGCGACGAGGCCGACGCCGGCGCTCTCACCCGCCATTTCTATCAGAGTGACCAACCCAACAAGGCCATCGCCGCCCTCGCCCCCGCCGTGCTCCACCTCGCTTCCGAGGGCGACGAAACCGCCCGGCAACTCGTGCTCGAATCCGCCCGCGATCTGCTCGATCTCGCCTTGCACGTCGCCACGCGCCTCTTCCCCGACACCCCGCTGGATGCCTTGCCGGCCGGCCTGAGCGGACCCATCCTCACCCACCCCGCGGTACTCGCCGCCCTGGCCTCGCGCTCGCCGCTGCCGCTTACCCCGATCACCGAGGCCCCCATCCTCGGCGTGCATCGGCTCCTGCTCCGCGAAGCGTAGGGCCCGACTTTTTAACTGCCTCCGGCATGTCAGCCGGCTCTGTTCCATCCGCCCGGCACGCCGTCCCCAATGCCGGCTGAAGCCGGCACTACGGCCCGGCCATCGAGCCGAGTCGCTCCAGCGCCATCGCCGCGGCCGCCGTGCGGTTCTCCACCCCGAGTTTCGCGTAAACGCTTTCCAGGTGCTTCTTCACCGTCGTGAGCTGTACCCCGGCGATGATGCAGATCTCCGGGTTCGTCTTCCCCTGCGCCACCCAGAACAACACTTCGGCCTCCCGCGGCGTGAGTCCGAGCATCTCCAACTGCGCGGCTGAGGCCGGCTCCACCGGTCGCCTCGCGGGCACCGTCAATGCCTCCCGTCGCCGCAACCGCGCCTCGATCGCCGCCAGCAACTGCTCGGGATCGACCGGTTTCACCAGATAATCGTCGGCGCCGAGGTTCATGCCCACCCGCAGGTCGGTCATGTCCCCGTTGGCAGTCAGAAAGATGAACGGCAGACCCGCCGTCTTCACATCACCGCGCAACGTATCCAGCGCAGCATGACCATTCATGCCCGGCATGTTGACGTCGCAGATGACCAGGTCCGGCCGCTCCTCCCGCGCCAGGCGCACCCCTTCGCGTCCGTTGCCGGCTTCGATCGTGGCAAAGCCCTCCGCCTGCAACAGCGCCACGCACTGTCGCCGCAAACGCACATCATCGTCGATCACGAGCACCCGGGGCACGCGCCGCAGCATGCCGCGGGCACGGTCCTCGTCAATGGGCTGGATTAGCCGATCGGCCCAGGGCCGGCCGGCCCATACCGCCCGGCGCCGCTTTGCGGCACACTGGCCCCACTGCATTCCCAAACCCGAACCCACCTCGTCCCTCCCGCAACATGTCCCCCCGCCAAATCGAACTCGTCCAAACCTCCTTCGCCGCCGTCGCTCCCATCGCGCCGCAGGCCACCAACGCCGTCCGCCGTCCGACCTCCCGTCTCGCGCCGGTCGCCTGAGTTACATGCCGCCATGTTCTCCGAATTCATCACCGCGGAACTCCCCGCCTGGACCGCCCCGGCCGCCCTCGCGCTGTTCGCCGCCCTGCTGCTCGGCGTGCTCTTCGCATGAACCCCGCTCCCACGCTCTTCCACACCCTCGTTTGCCGCGTCGCCCAGGCCGGCTGTGTCCTCTGCGTCGCCAGCGCACTCTGCCAGTTCCTCCGCCACCTTTTCTAAACCCTCTTTCACCCGAAAAAACCCGATCCATCATGAAACCCTCCCTCCTCATCCTCAGCGCCGCCGCGCTCTTCACCGCCGGCACCGCCCTCGCCACCGAGCCCGCACACCTGACCGCCGGCCTGCTCCTGGTCGACCAGATCAACGCCACGCACGCCCAGGGCATCTTCACCGATCCCGAAGGTACCGCCATCAACACCTACGGCGGCTCCTGGAACAGCAACAGCGACCCGTCCTTCATCCGCTTCATGGATGTCGAAAACGGCGTCTACCCGGCCAACAACACCGTCTGCGCACCGCTCGTCACGCACCTCCTGCAGCACACCTACGGCTGGAACTGGAACGCTTATCCGTTCCTCGACCCCAAGGACGGCTTCCAACTCGACACGAGCGCCAGCCCCAATCCCTGGCAATACCTCGAACTCATCAACCAGGGCGTAGGCTTCACGAGCAAGGTCACCGACGCCCGCCAGGCCGCCCCCGGCGACATCATCAGTATCCACTATTCCGGCACGACCAGCGGGCACACCATGATTGTGGTCGAGCTGCACCTCGACGAGCCCATGCCCTACCCGCAGAGCGGCAGCAATCTCAACCCCGCGCTCGCCGGCACCACCTACTACCGCATGACCATCCTCGACAGCACGAGCAGCCCGCACTCCAACGACAGCCGCGAGTTCACGGTGGTCGACGAAAACGACAATCCGGTTCCCTACGAAGTGCATGGCGCCGGCACCGGTGACATGGGCATCTTCCTCGACGCCAACGGCGCCGTCGTCGGCCACACCTGGAGCCTCCCCAGCGCAGATTACGTCACCCAACGCAGCACCTGGATCAAGAGCATCAACAGCCGCCTGAAGCTCCAAGCCGCCCGCCACCTGGTCATCGGCCGCCTGCCGGCGAATCCCTGATTTCCCTTTCCTACTGGCCTGATCACCGGACCACACCGCCGGGCAGCGCATCCTTGCGCTGCCCGGCTTTCCCTTCTCTGCTCCGCCTCACCCGAGCCACCACGTGCCTCCCGACGATCCCCACGCTTCCCTGCTGCAAGCCCGTCTGCACGGCATCCTCGACACGGCGCTCGATGCCATCATTTCCGTCGATTCCTCGGGTCGCGTCATCGACTTCAACCCCGCCGCCGAAACCATCTTCGGCTACACCCGCGCCGAAGCGCTCGGCACCGACATGGCCGATCTCATCGTGCCGCCCGCCCTGCGCGCCCGCCATCGCGCCGGCATGGAACGCATGCAGGCCGGCGACGCGCCCCGCATGCTCGGCCGCCGCATCGAGATCACCGGCATGCGCCAGGACGGCACCGAGTTCCCGGTCGAACTCGCCATCACCCGCATCGAGCTGCCCGATGGCAGCACCGTTTTCACCGCCCACCTGCGGGACATTTCCGACCGCAAGCGCACCGAACAGCGCCTGCTCGAACTCCAGCGCGAACTCGAGGATCGGGTCTCCGAGCGCACCGCCGCGCTCGCCGCCAGCGAGACGAGCCTGCGCGAATCCCAGGAACTGTTTGCCAAATCCTTCAACAGCAGTCCGGCGCTCATGAGCATCGCCGCCCTGCCCGCCGGCACCTTCATCGAGGTCAACGCCGCCTTCCTCCGTGCCCTCGACCGCCCCCGCGACGAAGTCATCGGCCGCACCACCCTCGATCTCGACCTGTGGGTCGATCCCGCCCAGCGCGCCCGCTTCTTCGAACTCATCGCCACGCAGGGCCACGTGCACGACTTCGAGGCCGAGTTCACGTCCCGGCCCAACGAACCGCGCGTGCTGCTGCTCACCGCCGAGCGCATCGAGATCGGCGGCCGTCCCTGCATCCTCACCGTCGCGGTCGACATCACCGAACGTCGCCGCCGCCTCGAGGCCGAGGCCGCCCTCGCCGCCGCCGAACGCCGCTACCGCAACCTCTTCGTCAATGCCGTCGAGGGACTCTACGTGTCGTCCCCCGAAGGCCGCTTCCTCGCCGTCAACCCCGCCCTCGCCCGCATGCTCGGCTACGACTCGCCCGAAGCCTGCATGCACGCCATCAATCACATCGGCACCGAGGTCTACGTCGATCCCGACCGCCGCAGCGCGTTCTTCGCCGAACTCGCCGACCGCGATCGCGTGACCGACTTCGAGTCCGAGGTCCGTCGCACCGACGGCAGCACCTTCTGGGTCTCCGAATCCGTGCGTGCCGTGCGCAACCCCGACGGCACGGTCGACCGCCTCGAGGGCGTCGCAGTCGACATCACCGCCCGCCGCGAAGCCGCCCGCGTCCTGGCCGAGGCCCGCGACGCCGCCGACGCCGCCAACCGCGCCAAGAGCCAGTTCCTCGCCAGCATGAGCCACGAGCTGCGCACGCCCCTCAACG
>CBFGUO010000009.1:0-161062 GCA_965652375.1 uncultured Opitutus sp.
GGGATTTAGGCCGGACGAAAGGGGTTACTGCTCGTGGCCGTGTCAGATGTCGCCTGTAGCTCGCAGCGCTTGCTCGTTCTCGGCCTCGGCTTCGTTCTCATTTTCGGTCGGAAAACGAGTAGCGGGCGGTGAATCGGTCGGTGGGGAGAAAGAGAAAGAGGGAGGCTCGGGCGGAATCGCCGCTCAGGGCTTCACGGGTTCGCCGTTGAAGGTGCTGTTGGTCGGTTCGATGGTGACGTTGTCGCCGAGCTGGAAGTCGGGTTTGTCGAAGGTGAGGTGCACGTTGTCCAGCACGATGGGGGCGATGCTGTCGCCGGCGTTGGTGACGATGCGGCCGGGAGAACCGTAGCGACCGGTGAAGTTGCGCAGGACGATGCCGTCGACCCGGCGCGTGGGTGGGGGGTGGCCTTTGAGGTCGAAGAACTGCAGCCAGGGGTTTACGTCGAAGAGGCGGCCGCCGCCGTCGACTTCGATGTTCTCGAAGAGGATGTTGCTGTAGTGCTGCGGGGTGTCGGGGCGGAGCTTCAGACGCACGAGGTTGATGTCGCCGATGACCTTGGAGTTCCGGATGACCACGTCGCGGATGAGGGTCGCCTCGCTGCCGCAGGTGAGCACGCCGTGGCCGTCCTGGAAGGTGCAGTTCTCGACCAGGATGCGTTCGACGGGCGGGCTCGATTTGTCCTGGTCGGCCAGCGGCCCCTTGGTGCCCTTGAGGGCAATGCAGTCGTCGTCGACCGCGATGAAGCAGCCGCGCACCACCACGTCCTGGCAGCTGTCGATGTCGATGCCGTCGGAACTGGGCGCGCGCACGGGGGCACCTGGCCCGGGCGCGTGGATGGAGATGTTTTCCACCAGCACATTTTGGCAGTTGTAGAGGTGCACGTTCCAGAAACCGGAGTTGCGCAAGGTGAGGTCACGGATGTCGACGTGGGTGCAGCGATCGATGAAGAAGAGGCGCGGGCGCTCCACCTCGAGGTTGGTGCACTGGGGGTTCTCCTTGCGGCGGGCCCAGAACGCTTCCCAGAACGGCCGACCCTGGCCGTCGATGGTGCCGGTGCCGGAGAGTTTGAGTCCGTCGATCTGCGACGCGTTGATCAGCGCCACGCGCCACTCGGGAAAGTGGCCCTCGATGCGCGTGGTGCGCTTGGGATAGTCCTCGAGGTTCTGCGAGCCGAGCAACGTCGCACCGGCGCCGACATGGAACTCCACGTCCGGTTTGAGGAAGAGCGCGCCGGTGAGGAAGGAACCGGCGGGAATCACCACGCGGCCGCCGCCGGCCGCATGGGCGGCATCGATGGTGGCCTGGATCGCGGTGGTGTTGAGGGTGGTGCCGTCGGCGACGGCGCCGTGGTCGGTGACCACGAAGTCGGCGGCCAGCAGAGGCGCGGTCATGAGGCAAAGAAGGGCGGAAAGTCGCGGGAGGCGCATGGGATTGAAAGTGGTGGGAGAGGAACCACAAAGTCACCCGAATCGGAGACCGGTTCGTTTCCCGGAAGATTGGGGTATATTCGTGTTCATCCGTGGTTAAAAAAACACGCCGGGATGGGGCAATGAAGTCCGAACTATACCGGGTTGTTGGTCGGATCGTCTGAGTGGATCGTGACGAAGTGTTGCGGGATCGTTGGATCGGGGTGCTTGGGCATGGCGCCGGCGGGGCGTGGGTGCGAGGATCGGGTTCATGCGATGGAAACCCCTCTTCGTGTTCGCCGCCGGGCTGGCGGCCGGAACCGTGAACGTCCTGGCGGTGGAGATGTCGGCGGCCGAAACCGTATTGTGGTATGAGCAGCCGGCGGCGAAGTGGGAGGAGGCGCTGCCGGTGGGCAGCGGGCGGCTGGGCGCGATGGTGTTCGGCGGCGTTGCGGAGGAACGCATTCAGTTCAACGAGGACACGTTGTGGGCCGGCAAGCCGCACAACTACGTGCGGGCGGGGTCGGCCGCGGCGGTGCCGGAGGTGCGGCGGCTGTTGCGCGAGGGCAAGGTGGAGGAGGCGGGGGAGGTGGTGCGGGCGCGCATGCTGAGCGATCCGGTGCGACAGAAACCGTATCAGCCGTTTGGAGACCTGCGGCTGACGATGCCGTCGGCGGCCGGCGACACCTCGCACTACCGCCGTGAACTGGACCTCGATGCCGGGGTGGCGACGACCACCTGGGTGGCAGACGGCGTGCGCTACACGCGGGAGGTGTTCGCGAGTTATCCGGACCGTTGCCTGGTGGTGCGACTGGAGGCCGACCGGCCGGGTGCGGTGAGTGTGACGGTGGGGCTGGACACACCGCATCGCGACGCGTCCGCCGGTGTGGTGGATCAGGCGGTGCGGCTGCGTGGGCGGGTGCAGGCGGACGGATTGGCGTTTGAGGCCCGGGCCCGGATTCGGAACGAGGGCGGCGCGGTCGTCACTCGAGGGGACCGACTCGAGGTGACTGGCGCGGACGCGGTGACGATCGTGTTGGTGGCGGAAACGAGTTTCGTGTCGTGGGAGGACATTTCGGGGGATCCGGCGGCGCGCTGCGCGGCCGCGCTGGCGGCGGTGGCGGAGCGGGACGCGGCGGCGTTGCGGGCGCGGCATCAGGCGGATCATCGGGCGTTGTTTCGGCGCGTGAGCCTGAGTCTGCCGGACACGGCGGCGTCGGCGCGGCCGACGGACCAGCGGGTCAAGGCGGTGCGGGCGGCGAAGACGATCGACGGCGATCCGGCGTTGGGGGCGTTGGAATTCAACTACGGCCGCTATCTGATGATCGCCAGCAGTCGCCCCGACACGCAGCCGGCGAACCTGCAGGGCGTGTGGAATGAACTCACGAATCCGCCGTGGGAGAGCAAATACACGCTGAACATCAATTTTGAGATGAACTACTGGCTGGCGGAGGTGACCAACCTCGCGGAATGCCACGAGCCGCTCTTCGACATGGTGCGGGATCTCACGGTGAGCGGCGCGCGCACGGCCGAGCAGCTCTACGGCGCGCGCGGCTGGGTGGTGCATCACAACACCGACCTATGGCGCGGGTCGGCGCCCATCAACAACATCGACGGCGTGTGGCCGACCGGCGGCGCGTGGCTGTGTTTCCACCTGTGGGAACACTATCGTTTCAGCGGGGATGAGGCGTTCCTGCGCGAGCGGGCGTGGCCGGCGCTGCGGGCGGCTGCGCTGTTTTTTGTGGATACGCTGGAGCGCGACACCCGGACCGGTTGGCTGGTGACCAATCCGTCGTTTTCACCGGAGATGGATCCGCTCACGCGCGGGCCCACGATGGACAATCAGTTGATCCGCTGGTTGTGGAGCACGACGGCCGAGGCGGGTCGGGTGCTGAGGGAGGAGGAGGGAGAGAACCACGAAACACACGAAAGACACGAAAAGGGGGAGTCCGAAGGGGCAGAGGTTGCGGAATCATCGGACGACGCGGCCTTGGTGACGGAGCTCGAGCGCTTGCTGCCGCGGTTGCCGCCCAACCAGATCGGACGGCACGGGCAGTTGCAGGAGTGGTTGACGGACGTGGATGTGCCGAACAACGCGCATCGGCACATGTCGCCGCTGTGGGCGCTGTTTCCCGGTTACGACATCGTGCCGGAGAGTGGCGCGGTGTATGACGCGGCGAAGACGCTGCTCACCTGGCGCGGCGACGGCAGCACCGGCTGGAGTTTCGCCTGGCGGGTGCCGTTGTGGGCGCGGGTAGGCGACGGCGAGATGGCGTATCGGCAATTCTCCGGGCTGCTGACCAGGCGAACCCTGCCCAACCTATTCGACCTGTGCGGGCCGTTTCAAATCGACGGCAACTTCGGCATGACGGCGGGACTGGCGGAAATGCTGGTGCAGAGTCACCGGCGCGCGCCGGACGGGACCGTGGCGATCGACCTGCTGCCGGCATTGCCGGCGGTGTGGGGGGAGGGGGCCGTATCCGGATTGCGGGCACGCGACGGCTTCGAGATCGATCTGACCTGGGCGGACGGAACCGTGGTGGCGGCGGCGGTGCGCTCGACGCTCGGCCGGCCGGCGGTGGTGCGCCTGCCGGACGGCCGGGAGTTTCCGTTGCGCTTGAAGGCGGGGGAAGCCTGGTCGATGCGGTTTTGAGTCTGGATTGTGTTCCGTTATGGACGGGTCGAATGGTGATTCGCCGAAAGGCAGGTGCGGCATGCCGGCAAGCGGCAGCCGTGCCAGAGGCAGGCAAGCCCTACAAATGGGAGGATGCGCTCGCTCAATGTAGGGCCGGCGCTTGTCGCCGTGCCGCTGTGGAGTGGGAGAACAATACTGCGCAGTGAGGCAGGTGCGGGCGTGAACTCCTCCTGCGCCAAGGCTTCGGAGGACACGTCGGAGGGCGCGGGAGCCACGCTCCTACGTGTCTACGGGCGCGGCAACGATCCGGTGACGGCTGGACGAATGGGGAATGCCGCGTTGTAGCCAGCGTAGCCGTCCGGGCCGAGGAGGGTCTGCAGTTGGTTCTGCAGCGCGGTCTCGCGGGCAGTGAGTTCGACTTGTTGTTCGGCGTCCAGGGTGGTGCGGTCGATGTCGGCGATGGATTCGAGACCGACGCGCAGGTCGTGGACCTGCTGCGCGGTGCCGAGGGGAAGGTTGAGACGGGAGACCAACATGCGTTCGCGGTAGGTGGCGGGGTCAAACAACTGCTGCACCTCGGCGAAGCGATCGGGCGGCAGCGAGGTTTGCAGCTGAGCGAGCAGGGCGGCGCGGGGGGCGGCGAACTCCGGTCGATCCTGGGCCATGAGTCCGAAGAAGGTGGCTTCCATGGCGCGGGACTCGGGGATGCTCGTTTCGGCCGCGAGGAAAATGGTGCGGAACTCGGTCTCGTTGACGTTCACGGCGGACAGGCCGAGGCGAAGGTTGCTGGCAAGGGAAGTGTGGCGCAGTCGATAGTCGAGATAGTCCTCCGGGCCGAGAGTGGCGGCGATGTCGGCCAGACGTTCCTGTTCCAGCATCGCAACGGCAGCCTGCGACTCGGGCGTCACGGTCCCAGGGCGCAGGTCGTTCATCCGGCTGCTGCGCATCTCCAGGTAGTCGCGTTCGATGCGATCCAGAGAAACGAGTTTTTCGGCGGAGTAGGGGCCGTGCTTCTGCACCAACGCATCGCGCTGGGCCGGAAAGTCAGTTTCGACGTCACGCAGGAGTTCATCGATCTGACGGGCGTGGGCCCCCTGTTGGGCGGCGATCGCGTCGATCTGTTCCTTGGTCGGTTTCTCCGGCTTGAGCCAGTAGACCTCGGTTTCCGGCGGGTAACCGAGGCGTGTTTTGAGGGCCTGGAGGTCGGCGTTGGCGCGGGTCTGGGCGACGGCGCGGATCACGCTCGCCGGGAATCCGGCTTCGCGCAGCGAGTGGATCAGGGTGGGCAGGTCCGCGCGGTCGATATCCGCCCACGGAGCTTGGGTGGGAGTCGAGGGAGCTGCAGCAACGGGGGTGGCGGCTGCCACCGAGGTTGTTGGTGGCGGTGCTGAGATCTCCGTCGACGGGGTGGAGGCGCGCCACCACATCGCGGCGGCGGTGAGGTTGCCCAGCAAGGATAGGATCAGCAGGAAAAGGCGAAGGTTCATGGCCGGGGAGCGGGAGCGGGGCGGGGAGTGGCGACGCGGGAGCGGATCCGGCCCTGGAGGGCGAAGTCAAAGGCGGCGCGGGCTTCGTCGGGCAGGTCGGGTGAAAGTTGTCCGACCAGCGTGGCGCGCAGGGCTTGAATTTGGTTGGCCTGCTCGGCCGGGTTGCCGGCGGACGCGGAGAGCAGGTGTTGGGCGTCGGCGGTGAAGGTGTTGAACGAGCGCGTGAGATCGGCGGCGGATTCGGCCGGAAGGTTGAGGCGGTCGGTCAGCTCGCGCATCTGTTTGTAGGCCGGGGAGGCGACGAGTTGGTATTCGGCGAAGCGTTCGGGGCCGAGAAGGGCGGCGATGTCGATCTCGTAGTCGGTGGAGGCGACGGCGCGTTGGGCGCGCAGGGCCTGGACCTCGGCGAGCATATCGCCGGACACGATGGACGGGAGAGGATGCGCGGCCTCCAAATCGGCCTGCAGGGTGTAGAGGGCGAGGAACTCGTTTTCGGTTGGGCGGAACCAGCGCAGCTTGGTGCGGAGGTCGGTGGCGGTGTCGCCGGAATGCAGGTCGTAGGTGGCGAGCTCGTCGGGGGTGAGCAGCTCCGCGATGGCGGCGCGACGTTCGGTCTTGATCGCGGCGAGGGCCTCGCGGTCGGAGGGGAGGACCAGGCCGCGGAACTGGTTGCGCAGGTCGTTGTGGAGGTCGTCGTAGTCGGTGTTGAGCTGGATGAGTTGCTCCACCTTTTCGACCGGGATCGAGCCGTAGTCGCGCTGGCGCCGGGCCTTTTCGTCGGGCGTTTCGGCCGCGTCGCCCAGCAGGGCGCGGAGCAGGGCGCGCTTCTCGTTGCGCAGGGCGATGCGCTCGGGGCCGGAGTCGCGATGGGTGGTGTTGGTGCCGTAACGACGATCCCAATACGGGGCGGGCGGATGGGCGGCGCGGATGGCCGCCTCGCGCTCGGCGAAGTGATCGTCGACCTGCTGGCGAAGGATGGCACGGATGACGTCGGTGGAAAACCCTGCGGCGCGCAACCGGGCGACAAAGGCAGCGTCGGGCAGGGCGGGGGTCGCGAGCTTGGCTGAATCAGCGGGGGACAGATCCGCCCAGGTCGCCGGCGGGGCTGCGACGTTGTTCGGGTCGACCGCTGGTGATGTTGTGGGCGCGTCGGTGGTGGTCGGCGGAGCGACCGGCGCGGATCGGACGGTCCACGCGATGAGGGCAAAGACGTTGATGCTCCCGGACAGCAGGAGCAGGAGGGTGAGGCGCGACATGCGAGGGGGGAAGCGTCCGGCCAGATGGACGACATTCACCTAGCAGATGGGACTGCCTGCTGTCTGCTGGATTCCCGGCAAAGTTCGGTGGGATCCTGAGCGATGACAGTCTGGATACGGCGGGAAGATGGAGGGCACCGAAGCGACGATCCGGCCGCGATCGACGTAGTGCAGCGGGGCGGCGGTGAACCAAGGAACTGCCTCAGCGGGTAGGCCCGGTGTCGTGAGGAAAGTCCGTCCGAGCAACAGCGGGTCGAAGCAGCAGGCGGTGGATGGCGAGCGCAATCGCGATACCGATGAGGAGACGAAGCAAGGGGTTGGCCGCGAAGAGATTCAGGGGGCTGAGCAGAGCGGGGACGACGAGGGCAACGAGCACCGCGCTGTTGGTTGCCAGGCTGGTGGCGTCGGCGCGGCGGGGCTGGCGCAGGAAATCGATGGCGGTCTTGGCCAGGACGCATCCGACGAAGCCAAAGATTACCGTGAAAGTGAGACGAAGCGCGACCGGACCCAGTTCGCTGCCGGAGTGCTCTGCCCAAGAGGTCACCAATAAGTTCAGCGCACTGCCGAGGATGGATACGCCGACCAGAAGGTGAAGCCAGGCGAGCAGGCGCAGGAGAAGGAGCATGTTAGAGCGTGCCTTCGGGCGGAGGCACGATGTGCAGGGGGTAGTCCACCTTGGGATCGGGGCGGATGACCGGCATCGGCGCCGTGCCACGGGTCGGGTGACGGAGGAAACCGGTTCCTTCAGGCCGAGCGAACGGGGTCGGGGGCGGCTTAACGAAAGAAACGAGCGGAACTTTATCAGTTGGAGGGAGCTGCGAGTCACCTGGATGGGTCAGCTCGGATATGGGCGTCTCCGCCAGCAGCAGGGGCAACTCCGGCAAGGTGGCCGGATTAAACGTCGGCAGCGGAAGTGCCTGGGCTGCGGCGGCGACGGCGAAGAGGCCGGCGGAGAGCGATATGGTGATGGGGTAGTGCATGACGGGCGCGAAGGACGATGACGATTCGCTGCGCGGTGGCCAGTCTGGATGAAAGGTGACTGCGCCGAGGAGCAGGGGCGGGCGTCGGCGAGCGACGCCCCTACAGGGGGAGGTCGAGGGGTTTGCCGGGAGGGAGGTTGATCGTGAACTGACGGTCGCCGTAGCGGATGGTGGCGGGGTGTCCGCGGAGGCTGGTGATACGGGCCGCGGTGAGCTGGCCTTCCCGCCAGGTGAGGTCGACCTCGAAGCCGCCGCGGGCCCGAAGTCCGGATACGCGGCCTTCGGGCCAGGCGGTGGGGAGGGCGGGGAGGAGTTGGATTTCAAATTTGAGATCTGAGATTTGAGATCCCGCGCCGGCGGCGCGGCTTTTCAGAAGCATTTCGGCGATGGCGGCGGTGCCGCCGAAGTTGCTGTCGATCTGGAAGGGCGGGTGGGAGCCCCAGAGGTTGGCGTAGGTGCCGCCGCTCCAGCGTTGGCGGGTGGTCTCGGCGTCGGCGGGCTTGAGCGCGTTGACCAAGAGGCGGTGGGCGCGGTCGCCGTCGCCAAGGCGGGCCCACATGCCCATCTTGAAGACCACACTCCAGCCGGTGCTGCCGTCGCCCCGTACGTCGAGCGTGCGGCGGGCGCCGGCTGCGAGGTCCGGGGTGTCATGCGGCGTGATTTCGTCACCGGGATAGAGGCCCCAGAGGTGCGCCACATGGCGGTGCTGCGGGTCGGCCTCGGGGTAGGGCTCGAGCCACTCCATGACCCGGCCGTCGGGACCGAGGCGGGTGGGGGCGAGGCGGTCGCGGGCGGCGAGCAGCTCGGTCCGGAGTTCAGTATCCTGATCGAGGATACGGGCGGCGGCGGCGGTGGCGTTGAAGAGGTAGCGCAGGAGTTGCATGTCGGCGGTGGGACCGAGGCAGACGTGGGCCTTGGTGCCGTCGGCCAGCAGGAAGGCGTTTTCGGGGGAGTTGGACGGCGCGGTGACAAGCCAGCCCGTGGCCGGATCCTCGATGAGCATGTCGAGGTAGAAGAGCGCGGAGCCGCGCAGGATGGGGTAGGCCTTCTTGAGAAAACTGCGGTCGGCCGTGAAGAGGTAGTGGTCCCAGAGGTGCTGACAGAGCCAGGCGGAGCAGGAGACGGTGGAGCCCCAGGAGGCGGATTCGCCGGGCGAGGTGAAGCCCCACGGATTGGCCAGGAGGAAGGACACCCAGCCGCGGGCGCCGTAGTAGGTTTGGGCGGTTTGGGTGCCGGGTTCGACGAGCGAGCCGATGAGGGCAAAGAGGGGCTGGTGCAGTTCGGAGAGGTTGGTGGTCTCGGCCGGCCAGTAGTTCATCTGCACGTTGATGTTGGTGTGCCAGTCGCCGTTCCAGGCGGTCTGGATCTTGTCGGCCCAGATGCCCTGCAGATTGGCGGGAAGGCCGCCGGGGCGGGAGGACGAGATGAGCAGGTAGCGGCCGAAGTTGAAGAGCAGGGCGGCGAGGGCGGGGTCGGTCTCGCCTTCGTGAAAGGCGCGGAGTCGGTCGGGCGCGGAGCGTTCGGCGGCGGCGGGATTGGGGGCCCCGAGTTGGAGGGTGACGCGATTGAAGTAGCGTTGGTAGTCGGCGACGTGGCGCTGGCGCAGGGCGGAAAATTTATGCGCGGCGGCGCGGGCGAGATCGGTCTCGGCGACGCGGGCGGCATCGGTGACCTGGCGTCCGGCGAAGGTCTTGATGTCGGTGGCGGCGGTGAAGAGCAGTTCGACCTCGTCGGCGCCGGTGATGCGCAGGACGGGGGCGCCGGTTTCGTCGGTCGTGGTGGTGGTCTGTCCGCCGCGGGTGCGGGCGAGCAGGCGGCCGGCGTAGCGCACGCCGGTCGTGCCGTCGTGGCCGTCGTTGAGCTGGCCGCTCATGCGCAGGCCGTTGCGGCCGACGGGAGCGAGGGTGACGCGTTCGGGGCGGGCGAGGGTGGCGTCGAGGGAAAGGGCGCCGGGTCGGGAGGCGGTGAGGCGCAGGACGAAGGCATCGTCGGTGGCGCTGACGAAGGCCTCGCGGGTGTAGGTGACGCCGGCCTGCTGGTAGGTGATGTGGGCGGTGGCGGCCGCCAGGTCGAGGTCGCGACGGTAGGCGTGCGGGGGCTCGGCCGCGTCGGCGTGGGTGAAGGTGAGGCGCAGGTCGCCGAGCGTCTGGTAGCAGCCGTAGGGCACGTTGGCGCCGACGCCTTTGCCGGAACCTTCGCCGGCGCAGGTGAAGTGTTGGTTGACGAGTGCTTCGGCGGCGGCGTGGTCGCCGGCGAGAAGAAGGCGGCGGATCTCGGGCAGGGCGGCCGCGGCACCGGGACGGTCGGCTTCCTGCGGCGAGCCGGACCACATGCCGGATTCGTTGAGGACGATGCGCTCGGAGGTCGGATCGCCGAACAGGGCGGCCCCGAGGCGACCGTTGCCGAGAGGGGTGGATTCGAAGAAGGCGGTGGCGGGGGCGTCGAGGAAGACGAGGTGGGACTCAGCGGGTGGCGGAGGAGCGGCAACCACGAAGGAGGTGGCGAGCAGGGTAGCCAGTAGGGCGCGGAGTTTTGAACCACGGATGGACACGGATGGCTTCGCTAACGCTTCGCCGACTGAGGGCGCGCGTTTCGAAGCAGGAGAATGATGGGCGGTGAGCGAAATCACGGACGGAGAGCGGGCGGAAAGGGAAAGGCAGGGCACTGGCTTTGGACCACGAATGCTCCAGTGGCGCACAAGTGGAGAGGAAAATACTCACTACCGTTCGGCCCCGAACCCCTCCACTGAGATTGCATCATCGGTTCACCGATTCCTCGTTTCGGTACGTAGGCGGTAGCCGGAGCCATCCGTGTCCATCCGTGGTTAATAAAACAGAGACTAGGCCTGCGGCGTCGCGTCTCCAGGTTCATGGGTCAAAAGCGGTGTCTATCAGGGGCATCCGTGGTTCAAAATCAGAGTCGGTAGAGGCGGGTGGCGTTTTGGTGGAAGAGGGCGGCGCGTTGTTCGTCGGTGGCGGTGGCGGTGAGTTCCGCGGTGGCGTCGAGCCAGCCGGAGAGCGGAGTGGAGAGGGTGCAGACGGGCCAGTCGCCACCCCAGACGATACGGTCCCAGCCGAAGGTGGCGACCACGTGATCAAAAAAGGGGCGGAGGTCGTCGACGGTCCAACGGGTGTTGTCGGCATAGGCGACGAGGCCGGAGACCTTGCAGTTTACGTTGGGGAGTTCCGCCAGGTGGGCGAGCTCGTCGCGCCAGGGGGCGAGGGCCTGGCCTTTCACGTCGGGCACCCCGCAATGATCGAGGATGAAGGTCACGTCGGGGCAGCGGGCGGCGAGAGAGCGGGCGACCGGTAGTTGGCGGGCCAATACGCAGAGGTCGAAGGTGAGGCCGTGCGGCACGAGCTGGTTGAGGTTGGCGGCGAAGGCGGCGGGCGCCGAGAGTTCGTCGGGCGAGGTGTGAAGGATGCGGCGCAATCCGCGGAGTTTCGGCAGGTCGCACAGGGCGGCCAGGTGATCGGCGAAGGTGACGGCGTCGTGTTCGGGGCGGCAGGAGGCGATGAGGCCCGGGATGAAACGGTCGTCCTGCGCGTCGGCGAGGACCTGGATGTGGCGGGCCTCGTCGAGTTGATGGACCTCGGCCACGTCGCACTCCATGAAGACGGCGGAGGTGACCGTGAGGCCGGAGGCCGGGCCGCGGTTCTGGGCGCGATACTCGGCCAGGTCAAAGGTGCGGTTGAGCGCAGGGAGGCCGGCGGTCCAAGGGTAGGGAAACTGGTCGAGGTCCCAGAGGTGGAGGTGGGTATCGATGAGCGGCATGGAATGGAAGGAGAACGATGCCCACGAACCGACGAAGCGGCGAGAGGCAGGCATGGCTTTAACCACGGATGGACACGGATGAGCTCCACTACCGTTCCGCTGCCACTCCACTGGCGAGTGTGGTTTCAGTGCGTAGTCGGTAGACGAAGCCGTTCGTGTCCATTCGTGGTTTAGAAAAAAATTTGGTCAACCGGTGGCGGTGTTGCCGTAGGAGATGAGGCCGACGGCGGTGAGGAGGAGGGCGATGGCGAGGAAGATCATCCGGCGGGTGGCGGGGCGGCATTGGCGCCACTCGCCGATGGCGACACCGAAGCCGCAGCTGAGCAAGATGAGGATGATCATGTGGATGGCCCAGCTGGAGAAGCTGAAGGTGCCCATGCGCACGTGACCGAGGCCGTAGAAGAAGAACTGCAGGTACCACAGCAGTCCGGTGAGGCCGGACAGGAGATAGTTGCGTATCAGGCTGGCGGTTACAGTGGGGCGGGAAAATTCGGCGGCGCTGCGGTGGCGGGCAATGAGCCAGAGGCAGTAGATGAGGGTGGTGGTGAAGGCGCCGGTGTTGGAGAAGAGGTAGATGACGTTGCCCTGGAAATGACCGGCACCGTGGGCGGCGGCGACATCGGCAATGGGTTGGCCGGCAGCGAGGGAGAAGCTGAAGACGGCCGAGAGCACGCCGGCGACCAGAACGATGGGCAGACCGACGCGCGGGTTGAAGTTGGCCTCGGCCGTCTGGCCGGCGGTCTCGCGTTCTTTGCGGAAGCCGGCGGCGCCGGTGACGATCATGGCGACACCGCCGAGCAGAACGCCGGCGATCACGATGAGGCCGGTGGCCTGGTCGAGGGTTTCGGCAAGCGTGCCGGCCATGATCGGCGGCAGCAGGGTGCCGAGCACGCAGGAGACGCCGATGGCCAGCGCGTAGGTGAGCGAGAAGCCGATGTAACGGATGGCCACGCCGAAGGCGATGCCGCCCACGCCGTAGAGCACGCCGAGGCTGTAGGATTTGACCATCGCAGCGCGGGGCGCTTCGGCGAGCACGGCGCCGAGTTCCGGAATGGTGAAGGCGGCGAAGATCCAGGGCAGGATGAACCAGCAGCCGGCGGCCTGGACGAGCCAATAGGTTTGCCAGGACCAGCCTTTGACGTAGCGCTGCGGCGCGTAGCAGAGCGCGGCGCTGGCGGCACCGATGGCGTGAAGGATGGTTCCGAGAAGAGGGGCGGGGTCGGGCATGGGGGCGTGGGGAAAAGCTGAAAAACTGAAACGCTGAAAAGGGGCGGGTCGCGGCGAGCGCGACCCCTACAGGGTGTAGGGGCTTCGCTCGCCGAAGCCCGGGTTCGGCGTTCAGAGGTTGAATTCGGTGCGGAGGGCGGCGGTGTGTTGGCCGACGCGGGGGGCGCCGCGGGGGGATTTGTAGCGCTCGCCGTCGATGGTGATGGGGCAGCGGGTCGTGCGCAGCGTGGGGCCGTCGTCGCGGGTGACGGCCTGCTCGAAGTCGAGGGCCTTGAAGGCGGGTGACTGCCAGAGGCCCGGCCAGTCGAGAACCTCGGCGCACCAGTAGTCGGCGGGTTCGAGGCGGTCGAGCCAGTGGCGGGTCGACTGGGTGGCGAGATGGTCGGCGAGGAGGCGCTTGATCTCGTCACGGTGAGTAAACCAGGTGGCGGGATCGGGGTAGGCGGCGAGGGCGGGTAGTTCGAGCAGTTCGCCGAGGCGGAGGATGGAGCCCATGGCCAGGGCGAGGAAACCGTTGGCCGTGGCGTAGATGCCGTAGGGGGCACCCAGATACGCGTGACCGTTGTTGATCGCGCTGCGCTGCGGGGTCCGGCCGCCGTCGTTGAGGAAGGTGGTGGTGACCTCGAACTGGAGGTCGAGGATGGACTCGAGTAGGCTGACCTCCACGAGTCCGCCGCGACCGGTTACGCCGCGACGCACGAGCGCAGCGAGAATGCCCTGCACGAGGTGGGCGGAGGCGGTGAGATCGGCGACGGCGAGACCGAAGGGCTGGGGCGGATCGCCGGCGTTGCCGTTGAGGTGGACGAGACCGGAGAGGGATTGAGCGAGCAGGTCCTGGCCGGGTTTGTCGACCCAGGGGCCGGAGGTGCCGTAGCCGGTGATGACGCCGTAAACGAGCCGGGGATTGATAGCGGCGCAGGCGGCGTGGCCGAGTCCGATGCGGTCCATCACGCCGGGGCGGAAGTTTTGGATGAGCACGTCGGCGCGCTCGATGAGCTTTTTAACGGCGGTGAGATCGGCGGGGTTCTTGAGGTCGGCGGCGTAGGACTGCTTGTTGCGGTTGATGGAGTGAAAGAGGGTGCTGTCGCCGTCGAGCGAGAGGTTGGAGATGTAGAGCTGCCGGCAGATGTCGCCAGTGCCGGGGCGCTCGATCTTGATGACGCGCGCGCCCAGGTCGGCTAGGCGGGTGGCGGCAAACGGGCCGGCGAGGAATTGGGCGAAGTCGAGGACGAGCAGGCCTTCGAGGGGTTTCATTTGGGAGGATTTTTAACCACGAATGGACACGAAAGGCTTCGCTACCGCTTCGCAGAATGCGGATGAGAGAGTCAGCTGGCAGAGAGGTGTTTCACGTAGAGGCGGTCGAGGGTGGTGAGGAGGTCGGTGTCGTCGCGGGTGCCGCGGAGGGCTTCGTGGAGGACGTCGGAGGCGGCGGCCTGGAAGGGGATGTAGCCGGCGAACTGGGGGCGGAGGTAGGCGCGGTCGAGCACGGGGAGGGTGGCGGTGAAATAGTCCCGGGTGAGGGCGTTGTTGGTGGGATCGGTCCAGGCGCTGCGGTGGCCGGGTTGGCCGCCGGCGTGGGTGTAAAGGGTGCGTTGGACCTCGGCCGAGGCGACCGTGGTGGTGTAGGCGAGGGAGGCGGCGGTGTGTTCGGAGGGCCGGCCGGCGAAGAGGGCGAGGCCGGCGCCACCGAGGGTGGTGCGCAGGGGCTGGCCGCCGAGCGTGGGCACCTCGCCGAAACGCAGGCGATGTTCGGCGTAGCCCTCGCGGGCGTAGTTGGAGTAGCCATACGCCAGCGGGCAGTAGGCGAGGCGGGTGTTGGCGGCGGAGGCGACGAGGTCGTGCGACGCGATGGGGTTGCGGGTGAGACAGGCCGGATCGCAGAGCTGAAGAAGCTGGCGCAGGGTGACGAGGGCGTGTCGGCCGATGTCAGGGGAGACCAGGCGGTCGGCGGAGGTGAAGGGGGTATCGCCGACGGCCAGGCACAGCGAATAAAAGTTCATGAGGCAGTTGATGGGGGCGGCGGGAATCTCGACGCAGCCGGCGCGAGCGAGTTCGAGGAGTTCCTCCCAGGTCGAGGGCACGGCGAGGCCATGGACGGCGAGCAGATCCTCGCGCCAGAATGCGACGGGGGTGGCGGCGTCGGTGGCGAGGCCCCATTGGTGGCCGTCGATCTGGTAGCTGCGATGGGAGGCGCCGACGGTGTTCGCCGCCTGATCGGCGAGGAAAGCGGCAGGCAGGTGCTCATCGAGCGGCAGGAGGATGCCGGCGCGGGCCAGGCGCGGGATGCTGGGGTGATCGAGCACGACCAGGTCGAATTCGGCGGCGAGCTGCTCCAGCGGAAAATCCTCGAAGTCCTTGAGCGAGTGCTTTTCCCAGGTGAAGCGCACGCCGGGGTGCGTTTCCTCGAAGCGTTGGGCGGTCGCCACCATGGGCAGGTAGCCGCGGGTGTGGTTCCAGGTGATGCCGCGGAGATGCAGGGGCGAGGAGGAACTCATGCGGAGGGGATGGGCGTGGCGCCGGAAGCGCTGGAGGTGTAGGCCGCCTCGACCACGGCCATGGTGCGGAAGGCGTCGGCGACGGCGGTGGGCAGTTCGGTGGATTCGCCGGCGGCAAAGCGCTGGAGGGCAGCCATCGGGCCGATGAAGGCGTCGGGAAACCAGGTGCCGTCGACGGGAATGGTCTGCCAGGTGCGGTCGGAGGAGTTGGGACCGGTAAAGCAGGCCTCCAGCACGTCGGGTTCGCCGTGCGGATAGTCGAGCAGGACACCGAGCCGGGCCTTGATGGCGCCGTGGGTGCCCTCCCACTTGAGGTAGCTCTCCTGGTGGCGCGGGCCGTAGTCGTGGCTGTGGTTGGTGGTGATGGTGGCGCGGAGTTGGTCGCCGTAATCGAGCGCCATCGTGGTGCGGGTGGCGGCGAGGTGCGGGGCGGCGGGGGAGCGGGTGGTCTTGGCGTAAACACCGGTCGGGTCGCCGAGGAAGGAGCGGATGAGATCGATGTAGTGGATGCTGTGATACAGGATCTCGACGCGGGGCAGGCCCTGGAGGAAGCTCCAGAGGTGCCAGGGGGTGTGTACGGTCACCCGGGCTTCCAAGTCGTGGAGGTCTCCGATGGCGCCCGCGGCGATGAGGGCGCGGGCGAGGCGGACAGCGGGAGCGAAGCGGAGCTGGAAATTAACCGCAGCGGTGAGGCGCTGGCGGGTGCAGAGGTCAAGCAGGGTGCGGACCTGGGAAAGATTTTCGCCGAAAGGTTTCTGGATGAGGACGGGCGCGCCGACGGGAAGGGCGGCGAGGATCTCGGGCAGAGCGGAGGCGGGTACGGCGAGATCAAAGACGGCATCGGCGGGGGCGCGCTTGATGGCGTCGGCGACGGAGGTCGCGGTGGCGGGCAGGTGGAAGTCGGCAGCGAGGGCGGCGGCCTTGGCTGGAACGCGGTCGGCGACGAGGACGACGGGCAGGCCGGCCCGCTGGTAAGCGGGCAGGTGGGCGTCACGGGCGATGCCACCGGCGCCGATGAGCACGATTGGGCGCGGGCTCATGGGCAAGGGGACGGGTGGGGTGGAAAGGTCCATGGAACTCGAAAGGTTGGAGCTGAAAAGGGGGCCGTGGGGCAGGGCTGATTTTTAACCACGGATGGACACGGAGGACTTCGCCTACCGGCTACGCACTGCTGTGTTGCCGGGTATCGCGAAACGGTAGTGGAGCAGTTCCGTGTCCATCCGTGGTTAAAAAAGGTTTGAGTTTTTGGTGGTTTGGTTTGGAACGCCGGACAGCGAGGCGGCGGTTCCCTTGACACTTATGAAATCGATTTACTTTGAAGACTACGAAATCGGCTCCCAACGCATCTCCACCGGGCGCACGATCACGGAGGCGGACATCGTGCTGCATGCCGGGCAGACGGGGGATTTTTACCCGCATCACATGGATGCCGAGTGGTGCGCGGCGCAGGACTTCAAGCAGCGGATCGCGCACGGCACACTCATCTTCAGCGTGGCGGTGGGGCAGACGGCGGGGGAGATCAACCCGGAGGCGTTTTCGTACGGTTACGATCGGCTGCGTTTCATTCGGCCGGTGTTCATCGGCGACACGATCAAGGCGCGCTGCACGGTGAAGGAGAAGCGGGATGATGCGAAACGGCCGGCGCACGGGGTGGTCGTCGAACTCGTCGAGTCGATCAACCAACGCGGGGAAACGGTGTTGGCGGCAGAGCATCTCTTGTTGGTGAAACGGAAGGCGGTGGGGTGACGGGTCCGGCCTCCAAGGAGAGGAGCGGTTCCGGCGGCGGGGCGTAGCAGGAGCTTTGTATACTGATTAAACGCTGACTTTGATGGATCTGTCTTCCTGTATTCCCGGGTTGTTTGGGCGGAAACTTGGTTGGACCTGTGCGGTCTGGCTGTGGCCGATGGTGGTGATAGCGGTGGGCCTGCGGGCGGCCGAAGTGCGCGCATGGAACACCGGCTGGCGTTTCATGCTGGAGGCGGAGCCGTCCGCGGCGGAGGCCGGGTGGCGGGAGGTGCGCCTGCCGCATGATTGGAGCGCGGACTTTGCGCCCCGCGAGGATGCGGCGGTGGCCGGCCACGGTGGCTTCGCGGTGACGGGGACCGGCTGGTATGAAAAACGATTCGCGACGGATCCGGCGTGGCGGGGTAAGCGGGTGGAATTGCATTTCGAAGGTGTCTACATGGACGCGGAGGTTTGGTTGAACGAGGTGCGGTTGGGCGGGCGTCGCAATGGCTGGCTGCCCTGGCGGGTGGACTTGACCGGGGCGTTGAACGACGAGGGCGACAACGTGCTGCGCGTGCGGGTGAACAACGGGGACCAGCCGAACGCACGCTGGTACACCGGCTCGGGCATTTATCGTCCGGTGTGGCTGGAGGTGAGCGATCCCGTGCATATCGTGCCGGACAGTGGCGTATCGACGACGGGAATACGGTCGGACGAGTCGGTCGCGGTGGAGCTGGGAGTCGAAGTGGAGAATGGTTCGGCGCAGGCGGCTTCGGTGCTCGTGGATTGGCGTCTGCGGGATGCCGACGGTACCATGGTGGCGTCGGCGCGTCGGGCGGTGCGGGTGGCGGCCGGCGCGCGGGCGACGGTGCCGGCTGCGGCGGTCGTTGAGGACCCGGTGTGGTGGTCGCCGGACGATCCGGTCCTGTACACCGTGGAGGTTGAACTGAGCGTGGACGGCACGGTGACGGATCGACGCAGTTGGTCCACCGGGCTGCGTACCATCGAGGTGTCGGCCGAGCGCGGGTTTGTCCTAAACGGGACGCCCTTGAAGTTGTACGGCGGCAACGTGCATGCGGACAACGGACTGCTCGGCGCCGTGGTGCTGCCGCGGGCGGAGGAGCGCAAGGTGGCGCTGATGAAGGCAGCCGGCTACAATGCGGTGCGAACCGCGCACAATCCGCCCTCGGTGGCGTTCCTCGAAGCCTGCGATCGGCTTGGGATGCTGGTGGTGAATGAACTCTACGACGATTGGCTGAGGAAGAAAACGAAGCAGGCTTACGGCCGGTTTATCGCCGAGGAGTGGTCCCATGATGTGGCGACATGGGTGCGGCGGGATCGACGGCACCCGAGTGTCGTGATGTGGAGCATTGGCAACGAGATGTATGAGCGCGCCAACGCGAGCGGTCGGGAATGGGCGGCCAAGCTCGCCGCCGCGGTGCGGCGACACGACGGCACGCGGCCGGTGACGGCGGGCGTGAACGGCGTGGGCGCCAGTCAGGAGTGGTCGGTGCTGGACGGTCTGTTCGCGTCACTCGATGCGGCGGGCTACAACTACGAGCTGGCGGCGCGGCACGAGGCGGACCACGCGCGCCTGCCGAAACGTGTCATGTATGCCTCCGAGTCGTATCAACAAGAAGCCTACCTCCACTGGGCGATCATGCAGCAGGCGCCGTGGGTGATCGGGGATTTTGTCTGGAGTGCGATCGACTACCTCGGTGAGTCGGGCATCGGACGGGTGTTTCCGGCCGGCGAGGAGCCGCGCAAACATTGGGAAGGTTCACACTGGCCGTGGCGGGGGGCGTATTGCGGGGACATCGATCTGACTGGCTGGCGGAAGCCGATCTCGCACTACCGGCAGATCGTGTGGGATCGGGGCGAGCGGCTGTTTGCGGCGGTGGAGGTGCCGTCGCCGGATGGCCAGCCCTGGCAGACGACCCCCTGGTCGCTGGTGCCGGAGTTGCCGTGCTGGACTTGGGCCGGACACGAAGGCGAACCCCTGACCGTGAACGTGTATTCGCGCTGGCCGCGGGTGCGGCTGCGGTTGAACGGCGAGGTGGTCGGTGAAGCGGTGACGGGCGAAGCGGAGGCGTTTCGGGCGCAATTCGGAGTGCCGTATGTGGCCGGCGAGTTGGTGGCGGCGGGACTGGAGGCAGATGGGACGGAGAAGGAAATGTTCGTATTACGAACAAGTGGGGAAGCCGCGGGGTTGAACGTGGTGGTCGATCGGACGACGTTGGCGGCGGATGGGGAGGATCTGGCGTTTGTGACGATCGAGGCGGTGGACGCGGCCGGGGTCTGGCGGGCGGATGACACGCGGAGGGTGCGCGTCGTCGTGGAGGGCGCCGGGACGCTGGCGGCGCTGGGCACGGGCGATCCGGCGGCGCCAGGGAGTTACCTGGAGAGCGAACGGGCGTTGTGGCAGGGACGGGCCCTGGCGATCGTGCGGACGACGGACGAGGCAGGGGTTATCCGCCTGCGGGTGTTGGCGGACGGGTTGCCGGAGCGGGTGGTGGAGTTGGCGAGCCGGCGGGAGTAATCCACCTTCGCCGAGGCTTCGGAGAACAAGAGGGAGTGGGTGAATGGGGTGAAGCGGGGGGCGATCATTCTTTCTTCTTTGTCTTCATCTTTCTCTTTCTCCCCACCGTCCGGAATTCGCCCGCCCCTCGCTCCACCGGGATAAAGAGAAAGAGAAAGAAGAAAGAGAAAGATTGGGGGGCTATGCGTTGCGGGTCATGCCCGAGGGAGGCGAGAGCGACCCCCAGGGGGTAGGGGCGCCGTTCACCGGCGCACGGTTGCGGGAGTGCGGCTATGGGGTTTCGGCTCGTTCCAACGCGACCGGCCAGGGGTCGGTGCGGAAGGGGACGGCGGGGAGGCCGGCGCTGTTGAAGACGTTCGGGTCGGCGAGTTCGTGCCAGGCGTAGCGGAGGGCGACGGGGTCGGGGACCGACGGTGACTTGAGGATCACCTTGCCGTCTTCGACGGTGGCGTCGGCGGCATGGAAGATTAGGTCTTCGCCGGCGAGTTCGAAGCCGGTGGCGGGCTGGCCGTCGCGGCGGTGGAGGCCGTCGGCATGAGTGAAGCTGACCGTGACGGTGCCGTCGTCGGCGACGGTGTGGCGGGCGTAGCGCGGTCCGGAGACTGTGAGTTCCGTGTAACCGTAATCGTGATACAGGGCGAGCAGGGCGAAACGGTGGCCGACGTCGCGTTTGTTGGGCGGGTGAATGTCGCGGCGGTTGGCGACGAGGTCGGTGGTGCTGATGAAATCGGTGTGCGGCAGGCCCGCGAGTCCCGCCTGTTGGGCTGCCCAGAACGCGGGCAGGGCGGTGGGTGTGAGGTGCGCTGGAAAGCTGTCCCAGCCGGAGTAGGTGAAGGGAGCGAGCAGGGCGATGTAGAAGGAGGCGTCGGGCAGCTCCCAGGCGGTCCGCCAGGAGGTGATGAGCGCGTGCAGTTTGGCGGCGTAGAGGTCGACATCGGCGCTCATGAGATTGGTCTCACCCTGATACCACAGGAAACCGCGCAGGGCGTAGCCGGCGTAGGGGGAAACCTGGGACGCAAAGAGTTCGGTGGGCTGCACGCCGGGGACCCAGGCCTGGTAGGTCTGGTCACGGGACGGGGTGATGGCAGGGGCGAGGTCGAAGGCGACGGGCGGCATCCAGGCTTCGATGCGAGTGCCACCGAAGGAGGAGTGGATGATGCCGATGGGCACGTCGCCGAGGGCGCCGGCGAGGGCGCGGCCGAAATGATAGGCGGCGGCGGAAAGTTGGGAATCGCGGAGGGCGTCGGGAGTCGAAACGAGCCAGCGAAGTTTGGCGGGGTGGTCCTGCTTCTGGTCGGAGCGCGGGACGTTGAAGAAGCGCAGGCGTGGTTCGTGGGCGGTGGCGATGACGAGTTCGTGGAGCTCGGTCGGCTTTTGGCCCGAGCGGGGTCCGACGGGTTTCTCCATGTTGGACTGGCCGGCGCAGAACCAGACCTCGCCGACGACCACGCCTTTGAATTTTTGATTCTGGATTTTTGATTTTGGATTTTGGGCGGTGATGAGGAGGTCCCGGCCGATGGACGATGTTGGAAGGGGAGCGAGGGTGATGCGCCAGTGGCCGCTGGGGTCGGCGGTGGTCCTGTGGGTTTGGTCGGCGAAAGTGACGGTGATCGTGGACTCCGGTTCGGCGGTGCCCCAGACGGGAACAGGGAGGTCGCGCTGCAGGACCATGTGGTCGGTGAAGAGGCGCGCCGGCTCTAGGGCGGGCAGGGACGCGGCGAGGAAGAGGAGGAGAAAAAGGGAGCGGGAGGCGAAGGGGGCTCGCAGGGGACGCATACGGAATAGTGGCAGAAGCCGGCCGGAGCGCCTACCGGGATTCGAGAGAGTCGCGGCGGGATCATAGGATGGAACGAGCAGGGGAGGGAGAACGATTGGGCGGTATTTCACGCTGTAGGGCCGCCGCTTGTCGGCGTGCCGCAGGCTGACGGAGGGCTGAGTGGCAGGTGCGGTCCCGCGGCCGCGGGAACAAGCGGCAGCCCTACACTTTCCCGGTGTAAGCGGCATTCAGTCAGGGTGGGAAGTATCCGCCCTAGAGAGGGACTTCGAGGGAGAGGCTGAGGGTGCGGCCGAGGGGGGAGCCGCCGCGATAGCCGTTGAGGGTGTCGGCGAAGGGCGGATCGCGATCGAAGAGGTTTTCGATGTGGGCCATCAGGCGGGTGCCGCGACCGAAGTCGCCCCAGAGGGGCTCCTGCCAGCGATAACCGAGGTTGAAGGCGAACTCGGTGTAGGCGGGCAGGTCGTCGTCGATGATGGCGGTGGTGACGGAGCCGGTGTGATTGCCCCGCAGGGACGCGGTCCAGCCCTCGTGCGACCAGGAGAGGTGTCCGCCGACGCGCCAGTCGGGCGGATTGAAGCGGTTGCCGCCGTCGTTGATGAAGGGCAGGCCGGGACGAAGCTCGTAGCGCGACTCCAGCACATGCCGGGCATCGAGCTTGAAGTGCAGGCGACCGTAGGGCTGTTCGGGCAAGCGGTAGTCGACCGAGACATTGAAGTCACGGCTGAGGGCGGCCCCGGCGTCGCCGCCCGTCGTATCGACCGCCACGATACGACCGGGCCAATCGAGGGCGAGGTCCTCCGGCGTGGCGGTGTCGCGGATCACGCGGCCGGGGAAGGTGGCCTCGTTGTTGATGACATCCTGGGGATCGAACTCGTCCTCGAACAGGGGGTCGCGGCGAAGGTCGGCATAGTTGGCGGAGAAACGGAAGCCGGCGAGAAACGCCGGCTCGTAGGTAAGGCCGAATTGCGTGCGGCGTGATTGTTCGGGCGCGGTGACAGCGAGATCGCGCACCAGGATTTCCACGCCGGAGACGGAGGAGGAATCACGCCGCGGGTCGATGAAGGTTTCGCCGGTGAGGCTGTCGGAGCGCAGGTCGCGGAGGATGGCGTTGTTCTCGGTGTCGGCGGCATGACGGAAGCGCAATGAGAGGCTCCTGGCGGGCGACCAGACGAAGCCGGCCTCGAACTCCCGTTCACTGGCGCCGGAGTCTTCGTGTTCGTAGTCGCCGGAGAGTTCCAGTTCCAGCCGGCGCAGGCCGGGGCGGGCGCGCTGGCGCTCGATAAAGGGGATCGAAGTGGAGCCGGAAAGGGAGAAGCCGCGGCGGTGAATCTCCACGGCAGGCTCGTCCGGATCGGAGGCGGACGAGGTGGTGCGGCGCATGGAGTTTTGCGCGGAGGCGCGAGCCTGGAAGGAAAGCCGGACCGGGCCGCCGGGCGTGGTGAAGGCGTCGCCGTGCGTGCGCAGGTCGAGGCGGTGACGGGTGCCGCCGCCGGCGAAGCTGTGCGTGGTGCGTCCGCCGATCTCGCGTCCGCTGTAGTCCTTCTTCAGCCGGATGTTGATGACAGGGCCGCGGGCGCGGGCGCCGTGTCGCGGCATGGAGCCTTCAACACTGACCTCGATGCCCTCGATCATGCCGAGGGCGAGCAGAGCGGGGGCGAGGCAGGCCGGCTGGCCGTCGATGAGCGCGAGTTGTTCATCCCCTTCGGCGCCGGGCGGAAGGGTGTCGAAGAAGTCGTCGAGCGTGAAGGCACCGGATGCGTCGATATCGGCGGCGTTGTAGTTCTCGATCGATTGCGGACCCTCGATGTCGCTGGCGCGGACGCGGCTGGCGGAGACCTCAACCGCCGGGGGAGGGATTTTGGAGAAATGAGGCGGGGGGCGAGAACGAGGAGGGGGATGGGGAAACAAAAGCCCGGCCCCCTTGCGAGGGGCCGAGCCGTCTGGGCGAAATGACTGTCGTCGGAACCACCCGACGTCAGAACCTACCATTCACACCCAAGGTGATCTGCACGCCCGTATCGCGATAGTCGTCCCATTGGGCGTAGGCGGGGTAGATGCCGAGCGCGTCGTAGCGTTGCTTGTCGTTGCCCTCTTCGAGGACGTTGCGGGCGCTGAGGTAGACGCTGGTGTTCTCGGTGACGCGGTAGCTGGCGGAGACGTCGACCTTGAGGGCAGCGGGCACGAACTCGCCGATGCTGATGGTGTCGGTGGTGCCGTCGCCATCGAGATCGAGGCGGAAGGAGGCCTTGTCGCCGTTGAACACGTAGTCACGCCAGTTGGCGCGGATCTGCAGACTGAAGCGGTCGCCGCCGTAGGTGATGCCGCCGGAGGCGAGGTTGGAGGCGGCGGGACGGGAGGAGATGCGATTGGGGGTGCCGAGGCTCACGGGGCGCTCCGCGTGCGAGTAATTGGCGAAGAAGCGGATGCGCTTGCCGTGATCGCCGAGGAAATCGAGGAAGCGCAGGTCCTGCGCGGCTTCAATTTCGTAACCCCAGGCTTCACCGGTGCCGGTGCCGTTCTCGGCGGTCTCGAGGGTCCAGTAGCGGTAGGCTTCCGGATCGAGGCCGATGTCGGTGATGATGGTGTTGAAGAGCGGATCGCCGTAGGTGGTGACGTAGGTGTCGGTGAAGTTCTCGATCTGCTTGAGGTAGCCCGACACGCCGAGCTTGCCGCCGAAGTCGGTGTAGTAGGTGACGCCGAGGTCCCAGTTCTTGGAGGACTCGGGCTGGAGGTTCGGGTTGGCGATCTTGATGGTGCCGGTCTGGTCGAGGGTGCCGTCGCCATCGACGTCTTCCAGGTTCTCGTTGGCGGTGATCCGGAAGTCGTTCTGGTTGCCGGAGAGGATGCCCTGGGTGGCGTTTTCGATGGAGATGCGGCCGGAGGTGACGGAGTAGGCGCCCTTGAGGACGATCTTCTTGGTCAGGTCGAAGGCGGCGCTGATCGAGTAGTTGGGATCGCCTTCGGATTCGCCGTGGAAGGCCTTGGTCTGGCGTTCGAGCATGGCGCGTTCGAGAGTGCCGGAAGCGACGACGGCGCCCGGGTAGGTGATGCCCTTGGCGTTCAAGTCGGCGCGGAGCGCGTTGCCGGTATCGCTTTGGGCGAAGAGCGGCGAGTTGGCCTGGTCGAGGCGCACGAGGCCGGTGCCGCCAACGAGGGCCTGGTTGCGGTAGAGGGTGCCGTCGGGATTCTTGATGAAGTTCCAGCGGCCATCGCCGGCCGGGCCGTAACCGTCGCGGGTCTTGGTCTCGTCGCGGAGACCGGCGACGAAGTTGAGGCGGTCGTTGATGGCGCTGCCTTCGATCTGGGCGTACCAGGCTTCGGTGGTTTCGAAGAGGGCCTTGGTCTGGCCGATGGAGGACCAGTAATTGTCGTCGGCGTCGGTGGGCAGTTCCTGGAAGTAGTCGGGGTTGGCCTGATAGATGTCATACATCTTGTAGGTGCTCACGAACTGCTGGGGCGCGAGACCCCACCCGGGCGAGGTGCCCTCGTAGGTCGTATCGAGAATCTGGTCACCGGTGATGGTGGGACCGACGTAGGTCTCGCGATAACCGGTGCCGAGGCCCCACTTGGTTTTGTTTTCCTCCTCGTAGCGGAAGCCGGTCTTGAAGGCGAGGCGGACGACGTCGGTGGGGATGAAGTCGAGTTCGCGACGGATGTCGAACTGGTAGAGGATGTTCTCGTCCTCGGACTCGGCGTTGCCGCGTTTGCCCTGGATGGTCGGGTTGCCCCAGTTGGCGAGCTGGGTATAGTCGACCTCGTTGAGTTCGAGCCCGGTGCGGTCGTAGACGGTGATGCGGCCGGGGATGCCGTTGACGATGTCGTCGAACTTGATGGTGCCGACGTTCATGCTCACGTCGACACCCGAGAAGTGGCCGTTCTCGAAGTCGTGGAAGCTGGCGCGGGAGCGGGCCTGGGAGGCGAGGGCGTAGATGTCCCAGCCGCCCTTCTTGTATTCGGCTTTCAGATACCCGCTGTGGGTTTCACCGCTCTTGTCGCGGGAGGTGATGTCCTGGCTGACCGAGTTGCTCGGGTTGTAGGTGTTGCCCGTGGCCGACTGCGAGCCGACCATGTAGGGCTGCGAGTGGGTGTAGTCGGCCCCCCAGTCGAGCGGACGCTGGATGCGAATCTGCAGGCGGCGGTCGGTGTCGGAGGAGTCGTAGGTGGAATACTGGTAGTTGCCGGTGAGGGAGAGGCCGTCGAAGGGCCGGTAGTCGAGTTTCAACGACGCGGAGTCGCTCACGCTGGTGCGGGGCGAGTCGGTGATGGAAACGCGGGTGAGGAAGGGATTGTCGCCGTTGATCGGACCGACGGCGTTGGTGGCGGGCGTGTTGTTGGCACCGCCGAGGGGACGCAGGTCGAGGTTGACGTTGTTGATGCCGTATTCGGGCCGCAGGCGGCGGTTGGCGCTGTATTGGCTGAAGCGGGCGGCGGAGAGGGTGAAGCCGAACTTCTCGTTGACCGGTTTGATGTAGGACAACTCGAAGCCGGGCTGGCCGGCGTAGACCTTCTTGTCGGTGGCGCCGGGCACCTTGTCGAAGGGATTGAGGTGCTCCGAGTTGACGACGACGTAGGCCTTGTAGCTGAAGGACGGCTTGGCGTACTCGAACGCGGACTTGGAGATGAGGTTGATCTGGCCGCCGACGGAATCCATCGGCATGTCGGGCGTGGGCACCTTGATCAACTCGACGCGGGAGGCGTTGTTGATCGAGAGCATGTCGAGCGTGACCTGGTGGGTGAGGCTCGCCTGGGAGGCGGCGGTGACCGGCACGCCGTCGATCATGATGTTGGTGTCCTCGACCCCGAAGCCGCGGATGGAGATGCCGGTGGCATCGGTGGGGGCGGTGTAGGTGCCGCCGTATTCCAGTTCGACGCCGGGGAGGTATTTGATGAACTCGCCGACATTGCCGCCGGGGATCTCGCCGAACTCCTCGGTGGAGACGACGTTCTTGATGTTGATGGAGGTGCGCTCGGCGTTGATGGCGATCTCGGCGGCGTCCTTGAAGCGTTCACTTTCGACGACAAATTCGCCGAGGACCACAGTGCCGTCGGAATCGACGGCGGGACCGGAGCCGAGGTTGAAGTCCCGGGTGGTGGTGCCGCCGGCGGAGACCTCGATGGTCTCGTCGAGATTGTCGAGGCCGACGTATTCGACGTGCAGGACAGCGGAGCCGGCGGGCACGTTGCGCAGCGTGTATTCGCCGAGGTTATTAGTACGGGCGGAGATGTTGGTGCCGGGGACCCGGACGGTCACGTAGGGCATGTATTTGCCCGTGGCGGTGTTGAAGACACGGCCGGAGACGGTGCCGGTGCCGGTGCTTTGGGCAAACCCGCTCGAGACGCACAAAGCCGAGAGGCTGAGGACCAGGAGGGTGTTGCGGGTGTGGCGACGGATTCGAGCGAAGGTGGGCATCGAAGGCCGTGCCGCCTGACGGGTGGTAGGGGGGATCATGGCGGGGGATTACGTTGGGTTTGCTGGAGTCGACGGAGTCGAGTCGTTGGACGTGACGCCTTACCGGCAGCGGCTCGAAATCGGAGCCGACGATTCAAGGCATGAGGCGGGGGTGACAGCGTGGCGGGGCAATGCCGGTATTAGGTTAGGTCATCATACAAAATGTTATAGTAAGAAGCTTCCTCCCATGAGGTGAAAAATGACGGGATCCTAAGCCATCATGGCCCATAATTGAAATTACGGTGACTAATGGAGGAAGCGATAAGATCAGAGAATCCAGACGAGGCCGCGGATTTTCGGCATCGCGATGCCGATCATCGTCTTACGACGCGAGACGGAGGGGGCTGTCGGCGTAGTTGGACTAATGATACGCTGACTCGCATCGGCCCGGTGGGCGATGGTCGGGAGCAAAAAGGAGCAAACGGGTCAGGGGCAGCACCGGCGGTCGAGCGCAATCGCGGGTGGAGCGTGCATGCGACAGCGCGTTCGGGTGGCTCCTGAGGGGACAAAAAAAAAGGCCCGGCGCTGAGCCGGGCCCGGAAGAAATGGGGCGAGAACGAGAACGAGGATGAGAACGAGAACGAGCGGGGATCAGGGGAGGCGGGGATCCCGGTTGTTCTTCAGGTCGGTCCAATCCACGGCGGGAGCGCGGGGATCGAGGCCGTTGATGAAGTCCTCGACATTGGTGTAGCCGTCGCCGTTGGCGTCGGCGGTGGCATCGGCCGGGTTGCGGGGATCGAGACCATGGGCGCTTTCCCAGGTGTCGGGCAGACCGTCGCGGTCGGAGTCGGCGTAGGGCTCGCCTGAATACTCGGGGTAGCCGCCGACCTGGGCGGGATTGGTGATGTAGCCGTGGGTGACGCCCTCGGCGAGTTCGTCGACCCAGCGCTGGGCGTAGCCGACGTCGGTGGCCAGCTGGAGATCGGCGGCGGTGGCGCGGGCGTTGCCGACCGTGCCGGTGCGGACCATTTCGACCACCCGGCGATCGACGGCGTCGCGTTGGGGCAGGGTGGCGCCGGAGTGGGCGAGCACCTGTTCGTAGGCCACCTCGGCGGGCTGGATCGTCAAGTGACTGCGGAGCAGCGGTTCGTCGGCGCGGATGGCGGCCAGGGCCTCGGCGAGGGGCTTCTCGCGCAGGTCGGGCTGGACGCCGCCGTCCCAGTTGTCGGCGGTGACGCGGGGGTTGCCGATGACCCGGTTGCCGGCGACGTAGGCCTGGCCGAAGTTGTCGACGACGGTCTTCGAGCGTTCGGATTCGGGCTTGAGGATGCGGTGGCCGATGGGGGCTTCGGTGTTGGTGCCGGGGCCGGGTTTGAAGGTGTTGTTGATGATGTTGTAGAAGGAGCGGTGATCGCCGCCGTCGACCGAGCGGTGGCGCCAGTTGTAGACGACGTTGTTCACGAAGGTGAAGTCGTGGATCATGCCGACGCTGGGGTTGCGGCCGGTATTGTTGGCCCAGAGGTTGTGGTGGAAGGCGCTGTTGTAGCCGCCGATGGTGGAGCCGAAGGCGTGGTGGTAGGTGTTGAGCGCTTCGGAGAAGATGGAGTGCTGGATGGTGATGTTGACGGTGGGCAGCTTGAGATCGGGGGTCTTCGGATCGTTGTCGTGGTCGTACATGTGCCGATACATGGACATGTTTTCATCGAGTCCCCACGAAGCGGATACGTGATCGATCATGATGTTGCCGATGGGGTTGCCGCCGATGGAGTCGTTGCGGTCGGTGGCGGCCAGGTTGCCGCGGCGGAAACGCATGTGACGGATGACGACATCGTGGGTCTCAAGTTCGACGGTGTCGCCGGCGATGCAGACGCCGTCGCCGGGGGCGGTGGAGCCGGCGATGGTGATGTAGGGGGCGCGGATGCGGATCTTGCTGTCGAGGCGGATGATGCCGGCGACGTTGAAGATGACGATGCGCGGTCCGGCGGCTTCGCAGGCCTCGCGGAAGGAGCCGGGGCCGGAGTCGTTGAGATTGGTGACGACCATGACGCGGCCGCCGCGGCCGCCGAAGCTATACATGCCGCCGCCCTCGGCGCCGGGGAAGGCGGGGATGGTGGCCTGGATGAGGTCGGAGGGCTCCTTGGCGCCGGGCTGGTAGGGCTTGCCCTGGGCGGCCCAGGCGGTGAGTTCGGCCTGCTGCGAGGCGAAGAGGGCGTCGGAGCGGGCGTCGTTGGCGGCCTTTTTGGCGTTGGCCGGTTCCTGAATTTGTGAGGGCACGCGCGGATAGCCCTGGGCAGAGACAAAAGTGGGAGTGAACGCAGCGAGCAGCGCGGCGGCAGTGGCGGTGAGTCGGATCTTGGACATGGCGAAACAGGAGAAATGAAAGGTTGGGTTGGTTTTTTTGACCCAGAGGTCACAAAGGGAACACCGAGAGCACGGAGAGGAAGTGAGTTCCTGGAGAGGAAGGCGGCCGGTGGAGGAGGGGGCGGTCAGCCGGTTGTTTTACAGAAGGCAACGAAGGGAACGAAGGTCGGGCTGAATTGGATGAGGGGAGAGTGGCGTTCTCCTTGGCCAAGGAATCGGCGGATTCGCCCCGCCCCGACGCGGTTCGTCTGGTGAAGTAAAACGGCTTTGTTATCTTCGTTACCTTCTGTGAAAACCAAGTCGGTCAGTTGCTTCGGGCGGAGGCTTTTTTGCGTTCGAACATGGCTCTTTCGGCGGCCTTGAGGTCGACGCCGGCCGCGGCGAGGTAGTTGTTGATCTTGCCCTTGTATTTGCCGAACCAGTGGTGCTTGGCGTCGGAGGAGCCGGCACTGATGGCGTGTTCGCGGGCTTCGTAGAGCCAGGCGTAGATCTGGCGGGACTGTTCGGGGGTCAGGTCCGGGACCATCTCCTGGTAGACCTTGAAGGTGTTGGGCAGGACGCCGTAGGTGAGGCCGTCCTTGACGGCGTCGATCTGCGCGGGCGTGAGCTCGGCGGCGAGCTGGCCGAGGAAGATCGCGATCTGGTCGGCCATGCGGGCGGTGGCGGTGTCCTGCAGAGCGCGGATGGCTTGCGCGCGGTCGGATTCGTTCTCGATGGATTTCGCGAGTTGAAGACCGTTGTCGCGGTGATCGTGGATGAGCGACAGCGCTGCGTAGTTGCGGGCGAGGATGAAGGTGACGCGTTCGGCCTGGGCGTCATCGGCGAGCTGGAGACGGTCGACGATTTTGGCGGAGCGTTTGACGAGGGCCTCGGGAGGCGGTGGTGGGGCGTCGCCGGCAAGGGCGGACGCGGTGGGGGCGCCGAGGGCAAGGAGGCCGAGGAGGAGGAGCGCCGGCGGCCGTCGGAGGGGAAGGAGGATTGGATTCATGGTGAACGGTGAAGAAGAGCCGGCGGCTAAAGCCGCCGCTACGGGAGGAGCGGGCCGGTGGCGGGGGAAGCGGGATGGATGGCGGGCGGAACAAAGCCCGACCCCGGGAGCGGGATCGGGCTCGCAAAGAACAGGAAACGGAAGACGAAGTTCCGGCGTGGGCGGGGCCCGAGTTAAAAACGACCGTTGACGCCGAAGGTGATCTGCACGCCGGTTTCGCGGTAGTCGTCCCACTGGGCGTAGGCCGGGTAGATGCCGAGTGCGTCATAGCGCTGTTTGTCATTGCCCTCTTCGAGGATGTTGCGGGCGCTGACATAGACACTGGTGTTTTCGGTGATGCGGTAGCTGGCGGAGACGTCGACCTTGAGGGTGGCGGGGACGAACTCGCCGATGCTGACGGTGGTGCCGTCGGTGTGGGTGAAGCTGACCTTGTCGCCGTTGAAGACGTAATCACGCCAGTTGGCGCGCACGGTGAGACTGAGGCGGTCGCCGTTGAACAGGATACCCCCCGAAGCGAGGTTGGCGGCGGACGGGCGGGACGAGATGCGGTTGGGGGTACCGAGATTCACCGGACGCTCGGAGTGCGAGTAGTTGGCGAAGACGCGGATCCGTTTGCCGGCATCGCCGAGGAACTCGAGGAAACGCAGGTCCTGCGAGGCTTCGAGTTCGTAGCCCCAGGCTTCGCCGGTGCCGGTGCCGTTTTCGGCCGTGCTGATTTCCCAGAAGCGGTAGGAGTCCGGCTCGAGGCCGAGGTCGGTCAGGATGGTGTCGAACAGCGGATCACCGGAGGTGGTGATGTATTCCTCGGTGAAGTTTTCGATCTTCTTGATGTAGCCCGAAGCGCCGATCTTGCCACCGGAGTCGGTGTAGTAGGTGAGACCCACGTCCCAGTTCTTGGAGGACTCGGGGAGGAGGTTGGGATTGGCGATCGAGATGGTGCCGGTGCTGGAGAAGGTGCCGTCGCCATTATCGATGCGTTCGTTGTCCTCCGTGATGCGGAAGGCGTTTTGATTGGCCGACAGGACGCCGAGGGTGCCGTTCTCGATCGAGATGCGACCGGAGGTGACCGAGTAGGCGAGGCGGGCGATCAGGTTCTTGGTCACATCGTAGGACAGGTTGATCGAGTAGTTGGGATCACCTTCGGAGACACCGCTGAACGTGCCGGTTTTGCGCTCGAGCATGGCGCGGGCGAGCGTGTTGCCGCCCACGGCTTCGGTCGGATAGCTGATGCCCTTGGCGTCCAGATCGGCGCGGAGGGCGTTGCCGGTGTCGCTATCGGCGAAGAGCGGAGAGCCGCCCTGGTCGAGACGCACGGTGCCGACGCCGCCGACGAGCGCTTCGTTGCGGTATAGGGTGCCGTCGGGGTTCTTGACGTAGTTCCAGCGGCCGTCGCCCTGCGGGCCGTAGCCGTTGCGTTTGGTGGTCTCGTCGCGCAGGCCGGCAACGAAGTGCAGGCGGTCACTGAGGGTGGAACCCTCGATCTGGGCGTACCAGGCTTCATTGCTTTCGAAGAGCGCCTTGTTCTGACCGATGGCGGACCAGTAGTTTTCCTTGGCGTCGTTCTCGGTCTCTTCGAAGTATTCGGGGTTGGCCTTCCAGATGTCGTAGAGCTTGTAGGTGCTCACGAACTCCTGCGGCGCGAAGCCCCAGCCGGGGGAGGTGCCGACGTAGGTATTGTCGAGGATGTCGCCGGATTCGATGTCGGGGCCCACATAGGTTTCGCGGTATCCGGTGCCGAGGCCCCACTTGCTCTTGCTCTCCTCCTCGTAGCGGTAGCCGGCCTTGACGGCGAGGCGGACGACATCGGTGGGGATGAAGTCGAGATCGCGGCGGATGTCGAACTGGTAGAGTTCGTTTTCATCCTCGGATTCGGCGTTGCCGCGTTTGCCCTGGATCTCGGGATCGCCCCAGTTTTCGAGCTCGGTGAAGTCGATCTCGTTGAGCTCCTGGCCGGAGCGGTCGTAGACGGTGATGCGGCCGGGAACGCCGTTGACGATGTCGTCGAACTTGAGGGTGCCGACCGACATGCTGACCTCGGTGCCGGAGAAGTGACCGTTTTCGAAGTCGTGGAAGGACGCGCGGGAGCGGGACTGGGAGGCGAGGGCCTGGATGTCCCAGCCGCCCTTCTGGTAACTGGCCTTGAGGTAGCCGCTGTGGGTTTCACCACTCTTGTCGCGAGAGGTGATATCCTGGCTGACGGAGTTGCCCGGGTTGAGGGAGCTGCCGTTGACGGACTGATCGGAGGTGAGGTAGGGCAGCGAGTAGGTGTAGTCGGCTCCCCAGTCGAGCGGCCGCTGGATGCGCCACTGCATGCGGCGGTCGGTGTCCGAGGAGTCGTAGGTGGAGTATTGGTAGTTGCCGGTGAGGGAGAGGCCGTCGAAGGGACGGTAGTCGAGTTTCAATGACGCCGAGTTGCTGTCGCTGGTGCGGGGCGAGTCGGTGAGGGAAACGCGGGTGAGGAAGGGATTGGCGGCGCTGAGCGTTCCCTCGGCGTTGGAGGGCTCGGTGTTGCGTTCGCCGCCGAGAGCGCGCAGGTCGAGCAGGGCGCGGCGCGGATCGTGCTGATACTCGGGGCGGAGACGGCGATTGGCGCTGTATTGGCTGAATCGCGACGCGGAGAGCGTAAGGCCGAACTTCTCGTTGACCGGCTTGATGTAGGAGAGTTCGAAGCCCGGCTGGCCGGCGTAGACGCGGTCGGGCGTGGCGCCCACGACCTTGTCGAACGGGTTGGGGTTCTCCGAGTTGACGACGACGTAGGCCTTGTAGCTGAAGGAGGGCCGGGCGTATTCGAAGGCGGACTTGGAGATGAGGTTGATCTGCCCACCGACGGAGTTCATCGGCATGTCGGGGGTGGGCACCTTGATCAGCTCGACGCGGGAGGCGTTGTTTATCGAGAGCATGTCGAGCGTGACCTGGTGGGTGAGGCTGGCCGTGGAGGCCGCGGAAACGGGCACGCCATCGATCATGATGTTGGTGTCTTCGGCGCCGAAGCCGCGGATGGAGATGCCGGTGGCGTCGGTGGGAGCGGTGTAGGTGCCGCCGTAGTCGAGTTCGACGCCGGGGAGGTATTTGATGAACTCGCCGACATTGCCGCCGGGGATCTCGCCGAACTCCTCGGTGGAAACGACGTTCTTGATATTGATGGAGGTGCGCTCGGCGTTGATGGCGATCTCCGCGGCATTTTTGTAGCGTTCGCTTTCGACGACGAATTCATCGAGCACGACGGTGCCGTCGGAATTGGTCGCGGCGCCGCCGCCGAGGCGGAAGTCCTGCGTGACCTCACTGCCGGCCGAGATGTCGATGGTGCGATCGACATTGTCCATGCCCACGTATTCGACGTGCAGCACGGCGGAGCCCGCCGGGACATTGCGCAGGGTGTATTCCCCCAGGTTGTTGGTCGTGGTCGAGATGTTGGTGCCGGGAACGCGCACGGTCACGTAGGGCATGTATTTGCCCGTGGTGGCGTTGAGGACGCGACCCGACACCGTGCCGGTGCCGGTGCTTTGGCCGAGCAGCCCAGGGCTCAGCGCAGCGAGAGAAGCGGCCAGCAGGACGCTTCGGGTGAACGTGACGAAACGACGCGAGGTCGTGCCCGCCAACTGCCCGGGATGGGCCTGGTTATGGTTGGTCATGGGGTTCGATACGGATTTGTCATGAGCCGATCGCAGGGATCGGCCCGGTTGGTGTGTGAAATCCATCGCGAACCCAAGGGAGCTTCTCGTGAGGGGTGAAGCGTCCGGTGTGACGCGATGGGGTAGGGTGAAGTCAATCTACCGTATCAAAGCGCGATAATCTTCCGGGCTCTGCCGATATAGTGCCAGCATTCTAACGTGAATGTGAGGAACCGCGAAGAGGCGATTACGATCCCGGCACTATTCGATCGTGAGCGAACCCAGTTCCAATTCAGCCGACGCATCATCGAGGCTCAATCGGAGCCAGTAGGATCCCGCGTTGAGGCTGCGACCGGTGCGGGTCCGGAGTGTATGCCAGCGCGCGTCGGCGGGGCGGGAGGAATCCGGGGCAAAGGAGATGGGATCGCGGCGCAGTTCGTTGCCCTCGCGATCGAGGATGTAGAGCGTGCCGGTGCGGGCGGTTGCGGTGGAGAGGCGGTAGCGGAAGAGGAGGCCGTAGCGATCGCCGGCACCGAGTTCGAGGGGCCAGTCCACGGCGTGGTCGGAGCCGGCGGGAAGCAGGAGTCCCGTGAAGCCACCCTCGTTGAGCAGACGGGCTTCACCGCTGAGCCGAGTTTGATCCGGAGCGATCGTGGTGGCGGGACGTACGGCGCGGGCAATGAGGGCAAAGGGGGTATCGGAACCGGCGGCGAGGCTGATGCCCTGGCCGGGAGTGAGGCGATGGCGCCGCAGGGCGACCGGAGCGCCACCCTCAAGGGTGATCTGCGCGTTGCTGTCTTCCCAGCGTTGGAACCAGGGCGGCGCTTTGGAGCCGAGGGGCAGAGCGTGTATTTCGAGGTGGTCGAGCGCGACGAGTTCGAGGACGGCTGCGTCGCCGTCACCGCTCACGCGCACCAGGTCGGCATCGGTGAGGTTTTGCGGCAGGCGTTCCAGCGCGGGTCCGTTGCGACCCTGCAGGGAGGCGCCGAGTTGCAGGTGGCCGATGGCTTCCCAGCCGCGGCTGCGATCCTTCAGACGGAGAAACTGGGCGGCGGCGGGGCGGCGCTGCGGAACGAAAAAGTGGAGCGCGTTCGCCGCAGGCAGTTCGATCGTGGCGTTGGCTTCGATGCGCCGGCGCCAGAGCGGCAAGACGGTGTGCGTGGTGGTCGGGTCGCCGGCGAGCGTAACGGTATCCGCAACAGAGCGGGCGCCGGGCAGCGCGACGGTCGAATAGACTGTGGTGTCCTGCCGGCATGAAACGGACGCGGCTCGGGACGAGCCGGCGAGCCAGGAGGCTTCGAGCAGGAATCCGGGCAGGCGGGCAAAGGTGCGGCGGTCGTTCGCCGATACGGTCCGGCCGGTATTGAGCCCGCCCGCCAGCGCAAGAGTTATCCCGGTGTCGGCGGCGGTGACGGTGACGGTTGGCAGCGGGGGCGGCGGAGGCGTGAGCCCGGGCTGGGTGGTGCTGATCGCGATGGCCGAGATGACAGCCTGTCCGGCCGCCACGTGCGGAAATCGGAGGGTGAGGCGACCGTCGTCGCCGATCGTGGTGGGGAAGCGTTTGATGATGGCGCGATCGGGACCGGCCTCGGCGAAAAGGTCGACAGACTTGGCCCAGACGATATCGTTGATCGCAAGGTCGAAGCGGCGCCAGCCGTTGGCGTCGCCGCCGCCGATGCCATACCACGGTTCGATGAACCGGAGTTCGACCTCGTAGTCGCCGGGCGGGAGGGTGAAGTCCCAGCCCAGTTCGTCGCGGCCGTAGCGATAGGATTGGTACAGCGGGTCGTCGCCGGTACCGGTGATGGGGTTGGTGGTGCGACGTTGGCTGCCGAAGCGCGGATCGAGGTTGTCGAAGGCGCGGGCCCAGGACACGGAGCCCCAACTGTCGCCCGGGGCGAGGTCGCGGTCGGCGGACCAGTTGGCGCCGAAACGATCGGTGTACTCGGGTCCGCCGCAGTTGATGCGATAGAGGTAATGGCGGCCAAAACGCGGCGCCTCGGCGGCGTCGGCGGCGCGGGCGTCGGCGCGTTGAGCGGCGGCAAAGGCGGGGGCTTCGGGCAGGTGGTGCAGGCGGACGAGGTCCCGCCCCACGACGCGGCCGTTCATGCGCCCCTCGGCGTAGAGGACGTTGAAGTGCACCGGCACGTCGTCCCAGCGAAAGGGGGTGCCGCGAGGGCCGCGGGTGCGGGTGCCGAGAGAAGACGAGGCGGTGCCGAGGTCGTTGAAGAGTTCGACCTCGTCGCAGTTGGAGTAGACGACGACCGGACCGGCGGTGGCGGTGGGCGCGGTCCAGCGGTCGGGCCAGGTGTGGAGCGGAAGATAAACCATCGGATCGGTCGCAGGATCGGCGAAATGCGAACGATACATGTAGAAGGCGTCGGTGGGTTCGCCCCAGATCGTCATGACGCCCTTGTTGTTGGCCGGCCCGATGTGGTCCAGGGGGCGGATGCCGTCGAAGAGCTGTTCGCCGTGGGGACCGAAGTGCCGGCCCGGGTTCATGTGCGTGGTGAAGGGCCAATGGAAATGACCGGCGGAGGCGTCGCGGGCGGTTTCGCCGAGGCGGACCTTGGTTTCCATGAGCGTGGTCATGCGCTCTTCGGAGAGGGGACCGGCAATGTCGTATCCGGATTCGTGATGCAGGCCGAGGCTGCGCCAGGCGCCGTATTCGCCGAAGAGGCGGTGAGTGCGCAGGTCGTCGGCGTAGAGCTGCGGGTCGCCGCCGTAAGTGCCGGTCCAGTTCTGCGGCACGTTCCAATCGGTACCTTCGCCGCCGTTGCAGGTGGTGACGAGTCGCTGGGTCGGGCTGGTGGGGTCGAGTTCGCGAATGAGGGCGGTACACTCGGCGGCGAAGTCGGCCGGGACGTGGCTCTCGTTCTGCAGGCCGTAGAGCACGAGGGACGGGCTGTTGCGGCGTTCGCGCACCCAGTCGCGCAGGAGGGTCTTGAAGTTCGCGCGAAAGGCATCGTTGTCGAACCAGCAGTGGGCGCCGAACTGCGTCCACCACAGCAGGCCCGCGCGATCCCAGTGCTGGTTGAAGCGCAGGTTGTGCGGGTGGTGGGCGTCGCGAAAGGCGTTGTAGCCGGCGGCGCGGATCATGGCGACGCGGGCATCGATCTGCTCGGTGGAAAAGGCATGGCTGGCGCCGAGCAGATGTTCGTAGTCGCAGGTGCCGTTGAGAAAGACGGGTTGGCCGTTGAGATAAAAACGGCCGTCGGTGTCGTCGGCGCGGGGCCAGCGAATCGTGCGGATGCCGAAGGTGGTGGTGGTCTCGTCGCGCAGGTTTGCGGCGGGCGTGTCATCGACCACGGCGACCGTGGCGGTGTAGAGATGCGGGGAGGCGGGGGACCAAAAACGCGGGCGCTCGACGGTGACGGGTGAGAAGGCAACGGTGCGCATTTCGCCGGGCGGAACGACGGTGCCGGCGGTGAGTTGAGCGACCTCCACGCCGTCGGCATCGGTGAGCCGGGCGCGGGTGGAGATACGGCGGGCAACCGTGTCGTGGTTGCGGACCTCGGCGGTGACATGAACGGTGGCGGCGGAGGCGTTGGCGTGCTCGTCGTTCCACACGTGAAGGCCGAAGGGGTCGATCCGCACGGCGTCGGTCACGACGAGATGCACGGGACGGAAGATGCCGAAGGGTTGGGTGCCTTCGGAGAAACCGTAGGCGCGCTCGGAGCCGCCGCAGACCCAGGGCAGATCGCGGATCCCGACCGGGTGATCGGCCTGCACGACGAGCAGGTTGTCATCGCCCGCGTGGGCGGTGGCGGTGATATCGAGGGTGAAGGTCGTAAGTCCGCCGGCGTGGCGCCCGACCTCGACGCCGTTCACCCAGACGGTCGCGTAGGAGCCGACGCCTTCGAAGAAAAGAAACACGCGGCGATCGGGCGCGAGATCGGCGGCCGCAAGGGCAAAGGTGCGTCGATACCAGGCGGTGCCGTGACGATCGCCATGCTTGAGCTGGCGGAAGCCCTCGTAGCGGTCCCAGTTGTGGGGCGTGTTGACGGTGGTCCAGCTGGCGTCGTCGAAGTCGGTGCCGAGCACACCGACGGGCATCGGCGAGCCGGTGTCGGCGGCGAAGGTGTGCCAGCTGCGATTGAGTTCGGTGGTGACGCGCGGAGCGGCGGAGAGGGGACTACTGAAGAATGAAAGCACGCTAAGAACCAGCAGGATCACCGCGGGTGGGACGCAGTGATGGCGGCCGGGCTCAAGTTCGCGGGCTGTAGGGCTGCCGCTTGCCGGCAGGCCGCAGGCTGATGGCCGGCCGGGAGGCAACTTCGGTCCCGCGGCCGCGGGAGCAAGCAGCAGCCCTACAAACGGGAAGACTGGGTTCATTCCGCGACGGGTTCGATCACGACGTCGTCGAGGAGGAACTCGGCAAGCGGCGCGCGTTCGTCGGCGCCGGGCAGGTCGCGGCCGCCGTATCCGCGCTCACGATACGGACCGGTGCGGAAGGAGAGGCGTTCGACGGTCGTGATGGGATCGGTGAAATAGGCCGGTCGCGGCAGCGGCGAGGCGCCGTCGATGAGCACGGCGCAACGGTCGGCGCTGGGGTTGGCGGGAATTTCGAGGGCAAAGCGGTGCCAGCGGCCGGGGGTGTAGGTGCCGGCATCCATCCATTGCGCTTCGTGACAGGCCCAGATGCGACCGTCCTCCTCGAGCGCGATGCGGACCGGGCGCAGTCCGGTGGTGTCGAGCAACTCGATTTCGAGGCGACCGCCGAGTTGTTGGGCGCGGACGCGGAAGGAGATCCGTACGCCGTGAGTGGCCGGAAACACGCGCACGGCGCGGGCGTAGTCGTAGGGGTCCTCGTCGCGCAGCGAGAGGACGTGGTTGGTGGCGTCGGCGGGATCGGCGGCGACGCGCACCGGCGCCCACAGCGGGCTGTAGATGTTCCAGCCGGCCGGGAGTTGTCCGCGCGGGGTGGCGGAAAAATCGGCGTGGACGGGGGAGTCGACCGTCGCGGTGACGGGGGTGGGCACGCGGGCGAACCAGATGTCTTCCTTGTTGACCGAGTAGACGAGCGGAAAGGCGGTTTCGGCGTCGGGTCTGGCGGTTGTGCCATTGCCCTCGGCGATCCCGCGCACGTATTGCGGGCCCATGTTTTTCAGGTAACCGCCGAAGCGTTGGTCGGGCAGCTCGGCATGGACGGTGAAGAGGTCGCGGAAGGTCTCGCTGTCGGCGCTGCGCATGAGGGCGAGCGGGTAGCGGTTGCGATCGGTGGGGTTGAGAATGACGGCGTAGGGGTGAATGGGGTCGGCGCTGCGCTGCAGCCAGTATTTGGAGCCGTTGTTGGGGAAATTATCGGCGAAGGATTTGTGCTGCCAGGATTCGCCGCGGTCGTGGCTGGTGGCGACGACGCGGTTTTTCCAGATGCTGAGGTGGGAGCCGTCGGGGCGGGTGACGATGGAACCGGCCTTGCCGCGGAAGCGGTAGAAGCCGGTCTCGTCGAGCTGCTCCTCCTCCCACCATTGGGCGGTCATGAGTTTATCGGCCAGGAGAGCTTCGCAGGCGGCGACAAAACCCGCGTCGGGCGAGGCGGTGTAGAGCGGGTGCGGCAGGGGAAAGGCGTCGCCGCCGGGACGGTTGGCGTTGGGGCGGAGGAAGTAGATGGGGCCGAAGGAGCCGTCGGCCTGGATCTCGCGCACGACGCGGCCGTGCCCGGTACCGTCGTTGGGGGACGGTTCGGTGCCAAAAAAGCCGAGCGTGAGGAGGCGGCCGTCGGGGGCGACGTAGAAGCCCATGCGCTGGTGGGCGAGGGCGTAGTGACCGTCGGGGCCCCGGAAGGCGGGAAAGACGATGCGCGGGGCTTCCCAGGTGAGGCCGTCGGCAGAGGAGGTGAGCGAGGTCTGGCAGGGGGCCTCATGTTCGGAGCGCGGTCCGCTGAGGTATTGCAGCCAGTATCGACCCTGCCAATACGCCAGCATGGGGGCGTGGCTGTAGGTGTCGGTGAGGCCGTCGGCGTGGACGGGGGCCGTGCGGTTGGCGCGGTACACCTGAATGTTGTGCACGCCAACCACCGGGCGCAGTCCGCCGTCGGCGGTGGGGGTCACGGAGCGGTCCCCAACGAAGCGCACGATGGCTTTGTCGGTCTGGGCGAAACTGAAGGAGGCGACAGCGACCGTCAGCAGAACCAGACAGATTTGGTAACCACGAATGGACACGAAGGGACACGAATCTGGCTGAAACTTGGAAAGGTCGGATAGGGATTCGTGTCTATTGGTGTTCATTCGTGGTTCCTTTGGGCCAGGGCGGCGGCGAGTTTGATGGCTTCGATGAGGGAGCGCGGGTCGCCGCGGCCGGTGCCGGCGTTGGCGAAGTCGGTGCCGTGTTCGACGGAGGTGCGGATGATGGGGAGGCCGAGGGTGACGTTTACGCCGCGCCAGATGCCAAGCATCTTGGCGGCGACATGGCCCTGGTCGTGATACATGGCGACGGTGCCGTCGAATTCGCCCTGGGCCGCGCGGAAGAAGACGGTATCGCCGGGATGCGGGCCGGAGACGTTCCAACCACGGGCGCGAGCTTCGGCAATGGCCGGCGCGATGAATTCGGCTTCTTCGCTGCCGAAGAGGCCTCCCTCGCCGGCGTGCGGATTGAGGCCGGCCACGGCGAGATGAGGTTCGGCGACGCCGAGCCGTTGGACGGCGGCGCGGGTGAGTTCGAGGACCTTGAGAATGCGTTCGGGCCGCACGCGGTCGATGGCCTGGCGCAGGGAGACGTGGGTGGAGACGTGGCTCACGCGCAGTTTGTCCGCCACCAGCATCATCGTGGCGCCGGGAGACTGGCAGATGTCGGCCAGCAGGCCGGTGTGCCCGTCGAAGTGATGACCGGCGGCATTGAGAGCGGCCTTGTTGAGCGCGGAGGTAACGATGGCGTCGGCACGTTGGTCCAGCGCCAGGCGGGCGGCGGCGACGACGGATTCATAGGCGGCCTGGCCGGCGGGCGCCGAGACGGCGGCGCGGTTGAGTCGGGCGAGATCGATGTTGTCTAGATCGAGGACCGTGAGCGTGCCCGCGTCGAAGGTGGCGGCCTCCGGGGCATCGACGGCGACGACCCGGGCGGTGCAGCCGGTGAAGGCGCGGGCGGCATCGAGGGTGGCGGCGTCGCCGACGACGAGGGGGCGGCAGACCGCGCGCACGGCGGGATCGACGAGCGCCCGGGTGAGCAGCTCGGGTCCGGTGCCGGCGGGATCACCGAGGGTGAGGGCGAGAAGGGGAAGGGAGGGGGATGAAGACATGGTGCGGTGGGGCCGGGCTAGGCGGCGGAAGGCACCACTCCATGCGCGGCGAGCTCGGCCTGCAATGCCGCCTGCTGGTCGGCGTTCAGTGGGCGGAGCGGCGGCAGCATCGCCGGGTCGCACATTCCCTGCAGCGAGAGGGCGAATTTGAGGCCGGCGAGCTGATGACCGAGGGTCGTGCCGCGCTGCAGGATCTGGTTGATCTGATTGAAGCGCGTCTGCGCGGTGGCGGCGGCGTCCCAGTCGCGCGCTTCGATGTGGCGCCACCAGGTGGCCCACTCGGCGGGCATGAGGTTGCCGCCGCTGGGGATGACACCGTCGAAGCCGCCGCGGAGGGCCTCGGTGCCCTTGGCGGCGATGCCCATGAGGAGGGCGAAGTTCTCGCGATCGCCGAAGCGTTGCACGGCGTCCTCCCAGCGGCCGGCGGTGCCTTCGGAATCCTTGAAGCCGATGACGTGCGGCAGATCCGCCAACTCGGCGATCACGTCCAGCGGGATCGAGTGGTAGGTGGCGACCGGAATGTTGTAGAGCATGAGCGGGCCCGCGACGCCGTCGTGAATGCGGCGGAAGTAGGCGAGCATGTCGGCGGGGGTGAGGGCGTAGTAGCCCGGCAGGAGCGCCACCACCGCGTCGACTCCCAGACCGAGATAGCGGCAGCCGGCCTCGATGCTATGCGCGACGCAATGGTCGCCGATGCCGGCATACACGGGCACGCGACCAGCCGCGGCGCGCAGGGTCGTCTCGACCAGGGGAATCCGTTGGGCGGCGGCGACGGAGGCGGCCTCCCCGGTCGTGCCCAGCACAAAGATGCCGAGACCGTGGGCGGCGAGGCGGTCGGCGATGCGTGCGGCGGCGGCGAGGTCGACATCACCCGCCGGCGTGGCCGGCGTTACCAGGGGAACGATGATTCCGCGATGGGTGGAGGAAGGCATGGGGGAGTGAAAGGGAGGGAGGGAAAGGGAGTGAGTGAAAGGGAGGGAGGGGAAGGGAGTGAGTGAAAGGGAGGGAGGGGAAGGGAGTGAGTGAAAGTGAAAGGGGAGGGAGAGGGAGGGAGGGAAAGTGAAAGGGAGGGGACGCGGGGATGAGGTCCCGTTCACTTTTCCCTTTCACTCATCCCTCCGCCGCCAGGCGGCCGCAGGCGGCGGCGTAGATGGCGAGGGCGTCGTCACGAGTGATTGGGCGCGGGTTGTGGCGCAGGAGGCGGGTGACGGTGAGGGCGTTGTCGGCGAGCGCCGGGATCATCTCGGGCGTGACGCCATGGTGTTGCAGGCCGAGTTGGATGCCGCTGCGGGTGATGAGCCGGGTGAGCAGGCCGGGGAGTTGGGCGGCGACGCTGGCGTTGTCGCCGGTGCGGTCGGGATCGGCGCCAAGCGCGCGGGCGAGGGCGGCGAACCGGGCCGGCATGGCGGGCAGGTTGAAAGCCGTCACGGCGGGCAGCAGCAGCGCAATGGACAGACCGTGGGCCATGTGCAGCGCACCGCTCAGCGGGTAGGCGAGGGCGTGCACGCCGTTGGTGTTGACCGGGCCGAGGGACAGCCCGCCGTAGAGGCTGGCGGTGGCGAGGGCGTGGCGGGCGTGCAGGTCGTTGCCGCGTTGGACGGCGGGCAGCAGGTGCTCGCCGGCGAGGGCGACGCCGGCAAGGGCCCAAAGATCGACGGTGGGATGGGCAGCGAGGCTGGCGTAGGCCTCCAGGCAGTGCGCCAGGGCGTCGATGCCGGTGGTGGCGGTGAGGGCGGGCGGGAGTCCGGTCATCAACGCGGCGTCGACGATCGCGGCGTCGGGGATGAGCGCGGGCGAGATGACGGCCTTCTTGCTTTGCGTCGCCTCGTCGAAGAGCAGGGCATTGGGCGAAACCTCGCTGCCGGTGCCGGCGGTCGTCGGGATGCAGATCAACGGCGTGCGGCGTGTATCGAGCACATCGATACCATAGAACGCGGTCAGCGGCTCGGGACGATCGTGCAGGGCGGCAACGAGCTTGGCCACGTCGAGCACGGAGCCGCCGCCGATTCCGATGACGAGGTCCGGCGCGAAGGCGGCGGCCTCGGCACGCAGCCGCTCGGCGTGGGCGGTGCCGGGCTCGGGCGGTGCGTCGGTGCTCACGAGAATATCGGCACCGGCCGTGCGCCAGGGAGCGAGCAGCATTTCCGTCTGGGCCAGGACGGGCGGCGAGGTGAGCACCCAGACGCGACGATGACCACGATCGCGCCACGGCTGGAGAGCGGAAGCCGCGATGCCGGGACCCAGCGCGATCTGCGGCGGTTGGCGGAGGACGACGTGCGAGGGAACGGGCATGGCGGTGAATCAGGAGGTGGCGGCGGCGGGACGCGAGTAGACGAGGCGATCGATGTCGGCCGGGACATGCCCGCCGAAGATGCGGCTCACCCCGTAACCGACGCCGAAGACGACCAGGTGGCCGAGGATGCCGATGAGGATGGGGTTGAGGGGGAAGTTGAACCCCAGATCGAGCAGCGGATCGGTGCCGGCCGTGAGCGTGCCCCAGGCGGTGAAGAGCGCACAGGCGGCCAGGCCGGCATAACAGCCGCGGCGCGTGGCCGTGCGGGTGAAGAAGCCGAGAAAGAAGAGCCCGAGCATGCCGCCCGAAAGGATGGCGGCGACCGTGACGGCGCGTTCCATGATCGTGGCGGCTTCGCCGCGGGGGGCCATGAGCAGGGCGGTGGCCAAAGCGAGCGCGCCGCCGCCGAGGACGGTGAGGCGCCCGACGGTCACGCGCGCCCGGTCGGAGAGCCCCGAACGGAAGTGACCCACAATGTCGCTCGTGAAGGCAGTGGCGATGCTGTTGAGATCGGGGCTGATCGACGACATCGAGGCGGCGAGGATGGCGGCGAGCATGAGGCCCACGATCCCCGCCGGCAGTTGATGCATGATGAAGTGCGGCACGACCTCGTCGGCCACCGCGGGACCCGGCGCACCGCTGAGCTGGTAGTAGCCGTAAAGGCCCGCGCCGATGAGCATGAAGGTCAGCCAAACGGGCACACAGAGGAGGCCGTTCCAGAGGGCGCCGCGGGTGGCGTCGAGATCGGACCGGGCGATGAGATAACGTTGCACCATGTGCTGGTCGGCCACGTAGCGCCGGCCCCAGTTGACCGTGTAGGCGAGGAGGAGCAGCCACTGGGTGGTGTGGGCCGGGTCCATCAGGCTGCGCCAGGTGAGGCTGAAGTCCCCGAGGGAGAGTCGCCCTCCGTCCCAGGCGGCAAGCAGGACGGCGCCGGGCGTTCCGCATTCGGGCGCGAACATCAGCCGGGCCACGATCAACAGCGCTGCGATTATGAACACCGCTCCCTGCACCACGCTGGTCCACACGATGGTGCGCATGCCGCCGAACATCGTGTAGGCGACGGTGAACAACGCCAGGCCGACGACGACCTGGAGCAGCGGAAGCCCGGTCATGACGGCCACCGGCACGGCGGAGGTGAGCAGGGTCACCCCGACATCGAAGAGCCGGTCGGCGATGAAGCAGAGGGAGGCATAGAGACGTCCGCCGAGGCCGAAGCGTTGGCCGAGGTATTCATAGGCGCTCATGCGAATGGTGCGCCGGTAAAACGGCACGATGACCTTGGCGACGAAGACCAGCACGAGCGGCAGGGTGAGACTGCCCAGCAGCAGGATGAGCCCCTTTTGAAAGGCGGTGGCGGGGTGTCCGACCATGGTGTTGCTTGAGATCAACGCGGCCATCATCGCCATCGCCACGGCCCAGCCGGGCATGGAGCGGCCGGCGACAAAATAGTCGTCGGCGGTGGAGGCGCCGCGGCGGCTGAAGCGCCAGGTGATTCCGGCGATGACCGCGCCATAGAGCGCAATCACGAGATAATCCAAAGGGGCGAGAGACACAACGAGGGCAAGGGGGGCGGTCAGTGTAGGTCATTTGATTTCGCTAGTGCTGCCCGATTTCGGACCAAAGGTGTGCGAATCCTAAGGGCGGGCGGGAGGCACCTTAGGATTTCGGTAAAGGTGCGAGGGATTGCGGCAGAAGTGGCCCGGAAATCGGTCGATAGTGGGGCGCTGTTACTTCGTCCCTCCTTGCCGCCATGAATTCCCCCGCCGTCTCCCTCCGCGCCCATCGACCCGTTTTTGCCCGACGCTTTTGGGCGTTTGCCATCCTGGCCGCCGGGGCGGTCGGCTTGAGCGCGGCGGAGCGATCCGTCGTCGAGCCCGCGTCGCATCGCCAGCTCGCCTTTCCCAGCGCCGAGGGCTACGGCCGCTTCGCCCAGGGTGGCCGCGGGGGACGCGTCATCGCGGTGACCAATCTCAACGATACCGGACCGGGCAGCCTGCGCGCGGCGGTCGAGGCGGAGGGGCCGCGCACGGTCGTATTCAACGTTTCGGGACGGATCGTGCTGCAGTCCAAGCTGATCGTGCGCCAGGGGAACTCCCAGCTCACCGTCGCGGGGCAGACCGCGCCGGGACTGGGCATCTGCATCAGCAATTACAACTTCGGCATGCTGGGCGCGCGGGACGTGATCATCCGCTACGTGCGCGTGCGGCCGGGCAACACCTCGGGCACGACGCTGGACGGCATGGGCATGGCCTCGGCGGACAACTGCATCATCGATCATTGCTCGATCAGCTGGACACTCGACGAAGCCTTCAGCTCGCGTAGCGGGAAAAACATTACGCTGCAGCGCACGCTCATCTCGGAGGCGCTCAATGCCGCCGGCCACAAGAACTACGCGCCCGGCAAACAGCACGGCTACGCGGCGAGCATCGGCGGCGACATCGGCAGCTTTCACCACAACCTGCTCGCGCACAACGCGGGCCGCAACTGGAGCCTGGCGGGCGGCCTCGACAAGGCGGCGGGCCACCGCTACGCGGGGCGCCTCGATATTCGCAACAACGTGGTCTACAACTGGTCGAAGCGCGCGACCGACGGCGGCGCTCACGAGGTGAACTTCGTGAACAACTATTACCAGCCCGGCCCGGCGACGACCTTCTTCAAGGCGCTCAACGCCCAATACGGCGGCTTTCCCGGCACCCAGCGCTACTACTTTGCCGGCAATGTCATGCCGGGCCACTTCGGTCTGGAAAACCAGGAGGAGGGCCGCATCGCCACCACCGAGCGCGGGGGCCGTCTGCCGCAGGATTACAGCCCGTGGGCGGAGGCGCCGTTCTTTCCCTCGCACGTGAAGACGCAGACGGCAGAGGAGGCCTACGCGGACGTGTTGGCCGATGTGGGCTGCAATTTTCCGGCGCTCGATCCGCATGACCAGCGCATCATTGCCGAAGTGCGTGCCGGCACCTTCACCTACCGGGGCAGTGTAACCGGACTGCCCGGATTGCCCGATTCGCAGGAAGACGTCGGCGGCTGGGACGAGTATCCGGTGGTGCACCGCGCGGCCGACTGGGACACGGACGGCGACGGCATGCCGGACGCCTGGGAGCGCGAGCAGGGCTTTGATCCGGGAGACGGGACGGACGGCGCGGCCGATCGGGACGGCGACGGCTACACGAATCTCGAAGCCTATCTGAACGGCTTGGTGGGCGAGTAGGGGCCTCGCTCGCCGAGGTCCGGTGGCGGTGGCGTGGTGTAGGGCCGGCGCTAGTCGCCGTGCCGCGGTGGAGCGGTGTCGGGCCGGCGCTAGTCGCCCTGCCGCGGTGGCGTCGGCGGAGAGGCAGCTGCGGTCCCGCGGCCGCGGAAGCAAGCGGCAGCCCTGCATTGAGGTGCCGTAGGGGCGTCGCTGGTCGACGCCGGTTGCCCTCAGCGGACCTTCGGCTCGCCGTTGATGATCACGTTGCGCAGCGCGAGGGCTTCGATGCCGGTGAGAATACTCGGTTCGGCCACGCCGTTGAAGGTGCAGTTGCGCACGGTGACGTCGGTGATGGGCCGTCCCTCCACGCCGTGGAAATGGAAGGCGCGGCGTGATTTTTTCGAGGTGACGTTTTCCATCGTAACATGGCGCACGGTGGGCAGGTGCTCGCCGCGTTCGGTGGAGTAGAACAGGTTGATGCGGAACACGGCGTCGGCCACTTCGCCGACCTCGACGTTGCGGAAGTGCACGTTCTCCACCACGCCGCCGCGGAAGGAGTTGGACTTGATGCGCAGGGCGCGCTCGAGGTTGGGGCTATCCATGCGGCAATCTTCGGCGAAGACGTTGCGCACGTCGCCGGACATCTCGCTGCCGATGACGACGCCGCCGTGGCCGTCGCGCATGGTGCAGTCGCGAATGATGATGTTCTCGCTCGCCACGCCGACGCGGCGGCCGTCGCCGTCGCGGCCGGATTTGATGGCGATGCAGTCGTCGCCCGTGTCGAAGAGGCAGCCCTCGATGAGCACGTCGCGGGTGGAGTCGGGGTTGCAGCCGTCGTTGTTGGGTCCGTGACCGATGGTGCTCACGTTGCGCACGGTGACGTTGGTGCAGAGCACGGGATTGATGAACCACATGGGCGAGTCGCGGAAGGTGACGCCCTCGATGAGGATGTTGGTGCAGCGGTAGGGTTGCACGAAGACCGGGCGCAGGCCGTGATCGGCGCCGTAGGTGCGGGCGACGACAGGCACGCCTTCCTCGCCCTGCTGGCGGGCGGCGTTGATGGCGGGGCGGGCGTTGCGCGACCAGGTCCACCAATTGTCGCGGGAGGCGCGACCGTGGAAGGTACCGTTGCCGGTGAGCGCGATGTTTTCCTGCTCGAAGGCGTAGATGAGCGGCGAGAGGTTCATGACCTCGGTGCCTTCGAAGCGGGTATGGACGAGCGGCAGGTAGTCGGTCGGCGTGGTACTGAAGTTGACCGTGGCACCTTCGGCGAGGTGGAGGTTGACGTTGCTCTTCAGGTGGATGGGACCGGCGATGAACCAGTCGCCGGCCGGCACGATCACGCGACCGCCCCCGGCGGCATGGCAATCGGCGATGGCGCGATCGAGGGCGGGTTTGATGTCGGTCTTATTGTCGGCGACGGCGCCGTAGGCGGTGAGGTCAAAGTCGCGGTCCGGAAAGGTGGGCGCGACGATGCGGGAGAGGATGCCGGGCACGTCGTCCCAGCCGAGCGAGGGCGTGTCGGCGGCGGTCGACGGGAGCGCCGCAACCCAGCAGCCGAGAAGCAGGATGACCGCGGGGAGAACGCGCGGAAACAGGAACGTTTTCATGGGAAACGGGGGGCGCGGGCAGGTTGGTTTTTTCAAGCACGAACGTACACCAATACAGACGAATTCACCGAAAGTTGAGAGGCGGCATGGGCCCCATTTTATTCGTGTCTCCTCGTGTCGCTTCGTGGTCAAAAAACGAGTTAGGGTTTCGCGGCGTGCCAGGAGAGTTGGCCGTCGATGTTCTGGTCGCCGAGGGTGACGTTTTCGAAGCGCAGGTTGCTCGCGTTCTCGACGACGAAGGCGTGTTCGACCTCGCCGACGCTGACGTCGCGGAAGACCACGTCGCGCAGCGGCGCTTCGGCGGGGGCCTTGGCGTCGAGGAAGGTGCCGGCGCGGGCAACGGTGAAGTTTTCGAAGACGATGTCGCGGTAGGTGGCGGGATGACCGCCGCCGAGCAGACCGGGGTAGTTGAGCTGGAACCAGAAGAGGTTGTCGAAGGCCTCGACGGTGAAGTTGCGCACGCGGATGTGTTCGACGGTGCCGCCGCGGTCGAGGTTGGCCTTGAAGCGGATGGCGGAGGCACCGGTACGCAGGACATTGTCGGTGAAGAAGACGTGGCGCACCCCGCCCGACATTTCGCTGCCGAGCGCGATGCCGTCTTCGCCGCCCATGTCGTTGTGGCGCACGACGACGTATTCACTGGGTCGGCCAATGGTGCGGCCGTCGAGATCGCGGCCGGATTTCACCACCACCGAATCGTCGCCGGTGCGAAAATGGCAGTGCTCGATGAGCGCGAAGCGCGAAGAGTCGATGTCGACGCCGTCGTTGTTGGCGTGGTGGCTGTCGACCCTGATATTCCGAATGGTGATGTGCTCGGTGTAGACGAGGTGGTTCACCCAGAAGGGCGAGTTGAGCAGGGTGTAGTCTTCGAGTTGCACCCGCTTGGCGCGGAAAAACTGGATGAGCGGGGGGCGGAGATAGGTGCCTTTGCCGAAGATGCGCTCGGCGACGGGCGCACCGCCATTGCCCATGCGGCGCAGGCGATCCATATCGCGGGATTGTCTGCCGGCTTCGGTCCAGGTGAAAAATTCGCTCTCGGCGTTGCCGTCGATCGTGCCGGTGCCGGTGATGGCGACGTCTTCCACGTCGAAGGCGTAGATGAGCGGCGAATACGAGTACAGTTCGGTGCCTTCCCAGCGGGTAAGCACGACCGGGAGGTAATGTTCGGCGTGCGGACTGAAGCGCAACAGGGCGCCCTCGCCGACGTGGAAGTTGATACGGCTGCGCAAGTGAATCGGGCCGTCGCAGCGCCACTCGCCGGCGGGGATGATCACGCGACCACCGCCGGCTTCGCTGGCCGCGGCGAGCGCCGCGATAATGGCTGGCCGCGCATCGCTGCCGTCGGCTCGAGCGCCGAAGTCGGTGATGGCGAAGTCGCGCTGGGGAATGCGGGGCGATTCAATCGCGGCGACGATTTCATCGGCCATGGCCCAGTCACCGGGCGCGCTCTGAATATCCCGGGCGGCGAGCGCGGGGCCCATTGAGCAGAACGCCAGAATCGTGAGGGAGGCAACGCGTAGCGCGACCGGGAAGGGGAGGCGGAAACGCCGAAGGGGAAGGGGCATGAGCGGTCAAGTCGCGCGGCAGATGGCTTTTGTCAAAACCCCTCTGCGACCGCCCCTTCGAGGCGGACCGCGTCATGGTGAGGCAAGAGATCGCCCAAGTTTCAGCTGCCCAGCAGCTTCGGCGGGAATCGCGGCACCTGCCCCGACAGGCGCAGGTTAGAATCCGAGTAATAATTGTCGATATCATGGGAGTATGTGCGGGTATATTTGTTACGATGCTCAAGCCGTCCGTTGGCGTGCCCGTTGTTCGCAAGGGGCCTTTGTCACCCACTCCACCCCCCCCACTTCTCAACCCTGTCAGACTGCCGAAAAGTCCGCGCGCTCGCGCGGTCTTCGTCGACCTGGTCCTGATACCCATCAGTCTGTATTTCGCCCCATGAAACTCCGCTGCCTTCGCGCTGTAATTTCTGTCGCCCTGCGCCCTGTCCGGACGTTCCTCGCCGGACTGTTGCTCACGCTGGCGGCGCCGCTCCTGGCCGAGGTGCCGGCCTTTCCGGGCGCGGAGGGCGCGGGCGCCCTCACCGCGGGCGGCCGTGGCGGGCTCGTGATCAAGGTCACCAACCTGCAGGACCGCGGACCGGGGTCGTTCCGGGACGCCGTCGAGGCGGCGGGGCCGCGCATCGTGGTCTTCGAGGTCGCCGGTCGCATCGACCTCCGGTCGCCGATTCACATCAATCATCCCCACCTCACCGTCGCCGGCCAGACCGCGCCGGGCGACGGCGTATGTATCAGCGGCGACACGACAACAATCAACGCCAGCGACGTGGTGATCCGTTACCTGCGTTTTCGCCGGGGCAATCTCACCAGCCGCGACGATGCGCTCAACGCCGTGCACTCGCCCGGCCGCATCATTATCGACCACTGCTCCTTCAGCTGGGGTCTGGATGAAAACGTCTCGCTCTACCGCTACATGAAGCCGAACGGGCAGGGCGGTTTCGACAAGAACCCCATCGAGGACATCACCATCCAGTGGTGCATTTCGAGCGAGGCGCTCAATCTCAACAACCACGCCTTCGGTTCCACCATCGGCGGCCGCCGCGCGACCTTTCACCACAACCTCTGGGCCAGCAACACCGCCCGCAATCCCAGCATCGGCTGGGGCGACCAGATCGATTTCCGCAACAACGTGCTCTTCAACTGGCAGCACCGCAGCATCGATGGCGGCGACAGCACTTCGGTGCTCAACATCATCGCCAACTACCTCAAGCCCGGCCCGGCCACCGGCGATGGCGCGATCCGCCACCGCATCGCCAAGCCCGAGGCCTGGCGCAATTTTCATGAGCGCGACGGGCCCGGTTTTTGGCTGGTGCGCGACAACGTCGTCGAAGGCAACGCCGAGGTCACGGCCGACAACTACGCCGGCGGCGTGCAATACGGCGGCGGGCCCGAACGCGCTGCGGAAGTCGCCGCCCTCATCGAGTACGCGCGCCATCACGCGCCCGTGCCGATGCCGGCCGTGCGCACGACCCCGGCCGAGCAGGCCTATGTCGCGGTGCTGGCCGGCGCCGGTGCGACGCTGCCGCGCCGAGATCCGGTCGACGAACGCATCATTGCGGAAGTGCGCAGCGGCCGGACCGCCTTTGGCGACGGTATCATCAAGGTGCATACGGACGTGGGCGGCTGGCCGGACTACCGCGGCACGCCGCCGCCGGTCGACACTGATGGCGACGGCATGCCCGACGCGTGGGAACGGCGCCACGGCTTCAATCCGAACGATCCGGCCAGCGGTTGGGTCGATTCCGACAAAGACGGCTACACCAACGTCGAGGAATACCTCAACGGCACCGATCCGCGTGTTGCCGTCGACTACACCGATCCGGCCAACAACGTGAACACCCTGTGAGCGGATCGATGTATTGGCTCCCCAAACCCACGAAATGACCCGAAACCAGCAGGACGATATTTTGAGACACAGAGAGCACAGAGGAGGCACAGAGATCACGGAGAGCGGATACTCGGGACCGGGCTTTCGTGCCTTTTCGTGTGTTTCGTGGGCAATCCTCAGCGTCAGCTTCGCTTTCGCCGAGCCGGTGCTGTTGAACCCGGAGGACTTTGCGCGGCATGCCGCTCACTTTGCGGCGACCGACCAAGAGACGGTGGTCAATCTGGTGTCCGATGCGGAAGCCTGGGACTGGATGAAGGAACGCGTCCCGCTCTTCACCTGCTCCGACGCCGACGTGGAGGAGATCTACTGGTATCGCTGGTGGGCGCTGCGCAAGCAGCTGAAGCGCGATGAGGCCTCGGGTCAGCGCGTGTTCACCGAGTTCATCACCAAGCCGCAGCCGGTGAGCAGCGCGCTGGGTCATCACCTGATGGAGGGGCGCTGGCTGCGCGACCAGACGCCCTACGATGAGACCGTGCTGTATTGGTTGCGTGGGCACGAAGGCGGTCCGCAGCCGCACCTGCACAAGTATTCCCAGTGGCTCCAGCATGCCCTGTGGCAGCGATGGCAGGTGACCGGCGACACGGCGGCCTTGGTGGCGCTGACCGACGACCTGCTGGCCGATTACGAGCGCTGGGTGCAGAGCAACGGTCGCGAAGACGGTCTGTTCTGGCAGGCGGATGTGTGGGACGCGATGGAGGAATCGCTCAGCGGCGGCCGGCGCGTTAAGAACGTGCGCCCGACCATCAGCGCCTACATGGCGGGCAACCTGCGCGCCCTGGCCGAGATCACCCGCTTGGCCGGACGCGAGCCACTCTCAGCGCAATTGCAGTCCCGTGCCGGCGCCCTGCGCGCCCAGGTGGTAAATACCCTGTGGGACGAGGAACGCGTGTTCTTCACCTCGCTGACGGAGGACCTGGAACGGATCCCGGTGCGGGAGCAGATCGGCTTCATCCCGTGGTATTTCGGCCTGCCGGCCCCGGCGCGAGGATACGAACGGGCCTGGGCCCAGCTGACCGATGCGGAAGGTTTCGCCGCCCCGTTCGGGATCACCACGGCGGAGCGGCGCGACCCGCGCTTTCGTTCGCACGGCGTCGGCACCTGCGAGTGGGACGGGGCCGTGTGGCCCTTTGCCACCTCGCAAACGCTCACGGCCCTCGCCAACGTGTTGCGCGACTACCCGCAGGAGGTCGTCACGCGCGAGGACTACTTTGACGCCTTCATCACCTACACGCGTTCGCACCGGTACGACGGCGACGCCTACATCGGCGAATACCTCGACGAACGCACCGGCCAGTGGCTCAAGGGACGGCATCCGCGCAGCTACTGGTATAATCACTCCACCTACGCGGACCTTTTGATCAGCGGGGTGGTCGGACTGCGCCCCCGTGAAGACGACACCCTCGAAATTGATCCGCTCCTGCCGGCCGGTGCGTGGCCCTGGTTCGCTCTCGACAACGTGCGTTACCACGGTCGCGACATCACGATTGTCTGGGATCGCGACGGCATCCAATTCGGCCGCGGTGCCGGGCTGCGCGTCTGGGTCGACGGCAAGGAAGTCGCGCAGTCGGATGACCTGCGCAAACTGGAGGTGAAGCTGTGAACCGTTTGATTGACCGCCGTTGCCTCTCGGCGGCGTGCGGCCCCACCCATCCCGCCAGGACGCGGGGGCGCACCAAGCGCGCCCCAACACTGAACCGGTTCCCGATCCGGATGTTGATGCTGGCCGCTCTCGCCACCGGTGCAGCCGCCGAGCAGGTGCCGCCGCCCGTCTCGCTGGGGCCGGATGGCCAACTGGTTTACCGGATCGCGGACAACGGCGACCGCGTGCCCGACTTCTCGCATGCCGGCTACGGCGGCGGCGGCGTGCCGATTCCCTTTCTCCCCTCCCGCGTCGAAGTCGCCCCGGTCGACGGCGATGACGGTGCCCGCATCCAGGCCGCCCTCGATTGGCTGGCCGAGCAACCGACCGACGCCTCCGGCCATCGGGGGGCGGTCCGCCTCGCGGCCGGTCGCTACGAGATCGGCGGCCGGCTGAAGATCCGGGCCAGCGGTATCGTGCTGCGCGGCGCCGGGAACGGAGCCGACGGTACTGTGCTGATTGCCACCGGCACCGACCGCCGACCGCTCATCGAAGTGGTCGGCACCCTCCAGCGACGCAGCCTCGGCCCCACGCGCGCCGTGACCGATCCCTACGTTCCGGTCGGCGCCCATCGACTCACGCTCGACAACACGACGGACCTCGCGGTGGGCCAGCGCCTCGATGTCGAGCGGCCGAGCCCGGCCGAATGGATCGCCTTCCTCGGCATGGATGTAGCCCCCGCCCGCCAGCCCTACTCGTGGAAACCGGGCAGATTCAACCTGCACTGGGACCGCACCATCGTCGCGATCGACGGCAACACCGTCACGCTCGACGCCCCGCTTACCACCGCCCTCGAAGCCCGCTGGGGCGGCGGCAAGGTGCAGGCGTATGAGGAAACCGGTTACATCAGCGATGTCGGCGTGGAGAACCTGCGTTGCGAGGCCGAGGTCGATCCGGCCAACCCGCACGATGAACAGCACGCCTGGAACGCCATCGACCTCCACGCCGTCCGCGACGGCTGGGTGAGCGATGTGATCGGCGTCCATTTCGCCGGCAGCGTCGTGCAGGTGGGCGCCAAGGTGGAGCGGGTCACCGTGCAGGACTGCGCCGCGATCGCGCCCGTGTCGGAACTTGCGGGCTACCGGCGACTGGCCTTTCACTCGCGCGGACAACAGACCCTCTTCCTCCGCTGCACCACCGAGCAGGGGCTGCACGACTTTACGGTCGGTTACCAGACCGGCGGCCCCAATGTCTTTCTCGAGTGCCGCGCGGTGGATACGCAGGGCTGGAGCGGGTCGATCGGCAGTTGGTCCTCCGGCCTGCTCTTCGACAGCGTGTCCATCGACGGCGGCGCGCTGCGTATCGACAACCTGGAGACCTGGAACCAGGGCGTGGGCTGGGCCGCCGCCAACTCCCTGATCTGGGGCAGCGAAGCCAGCACCATCATCGCGCGCCGCCCGCCGGGCGCGCACAACTGGGTTGTGGCCGTCTGGGGTCAATACGTCGGCGACGCCGCCTGGAGCATGACCAATGAGTTTGCCTCCCCCCGTTCCCTCTATCGCGCGCAGCTGGTCGAGCGGGCAGGGGAGGACGCCCTTCGCGCCCTGGCAGCCCGCCGCTACACCGCGCAGACCCTCGCGGCGATTCCCTCGCTGGAGGAGGCCGTGACGGATCTGGCGGCGCGTCTGCAGCCCACCCCCGCACCCGCCGGCCAGCCGCTCACCCTGCGCGACGGCGTGCTCTACGTCGGGGAGGAACGTCTGAGCGGACGCTGGACCAGCGGGGCCTGGTGGCTCGGCCGCATGGAACCGGCCCGCGCCAGCGAATACGGCCCGGCGCTCACGCGCTTTGCCCCCGGCCGCACGGGCACCGGCCTCACCGATGAGATCCCGGCCGTGGCGGACCGCATGGAACGCGAGGGCATCGTGGCCTTTCGCCACCACTACGGCCTCTGGCACGACCGCCGGCGCATCGACCACCAAATGATCCGCCGACCCGATGCCGATGTCTGGCCGCCCTTTTTCGAGCAACCCTTCGCCCGCAGCGGCGAGGGGCGCGCCTGGGACGGGCTCAGCCGTTACGACCTCACGCGATACAATCCCTGGTATTTCAAACGGCTGCGCGAGTTCGCCGCCGAGGCGCATCGTCGCGGACTCGTGCTGATCAACGAGATGTATTTTCAGCACAACATCATCGAGTCCGGCGCGCACTGGGTCGACTCGCCCTGGCGGCCGGTCAACAACATCAACGGCACCGGTGCTCAGTTTCCCGAACCGCCGCCCTTCGATGGCGACACGATCAAGATGGCCGAAGCGTTCTACGATCTCAGCGACGCGGCCTACCGCGCGCTGCACCGCGCCTATATCCGCCAATGCCTCGCCAATCTCGCGAGCGAGCCCAACGTCATCCACACCCTTTCGGCCGAAAACACCGGACCGCTGCCCTTTATGCAGTTCTGGCTCGACGTGATCGCCGAATGGCAGCGCGAGACCGGCCACGATCCGCTCATCGCTCTCAGCGCGACCAAGGACGTGCAGGACGCCATCCTGGCCGATCCGGTGCGGGCGGCGGTGATCGATGTGATCGACTTCACCTATTGGTTCCGCACGCCCGGCGGCAACGAGTTCGCTCCGGCCGGCGGTCTCTCCCTCGCGCCGCGACAGCATCTGCGCAAATGGAAGGGCGGCCGGCCCAACGCCGCCTCCATCGCCGCCATGGTCGCCGACTATCGCGCCCGATTCCCCGAGAAAGCCATCATCACCAGCCTCGATGAAGCGGCCGATATCCAACCCTGAGCGCGCCGCGGCGCGCTCGGAAACGCTGAAAGGCTGAAAACTGAAACGCTGAAAATTTCCCGTATGAAACGCCTCCTTTTTTTCCTGCTGGCTTCCTGCTTTCCCGTGCTCCTCGTCGCCGCGCCGCCGATGGTCGAACGCTGGGGCGTCTTCGAGATCGAGCTTCCCGGACCGCGTGCCGGCAATCCCTTCACCGAAGTGCGTTTTGAGGCCGAGTTTACCGACGGACACCGCACCGTGCTCGTGCCGGGTTTTTACGACGGCGACGGCATCTACCGGATCCGCTTCAGTCCGGAGACCGAGGGAGAATGGCGCTACGAAACGAAGAGCAACCGCTGGGACCTGACCGGCAAGCGCGGCGCCTTTACCGCGGTCGCGCCGAGTCCGGACAACCACGGCCCCGTGCGGGTTTTCAACACCTATCACTTCGCCTACGCCGACGGCACGCCCTACAAGCAGGTGGGCACGACGATCTACAATTGGATCGATGCCCCCGAGGCCGTGCAGGAGGAAACCCTGCGCACCCTCGCCGCCTCGCCCTTCAACAAGGCGCGCATGCTCATCACCCAGCAGCCGACCGCCTATCAGGAAACTTTCGCCCCGCCGCGCTGGCCTTTCGAGGGCACGCCGCCGCACGACTGGGACCTTACGCGTTTTAACCCGGCGTTTTTCCGCCACTACGAGAAGCGAATCCAACAGTTGCTCGAACTCGGCATCGAAGCGGATCTCATCCTGCTCAACCCCTACGGCAAGTGGGGCTTCAATTCCATGGATGCGGCCGGCGACGAACGCTACATCCGCTACGTCGTCGCCCGCTTCGGCGCCTATCGCAACGTCTGGTGGTCGCTGTGCAACGAGTTCGACTTCCTTCGCACCAAGACCGACGCCGACTGGGATCGCCTCGGCGCGCTCGTCGCCGCGTGCGATCCGCACCAACGCCTGCGTTCGATCCATAACGGTCACCGGATCTTCGACCAGACCAAACCCTGGATCACCCACGTCTCCATGCAGAACGGCGCGGCCGTCGACGAACCCGGACGCGCCGAGATGTACCGCAGCGTCTGGCACAAGCCCGTGGTGTATGACGAAGTCAAATACGAGGGCGACGGACGCTTCCGCTGGGCCGATCTCAGTGGTCCGGAGATGGTCCACCGCTTCTGGTGCGGCACCGTCGCCGGCACCTATGTCGGCCACGGCGACTATTTTTTCACGAAAGTCGAGGATACCTGGACCTCCTTCGGCGGCCACATGAGCGGCACCAGCGCACCGCGCCTCGCCTTCCTGCGCGGCATCCTCGAGGCCAGTCCGGCCCAGGGCATCGACCCGATCGACAAGTGGCAGGACGTCAACACCGGCGGCGTTCCCGGTCTCTACTATCTCACCTATTTCGGCAAGGACGCACCGACCGAGTGGACCTTCAAACTCTACAAGAACGGCGTCACCGACGGACAGCGTTATGGGGTCGATGTCATCGACACCTGGGCCATGACGATCACGCCGGTCGAAGGCGAGTTCGTCACGAAGCAGCTCGACAACTACCACTACGTCGATGCCGCCGACCGCAGCGTGACGCTGCCCGGTAAACCCGGCATGGCGATCCGCGTCCGCCGCCTCGGCAACGACGGCAAGCCGACCAACCTCCTCGTCCCCAACGATTGATGAAGATGGCCTCCTTCCTCCCCGCAGGGTCCCGCGTTCGCGGGATCATCGAAGCCTGGTTTCGGTTGAGTGGTGTAGGGCCGGCGCTTGTCGCCGCGCCGCAGGTACCTCTCAGCGAGACCGAAGCACCGGCCCGTCCGACGGCGGCATGCCGGCAAGCGGCAGCCCTACAGGGTGTAGGGGCGCCGCTCGCCGGCGCCCGGTTGCGGTGGAGGGACGTTCGCGGGTCGCGGCGAGCGCGACCCCTCCGCGGTGTGCTGGTGGTGCTCGGCCTGCTGCTCGGCGGCACCGTACGTGCGTCCGAACTCCCCGAAACCTGCTACCTCTTCGCCTACTTCTATCACGATCGCGAGAGTGAGGGGTTCCGCCTCGCCTGGAGCGCCGACGGTTATGCGTTTGAGATGCTCAACGAGGGTCGCAGTTTCCTGCAGCCGACTGCCGGCGAAAACAAATTGATGCGCGATCCGTCGCTCTACCGCGACGCGAACGGCCTATTCCATCTCGTCTGGACCACGGGGTGGACCGGCAAAACGATCGGCTACGCGTCTTCGCCCGATCTCATTCACTGGTCGGAACAAAAAACCCTGCCGGTCATGGCGCACGAGCCCGAGGCGCAGAATTGCTGGGCGCCGGAAATCCTGTGGGATCCGTCGCGCGAGCGGTTTCTCATTCACTGGTCGACCACCCTCCTCGGCCGCTACCCGGAGACGGCGATGTCCAACCGGCGGCCGGAGCGCAATCATCGTATCTACGCCACCACGACGAAGGATTTCGTCACCTTCGAACCGACGAGGCTCCTGTACGACGCCGGCTACAACGTCATCGACGCCAACATCATTCCCGCGGAGGACGGCAGCGGCGACTGGCTCATGTTCGTGAAGAACGAAACCTTCGCGCCGGTTACGCAGAAGAATATTCGCCTCATCCGCGGCCGCAGCGCCGAGGGCCCGTGGGACCACGAAACCCCGTCCCTCACCGGTGCCTACTGGGCCGAAGGGCCGGCGGCCATCAAGGTGGGCGACGAGTTTCGCGTCTATTTCGACAAGCACATGCTCAACGCCATCGGCATGGTGCGTTCGACCGACCTGGTGCATTGGGAGGACGTGAGCGACCGCATCGTCATGCCCGCCGATGCCCGCCACGGTTGCATCGTCGCGGTGCCGCGCGCCGTGGTGGAACGACTGCTGGCGGTTTCGGTGACTTCCGCCCCATGAAGCGCCAACCGGCAACCCAGCTGCTCAGGCAGATCGGTGGCCCGCCCCGGGAGGGGCGGGATCCCTGCGCTCCCGCGCAGGGCTACGGAAATGAGCGGGAACAGCCGGAGGGAGAACGGCGATGACGACCCACTTCACCACGCTCGATCTGTTGGTCCTCGCCGCCTACTTCGCCGCCACGATGGCGGTGGGCTGGCGCATCGGCCGGCGCAACCGTTCACTCGAGGACTACACCGCCGGTGGTCGCCGTCTGCCGGGCTGGCTGACGGGTCTGTCCATCCTCGGCACCTACGTCAGCAGCATCAGTTTCCTGGCGCTGCCCGGGAAGGCCTTTGCCTCCAACTGGAACTCGTTTGTATTCAGCCTGGGAATACCGCTGGCGGTCTGGGTGGCGGTGACGTGGTTCGTGCCGTTCTACCGGCGCGCCGGCCATGTCTCGGCCTACGAACACCTGGAGCAGCGGTTCGGCCCGTGGGCGCGCCTCTATGCCAGCCTGTGTTACCTGCTCACCCAGCTCGCCCGCATGGGCACCGTCATGTATCTCATGGCCCTGCCCATGGCTGTGCTGCTCGGCTGGGACATCCGGCTCATCATTCTCGTGACCGGTCTCTCCGTGACGTTCTACACGCTCATCGGCGGGCTGACCGCGGTGATCTGGACCGATGCCATTCAAACCGTCGTGCTCATCGCCGGCGCGGTCATCTGCGGCGTGCTCATGATCGGACTCGTGCCGGGCGGTTGGAGCGAGGTCAACGCCCTCGCCGCAGCCCACGGCAAGTGGAGCCTGGGCGATTTTGGCGCCGCGCTCGATGCTCCGACCTTCTGGGTGGTGCTGCTCTACGGCGTCGTGATCAACCTGCAGAACTTCGGCATCGATCAAAACTACGTACAGCGCTACGTCGCGGCCAGGAGCGACGCCGAGGCGCGCAAGAGCGTGTGGCTCGGCGGTCTGCTCTATGTGCCGCTTTCGGCGGTGTTCTTCTTCCTCGGCACCGCCCTTTTTGCCTACTACGCGGCGCATCCGGAGACGCTGCCCGAGGTCTACCGCGACGCGGCCAAGTCGGACTACGTCTTCCCCTGGTTCATTGTGACCGTGCTGCCGCCGGGCCTTACCGGCCTGTTGATCGCCGCCGTGTTCGCCGCGGCGATGAGCACGGTGTCGACCAGCCTCAATTCCTCGGCCACCATCATCACCAATGATGTCTGGCCGCGGCTCGGCGGGGCCGCCGCCGACGAAACAGGCGGCCTCCGTCGCCTGCGCCGGGCGACGATCGGCTGGGGCGTCGCGGGCACGCTCATGGCCCTTGCGATGACGCAGGTGAAGAGCGCCCTCGACGCCTGGTGGGTGCTGGCGGGCGTTTTCAGCGGCGGCACGCTGGGCCTGTTCCTGCTCGGCCTGCTCTCGCGCGCCGCCTCGCGCGGCGCGGGCATCGCGGGCGTGGCGGCCGGTGTCGTGATCATTTTGTGGATGACTCTTTCGCCCAAATGGGCCGCCTGGCCCGAGGTGTGGCGCAGTCCCTTCCACAGTTTCCTTATCATCGTGTTCGGCACCGCGACCATCCTGCTCACCGGTTTCGCCGCCACGGCGCTGGGCGCCCGCCGGGAGGTGAAGGCATGAACGTGAACCGTGTTCCCTTCGGTGGCTACGAGCGTGAGCGAGTGGAGTCCGTCCCAGGTCCACTCGCTCACGCTCGCAGCCACGAAAAGGAACGCGTAGCTCGGTGGGCGACTCCACTCGCTCACGCTCGCAGCCACGGACGCTGGTTCGGCTTGGGCGTTCTTCTGTTGACCTCTTGGGTCGGCCGCGCCGAAACCACGCCGCCGCGGTGGGAGAACGAACAGGTCTTCGCCATCAATCGGGAGCCGGCGCGCGCCACGTTTTATCCGTTCGCCGATGCCGAGTCGGCGCGCACGCACGTCAGCGTGCGCGAAGCCGACCGGTCGCCCTTCGTGCGGGTGCTGGATGGCGACTGGACCTTCCACTGGGTGCCGACCCCCGCCGAGCAACCGTCCGGTTTTCACCGCCCTGACTTCGACGACGCGGGGTGGGGGACCATTCCGGTGCCGGGCAACTGGGAGCGCCACGGTTTCGGGACGCCGATCTACGTGAGCGCGGGCTATCCCTTCAAGGTCGATCCGCCGCGGGTGATGGGTGAGCCCAAGCCCGACTACACGACATTTGCCGAGCGCAACCCCGTCGGTTCGTATCGTCATCGCTTCGAGATGCCGGCCGAGTGGGACGGTCGCCGCGTCTTTCTCCATTTCGACGGCGTGCTCGGCGCCATGACCCTCTGGGTCAACGGCGAGGAAGTCGGCTACAGCCAGGGCAGCATGTCGCCGGCCGAGTTCGAAATCACGCGCTTCGTCCAACCCGGCGCCAACCAGCTTGCTGTGCAAGTCCTGCGTTACAGCGACGGCAGCTACCTGGAGGATCAGGATACCTGGCGGCTGAGCGGCATTTTTCGCAGCGTGCGACTTTATTCGACCGCGGCGGTGCGCATTGCCGATTTCGCCGTGCGCACCGATCTCGACGCGACCTACACCGATGCCGAACTGCAGATCAAACCGGAGATCGACGCGCTGCCCGAGGCCGAGGCCACCGGCTGGACCGTACAAGGCCAGTTGTTCGACGGGACCGGCCGTCCGGTGGATCATGCGCCGCTTTCCGCCGACGTAGGCACAATGCTCAACCGCGACCACCGGGCCGCGATCATGAACGACCGCACCCCGCAACGCGGACCGGCCAAGTTTGCCTGGATGGCCGCCACCATCGCCAATCCCGCCAAGTGGACCGAGGAAACGCCGCAACTCTACACGCTCGTGCTCACCCTGCACGACGCGACCGGCGCCACGGTCGAGGCCGTGGCGACCCGCGTCGGCTTTCGCGAACTCGAGATCCGGGACGGCCTCTTCCTTGTCAATGGCACGCGGATCAAACTGCGCGGCGTCAACCGTCACGAAACCGATCCGACCGACGGCCGCGCGATCCGTTACGAACGCATGGTGCAGGACATCACGCTGATGAAGCAGGCCAACATCAACGCGGTGCGCACCTCCCATTATCCGAACGATCCGCGCTGGTATGAACTCTGCGACGAGTACGGCCTCTACGTCATGGACGAGGCCGATCTCGAAACGCACGGCGTGCGGGGCGAGCTGGCCATCGATCCGCGGTGGGCGGCGGCCTTCCTTGATCGCGGGATCCGCCTGGTCGAGCGCGACAAGAACCACCCCTCGGTCGTCTTCTGGTCGCTCGGCAACGAGTCGGGTTATGGCCCTAATTTCGCCGCGATGTCGGCCTGGATCCGCGACTTCGATCCCACCCGGCCCATCCACTACGAGGGTGCGCAGGGCACGCCGCGCGATCCGCTGACCGTCGATGTCATCAGCCGTTTCTACCCGCGTACGATGGCGCCCTACCTGAACCCCGGCATGCCGGCCGACTCGGACAAGGAGCGGCCGGAGAACGCCCGCTGGGAGCGACTCGTCAACCTGACGCTCATCCCGGACGAAACCCGCCCCGTGCTCACCAGCGAATACGCCCACGCCATGGGCAATGCCATTGGCAACCTCGCCGAGCACTGGCGCGAGATCTACTGGCACCCGCGCCTGCTGGGCGGCTTCATCTGGGAGTGGGTCGACCAGGGGCTGTATCAGATCGCGGCCGACGGCACGCGCTTCATCGCCTACGGTGGCGACTTCGGCGACAAGCCCAACCACGGCGCCTTCGCCATCAAGGGCATCGTCAGTGCCGAGCGCGGCCTCTACCCGAAATATTGGGAGGTCAAAAAGGTTTATCAGCCCGTGCTCATCGAGCCGCGGCAGATGAAACCCTCGCCGGGCCGGCCGGTGCAGGTGCGGATCACCAATCGTCATTTCCATACCAACCTGAGCGCCTTTCAGGTGCGGTGGGAGGTGCTCAGTGACGGTCAGGCCGTGCAGTCGGGCGTGCTGCCGCCGCTCGACATCCGCCCCTGGGGCGATCCCGAGGTGGAGATCCCGGTATCCCCGATTGCGAATCCGACTCCCGGTGCCGAATATTGGCTGCGGATCGGAGTCTACCCCCGGACCCGTAGCCCGCTCCGGGAGGAGCGAGACCGCTTGTCAAACCGCCGCGAAACGGTCCCGGCGCTCCCACGCCGGGCGACGGAGGGAGCGGCGGATGAGGCTGTGGGTCCGGTAGCCCGCCCCGGGAGGGGCGGGATCCCGGCGCTCCCGCGCCGGGCTACGATCGACGTGCATGATCCGGAGCTCGTCGCGTTCGAGCAGATGGCGCTCGATGTTCCGGGGCCGACCGTGGCCCCGCGTGCACTGGCTCCGGCCCGGGCTGAATCACAATTCGTGATCGCGGCGGATCATCAGGATCGGCTGGAGATCCTGGTTTCCGGCATCCCCCACGTCGTTTTCTCCCGCCGCACCGGTTTGCTGACGGAGCTCGATTTCGGTTCGGGCAATGTCTTGGCGGCGGACGACGAGCAGCTGGCCGGACCGCAACTGCAGATCTGGCGCGCCCCGCTGGACAATGACCGCGGATTCGGCCGTTGGATGGCCCGCGAGTGGCGCGAGGCCGGCCTGGAGGAGACCACCCGCACGCTCGACGCCTTCTCGTTCGAGCAGGCCGCCCCCAATCTCGTTCGGGTGGAGACCGTCGCGACGACGCGGGCGAAGTCCGGCGCGATCGAACACCGGGCCGTGTATCGGATTCGTGGTGACGGCGTGGTCGAGGTCGAGAACACCTTCACGCCCCGCGGCGAACTGCCGCCCCTGGCGCGCATCGGGGTGTCGCTCGGCATCACCCGCGGACTCGAAACCCATCAATGGTTTGGGCATGGTCCGCATGAGAATTACAGAGACCGGCTGACCAGCGCGCCGGTTGGCCTCTGGCGCAGCACGGTCACCGACCAATACGTGCCCTACGTGCGTCCGCAGCACACCGGCAACCGCGAGGGCGTGCGCTGGCTGGCGCTGACCGACTCCGCCGGCCGCGGCGTGCTGGTCGTCGCCGAGGACGGACCGATCGCGGCGACCGCGCTGCATTTCACCGACCACGACCTGTATGCCCGGCGCAACGCGTCCCAACTCACGCCCCGCGCGGATACGCTGCTGTCGCTCGACGCCCGCATGAGCGGCCTCGGCAACGGCAGCTGCGGCCCGGGCGTGCTGGCCGAATACGCCGTGCCGGTGCAACCCTACACGCTGCGCTTCAGCCTGCGCGCCGCGACGACCGACGACCCCGCCACCCTGGCCGAGGAGGCCCGCACTCCCTTGGCGCAACCGTGAACCGAATTTTGAAAATGAAGACTGCCATCGATCACCACCCGACGTTCGCGGGTCGCGCTGAACGCGACCCCTACAGGAAGCCCCATGTAGGGGCGTGGCTCGCCCACGCCCGCCGTTGCCTCGCCGCCGTCTTCGCCGCCGCCGCCGTCGCACTGCCGCTCCCGGCCGCCGAGGACATCACCCCGATGGAAAACCTGCCCGACGCGCCCGCCACGGCCGCTACGGTGCGTTCGCTCGGCGGCGACGGCACCTCGCGTGTGTTGTCACTCAACGGCACCTGGTCCTTCCGGCTCGCGCCCGATGACGATGCCGCCAACGCGCTGCGCAAGTTCCACCAACCCGGCTTCGATGCCGCCGGCTTCCAGCCGATTCCCGTCCCGGGCAATTGGACGACCTTCGGCTTCGAGGAGCCGCACTACATCAACGGCACCACCTCCGAAGGGTTTTATCGCCACACCTTCACCGCGCCGGCCGAAGCCGAGGGCCGCCGCGTGTTGCTGCGTTTCGGCGGCGTATGGCAGTCGGCGGAGGTCTGGCTCAACGGGCAGTTACTCGGACGCCATGACAGCGGCTTCACCGCCTTTGCCTTCGATGCGAGCCGAGCCCTCAAGGCCGGCCAACCCAACGAACTGGCCGTGCGCGTGCGGCAGCAGACGCCTCTCTTCAAGCTCGACGCCAACGACGACTGGGGCCTGCCCGGCATCTACCGCGACGTGTGGCTGGAGATCACACCCAAGGAATGGTTTCTCGAGAGCGTCGAAGCCGTGACCGACTTCGACGACACCTTTACCGGCGCCACGCTGAAGGTGCGCGCTTTTGTCATGCGCAACGAGCGCGCCGATTTCTTCGCCGCCTCGCCGCCGTTCGAAGTGCGCGCCATCCTCAGCCGCGAGGGCAGGGTGGTGCAGTCGGCCGAATTCACGGGCACCGTCACCGGCGCCCACAACAGTCGCGAGGTGTTCCTCGACCTGCCGGTCAAATCTCCCGCGCCCTGGACCGCCGAGACGCCCAATCTCTACGACCTGCGCGTCGAGGTGCGTCGCGACGGTACCGTGGTGCATGCGTGGGAGGACCGCATCGGTTTCCGCGAAATAACCATCGACGGCCCTGTATTCAAAATCAACGGACAGCCCGTCAAGCTGCGCGGCGTGGCCCGTCATGATGAGCATCCGGATGTCGGCCGCGCCACCCGCCGCGAGCACTGGCTGGAGGATATCACCCTCATGAAGGCCGCCAACATCAACGCCGTGCGCACCGCTCATTATCCGCCGGCGGAGGGCTTCATCCGACTCTGCGACGAACTCGGTCTCTACGTCATCGAGGAGGTGCCCTTCGGCTTCGGCGGCGATCGCATGAGCGACCCGTCCTATGCCGAGGGCGCCTACCTGCGCATGCACGAAACGGTGACCCGCGACCGCAATCGCCCGTCCGTCATCGTGTGGAGCGTGGGCAACGAGGATCCGTTCTCGGCCCTGCACCTCGCGATCCTGCGCGCGCTCAAGGGACTCGATCCCACCCGGCCGCGCCTCCTGCCGTTCCGCGCCGATGAATACCTGCCGCCCGAGGTCGACATCCTCGCGCCGCACTACTGGAAGGCCGAACAATACGACGCCCTTGCTGCCGTGGTCCAGCGTCCGGTCATCACCACCGAGGTGAGCCACGCCTTCGGTGCCGAGGATTTCGGCGAACACCCGGAGCGCTGGGACGCCCTCACGCAGCACCCGGCCGGCGCCGGCGCCACGATCTGGCTCTGGGCCGACCTCGGCCTGCGCCGCAAGATCAACGGTCGCGAGGTGCTCGATCCCATGGCCGACAAGGCGAAGATGAGCCGCGAGGGTAGCGAACTCGTCCGAGAGGCGGACGCGGGACCCGATGAAATCTACGACTCGCACGGCAACCACGGCACCGACGGCATCGTCGACGCCGACCGCACGCCGCAGATCGACTACTGGGAAACCAAATCCGCCTACGCTCCTGTGCGTGTATTGGTTGATTCCCTACGGTGGTCCGCGGGACAGGAATCGATCACCGTGCCCCTGCGCAACGACTACGATTTCACCGACCTCGCCGCGGTCACTGCGCATTGGTCGGTTTACGCCGATGCCGACCTGCTCGCCCAGGGGCAATCCACCCTCAGCGCGCCGCCGCACGCCACGACGGCACTCGACGTGCCCACGACGGCGCTGGCCGCCCGTCCCGACGCCGGCACCCGTTACGTGCACCTGCGCTTCACCGACCCGCGCGGTCGCGAAATCATCCAGCGCAGTGTCCGCCTCGGCGAGGTACGCGCGCCGGCAACACCGGCGGCCGATCACCGTTTCGAGGTGACGGATGGCGACCGCAACCTGGAGCTCAGGGTCGGGGAGGTGCGTTACACCTTCGACAAGGCGGCCGGCGTGCTCACCGGTCTGCGGCTGGGCGACGACACCTGGATCGACGGCAGCGATTTCCTGCTCTGGCGCAAGGCGACCTACTCCGAGCGCAACGTGCTCGATCGCCGCAAGGTGCAGCACAATTGGAACACCTTCCTGCAGAACCTCCCGGCCCAGGCGACGGCCTGGACGACGGAGGACCACCGGCAGGCCTACCACATTCGCTCGACGGTCGATTATGTGGCGGACGCCAACAACCATTTTACGGTCCACTACACCTGGATCATCGACAGTGACGGCGGCCTCACCGTCGACTACGAGGTCGAGGCGCAGGCCGAAGTCGAGTGGCTGCTGGAACTCGGTCTCGGCGTCCACCTAAAGGACCAACCGCTCAGCGCCGAATGGGTCGGCTGGGGCCCCGGCAAGAACCTGCCCAACCGCCACGGCTCCGCGCGCTTCGGCCAATGGACCATGCCGGTCTTCAGCGCCGAGGCCCGTTCGACCCGCTCCGGGGTCGAATGGTTGCGGGTGCACGGCCAGCACGGTCGTGCGCTGTTGATCGAAGGCATCGAAGCCTTCCGCTTCGACGGCGGCGCCAAGGAAGGCGCAGGCTTCACCCTGCGCCTGCTCAACGACCTGGCCGGCGCCTGGGTCAAGGGCGGTCCGCCCGAGCGCGCCGAGTGGCGGCTCGACCTGGCCGACGGTCGTGGACGGTTCGCCGGTTCACTGACGTTGCGGCCGCAGTTGGATGTCCAACTCGCGCCGCCAGCGCATCCCGCGGTCGTGCGCGCGGAGATCATCAACCCGCAGCCGCCGTATCCGGAATGTCATGCCAGCACGATCGTCGAGCTCACCGACGGCACGCTGGCCGCCGCCTGGTTCGGCGGAACCAAGGAGCGCAATCCCGACGTCGAGATCTGGTTCAGCCGTTTCGAAGACGGCGCCTGGCTACCGGCCTGGTCCGTGGCCACCGGGGTGCAGAGCGACGGCTCACCCCGGCTGCCCACCTGGAACCCGGTGCTCTTTGCGCCGAAGGACGCCCCGCTGCACCTGTTCTACAAGGTCGGCCCGCATCCGTCGAAATGGTGGGGCGAGGTCATCACCTCAGCCGACGGCGGCCGTACCTGGAGCGCGCCGCGCCGCCTGCCCGACGGCGTGATCGGACCGGTCAAGAACAAGCCTGTCATCGCGCCGGATGGCGCGTGGCTGTCGCCGTCCAGCACCGAAGGCAACGAGACCGGCTGGCGCGTGCATTTCGAGCGTTCAACCGACCGTGGTGCGACCTGGTCAATCGTGGGTCCGGTCGGCAAAGGCGGTGACTTCGGACTCGATGGCATTCAGCCCAGCATCCTGACCCATCGCGACGGTCGCCTGCAGGCGCTGGGCCGCACCCGCAACGGTGTGACCTTCTCCACTTGGTCGGCCGACAACGGCCTCAGTTGGACGCCGCTGGCGCCGCTCCACGTGCCGCACACGGGTTCCGGCACCGACGCGGTGACGCTCGCCGACGGCCGGCACCTGCTGGTCTTCAACGACACCGCTCCGCCGCCGGAGCGTCCGCACAAGGGCGTGCGATATCCGGTCAATGTGGCGCTATCCGACGACGGCCTCACCTGGCGCACGGTGGCCACGCTCGACGTCGCGCCGTGTCCGGCCGGCTACGCCTATCCGGCCGTGATCCAGGCAAGCGACGGCCGCGTGCACATCACCTACACCTACAACCGCGACCTCATCAAACACGTGGTCCTTGACCCGGAGGCCCTGCGATGAACCGAGCGGTCCTCCATGTAGGGCCGGCGCTCGCCGCCGTGCCGCGGCTGCCTCTCGGTAACCCCGTCTCTCTGAACCGTCCCACCGCGGCATGCCGGCAAGCGGCAGCCCTACAGATTGCCCGTCGCGTCCTGCTGGCGCTCTGCTTCGCCGCGTTCTCCTGCTTCGCAGCCGCTTCCGCACTCTCCGTCAGTCGCCTCGAATGCGACGACGCGCTCAACCCGCTCGGCGTGGACGTCACGCAACCGCGGCTCGGCTGGCGCCTCGCCGCGCCCGAGGAAATCCGCGGCGTCCGCCAGACCGCCTGGCACCTGCTCGTCGCTTCGTCGCCCGAGCACCTGGCGGCCGACACCGGCGACCTGTGGGACAGCGGCCGCATCGCCGACGACGAGACCGTCCATCACCTCTATCGCGGCACGCCGCTCCAGTCCTCGCAACAGGTCTGGTGGAAGGTGCGCGTGTGGGACCAAAACGGCGAGGCGTCCGCCTGGAGCGCGCCCGCCACCTGGACGATGGGCCTGCTGCGCGAGGGCGACTGGGGCGGACAATGGATTGGCGCGGCGGAGCAGGCGCCGGTGTTGCTCTTTCGCCGTGAGATTGCGGTGGGGCCGGGCCTCGAGCGCGCGTTGCTCCACGTCACTGGCCTCGGCAGCTACGAGGCTTCGATCAACGGCACCAAAATCAGCGACGACCTGCTCGGACCCGGCTGGACCGATTTCGCCGAGACCATGCTCTACGACACGCGCGACGTGACGGCGCAGTTGCGCGAAGGCGCCAACGTGCTCGGGCTCACGGTGGCCGACGGCATGGCCAACGTGTTTCGGATCGAAGGCCGCTTCGCCAAGTTCGTCGGCAGCTTCGGCGAAAAGCGGGCCCGCGCCCACCTCGAATTGCGTTACGCCGATGGCCGTATCGAAACCGTGGTGACGGATCCGTCCTGGCGCACGCACGCCGGACCGCAGACCTTTGCCGGCATCTATGGCGGCGAGGACTACGACGCGCGCCTCCTGCCGCCGGGCTGGGACACGCCCGACTTCGATGCCGGCGCCTGGTCGTTTGCCGTCGCGGTGGACGGTCCCGGCGGCGAGCTGCGCGGGCACTCGCGCAACACCGAGCCGGTGCAACGCATCGCCTCGCGCGAGCCGGTGGCGGTGCGGAAACTCAGCGACCACGTCAGCCTCTACGACTTCGGTCAGAATGCGTCCTTCATCGCACGCATCCGCGTGCGCGGCCCGGCGGGCTCGAGCGTGAAGCTGACCGGTGGTGAGGTGATCAACGAGGACGGCACGATCAACCGCAGCACGATGGGCGGCGCCCACCGCGGCAGCGCGTGGTGGACCTACACCAAGGCCACCGACGGCGAGGAGGCGTGGTTCCCGCAGTTTTATTATCTGGGTTCGCGTTACCTCTACGTGGAGCGTTTTCCCGCCGAGGAGGGTGGGGCGTTGCCGACCCTGGAATCCGTTACGCAGGAGATCGTGCACTCCACCGCCGAACCAGCAGGCCGGTTTGCCAGCTCGGACGACACGCTCAATCGCGTACACGACCTCGTGCGTTGGGCGCAGCGATCAAATATGGTGTCGCTGCTCACCGACTGCCCGCACCGTGAAAAACTCGGTTGGCTGGAACAGACGCACCTCAATGGTCCCGCGCTGCGTTACGAATGGGACCTCGACCGGCTCGCCGCCAAGATCGCGCGCGACATGGCCGACGCGCAGACGGAGGAAGGCCTTATCCCCAACGTCGCGCCCGAATACGTGGAGTTCAAAGGCACCTTTCGGCGCGCGGCCGAATGGGGGGCGGCCTTCTTCGCCGTGCCGTGGCAGCACTACGTCTTCACCGGCGACGATACGCTGCTGCGTGACCTGTATCCGCAGATGCGGCTCTATTTTGCCTACCTCGAAAGCAAGAGCGTCGACGGGCTGCTCGATGAAGGTTTGGGCGACTGGTATGACCATGTGCTCGGCAAACCGGGGCGAGCCAACCTCACGCCCGGCAGGATCACCGGTTCGGCCTTTCTGATCCAGAACGCCGACTTCATGAGCCGCATCGCCACCGTGCTTGGTCGCGTGGAAGAAGCCGGCGCCTACGCGGCTCAGGCGACGGACCTGCGCGCTGCCTACAACGCCGCTTTCTTTCGTCCGGCCGATTCGGAAATCTATGGCACCGGCACCCAGACTTCGTTGGCGCTACCGCTGGTGATTGACATCGTCGACCCGTCCCAACGCGAGAACGTCCAGGCGGCGCTGGTGCGTCACGTGGAGGAACTGAATTACTTCCAGTCCGGCGCGGCCGGTATCCGGTACCTGCTGCTGGCGCTGGCCGAGGCCGGCCGTTCCGACCTCATCTTCCGCATTGCCACCAATCCGGACATGCCGGGTTACGCGTATCAACTCGCGCAGGGCGCCACGGCGCTGGCCGAGTCCTGGACGGCGCAGACCGGCGCGTCGCAGAATCACTTCTTCCTCGGGCAGATCGTGGAGTGGATGTACGCCGATCTCGTCGGCATTCGGCCCGACTCACGGCAACCGGGTTTCAAGCACATCCTGCTGCGCCCCGCGCCGATCGACGCGCTCACCTGGGCCGAGGCCTCGCACGACACGGTGCGCGGCACGGTGTCGGTGCGGTGGGAACGAGCGGAGGGCAAGCTGCGTTATCGGGTCACGCTTCCGCCGAATACGACCGCCACGCTCATGTTGCCTGCGAAGGACGACAACGTTACCGAAGGCGGTGGCTCGGTCTGGGACGCGAAGGGCGTCAAATGGCTGCGGCGAAACGGCCAGCGGGTCGTGCTCGAACTGCAGTCCGGCAGCTACGTTTTCGAATCGACCTTTTAACCACGGAACACGCGGAGGACACGGAAATGGAAACCACGAAACATCTTGCAGGGGCGCCGCTTGCCGACGCCCGCGAACGTCGAGAACCGTCCTTCGCAATCGGGCGTCGGCGAGCGACGCCCCTACACCTGCTCGGCGCGATGTTGATACTGGTCCCGACCGCCCGTGCCGACGTGCCGTGGCTGCCGGAGGGCGTGCCACCGGCGCCCGCGGAGGGCCCCGCCTTGTGCCCGCGCGACTTTCTTTCCCCCGAGGTCGGCGCGGCCGTCCTGCACGCGGCCGAGAATGCGTATCCAACGCGTGGTGACTGGGTCGCCTATGGCGAACACGTGAAGCAACGCATCACCGACGGCGCGGGACTTACCCCTTGGCCGCGTGAGTTCGAGGCGGAGCCTGTCATCCATTCGGTGCGCGAACACGACGGCTATTCGGTGGCCAATGTCGCTCTTGAGACCGTGCCCGGTTATTGGGCCACCGGAAATCTCTACCGACCGCTCGGCCGCACCGGACCGTTTCCGGTCGTGCTCACGACCCACGGACACAGCGGCGGCGGGTTGGACAAGCCCGGCGGCTTTAGCAACCACGGCCGCTTCGGCGAAGCCGTGCAGCATCGCGCCGCCACCCTGGCGCGCATGGGCGCGATCGTTTTTGCGATCGATATGTTCGGCTACGGTGACAATCAGGTCGCACTCGGCTCCTCGGCCCACCGCTCGACCGTTGCGCTGCCGCTGCACCTGGTCAACGGCACCCGGGCGCTCGACTTCCTGCTGTCGCTGCACGGTGCCGATGCCAGCCGCGTCGCGGTCACGGGTGCCTCCGGGGGCGGCACGCAAGCCTTCCTGCTCACCGCGCTCGACGACCGGATCACGGTGAGTGTGCCCGTGGTGATGGTTTCGTCCTACTTCTTCGGCGGCTGTCCCTGCGAAAGCGGCGTGCCGATTCACCGCAGCGCCGACCACTTCGCCAGCAACGCCATGATTGCCGCGCTCGCCGCGCCGCGACCGATGCTGGTGGTGTCGGACGGCAAGGACTGGACAAAGTTCACGCCCGAGACGGAGTTCCCTTTCCTGCAGCGCATCTACGCGCAGGCGGGTGCACCCGACCTCGTGGAGAACGCCCACTTTCCCGACGAAGGGCACGACTACGGTCCGTCGAAGCGCGCCGCCATGTATGCCTTCCTGGCGCGGCAGTTCGATCTCGACGCCTCCGCCGTCGACGAAGCCCGCGTCACCCTGGAACCGCCCGAGCGCCTGCGGGTGTTCGACGACGCTCACCCGTTGCCCGCCCACGCCGCCACCACGCCGGACGCGGTGCACGAATCCCTGAAATCCCTGCAATGACCCCGATGTTTTCCTGCCAAAAGGTGGCTGCGAGCGTGAGCGAGTGGCTGCGTCGCCAACTCCACTCGCTCACGCTCGCAGCCACGGGCACTGCGCTCCTGTGCCCGGTCGTGCTCGCTGAAACCGGAACCGACCGCCTCTGGTATCGCCAGCCCGCCACGACCTGGACTGAGGCCCTGCCGGTGGGCAACGGCCGACTGGGCGCCATGGTCAACGGCGCCCCGGGCGAGGCGTGGCTCCAGCTCAATGAGGACACCCTTTGGAGCGGGGAGCCGCGCAGCTATCACCGCGAAGGCGCCTACCAGGTTCTGCCGGAATTGCGGCGCCTGCTGGCCGAGGGCAAACAGAAGGAGGCCGAGCAGCTCGCCATGGATCAGTTCATGAGCGTGCCGCTGCGGCAGATGATGTATCAGCCACTCGGTGACGTGCGCATCACCCTGCCGGGCCACGAGGCCGCCGCCGACTATCAACGTGACCTCGACCTCGGCACCGCCATCGCCGGCGTGCGCTACCGCGTCGGCGACGTGGCCTACACCCGTGAAACCTTTTCCAGCGCACCTGATCAGGTCATCGTGCAACGCATCGCGGCCGATCGCCCCGGCGCCGTGACCGGCGTGGTGCGCATCGGCACGGTGCACCCGAACTACATCGTGCGCCTGCTGGGGGACGAACTGCACCTCTCCGGCCGGGTGGGCGGCGACGGTCTGCCGTTTGCGGCACGCGTCAAGGTGCTGGCCGAGGGCGGCGAAGTGATTCGCCAATCCGACGCCATCGCGGTGCGCGGCGCCAATGCGGTCACGATCCTCATCGCGGCCGCCTCCGCCTACCAGCGGTTCGACAACATCGACGGCGACCCCGAACGCAAAAGTGCCGCCGCGCTTGCCGCAGTCGCCGGTGTCGATTACGCCAACCTGCGTTCGGCCCACGTGGCCGACCACCGGGCCTATTATGAGCGCGTCGAACTCGATCTCGGCACCACCCCCGTCGCGGCGGAACCGACCGATGTCCGGCTCGCGCAGGCGGACAAATCCGCCGATCCCGCCCTGGCCACGCTGCTCTTCAACTACGGCCGCTACCTCTTGCTCGGCAGCAGTCGTCCGGGCACGCAGCCGGCCAACCTGCAGGGGATCTGGAACGATCTTACCGCACCGCCCTGGGGCAGCAAATACACCACCAACATCAACCTGGAGATGAACTACTGGCCGGCCGAGGTGGCCAACCTCGCCGAGTGCGCCGAGCCCCTCTTCGACATGGTCGACGACCTGCAGATCACCGGGGCAAAGACCGCGGCTGCCCACTACGCGGCGCTGGGTTGGGTGCTGCATCACAACACGGATGGCTGGCGCGGCACGGCGCCGATCAATCATGCCAACCACGGCATCTGGCCGACCGGCGGCGCGTGGTTGTGCTGGCACCTCTGGGAGCATTGGCGCTTTTCCGGCGACCGTGCCTTCCTGGCCGAGCGCGCCTATCCGGCGATGAAGGGCGCGGCGCGTTTCTTCGTGTCGACCCTGGTGGAGGATCCCGGCACGGGTTGGCTGATCAGCGGCCCGTCCAACTCGCCCGAACAAGGCGGACTCGTGATGGGACCGACGATGGACCACCAGATCATCCGCGCGCTTTTTGGTGCAACCGCGGAGGCGGCGGCCGAGCTTGGCGTCGATCCCGAGTTTGCCGCGCAACTCACGGCCATGGCCGCGCGCATCGCGCCCAATCAGATCGGCCGGCACGGCCAGTTGCAGGAATGGCTGGAGGACAAGGATGATCCGGAAAACAAGCACCGCCACGTCTCGCATCTCTGGGGCGTGTTCCCCGGCGAGGACATCACGTGGGAGAAGCCCGAGTTCATGCGCGCGGCGCAGCGCTCATTGGAGTTCCGCGGTGACGGCGGTACCGGTTGGGCCATTGGCTGGAAGATCAGTCTGTGGGCGCGCCTGCGCGACGGCGATCATGCGCACCTGATTCTGTCCAACCTGCTCAACCTGGTGCGCGAGGACCCGGTCACGCGCAAGACCGAGGGCGGCGGCGGGGTGTATCCAAATCTCTTCGACGCGCATCCGCCGTTCCAGATCGACGGCAACTTCGCCGCCACCGCCGGCATCATCGAAATGCTGCTGCAGAGTCACACCGGCGAACTGCACCTGTTGCCCGCGCTGCCGTCCGTGTGGCCGACAGGCCGTGTCACCGGTCTGCGGGCGCGCGGCGGCTTCGAAGTCGATCTCGTCTGGGCCGACGGTGCGCTGACGTCGGTGACGCTGCACTCAAAGCTGGGCCGAACGACGAAGCTGCGCGTCGGCGATCATGTGGCGGAGGTGAGCCTTGGCGCCGGTGAAAGCGCGACCTGGAACGGCGCGCTGGAGCTGAACAACTGAAACGTTTTTAACCACGAATGGACACGAATCGCTTCGCCTACCGGCTACGCACCGCTCTGAGAGGCAGACGTTGTGAGGTGTATTTGGCGAAACGGTAGTGGAGCCATCCGTGTCCATCCGTGGTTCAAACCCAATTCCTTTTATGAAGACTCTCGGACTCGGTGTTTTGGGGCTCGGCGAAGGCCGGAGCATTATTTCCGGCGCGCTGCGCAGCGAGCTGTGGCAGGTGGCGAAGTTGTGCGATCTCAACCCGGCGCTCGGTCGCGAGCGTTGCCACGAATTCGGACTCGATGTGGCGGTGTTCACTTCGTCGATGGATGAACTGCTGGCCGATTCGGCGGTGGACGTGGTCGGCATCTACACGCCCGACCACCTGCACGCCGAGCACGTGATCGCGGCGTTGCGGGCCGGCAAGCACGTCATCTGCACCAAACCCTTTATCGACAACCTGGCGCGCGCGGCGGAGGTGCTGGCCGCCGTCGAAGCGAGCGGCAAGCGCGTGATGGTGGGGCAGAGTTCGCGCTTCTTTCCGCCCTTTGCGCGGCAGCGGACGCACTACGAGACGGGGGCGTTCGGCGAACTCAATACGGTCGAGGCCTACTACAATGCCGATCATCGCTGGTTTCTCGCCAAGGGCTGGGCGAAGACCGATGCCTTCAAATGGCTGTATGGCGGACTGAGCCATCCGGTGGATTTCATCCGTTGGTATCTGCCCAACATCGAGGAAGTGATGGGTTACGCGCGCCTGAGCGAGAACGGGGCGAAGCTCGGTCTCGTGCACCCCGACACGTTCCACTTCATCTACAAGACCACCGACGGGAAGATCGCCCGGGTGAGTGGCACCTACACGAGTCCGGTCACGCCCAACGCGCGCGACGCCAACATGAGTTGTGTGTTGCGCGGATCGCTTGGGGCGAGCCAGGGCGACTACTACGACCTGCGCTACGCCTGGAAGACCGATGAGCAGTCGGTGATCGAAACCTTCGAGGACAAGGACGACTACGTCTTCCGTTTCGGCGGTCACTCGCATCACGCCGGGGAGTATCAGGACTACATCGAATACTTCGCACGCTGCCTGGCGACGGACGCGCTGCCGACGCCCGATGTGCGAGAAGGTATCGTGACGGTTGCGCTCATGCAGGCGATGGAGGAGGCCGCCGCCAGTGGTGGACCGGTAAAGCTGCGCGACCTGCTGGCCCGCTACGGCCTGGAGGGATTGTTGTGAGAAAGTGGGTGGCCGAAGTTTCCTCTGTAGGGCCGGCGCTTGCCGCCGTGCCGCAGGTGCCTCTCGGAAACGCCGAACCGCGGGCCCGTACCACTGCGGCATGCCGACAAGCGGCAGCCCTACAGGATGGAGGGGCGCCGCTCGCCGACGTCCGCTTGCGGTGGTGGGGGAGAGAAGGCGAGCGTCGGCGAGCGACGCCCTTGCGGGGGTTGCTGGCGATATTTATGATTTGCGCATCCGTGAGTATGGCCCAGCGACCCGACGTCATTCCCTTTCCCGCCGGCAAACCGCGCATGGTATCCGGCAAGGTGATGCGCGAGCTGCACGAGCAGTTTCAGACCCCCTTCAAATACGGCGTCGTGCTGCCGGCGGGGGAGGGCGAGTTGCTCGACTGTCCCAACGTCTTCCGTCACGACGGACGCTGGTATATGGTGTTCGTATCCAACACCAGCAAGGTTGGCTACGAAACGCACCTGGCGGTGAGCGACGACCTGCTGCACTGGGAACGGCTCGGCGCGATTCTGCCTTTTGCACGGGAAGGGTGGGATGCCTGGCAGGCGGGCGGCGGTATCGTCATGTATGATACACGTTGGGAAGACGCCACCCACGAACTCGGTACGCACGAGGGGCGTTACTGGTTGTCGTTTCTGGGCGGGCATCAGCAGGGCTACGAAACGGATCCGCTGTCGATCGGTCTCGCCTCGACCGATGATCCGGGCGCGGTGCGTCCCTGGGCTCGACTGCCGGAGAACCCGGTGCTCTCGCCCATGCAGGCCGACGTGCGCGACTTCGAACACACCACGCTCTACAAGAGCGCGATCGTGCGCGACGAGGCGCAGCTGCTGGGGGCGCCGTTTGTGATGGTCTACAACGGCAAGGCGCCGCCGTATGGCCAGGAACAGATCGGCCTCGCGATCTCACACGACCTGCGCAGCTGGCAGCGCTACGGCCCGGGGCCGGTTGTCAACAACGTGGGTGACGCGCCATGGGCGATCAGCGGCGATCCGCAGCTGGTCAAGGTGGGCGACGTGTGGGTGATGTTCTACTTCGGCGCCTTCTGGAAACCCGGCGCCTTCGACACCTTCGCGGCCTCCTACGACCTGGTGCACTGGACCAAGTGGAGCGGCGAGCCGCTGGTGAAATCGAGTGAACCCTACGACCAGACCTTCGCGCACAAACCCTGGCTGCTGAAACACGCCGGCGTGGTCTACCACTTCTACTGCGCCGTCGGCGACCAGGGCCGCGTCATTGCCCTGGCGACGTCGAAGGACCTGCGCGATGACGAGCCGAACCACTGAAACTTTTTTTTAACCACGAATGGACACGAATCGCTTCGCCTACCGGCTACGCACTGCTCTGAGAGGCACACGAGGTGAGGTGTATTTGGCAAAACGGTAGTGGAGCCATTCGTGTCCATTCGTGGTTGAAAACCAGCTCTGCACCCCATGTCGAAAACCTCCACCACGACCCGGTTCAGTTATGCGGCGAGTGATGTCGCGGGCCAGTTGGTCTTCTGCGTCATCTCGTTTTATCTGCTGTATTTCTATACCGACGTCTACGGGCTCTCGGCGGGCACGGCGGGCACGATCCTGTTGGTGGCGCGCCTGCTCGACGCGATCGATACGCCGATCTGGGGCGTCATCTTCGACCGCACCAAAAGCAAATACGGCAAGAGCCGACCGTGGTTCCTGTGGTTGTGCGTCCCCTACGCGGTGTTCGGCGTGCTCACCTTTCTCACGCCCGACCTGGGCCACACCGGCAAGGTGATCTATGCGGCGGTGACCTACATCGGCGCGAGCATCCTCTACACGGGTATCAACACACCGGTGACGTCGATCCTGGCCAATCTCACCAACGATCCGCAGGAGCGCGTGACGCTCACGTGCTTCCGCATGTTCGGTTCCAAGTTCGGCGTGCTGCTGGTCAACCTCACCGCGATGGGACTGGTGCAGAAACTCGGCGGCGGGGACGATCAGCGCGGCTTCATGCTGGTCATGCCGATCTACGCCATGGGTTCGGTGCTGCTCTACCTGCTGGCCTTCCGCAACCTGAAGGAAACGGTGAAGGTCGAGGCGATGCCGCAGTCGGTCCTCGGCGGCTTCGGTGCCCTCAAGGGCAACTGGCCCTGGCTGATCATCTTCACCAGCAGCCTGTGCTTCTGGATCGCGTTTATCGCGCGGGTGTCGACCGTGCCCTACTTTTTTGAATACACGCTGGGGCGCAAGGACCTCATCCCGTTGGCCAACAGCCTGGACTTCATTTCGCTTGCGACGGTGTTTTTCCTGCCGTGGCTGTGCCGGCGGATCTCCAAGACCTTGGCCTGGGTGCTGGGCCTGCTGGGTATGGTGGCGGGTCAGTTGATCGTCTATGCGGGCCTGGCGCAGGACGACGGCGTATCGGTGGGCTGGGTGATGGCAGGGTGGACCGTCGGCTTCCTCGCCAGCGGCGTGGCCATGGCGATGCCGTTTTCGGTTATCTCGGACAGTGTCGATTACGGGGAATGGAAGACGGGCATTCGCTCGGCCGGCCTGCTCACGGCGGTGGGTGCGATGTTCTGCCTCAAGGCCGGGGCCGGGTTGGGCGGCGCGATTCCCGGCTGGATCCTGGAAGGAACGGGTTATGTGCCGAACGCCGAGCAGTCGGCTACGGCGCTGGCCGGCATCGAATGGGCCATCGTGTGGGTGCCCGCGATTTTTTTCACGCTGAGTGCGGTGCCGGTGTTGTTTTATCGCAAATACGAACAGATGGAGCCGGCCATCGGGGCGGAGTTGGCGGAGCGTCGAGAGCGTTAATGCGGGCTACGGATCACACGGAAGGACACGGGTATGAACGCAGAAATGAATAAAACCACCAAAGACACGAAGCACACGAAAGGCGACTTAGGGGCAGCGCGGTGTGATGTAGGGCCGGCGCTTGCCGCCGCGCCGCAGTTGCCTCTCAGTCAAACCGGACGCGAACCGCCGGCCCGTCCGACCGCGGCATGCCGGCAAGCGGCAGCCCTACAGTGGGTATTGAGTTTGGTGGCGCCGGTATTGGCCGCCGCTTCGCCCGTGCTCGATCACACCACCGCGCTGGTGCGGGAGGCGGAGGCCGCTGTCACCTGGCACATCGATCCGACGCTGGGCGACGCGGAGGCGTTTCGGCTCGAGCGCGAGGGAGACGCGATGAAGGTCGTCGCCGGCGGCGAGGCCGGCGTGCTGTATGGCGCGCAGATGGCCTTACGTGGAAAACGCGACATCGTGGGGGCGGAGGGTGCACCGCAGTTCGGCGTGCGCGGGGCGGTGCTGATGATGCTCAGCCCGAGCTGGAATTATCAGAGCGACCTGAGCCCGGAGATTTATCCGTGGTTCTTCGACCGGCCGTTGATGACGCGCTACCTCGACTATCTGGTGTCGGCGCGGCTCAACACGTTGGTGCTGTGGTCGGGACACCTGTTTCCGCACATCCTCGAGTTGCCGGAGTATCCCGATGCCTCGCAGTTCAGCCGAGAGGAGATCCGGCGCAACCAGGAGCAGTTCCGCTGGTTGACCCAGGAGTGCGAGAAACGCGCCATCACGGTGCTCACGCATTTCTATAACATTCACATCAGCGAACACCAGGCCAAGGCGCTCGGTCGCGAGGGCAAGGACGGGGCACGCTACGAGGTGCCGGATGCCTGGGTGTCAGACTATTACCGCACGATCCTGCGGCGCTACCTGGAGACCTTTCCCAACGTCGGCCTCTACATCTGTCCCGGCGAGTCGCTGGCGCAGGCCGAGCAGTTGCCGTGGTTCCGCGACGTGATCTTTGCGGCCGTGCGCGAGAGCGGCAAACACCCGCGGTTGGTGCTGCGCGACTGGACGATGGCGGACGATTTCCGTGCCGCATTGCCGACGATGTATGACGACCTTTGGTCGGAGCTGAAGCATAACGACGAAACGATCACCAGTCCGGTGCCCGACCTGCGTCACCAGAAGTGGGCGCACGTGCTGCCGGGGCACATCGTCAACCTGCATGATCCGGCGGATGCCGTGCCGTACCGGGTGGGCAGCCCGCGGCTGCTGGGCGAAATGGTGCGGCATTGGCGCGAAGCCGGGATCTTCACCGGCGCATGGTTTTATCCGCCGCAGGCCTGGGTCTGGCCCGGCACGCTCGATCTGGCGGGCGACGGGAGCAACGCCGGACTCATTGCCTGGGAGCGCGATCCGCTCTGGCACGAATTGGAGGGGCGTTACCTCTGGCGCGCCGAGCGCGATCCGGCGACCGAGCAGGCGTGGGCGGCCGCACGGCTGGGGGAGAAGTTCGGCAACCCGGAGGTGGGCGCGCTGCTGGTGCGTTGGTATGACCTCACCGGGCCGATCCTGCCGGGGCTGCAGAACCTCACCGCGGTGCGCTTTGGCAACTTCTTCCCCGTATCGATCGCCTGGGTGCAGGCGCAGGTGGACGACATTCTGAGTTACCGCACGACGATCGATGACACGCCCTTGGAGGGACCGACCGGTCTCACCAATCAGCGCTACTACAGCCGGCCGGTCGATGCGTATACGGTGGAGCGCTACGCCGCGAAGCACGGCCCCATCGGTGCCGAACGGCGCAGCCTGCCGATTGCGCAGATCGCCGCATTGGAGGCGGCCGGCGAGGCCCTGCCGGAAGACGTCATGCGGGCGGATGTGCTGGTGATGGAGTATCTCGACATGGCGTATGAGGCCCTCGAGGTGGCGCGGGCTGCGGCGGCGCAGCCGTCAAACGACTCCGTCGAGCTACGGCGCTTCGTGAGCGACAGCGAGTGCCTGATCGCGACGGTGAAGTTTTACCGGATCAAGGTCCTGGCGGCGCGGGCGAAGCGGATGCTGGAGTTCACCGGTGACGCCGCGTTCGCGACCACTTTCCGCGAGCTGATGGTCGAGTCGGTGCCGGCCTACGAAGCGATGATGGTCAAGGCGAGTCGGCACTACGCCAAAGGCTCGTCGATGTGGGACGCCAAGCCGTGGCAACGTTGTCTGAATGAAAAAGTCATTCCCGACCGCGACGCCCAACTCGCCTGGCTGGCGGAACGCGGCTGGTAGGTGCGGTGCCGAGCACATACCATGGGCAGAAAGCGTTATGCACCGAGGTAACGTGCAAGTGAGTCGACAAGGTGGACGCCGGCGTCCCGACGGCGTGGGGGCGGGGGAGTGCGCGTCGTGGGCGAGGAGGGGAAGGAAGGGCGGCCGAGGGGCACGTGGAACGACCGCGTCCGGAGGCCACGGTCCACCTTGGGTGGCCTAGTAGCCCGCTGCGGGAGCAGCGGGATACATCCGACTCGCGGTCCCGGCGGGGGGCGTGCGGTTTAAGCGCCCGATTGGATTCACCCCGCCTGGAACACCCGCTTCAGGTAGCGGGTGTTGGCGCCGAAGTTGCCTTTGACGTCGCGGGCGTTGCGGGCGTCGCGGCTGCGTTCGATGACGAGCCAGCCGTGCCAGCCCAGGCTGTCGAGCGTTTGCTTCACGGCAGGGAGGTCGATCTGGGGATCATTCTCCAGCCAGTGCACGTCCTTGTTGCTGGCGTGGATCTGGCAGATGTTGTCCGCACCGAGCGTGCGCAACTCGTGGTGGAGATCGCGGTCGTTTTGGAGCGCGTTGGCGAAGTTGAAGTAACTCTTCACGGCGGGTGAACCGACGTCGTCGAGCAGGGCGAGTTCACCGGCGGCATCGTAGGCACTTTCAATGCCGATCACCACGCCGGCGTCGGCGGCACGGCGACCGGCTGCGCGCAGGCGTTCCACGACGGCCGGGCGCAGTTCCGGGTGGGCGACGAGATCGCTGCGCACACCAAGTGGCAGGAAGATCGTCTTCACGCCCATGGCGACCGTCGTGGTGATGGTGTCCTGCACCACCCGGTCGATACCATCGCGCTCGGCGAAGGACTGGGCGTAGAAGCCGGACATCGCGATCGAGCAAACCCGCAGACCGTAGCGGTCGGCCTCGGCGAGGAACTGATCGCGGATGGCGGGATCGAGCAGTTGGTTGTCGAAGGTGGGTCGATCGCCGAGCCCGCCCATGTCGACCTCGACGCCGTCGGCGCCGATTTCGGAGGTGAGCTTGAAGGCGCCGAGTTTCTGGCGCTTGAGAATCATCCAGTCACACACCCCGACCGGGAAGCGCGGCAGGGGCGGCAGGGCGGCGTGCAGGCGCGGCGCCAGCGCGGCGGCGGCCAGGGCGGTGGCGGATGTAGTGATAAAGTGGCGACGGGTGAGATCCATGGGAGCAAGGAGGGAGGGAGCAGGGATAAAGGAGCAGGGGGCAGGGAGCAGGAGGGAGGAACCACGAATGACACGAAATACACGAAAGGTGGGACTCCACCTCTTTGTGTTTTCGTGTGGTTCGTGTTTTTCGTGGTTAATTCTGTTTCAGTTGTTCGTCCTTCACTTCGACGGCTTCGCCGATTTCGACGCCGAAGTTGTAGACGTGGGTGTTGATGAAGTCCTCGATGCGCGCGTAGACGGTGGAGCGGGCGAGCGGGAGGGCGCGGGCGAAGTCCTCGCTCAAGTCTTCGAACTCCGACTCCGGGCTGGTGTCGCGAAGGGAGCGGGCGAAGTTCTTGGCCGCGATGTAGGTGGAGCGGCGCCAGGAGGCTTCGTCGGCGCCGGAGTAGGCGAGGATCAGGCAGGGCACGGTGAGGGATTTGGCGTCGGCGAGCAGTTGCCTGGCCGCGAGCAGTTCCTTCGGGCCGTAGTAGGAGCGCACGAGCTGGCTGTGCGGTTTGCGGGATTCCCAATCCTCGCGGCGCAACCAGGTACCGAGGTCGATGGGGGGCTCGAGCGTGACGGCGCAGCGGAACCGATCCGGATGCTGGGCGGCGGCGCGCAGGGCCACGTAGCCGCCCCACCCGGAGCCGACGAGACCGACCCGTTTGGTGTTGAGGTTGAAGGCGCGGCCCACCTGGTCGATCACGCTGAGCAGATCGGCGACCTGGGCGGCGTCATAGCCCTCGTGGATCGCTTCGCGGGCTCTCACGCCGTGGCCCCAGGCACCGCGGGCGGCGAGTTGCACGACCCCGAAGCCCATGCGGGCGAGCGCCTGCACTTCGGGCTGGAAGTCGGGGGAGAGGCGTTCCCAGGGTTCCGGCGGGCAGATCACCACGAACGGAGCCGGCATCACGCGCGGGTCCTGCGGCAGGGTAAGCTGGCAATCGATGTCGTGGCCGTTGGCCTCGACGGTGAAGGTGACGACGCGATTGGTGGCGAGTTCGTTGAGCCAGGGCGCGCACTGGCCAAACTCGGCCAGTTTTCCGGTCGCACGGTCGAACAGGTAGAACCGTCCGGCGCTGGCCACGGAGTTGGCGAAGACCAGCAGCTTCTGACCGGCCTGGTCCCACTCGAGGATCTCGATGTTGCGGCCCGGCAGGCCCTTTTCGAGGGCGGCCTGCACGGCCTTGAGCAAGGGATCGAGCCAAAGCGTGCTGCGCTGGCGATCGAGCAGGCGCACGCCCTTGAGGGCCCGGGTGTAGCGGTCGAAGACGAGCGTGCCGGGCGGCAGGAAGGCGTCGACCGGGCGGGGGATGAGGTCGAGCGTCGGATGCTCGATGGCAAACTCGGTGCGGGCGCCGGCGGCGAGGTCGAGGGCGTAGATGCCGAACCGGTCGCGACCGATGTTGGACGCGTAGTAGAGCAGGGCGGGATTTTCCGCGAAGCCGATCGGGATGGCGCGTTCGGTGAAGAAGGTGGCCGGGGTGCTGTCGAAGGCGCCCTCGGGCAGACCGGCCATGGCGGCGAGCGAATCGTCGTTGCGGAAACCGGCGCCACGGTCGACCGCCAGACGATGCGGAAAGGCGAAGTTGGTCGTAGCGGGAGCGCTGATACGCGGCACGCCCTGCTGGTCGAGCAGCTGCAGGCGGTCGGCGTCGATCGGGTAGGTCGCGATGGGTTCGACCTTGCTGGTCACCGGATCCAGATCGTAGAGCGCGTGCAGCGCACTGCTGGCGGTGCGTACGAGCACGTGGCCGGGATCGACGCGATTGAGATCGTAGATCGACGGCGTGCGCGGAGCGGTGCCGAACCCGGTGTCGGGGTCGACGACGTCGGAGTCCTGGCCGATGGAAAGGTTGAAGCGGTCCCCGGCGGTGAAGAGTCCGCCATCGACGGTGGGATCCTCCTCACGTGCAGCGGCGCGTTGGGCGGCGGTACCGCCTTGGTTGTAGTAGGGATCGTCGACCGTGGGCGTGAGCATGCTGCGATCACGGGCAACGGAGAAAGCGGGATCGGAGGCGGCGGCGGTGACGAGTTCCGGCACGTCGCGGGCGGTGAGAACGACGCGGGCGTCGGAGCCGTCGGCTTTGAAGGTCAGGATGATGCCCGGCAGGCTCGATGTGCCGCTGACGGCGGCCTGGCCGTTGGTCTCGACGACAACGCGCTCGTTGTCGACCCAGCGCAGCCAGTTGATGCGCGCGGGCACGCTCTCGCCGTTGCGGCCAAAGCGAGGCGTGGCGGTGGCGTCGTCGACGACGGCAACCTTGGCCAGGGCGACATCGAGTTGGTCGGTGGCGACGACGAGGACGGACAGCTTGTCACCTTCGCGCACGGAATACGCGAGGTGCCGTCCGTCGGGCGACAGCGTGGCGATCTCGGTTTGGGCGGGGCGGAAGAGATCGGCGAAGCGGTCGCTTTGCACGACCGGTGGGGAAGTGTCGATGGCGGGGAGTTTGATTTCGGGGAGCGCCGGGCCAGCGGCGGACAGCAGGGCGGCGGGCGTGATCAGGCTGGTCGCGAGGAACGCGAGGCGGAGGTTCATGGAGGAGAAAGTGAAATCAGGGCTCGAGCCGCTCGCGCAGGTATTGAATCAGCGCGGTGGTGACGGCGGGATCGATCGGCATTTTGTGGCCGCGGTGTGCAGCCTCGGGATGAAAGACGAAGGGGAGCTCGGCCTGTTTCAGGTGCTTACGCAGTACCTGCATTTGGTGCAGCGCGTGGGGCGACTCGTCGGGAGTGATGGTCAGGAAGAGCGGCGGAGGCGGCGCGGTGGGATCGAGATAGTCGAGGGCGCCGGCCCCGCGCCAGATTCGCGCCGCGCTTTCACGGGGTCCCCAGGCGTTTTCGTAACGGGGAATCATGGGATCGTCGGCCAGCAGATCGAGGTAGGTGAAGCGGCCCGACATGATGATGGCGCCCTGCACGGCGGCGGAAGGGCCGCGGGCGACGCCGTGATCGGTGAAGGTGTCGAGGTGGCCCGTGGTGGCCAGGAGCAGCGCCATGCCGCTGCCGCGGGAAAAGCCGGCGGAGACGATGCGGTCGTTGAGCGGCAGGTTCAGCGCGGCGGTGATCGCGCGCAGCGACTGGGCCGCGGCGGCGGCACGGTAGCCGCTTTCGGGCATGGGATCGAGGCCCTGGTAGGGCGGGTCGACCGGGTGGTCGGCCATCGCGGCGGCGAAACCCGCGAGCGCGGCGACGGGCAGGAGCGTGTCGGTGCAGTAATCGAGCGAGAAATTGCTCATGCGTCGGGCATTGTCGCAGGAGAACTCCAGCACGGTGCCGACCGGCATGACGGGGTCGGCCGGGTGGATCAGGTCGAGGGCCAGCGTGCGGTCGGGTGCCTCATAGAAGACCACATCGGTCAGCAGGCGGCAGCCGGCGGGCACCAGAAAGATGCGGCTGGAATCGATGCGTTCGCCGAGGTCGAGTCGGCCGGACTGCAGGTCGGCGCGTAGGGCGACCAGGGTGGGCACGAAGTCGGCGATGGAAGCGTAGGATTGGCCGGAGAAATCGGCAATGGCGACCCGGAAGCCGTCGCGTCGGAGGGCGGCGACGAGCGTTTCGTCGTCGACGGTGCCGGTGCGCGGGAAGGGCAGACCCGTGAGGTAGATGGCCACGGGACTAAGCGCCGGTGGTTCGCGATAGCGTTGCTGGAGTTGAATCGGAACCGGCGTGCCGCTGGCAGGAGGAGTCCAAGTCAGGGAGGTTGCGCGGGCGTTGGCGGCGCAGAGCAGCAGGACAAGCAAGCGGAGCAGCAGATCTGGACGAGGCATGAGGCGATCGTATCGACGGTGAACGGAACGCGCGGCCAGATTGCGCGAGGGAAGAGCGTATCACGTGAGACGTGATGTGACTCCCGAGGTTCAAAAAACTTGTGCCGGGATCGTAGGGGCGAGGTGGTTGGTTTTCCCTGAGCGGACCGGCGGAACGTCAGGAAGTTTTCCGGCGGGGATACGCAGAGCCGGCGGCTGAAGCCGCCGCTACGTTGCTACAGCTCGACGACTCTTTCTTTCGGCGCTGAAGGTCCTTCCGTTTACCTGCGCGGCGCGGGCTGCCCTGAACAGCAAATCGTGGCAGCGCGTGTGGGCGAATGGTCAGGGACCGGGCTCGAGACGGGCTTCAGCGGCGCGGAGGGTGTTCATCCACTCGGCGGCGTGGGTGAGGTAGAGCTCGACACCTTCGGGCGGCAAAACAGCGGCGATGCGTTCACGGGTCTCCACCGCAAGGGCGGCGAGGTGGGGCAGGCGTTCGTCCCGGGAAAGACTGCGGTCCCGGCCAATGGCGCTGCTGCGGGCGGACACGTCATCCTGGATCGCCTGAAGCGTCATCGCGGCGGAAAAGGGTAATCCGAGACGTTCGATGATGAAATTGGCGCGCTCGTTGCCGGTCGCGGCCTGCACGAGTTCGGCATAACGTTGTTCGCCGAGGGCGGTGGTCAGTTCGGCCGCGTGGTTCGGCAGGTCACGACGGAAACTCCGGCTGTCCGCCATGTGCACGACGACGGTGTCGAATTCGGCTTGGGTGAGGTTGAGGCCGTTCACGTTGTGGCGCAGAAAGTGGGCGGCGGGGCTCTCGTAGAGCAGGTAGGCGGCATACTCTTCGTCACTCAGGCGGTCGCGCAGCCCGGCCTCGAAGCTGACCTGAGCCTGCTCCCGCTGATTGAGCTTGGCGACGGTGGCGGCATCGGGTTGGCCGTTGACGTATCGCTTGCCCCTGGACTGCGGAATGTCCTCCCGTCGGATGCGGTGCAACTCCTGCACGACCTGTGCAACCTGGGCGGGGGTACGTCGCATGGCGTTGCGCACCGAAAGACCATCGGGCTCGAAGCGGGGATCCGAGGGCTTTTCACCAAAGATCGCGGTGAAGGCGGCGACTTCGGGTGAGGTCCTTCCTGCTTTGCGGGCGGCGGCCTGGCGTTCCCCGACCTCGAGCAGGATGGCAGACCTGCGCCAGTAGGGAGCGTCGCGGACTTCCGCGGATTCGGCCGGCGCGGGCGGTCGCATCCTTTCCCAGACCAGGGCGCGCACGGTCGCTTCATCGAAACCCGCGGTGCGCAGACGAGCGGCGTGCTCGGCCGGATCATCGTGGTCCAATCGCGTCCACAGGGAAGCGACCGAGTCGAAGGCGGAGTCCACCGCAGGAGGTACGGCCGATTCGAGGCCGCTGGCCGTCGGTTCCGCGGGTGCCGATTGATCGGTGCCGACGAGGACGGCGGCGAGCAGGGCGGCGTTGGCGACGAAGGGGGCGACGGGTGGGAGAGATGGCGGGTTCTGGTTTCGTTGCGGCGGTTCGGGCGGTGAGGATAAAGAGAAAGATCCACCTTCGCTGAAGCTTCGGCGGACAAGGAAAGAAAGAGAAAGAGCGACGGTCAGGGACCGGGAGGAGGCGCGGGGGGAGGCTGCAGGCTGCCCATCCATTGGCCGGCGTGCTCGAGGTAGAGCTCGAGGCCTTCAGGGGGGAGGGTGGCGGCGAGGCGCTGGCGGGCTTCTTCGCCGAGCGCGAGGCGCTGGGCCTGCTGCTCCTCACGGTTGAGGCTGCGATCACGGCCGAGGGCGCGGCTGCGCTCCAGGGTGTCGTCGCGAATGCCCTGCAACGCGATGGCGGTGCTGGCGGGGAGGCCGAGGCGTTCGACGACGCGGTTGGTCTGGAAATCGCCGCTGAGCGCCTGGCTGAATTCGGCAAAGCGGTCCTCGCCCAGCGCAGCGGTGAGGTCGGAGGCGTGGGACTCGAGCTGGGCGCGGAGGTCGGCCGCGGGTCCGAAGGTGGCCAGCAGCGTGTCGAACTCGGCCTGGGTGAGCTGCAGCATTCCGGAACGGGAGCGGAGGGCCTGGGCGGTCTCACTCGCGTTGCGCAGGTAGCTTTCGTAGTCGGCCGGGCTGAGTTGGGCGCGGAGGGCGGCATCGAACTGCAGGTTCGCTTCGTGCTGACGTTCCAGCTTGGCGCGGGTGGCTTCGTCGGGTTCGCCGTTGACGTAGCGGCCGCCGCGGTTGGGCCCGATGGCGGCATCGCGCTGGCGCCGGAGTTCGTCGACGAGATCGCGAGTCTTCGGCGACAGACCGTCGCGGGCGCGTGAAATCTCGGCGGCGTCGGGGCTGAAGCCGTGGTTCGGTTTTTCGCCGAACAGGGCTTCGAAGAGGGCAATGTCTGCGGGGATCTCGCCGGCCTGATATTCCGCCCGACGGCGCTGGGATGATTCGTTGCGAACCGCGATTCGCCGCCAGTACGGCGCCTCCTCGAGGGCGGTGGCGTCTTCATTGGTCGTGCGGCTGATACGGTCCCAAACAATCGCGCGGACGAGTTCCTCGTCGAAGCCGGCGGCGCGGAGGCGGGCAATGAATTGTTCCAGGTCTTCGGTTTCGAGCGGCCTCCACAGGTCGGTGGCAGGACTCGGTGCGGTGGTGACGGACGGCTTGGTCGCGGTGGAATGGTTGGCCGCGGAAGCAGGTCGGGCGGCGCCCTCGTTTGTGGCGAAGATGGCCGCGTCGGCCGCCGGGGTGGCGGTCGAGGGGCGCAGGCCGGCCAGGAGGGCGAGGTTGGCCAGCACGGAGAGGCCCAGAACTGCAGGAGCGAAGACGCTGCGGGAACGGCGGGGGGACGGGGTGGCGGAACTCATGGACGGGGGCGGGAAAGTTGACGTTTGATCATCTCGATGCGCCGTCCCGGCATGGTCTGCTGGAAAGCGGTTCGAGCTTCGGGCGTGGGCAGCAGCTGTTCCATCGTCTGTTCGGCGCGGTTGACGAGGTTGCTCAGCTCCAGGGTGCGTTGGGCCGGGGTCATGCCGTCGGTCGTATAGATTGCCCGCTGCTGCTCCTCGATTTGGCGGCCGAGGCGCAACAGGTCGAAGGTGACGCCGCTATCGAGGTTCTGCTGATTCACGACGCGCTGAAGCATGGCGAACTGGGGATCGGTGGTATCGGTCCAAAGCGCGGCGCGTTCCGCGGGCAGTTCGGGGGCGAAGCGTTTGACGAGATCGTTCCAGCTTTCGGCGCGGGCCCGGCGATCCGCGCTGGTGAAGGCCATGTCGCTGAACATGCCCGGCGACGGGGGAATGGCTTCGTTGTAGAGTTCGAAGAGTCGCAGGTATTCGTCTTCGGTGGCGGGGAAGTGCATGATCCGCTGCTGCAACTCGGCGGCGGCGTAGCTTCCGCGGGTTTGAAACTGGGCGTACTCCTCGGGCGTGAGCAGCGCGGCCAGCTCCCGGTCCCGCTCCGCGGCGAGATAGGTCATGATCTCGCGATCGTTCGGGGTGAAGATGCCGCGGGATTCGTCCAGGACATCCATCTGCAGTTCGGCGTAGTCGTTGATCAACTGGCCGACTTCGTTGCGCTTGGCCATGGGCAGGAAGTCGAGAACGGCCCCCACGTGCTGGAACTCGAGTTCACCGGGTGCGAAGGCGTCATCGCCCAGCAGGGCCAGCATTTCGAGGCGCTCTTCGCGCACGAGGGCCTGAATCTGGCGCCGGAGGTCGGCGGGCATGCCGCGCGATGCAGCCCAGTAGGGCGTTTGGCGGGCCTCGTCGACGAGCGCCCACCAGCGGTCGGCGTAGCGGGCGTGGACGCGGCGGCGAATGATCTGGCGAATGACGTCGGCCGGCACGTTGGCGTGGCGCAGGCGGGCAACCAGGTCGGCATCGGAAAGATCCGGATCGGTCAGGAAGGGGCCGATGGCGGCACCGGTGATGGGCTCGGGGGGCGGCAGTGGGGACGACGCCTCGACAGGAACGGACGCGGCGGGATCATCCGCCGAGGGCAGCGGCGGAGCGGTGTGTTGACGCCACCATAAGAACCCAAGGGCAGCGTTGGCGGCGAGCGAGGCGATGATTACGAGGCGGAGCATGGCGGGGCGCAGGGGGGGGAATCGAAGGGGGCGACACGCTCGGGCCAGCTCGCGTGAGGGAAAGGGACAGCGGTTGGACGCGGTGAAGGCGGCGTGGGTTCAGAGAAGTTTCAGCGAAATCGTAGAAGGCTGCGGGCGGTCTCCGCCTTCGCTGAAGCTCCGGCGGACAGGGAAAAAATCTGGAGAACGATTGAATTAGGGGACGGGCGGTGGCGTGCCGGTGATTTCGAGAATCCAGCCGCCCTGGTATTCGTAGTAGGCGTCGTAGTTTTCCGCAGACACGACGGCGGTGGTGACGCGTTGGCGGGCCTCGGCCGCGAGGGCGGCGAGTTGAGCGTCGCGCGCTGTTGGATCGAGCGAAGCGTCGGCCTTGAGTTGTCGGGCGCGCTGGTTGATCTCATTGCGGGTGGCGTCAATGGTGGCGGCGGCGGTGAGCGGCAGGCCGAGGCGGGCGACGAGCCGGTTGGTGGCGGCGGTGCCTTTGACGGCCTGGGTGAATTCAGGCACGCGGCCGGGGCCGAGGATCGGTTCGATCTGGGGCTGAAGCTGTTCACGTCCGTCGCCGCGGAGATTGAGGTGGGGATGAGTGGCGACGAGGAGGGCGATGGAGTCGTATTCGGTCTGGGAGAGGCGCAGACCGGCGAGGTCTTCGGAGATCTGGCGCATGGCGGTTGAGCCGCGCGTGGCGTAGTTGCGGAATTGCTCCGGAGTCAGGCTGCTCTGGAGATCGGTCAGGAGCTGACGAACATTTTCGGTGGTGTACCGGGCCCAGGATTCCGGGGTGGTGGGCGTCGGTCCGTCATAGGGGCGAAGAAAGTAGTCACGCTCGATCTGCTGGACCGCTAGATAGGCGTCGAGGGACAAGCCCCGCATGGCGGCGTTGACGGACGTTTGGCCGGGGTTGCCCAGCTCCATCGGAGCGGTGTCGAGAAGTGCCACGTAGGCATCGTAGGCCGGATCCGATGTTCCGGCTTGGTGGCGGACGCGTTGTTCGAACATCGCGGCTTCACGGCGCCAGTAGGAAGCTTCGTCCGGGGCGGTGATGCGATAAGGGGAGAGCGGCTGCAGCTTGGTCCAGACGATTTGACGTACGAGCGACTCGGGAAGGTTCGCGGCGCGCAGGTTGGTCAGGAGGGCGGCGGGATCGGCGGCGTCGAGTCGGGCCCAGGCGTCGACCAGGGGGTCGGCGGGCGCGATGGCCGGCGTTGCGGCCGCGGGTGGTGCGGAAAGCGTGCCGGGCGAAGGCGGACGGTGAAGCAGGGCGGCGTTGAGGACCAATGAGAGGGTGAGACCCAGTCCGGTCGCGATGAGGCGCAGGTGCGATGGGGCGGCGGACGATCTCATGGCGAGGGCGGATTCAGACGGCTGAGCCAGCGTCCGTTGGACTGGAGGTAGGCTTCGAGCTGGGCGGCGGGCAGGGTTTTTTCGAGGAATTGGCGGGCCTGGCCGGTGAGGGTGATGAGGGCGAGCTGGCGTTGGGCGTCGGTGAGAGCGGGGTCCTGGCGCAGGGCGTCGGCCTGGGCCGTGGTGTTGCGGGCGAGGCGCACGAGGTCGACGGCGGTTTGAGAGGGAAGCCCCTCGCGATAGACCCAGTGTTGCACGGGCTCGAAGGATCGTTCCTGCGTGACGGCCCAGAGTTCGGCGCGCTCGGGCGGCAGCGCGGCGACGAAGGTCTGACGGGCCTCGTTCCAGGCGGCGCGGCGGGCGTCGCGTTCGGCGCGAGGCAGCTGGTAGCCGGTCGAGCCGAAGCGGGCTTCGATGGTGTCGTGAAGCGCGAGCAATTGCAGGTACTCTGCTTCGGTGGCGGGGAAACGCCGGAGGGTCTGCTGCACCTCGTGGGCGGCGGGGCTTACGCGTTGGTGGTAGAGTGAGAGTTCCTCCGGTGTCAGCAGGCCGGCGAGGTCGGCATCGAGTTCGTCCTGCAGGAGGTTAAGGACGGCGTGATCGCCGGGCAGGAGCGTGTTCAGATTGCTCGAGGTGATAGCGCCGCGCAGCTCGTCGTAGTCCTGAATGGTGAGGGCGACTTCAACTTGTTTGTCCGGCGAAATGAAATCGAGCGCACCGCGGCCGGTTTGCAGTGCGTCGGAAGCGGCGAAGTCGTCGCCGAGCAGGGCGGCGAGAGTGAGATTCTCTTCGCGATTGAGCTCGTGCACGGCGTGCATGATTTCGGGCGGAAGCAGGTAACCGGCGTGCTGCCAATAGGGGTAGTGAAGGGCCTGGTCGGCGACGGCCTGCCAGCGGGCGGCGTGGCGGTGTTGGAGACGATCGCGCAGGAGGATCGTCATGACCTCGGGAGGCACGCCGGCGGCCCGGAGGCGCTTTACCAGGGCGTGGTCGGAGAGGCGATCGTCGGTGAGACCGGCACCGACTTCCGCCAGGGTGAGTTCCACGACGGCGGGGGACGCCGTCGGAATCGAGTCGGTTGGCGGCGGAGGCATTGCCGGGGGCGAGGCGGCGGGCGACTCGATCGCGAACCAACGATAGCCGGCCAAGGCCAGGTTGAGCACCAGAGAAAGCAGCAGGGCGGCACGCAGACAGCGCATGAAGGGTAGGGAAGAAGACGCGGGCCAGGCGCGCTGGTATCCTAGTTTTTCTGGCCAGCGACAGCTGCCGTGAATCATGCAAGTTTGTGCAGGATCGTAGGGTAAGGGGGACCCGGGCGTTGCCAAGGTCCGGTCGTCCGTGCCACGTGTCGATTGGTTCTACGTCGTCCATGTCCCCATCCCCATCCCCGTCCCCGTTCGCCAAATCGATCATTCGCCGCCCTTCGTATTACTCGTGGATGCCAAGGGGGCTGTGTGCCGTGGTCCTGTCGCTGCTGGCGCCGGTCGCGGGCGCGGAGCCGGCCGAGTTGTGGGTGGCGCCGGCCGGGACGGAGGGCGCAGTCGGCACGCCGGAGGAGCCGTTGGCCGATCTCGCCGAGGCGGTGCGGCGGGTGCGAGAGATGAGGCGCACGCGGGATCCGCGGGTGGCCGAGGGCGCGCGTATCATTCTGCGAGGCGGGCGGCATGAGGTGGCGGAGACAATCGTGCTGCGGCCGGAGGACAGCGGGACGGTCGCGGCGCCGCTGGCGATCGTGGCCGCGCCGGGAGAATCACCGGTGTTGAGCGGGGGGCGGCGGGTGTCCGGTTGGCGCGTGGCGGCGGCGGGTGATTTGCCGGAGCGGATGGTGAATGCCCGCGCGGGGGTGGTGTGGGCGGCGGAGGTGCCCGCGTGGCGCGGGCGACCGCTGGAGTTTCGGCAGTTGTGGGTCAACGACGTGAAGGCCGAGCGCGCACGGTATCCGGAAACCAATGACATGCGTCGCCTCGTCGCCTGGAACCCGGCCGGGGAGGAGGCGGAGATCACGGTCGAGTCACTGGGCGGCGTGCGGGACATCGACGAGGTGGAAATGGTGATTCACCAGATGTGGGAGATCGCCGTCCTGCGACTGCGCACGGTGGCGGCCGATGGCGGCGCGGCGTGGGTGACTTTTCAGGAACCGGAGGGACGGATTCAGTTCGAGCATCCGTGGCCGCCGCCGGTGGTGAATCCGGAAAAACCCGAGCGCAACTCGGCCTTCTTTTTCACCAATGCCCCCGAGTATCTCAGCGGGCCGGGCGAGTGGTGGTTGGATCGTCGCGCCGGGCGGGTCCACTACTGGCCGCGGGAGGGCGAGGATCTCACGACGGCCGAGGTGATCGTGCCGGCGCTGGAGACGGTGCTGGAGGTGGCGGGTTCGCCGGACAATCCGATCCGTCACGTGAGTTTCGAGGGGTTGGCCTTTGCCCACGGCGGTTGGCTGCGTCCGTCGCTGGCGGGACATGTTCCCCACCAGGCGACGATGTATATGACCGAGGCCTACAAGCTGCGGCCCAAGGGCACGCCGGATTGGCGCAGTCTCGACAACCAGGCCTGGGTGGGACGTCCGCCGGCGCTGGTGGTGGCGGCGGGCGCGCAGCAGGTTCGTTGGCGCGGCTGCCGGTTTGCGCATGGTGCGATGGCGGGGCTGGACCTCCGGCACGCGGTGCAGGATGTGGTGGTGGCGGACTGCCGGTTTTTTGATTTGGGCGGGAACGGCATTCAGGCCGGCTACTACGGTGACGCGGCGGGCGAGGTGCATCTGCCGTACCGGCCGCTCGACGAGCGCAAGCTGGTGGCGCGGGTGGAGATCGCGGGCAACCGCATCGAGGACACGGCCAACGAAGACTGGGGCGGGGTGGGAATCAGCGTGGGTTTCGCCCGCGATATGACCATTGCGTACAACGAGATCGTGAGCACCTCCTACACGGGGATCAGCGTGGGCTGGGGCTGGAGCCGCACGCCCAGCGCGCTGGCCAACAATCGGGTGGTGGCGAACCGTATCCATCGTTTCGCGACGCGCAACACCGACACCGCCGGCATCTACCTGGTGGGCGCCCAGCCGGGCTCGGTGGTGGAGCGCAATGTGATCGAGGAGCCGGTCCTGTGGCCGTGGGTGCACGATCCGGAGCACTGGGGTTTCGTTTACCTGGATGAAGGGTCGTCCTTCACGACCGTGCGCGACAATTGGGCGCCGCGGGAGAAGTTCATCAAGAACGCCAACGGCCCGGGCAACGTGTGGGAGAACAACGGGCCGATGGTCGACGAAGCGGTGCGGGAAGCGGCGGGACCGGCGGGGCGGTGAAGGGGGGTTGGACCTTCGCCTTCCTGCTTCTTTCCTCTTTCTCTTTATCTTTCTCCCCTCTGACCGGAATTCGACCGCCCTCCGCGCGACGGGGAGAAAGATAAAGATAAAGAGAAAGAGAAAGATTGGGGCCTCCGGCCCTTCGCTCACTCCCGGTCGCGGTCGGTTTCGGAGAACTCGTGTTCGGCGCGGTATTCGCGGGGGGTGCAGCCGCAGGCGCGGCGGAAGGCTTCGTTGAAGCGGCTAACCGAGTTGAAGCCGGAGCTGAAGGCGATCTCGACGATCTTCTCGTCCGTCGTGGCCAGCAGCCGTTGCGCATGCGAGACGCGGTGGTGGGTGAGATAGTCGATGAGCGTCGTGCCGAAGGCCTTTTTGAAGAGGTTCATGGCGTAGTTGGGATGCAGCCCGACCTCCTTGCTGATCTCGCTGACCGACAGCTGTTCGGTGTAGCGCTGGGCCACGATGCACGCCATCTGTTCCACTTTGTTCAGGCCGCCGGCCTGGAGGGAGAGGCGACTGTGGCGGTGCTTGGTGTCGGAGGGGATGGGAAGGCCGACCGCCAGGCGGCGCAGGCGCGCCTCCATTTCCAGCATGACGATGTCGCGCGCCTCGTTGCCGCTGGCCTCGAGGTCGTGTTGCCATTGCCCGAACATGGCGAGGTCGAAGGCGGCGCGCTCCGCGGTCGTTTCACTCACGATTTCTCCGCGCATCAGCGGAATGGTGAGGCGCTCGGGCAACTCGCACTGGATGAACCACGACAGCGGGATCGTCGCCACGAAGTATTCGGTGCCCCGCGCGTAATCGATGATCTGGTGCGGGATCGCCGCCCAGAAGGCGCTCAGGTGACCGGCTTCCACCCGCACCTTGCTGCCGCCGAGCAGGTAGGTGACCGATCCGCTCTGCAGCATGTTGAGCTCGATTTCGTTGTGATGATCGGGCCGCGGCATGGGCGACGGACTCCAGCGCACGCAGGTGAAACCGTAGGGGGAGAAGTCGGGGCGTTTGGGGTCGAATTGCACCATCGTTAGAATACCGGAGGTATTTGGGGTAAAGGCGGAAGAAACGCCGCGGAAGATAACTTAATCTGGTCTCACGAGTCAATCGTCCACCCCGCTCGAAATCCATTTCCCCTTCATTTCCCGGCATGCCTCCCTCGGCTGGACTCCGAGCACCGGCGCGCCGCCTGCGCTCTCGTCCCATGTCCCCTTCCGCACCCGTCCTTGGCGTAATATTTGGCAACCGGGATTTCTTTCCCGATCGCCTCGTACCCGACGCGCGGGCCGACATCGAGCGCCTGTTCGGCGAGCTGGGCATCGAGGGCGTCATGCTCGCCGACACCGAGACCAAGCTCGGCGGGGTGGAGACCCATGCGGACGCCCGCAAATGCGCGGAGCTTTTCCGGCGGGAACGCGACCGCATCACGGGCGTGCTGGTGGTGTTGCCCAACTTCGGTGACGAAAAGGGCGTGGCCGATACCCTGAAGCTGGCCGGACTCAACGTTCCGGTGCTTGTGCAGGGCTATCCCGACGATCTCGACAAACTCGACGTCATCCGCCGCCGCGATTCCTGGTGCGGGAAGATTTCGGTGTGCAACAACCTGCGCCAGGCCGGTATCCCCTTTTCCCTTACGACCGAGCACGTCGTGCGACCGGACACGCCCAGCTTCCGCGCCGACCTGACCCATTTTCTCGCCGTCTGCCGCGTCGTGCGCGGCGTGCGCGGCGCGCGCATCGGCGCGGTCGGCGCCCGCCCGGGTGCGTTCAACACCGTGCGCTATTCCGAAAAGATCCTCGAGCGGGCCGGCGTTTCGGTCACCACGATCGATCTCTCCGAAATCCTCGGCGCGGCGGCCAAGATCGCCGAGGACGACGCCCGGCTCACGACCAAGATCGCCGAGATCAAGGCCTACGCCAACACCAGCGCCGTACCGCCCGCCAAGCTCGTGCAGATGGCCCGCCTCGGCGTGGTGCTCGACGAGTTCGTCGCCACCCATCATCTCGACGCCACCGCCCTCCAGTGCTGGACCTCCGTGCAGGCCAACCATGGCTGCAACGTCTGCACCTCCATGAGCATGATGAGCGAGGCGATGAGCCCGAGCGCCTGCGAGGTGGACGTGACCGGGGTGCTGACCATGTATGCCATGCAGCTGGCCTCCGGCACCCCCAGTGCGCTGGTCGACTGGAACAACAACTACGGCGACGATCCCGACAAGTGCGTCCTCTTTCACTGCGGCAACTGGGCGAAGTCCTTCCTGCCCGACATCAAGGTCGCCAACGCGCCCATCCTCGGCTCCACCCTCGGCGTCGAAAACACCTGGGGCGCGCTCGACGGCCGCACCCCGGCCTCGCCGCTCACCTTCGGCCGTATCACCACCGATGATACGAGCGGCCGCATCCGTGCCTACGTGGGCGAAGGCGAACTCACCAACGACCCGCTGGCCACCTTCGGCAACCGGGCCGTCGCGCAGGTGCCGAAGCTGCAGAAGCTCATGCGCCATGTCTGTGAAAACGGCTTTGAACATCACGTCGTCATGAACGCCTCGCGCACCGCGAGCGTGTTGGCGGAGGCCTTCAGCCGCTACCTCGGCTGGGAGGTCCACCACCATGAGGCTCCCGATGCCTGAAACGATGACCGACCGCGAGCTGGAGCTGCGCGCGCTCGATCTGCGCCGCCGCCTCCTGCATCTCATCGTCGAAGCCGGGGCCGGCCACACCGGCGGCGGGCTTTCATGCCTCGACATTCTGCAGGTGCTCTACCGGCGCATCCTGCGCGTCTCGCCCGCGACGGTCGACGATCCGGCGCGGGACCGTTACGTGCAGAGCAAGGGTCATTGCGTCGAAGCGCTTTACACGGTACTGGCCGACTGTGGCTATTTTGATGAGGCCGACCTCGCGACGGTCTGCCACTACCAGTCACCTTATGTGGGTCACCCGACCCGCAAAGTCAGGGGTATTGAGGTCAACACCGGAGCCCTCGGCCACGGTCTGCCCGTTGCAGTGGGCATGGCCCTCGCCGCCCGCATGGATGAAGCACCGCTGCGCGTCTTCACCCTCATGGGCGACGGCGAACTGGCCGAAGGTTCCAACTGGGAGGCCGCGCAGGCGGCCTCCCATTACCGCCTTGATCGCCTGGTCGCCATCATCGACCACAACCGCCTGCAGATCACCGGCGCCACCCGCGACGTCATGTCCAACGAGCCGCTGGCCGACAAATGGCAGGCCTTTGGCTGGCACGTGCGCACCGTCGATGGCCACGACTACGCCGCGCTCACCGCCGCGCTTTCCACGCCGCCGCCGGCCGGACAGCCCCTGTGCGTGATCGCCGAAACGGTGAAGGGGAAGGGGATCAGTTTTATGGAAAACGTGGGCAAGTGGCACCACGGCGTGCCGTCCGCCGAACAGCTCGAACAGGCGCTGGCCGAACTCCATGCCGCCGAACTCGCCCTGAGCGGCCAACCCGCGGAGGCATCCGCATGAGCGCTCCCGCGCCTTCGATGTTTTCATCGGCCGCGCAGGGAATGCTGCAACACCTCGGCCTGCGCAAAGGCCGCGCCAATCTGGAGGTCTTTGCCGACACCCTGCAGGAGCTCGCCGCCGCCAACCGCAACATTGTTGCCGTCACCAGCGACTCGCGCGGCTCGGGCAAACTCGGCCCCTTCGGGCAGGCCCTGCCGGCACAGATCGTCGAGGTCGGCATTGCCGAGCAAAACCTCGTCGGCATCACTACCGGTCTGGCGCTCAGCGGCAAAAAGGCCTTCGGCGTTTCGCCCGCCTGCTTCCTCACCGCGCGAGCGCTGGAGCAGATCAAGAACGACATCTGTTACTCCAACGCGCCCGCCGTCGTCGTCGGCATCAGCGCCGGCGTGAGCTACGGCGCGCTCGGCAGCACCCACCATTCGTTGCACGACTTCGCCGCCCTGCGCGCGATCCACAACATCACGATCATCGCGCCGGCCGACAACGCCGAGACCCGCGCCGCGGTGCGATTCGCCGCCGCGGCCGACCGGCCGGTTTATCTGCGCTTCGGCAAGGCCGCCATGTTCGACCTGCACGCCACCGAGCCCGATCTTGCCGCCGGCCGCGCGCTCACGCTGCGCGCCGGCAACGATGTCGCCTTTCTCGCCAGCGGCGAGACGGTGGTGCACGCGTTGCTCGCCGCGGCGGCCCTGGCGGCCGAAGGCATCGCGGCGCGCGTCCTCAGTGTGCCGACCCTCAAACCGCTCGATACCGCCGCCGTACTCGCCGCCGGCCGCGAGTGCCGCGCCGTGATCACGGTCGAGGAACACTCCGTGCACGGCGGGCTCGGCGAGGCCGTGGCCTCGACGTTGCTGCAAACCGGCGTGACGGTGCCGTTCCGCATGGTCGGCGTGCCCGACGAGGATACGGTGACGGGCGCCCAGGCCGACATTTTCCGCCACTATGGCATCTCGATGGAAGAGCTGCGCGACAGCGCCCGGGCCTTGCTGGCGCCAGCGATCGGGTAAACTTTCCTCCACGTTCGCCCATGCTCTTTCTTGCCCTCGACCAAAGCACCTCGGCGACCAAGGCCCTGCTCTTCGACGCCGACGGTCGCGTGCTTGACCGGGAGACGCGGGAGCACGCGCAGCACTACCCGCAACCGGGTTGGGTGGAGCACGATGCCGAGGAGATCTGGGGCAACACGGTGGCCGTGCTCGACGCGCTCGCCGCCCGTCACGCGGACCGCTGGGCGGAAGTCGCGTCGCTCAGTCTCACGAATCAACGGGAAACCATCCTCGTTTTCGATCGCGCCAGCGGACGTCCGCTGCATCGCGCCCTCGTCTGGCAATGCCGCCGCGGCGACGCGATCTGCACGGCGCATATCGCCGCGGGCGACGAGGACCTCGTGCGCACCCGCACCGGCCTGAAGATCGATCCGTATTTTTCCGGGTCGAAGCTGCAATGGCTGATGGAGAACCGGCCCGAACTTGCCGCCCGGTTGCGCGACGGTTCGGCGCTGGTCGGCACGATGGACACCTACCTCATCCATCGCCTGACCGGCGGCGGTGTGTTTGCGACCGACGGCACCAACGCCTGCCGCACCCTGCTCTTCGACATCGGTCGCCGCGTCTGGGACGCGGAGCTCTGCGCGCTCTGGCAGGTGCCGCTCGCGGCGCTCGCCGAAGTGCGCGACAGCTCGGCCGATTTTGGCACGACCACGCTCGACGGACGCTGGCCGCGCGCGCTGCCGATCCGCGGCGTGATGGGTGACTCGCAGGCGGCCCTGTTGGCGCAGGGTTGCGTCACGCCGGGCAGTGCCAAGGCGACGTTTGGCACCGGCTCATCCCTCCTGCTCAACATCGGCCGCGAGCCGCGCCGGTCGGGGCACGGCGTGCTCACCACGCTGGCCTGGACGCTCAACGGCGAGACCACCTACGCCTACGAAGGTGTGATCGTGTCCTCCGCCTCCACGCTCACCTGGCTGCGCGACCAGCTCGGGCTCGCCGCGACGGTGAAGGAACTCGAGGCCTGGGCGGCCGAGTTGCCACACAACGGTGGCGTGTCTCTCGTGCCGGCCTTTACCGGTCTAGGCCTGCCGCATTGGGCGCCGCGGGCGCGGGCGGCGATCACGGGTTTGAGCAGCCACAGCGACAAACGGCACGTGGCGCGCGCCGCCTTCGAGTCAATCGCCTACCAGATACGCGAGGCGCTCGATGCCATGCGCGAAAAGGCCGGGGGGGAACTCGTCGCGGTGGCGGCCGATGGCGGCCCGACTGCCAGTGCGTTTCTCATGCAATTCACCGCCGATGTGACCGGCGTCGAGTTGCGGGTGGCCGCGGTCGCCGAGTGTTCCGCGCTGGGCGCGGTGTTGGCCGGCCGCGCCGGTGCGGAGCCCGACCGTCCGATTACATCCTTCCGCGACTCGGGCGCCGCGGCGGCCACGGTGTTTCAGCCGCGTCGCCCGGCGGCCGAGGTCGACCGCCTGCTCGCCGGCTGGCGGGCCGCGGTGCGCCAGGTGCTTGCCGAGTGAGCGAATCCCTTTTCCCGTTTTTTTAATCCCATGTCCGCCGACCCCAGCCCCACGCCCCCAACCCTGGTTGAGCGCCTCGATGCGCTGAACGAATTCGAACGTGAACCCGTCGCCAAAAACAAACTACACGGCGGGAAGACCTTCATTGCCATGTTTGCCGGCGAGCACGTGGCAGGCACCGAGTTCGTGCTCGGTCCGCTGCTGGTGGCGCACGGCGTATCGGCCTTCGATGCCCTGGTCGGGCTGTTGGTGGGCAACATTCTGGCCGTGCTGAGCTGGGCGCTCATGTGCGCGCCCATTGCGGTGCGTGAGCGCCTCACGGTCTACTGGCAGATTCGCAAGATCGCCGGGCCCTATCTCACGGTGCTGTATTCGGCGGCGTTTGCGGTGGTGCTCTGCCTGTTGGCAGGGGCGATGGTCAATGTGTCGACGACGGCCATCACGCATCCGCTGGGGATCGAGAGTCCGAACTACACGGCGGGCGAATACTGGCCGAGCTTCCCCTGGATCGTCGTCGCCACGGGCGTGGGGGCCGTGATCGCGGTGCTGGCGGTGCTGGGTTTCGATCGCATCGCCCATTTCTCCAAAGTCTGCGCGCCGTGGATGCCGTTCATCTTCGTCGCCGGTGCGCTGGTGAGCCTGCCGATGCTGGGCATGACGAGCCTGGGTGATTTCTGGCACATTGCACAGACGAAGATCTGGACCGGCGTGCCCTTCCAAGGGGAATCCAAGTACGGCTTCTGGAGCTGCGTCGGCCTGGCTTGGCTTTGCAATGTGTCGCAGCACATGGGCATGGGCGACGTGACGATCTTCCGTTTCGCCCGCAAGTGGTACTACGGTTTCGCCTCGGCCTTCGGCATGTTCATCGGGCACTACATTGCCTGGATCGCGTCGGGCATCCTCTGCGCCGCCTTCATCATGACGCAGCGTGCGGCCGGCGTGGAACAGCCCAATGTCAACCCCGGCAACATTGCCTGGCTCGGCGCCGGCTGGGCCGGACTCGTCGCCGTGGTGCTGGCCGGCTGGACGACCGCCAACCCCACGCTCTACCGCGCCGGTCTGGCCTTGCAGACCGCCACGCCCAACTGGAGCCGCTGGCGCGTGACGCTCTTTGCCGGCGTGATCATGATCATCACGGCCTGCATCCCGGCGGTGAATTTCTTCCTCGATCGCATCGTGGCCTACTACGGCTTGTTCTTCATGCCGCTGGGCGCGTTCATCTTCATCGACTATTGGGTCTTCCCGCGGCTGGGGCTGGAACGCAACTGGGCCGAGCGTCGCCGGCTGCTGGCGAGCTGGCCGGCGGCGGTGGGCTGGTTTGGTTCCTTTGGGATCTGCTTCGTGCTGTTTGCCAAGGACAACTACCCCGCCTTCTCCGGGGTAAATGCCTGGCTGCCGCGCTGGCTGGCCGACTACCGTGCCGACTTCTTCATGCAGGTCTTGCCGGCGTGGATCCTCGCCGTCCTGCTTTATACCGCCTGCGCCTTCCTGCAGCAGCGCTTCGCCCCGTCCGCCCGTCCCGCCGCCGTGCAACCTTGAACCGCGCCCGATCACGCCATGAAATCGTCCCTGCGTTACCTCTCGTATTTCGGCCTCGCCATCACGGGCCTGGCGCCGCTCCTCGTCTACCTTGGCCGGCTCTCGCTCGAAACCTATTACCCGATCATGACGGCCTCGATGGTGCTGTGGTTCGCCACGGCGATCTTCTGGATCAAACCCGACTCGCACCGGGAGTGATTTCTCCGCTGTTGTTCGTCCGATGTCTGCTCTCACGCTCCGGCACCTGCGCTGCGAATACCTGGTCGATCCGCTCGGCATCGACGAGACCGCGCCGCGGCTGAGCTGGGAACTCGCCGGCGACCGACGCGGCGCCCGACAGCTCGCCTACCGGGTACGCGTCGCCAGCACGGTCGATCGGCTGCGTCAGGACCGTTGCGACCGTTGGGACAGCGGCCGGGTGGAGTCGGCGCGCAGCGCCCACGTCGCCTACGCCGGCGTGGATCTGCGGTCGCGCGACGTCTGCGTGTGGGACGTCGAGATCTGGGACGAGACCGGCGTCAGCCTGCGTTCGGCACCCGCGACCTGGACGATGGGTCTGCTCGGCGCCTGCGATTGGGAAGCACAGTGGGTCGCGGCGGATCCGGCCATCATCGAACGCGATGCCGACGCGATCGCGCCGAGTTTGCTCGATCCCGGCACGCCAGTCCGTTTCCGGCGCGAGTTCGAGATCAACGGTTTCGTGGCCCGGGCCACCCTCTACGCCAGCGCGCGCGGCCTGATCGCGTTGCGCGCCAATGGCCGTGCCGTGAGCGACGATCTCTTCGCGCCGGAATGGACCGACTATCACACGCGCATCCATTACCGCACCTACGACGTGACGGAACTGCTCCGCCCGGGCCGCAACTGCCTCGCCGCCACGCTCGGCGACGGCTGGTGGAGCGGCTACGTGGGCTGGCAGGAGACGCGCGGCCGTTATGGCAGCCTGGAGAACAGTCTCATGGCGCAGCTCGAAATCGAGCTCACCGACGGCGGCCGTATCGTGGTGTGCACCGACGGCCGCTGGAGCTGCGACACCGGGCCGATTCGGCAGAGCGATTTTCAGATGGGGGAAACCTGCGACGCGCGTCGCGAGCAGCCCGGATGGGACGCGGCGGAATTCGATGCGCGCCGTTGGCTCCATGCCCAGGAGGTCGCGGCACCGCGCGCGGCACTCGTGGCGCAGCGCAGCGAGCCGGTGCGTATCACCGAGACCCTTACGCCGGTTGCGCAGCGGGAGATCGCGCCGGGCGTGCACCTCTACGACCTGGGTCAGAACATCGCCGGCTGGGCGCGGCTCACGGTCGAGGCGCCGGCCGGCACGCGGGTGCAACTGCGTTTCGGCGAGCGCCTCTCGCCGAACGGCACGCTCTATGTGGAGAACCTGCGACGCGCGAAGGCGACGGACGTTTATGTCTGCCGCGGCGACGGGGTGGAGGTTTGGGAACCTCATTTCACGTTCCACGGCTTCCAATACATCGAGTTCACCGGCCTGCCGGCGGGAGCGGTGCCACGGACCGACGCGGTGCTCGGTTGCGTCGTGCACTCGGCTACGCCGATGCATGGCGAGTTTGCCTGCTCGCACGAAGGCGTGAACCGACTGTGGCTCAACGGCCACTGGTCGCAGCGCGACAACTTTCTCAGCGTGCCGACCGATTGTCCGCAGCGCGACGAGCGGCTCGGGTGGATGGGCGACGCCCAGGTGTTCATGCGCACCGCCACCTGCAACGGCGACGTGGCCGCGTTCTTCACCAAGTGGATGCGCGACGTGATCGATGCGCAGACTCCGGAGGGACTTTTCCCGGACGTGGCCCCGCGCATCGACGAGCACACGGATTTTGTCGGCCTCGACGACCTGTGCGGCGGCGCCGGCTGGGCCGATGCCGGCGTGATCGTGCCGTGGACGATGTGGCGCGTGTATGGTGACACACGCATTGTCGAGCGGTCCTGGGCCGCCATGACGGCGTGGCTGGATTATCTCGAACGCACCAATCCCGACCACCTGCGCACGCGGGACCTGCGCAACAACTACGGCGACTGGCTGTGCATCCCGACCGACACCAGTTTCCGCACGCAGTCGCCGATGAAGAACCTGCTCGCCACCGCCTATTGGGCCGGCGATGCCGCGAAGACGGCGGAGATGGCGACAGCGCTGGGCCGGGCAGGGGAGGCGGACCGCTTTCGGGCGATGGCTGGCGCGGTGCGCGAAGCGTTTCAGGGGGAGTTTTGCGCGGGTGGCGGGCGGCTAACGGTGGAGACGCAGACGGCCTATCTCCTGGCGCTGGCCTTCGACCTGATGCCGGATGGCGAACGTGAAGCCGCGGCGGCGCGACTCGTCGAACTCATCCGCGACAACGACTGGCACCTCAGCACGGGCTTCATCGGCATCAGTTTTCTCAACCCCATTCTCACGCTCACCGGCCACGGCGACGTCGCCTATCGGTTGCTGTTGCAGGAGACGTATCCGTCGTGGCTCTACCCGATCAAGCACGGTGCCACGACGATCTGGGAACGCTGGAACGGTTGGACGCACGCCGACGGGTTCTTCAATCCGCACATGAATTCGTTCAACCACTACTCGCTGGGCTCGGTGGGCGAGTGGTTGTTCCGGCATGTGGCCGGCATCGAACTCGATCCGGCGCATCCGGGTTACGACCATTTCGTGCTCCGACCGCATCTCGGCGCCGGGCTCGACTGGGCGCGGGCGCGGCAGGGGACGATGCACGGCGCGATCAGCAGTCATTGGCGCCGCGACGGCGATCGGCTCACCTGGGACGTGACGGTGCCGGCGAATACCCGTGCGGCGGTGTTCATTCCCACGAGTGATCCGGCGTCGGTGGAAACCGACGGATTGGCGATCGAGGCGACGGAGCCGGGCTTCGTGCGCTGCACGGCGCCGGCGGGGATGTATCGGTTTACCGGTTACATCGACCTTGTCCAAGAAGCTCAATAAACCGCGAAACACGCGAAGGGGCGCGAAGATAGAGGCAATGAAACAGAACTCGAGCGTAGCCGGTAGAAGAGTGTTTGGTTTTGAGGGTTTGGTTTCGCGACTCTTCGCGCCTTTCGCGGTCCGTTGGATCGATCCCCTGGTTCAGACTGGCCTCGAGGTGGACTGCCGTGTCGTGCTGCCGCATACGACGGCGTCCGGAGGCCACCGTCCACCCGTAACTCGTTCCGCTTTATCATGAATCTACGCCTCTTTTTCGGCCTGCTGGCCCTTGCCCCACTCGCCGATGCTGGCGAGAATGCTCTCATCGACACGACGCGGTCGCCTCATGCGCTGTTTTATCTGCCCGACCTCGATGACGTGACCTGGGACGGCGGCTTGCTGGGCGACCGCTTCGAGGTCTGCCGCGAGGTGATGATTCCGCACATGTGGGAGATCTTCCGTGACCCGCACGAGAGCCATGCCTGGGACAACTTCCTCATGGCCGCCGGGCTCGGCGAAGGACGCGGCGACGGCAAGCCGCACGGTCCTCCCTTCAACGACGGCGACTTCCTCAAGTGGTTTGAGGCATTGGCTCAGGTTTATGCGGTGACCAAGGATCCGGCGATCGACGCGCGCATGGACGAGATGATCGCGGTGATCGCCCAGGCGCAGCGTGAAGACGGCTACCTGCACACGCACAAGATCGTGCCGCAGCGCCGCGGGCAGGGCGGCGCCAAGGCGGCGGAGTTCGAGGATCGTGAACGCTTCGAGACCTACAACATGGGTCACCTCATCACGACGGCCTGCATCCATCACCGCGCCACCGGAAAGACCAACCTGCTGGAACTCGCAATCAAGGCGGCCGACTACATCGACAAGCTCTGCCGCGAGGTTCCTGAGGATCTTGCCCGCAATGCCATCTGTCCGTCGCACTACATGGGCGTGGTGGAACTCTACCGCCTCACCCGCGAGCCGCGCTACCTGAAGCTGGCCGAGCAACTCATCGAGATCCGCAGCCTCGTGCCGCCCGAGATCGGCAGCGATCACAACCAGGACCGCGTACCCTTCCGCGCGATGACCGAGGCGGTCGGACATGCCGTGCGGGCCAACTACCTCTACGCCGGCGTCGCCGACATCGTGGCGGAGAACGGCGACGCGTCCCTGCTGGAGGTGCTGGAGAAGATCGACACCGATGTCGCGTCGCAGAAACGCTACGTCACCGGCATGACCGGTGCACTCTACGACGGCGCCTCGCCCGACGGCTCGACCAAACACGGCTCGATCAAGCTCGTCCACCAGGCCTACGGCCGCGATTACCAGTTGCCCAACCTCACCGCCTACAACGAGACCTGTGCCACGATCGGCTACGGGCTCTGGATGTGGCGCCAGTTCATGGTCACGGGTGACGCGCAGGACGCCGACCTTTTCGAACAGACGCTCTACAACGGCATCCTCCCGGGCATCAGCCTGGAAGGAAAACACTACTTCTACGTCAACCCGTTGAAGAAGCTGCACGATTTCGACTGGCCGCTGCGCTGGTCGCGCACGCGCACGCCCAACATCAAGTCTTCCTTCTGCTGTCCGCCCAATGTCGTGCGCACGATCGCCGAGCTGCACAACTATGTGTATTCGCTTTCCGATGACACCGTGTGGGTCAACCTCTACGCTGGCAGCACGCTCGATTCGCAATGGACCAACGGCGACGCGATCAAGCTGCGCCAGGAGACGAACTATCCGTGGGACGGTCGCATCAAGATAGTCGTCGAAGAGGCACCGGAGCGCGAGGTCACCCTCAAGCTGCGCATCCCGGGCTGGGTGAAGCCGACTGGTACCCGCGTGACGATCAACGGCTCGGGCGTGCTCGCCGCGTTCAATCCCGGGGCCTACGCCGAACTCCCGCGCACCTGGCGAGCCGGCGACACCGTTGAACTGGACTTCGCCTTCAAGCCGGTGCTGGTCGAGGCCAACCCGCTCGTGGAGGAAACACTCAATCAAGTCGCGGTGCGTTACGGTCCGCTGGTGTATTGCCTGGAGTCCAACGACCTGCCCGAAGGGGTGGAGATCGAGGACGTGGTGCTGACGCTGCGCTCCACCGAAGCCGAGCCGGAGATCGTGCCTGAAACCATTGCCGGGGCGCAGGTGATGACGATTGCGCTGCCGGGCGAACACCTCGTGCGGCCGGCCTGGGAGGCGGGTCAGCTCTACCGCGAAGTGAGCGCCTCGGAACGCCAACCAATCAAACTCACCTTCGTGCCCTATTACGCGTGGGGCAATCGCGGTGACACCGAGATGAGTGTCTGGGTGCCGCTGCGGTGAGGCAGGGCGCGGTTTTTAACACGGATCCTCCCAAGGCGCACAAGTGAACACGGATCGACACAGACCAAAGGATGTAGGGCCGGCGCTTGCCGCCGTGCCGCAGGCTGAGGGTGGCGGCGGAGGGGCAGGTGCGGTCCCGCGGCCGCGGGAGCAAGCGGCAGCCCTACGTTTGTCATGCACTCGTCGACCGTTTTAGCATGGAACGCATCACCGCCAGCTACCTGATCGAGACGCCGCATGACCCGGAACGGGCCGCCGCGGTGCTCGCCGGCGAGCAGTCGTCGGGGACCTTTGTCGCCGTGCCGGGAGAGTCGGCGGAGCTCAAGGCCCGTTTCGCCGCACGGGTGGAGCGTATCGAGCGATTGGAGACGGTTGACCAGCCGACGCTGCCGACCGGGCGTCCGCCGGCCGCTGCCTACCACCGGGCCAGAATCGAGGTGTCGTGGTCGGTGGAGAACTTCGGCCCCAACCTGCCGACGCTCATGTCGACGCTGCAGGGCAACCTCTATGAGATCGCGCAGTTTTCCGGTTTGAAGCTGCTCGATTTCACCGTGCCGCCGCGGTTTGCCCAGGTCTTTCGCGGTCCGCAGTTCGGCGTGGCCGGTTGCCGGGCGCTGACGGGAGTGACGGATCGTCCGCTGATCGGCACGATCATCAAACCCAGCATCGGGCTGAGTCCGGCGCAAACGGCGGCGATGGTGCGGGAGCTGATCGATGCCGGCATCGATTTTCTCAAGGACGACGAGCTCATGGCCAATCCGCCGCATTCGCCCTTCGACGCGCGGGTCGACGCGATCATGGCGGAGATAAACGCGCATGCCGAGCGCACCGGCCGCAAGCCGATGTATGCGTTCAACATCACCGACGACTACGACGCCATGCAGCGGCACTACGACAAGGTGGTCGCGGCGGGCGGCACCTGTGCGATGTTGAGCCTCAACAGCGTGGGCCTGTCCGGCGTGAAGGCGGTGTGCGATCGCGCTCAGTTGGCGATCCACGGGCATCGCAACGGCTGGGGCATGCTTAGTCGGCATCCGCTTTTCGGCATGGCGTTTCCCGCCTACCAGAAATACTGGCGGCTGGCGGGGGTCGATCAACTGCACGTCAACGGCATCGCCAACAAGTTCTGGGAGCCGGATGATTCGGTCGTGGCCTCGATCGCGTCCTGCCTCGACGCCGAACCGCTGGGCAAGCCGGTGCTGCCGGTGGTGTCGTCGGGTCAGTGGGGTGGTCAGGCTCCCGAAACGTGGCGACGAACGCAGACGGTGGACCTGCTCTACATGGCCGGGGGCGGCATCCAGGCCCACCCCGACGGTCCGGCCGCGGGTGTGCGGGCGTTGCGCCGCTGGTGGCTGGCGGCAGTGGAGGGACTCGACGTGACGGGGGCGGTCGCGCGTTACCCGGAACTGCGCGTGTCGCTGGACAAGTTCGGCGGAGGAGGAAAGTAGGATGGAATTTTCGTCACAGAGAACGCAGAGGAGGCACCGAGATCACCGAGCTGGACAGGGTGAAACGGCGTGGTGGTATTCGCTCTGTGGCCTCTGTGCGCCCTCTGTGTCCTCGGTGACTCAAACTTCATCCCGCGGGTGAAAGCGGTTCCATCCAGTCTGCGCCTTGCCTTCTACGGTGATGACTTCACCGGGTCGACCGATGCGCTCGAATCGCTGAGCCGAGCCGGGTTGCGCACCGCCTTGTTTCTGGAGCCGCCCACGGCGGAAAAATTGGCGGCTCTGGACGAGCCGCTCGACGCGATCGGCGTGGCGGGGCTGACGCGCTCACTGCCGCCCGATGCGATGGAGCGCGTGCTGCGACCGGCGTTGGCGGCGCTGCGCGACCTGCGACCGCGCTATGTGCATTACAAGGTATGCTCGACCTTCGATTCGTCGCCGTCGGTCGGCAGCATCGGGTGGGCGATCGAGATCGGGCGCGAGGTGTTTGCGCAAGACTGGGTGCCGCTGCTGGTGGGGGCGCCGGCACTCGGGCGCTACGTTGTCTTCGGCGACCTTTATGCGCGCTTCGGGATCGGCAGCCGCGGCGCGATCCACCGGCTGGATCGGCATCCCGCAATGATGAACCATCCGGTGACGCCGATGCGGGAGGCGAACCTCCTCGAGCACCTGGCGGGGCAGACGAGTTTGCGGGGTGCATTGCTCGACGTGCTGGCCCTGGATGGCGGCAAGGCGGCGGAGGAGTTGGATCGGTTGCTGGCGGACGAAGCCTTGGCCGTGGTGCTCTTCGACGGACTTACGCCGGAGCACCTGCACACGGCCGGCCGGCTGATCGAGGCACGGGCACAGGCTCCGTGGTTTACGGTGGGATCGTCGGCGGTGAGTGTGGCGCTGGCGGGGGAAGGGAACCCGCCGGATTGGCCTGAGCCCGGCGAAGTGGCGCCACTGCTGGTCGTCTCCGGTAGTTGTTCGCCGGTGACGGCGGGGCAGATCACCTGGGCGGCGGCGAACGAGTTCAAGATTCTGCCGGTTGATGTCGGCCGCCCCGATTGGGCGGAGGCGGAGCGACGTGCGATTGAAGCGATGCGTCTGGGGCGTTCGGTGGTGGTCTGCACCAGTCAGGGGCGCGTGGATACGCCGGTGCCGGCGGCCGAACTGGGGAGCACACTGGGACGGCTGGCGCACACGGTGTTGGCCGCGACGGGGGGGCGGCGGCTGGTGGTGGCGGGAGGCGACACCTCGAGTTATGCGGGCCGCGCACTGGGCATCGCGAGCCTGCGCATGCTCGGCCCACTGGCGCCGGGCGCACCGCTCTGTCGGGCGGACGGGGCGGGGTTGCCGGTGCGGGATCTTGAAATTGTTTTCAAGGGCGGCCAGGTCGGCGCGCCCGATTTCTTCGGTGCGGTACGGTCGGGGCAGAAACTGAGTCTTTAACCACGAATGAACACGAACAGGCCTCACTACCGTTCGGCTCAGCAGCGTTTCACTACGGTTGATATCAGGGTCAGCGTCTCGTGGTTCCAGTGCGTAGGCGGTAGCCGAAGCCATTCGTGTCCATCCGTGGTTAAAAACAATCCTGCCTTACCATGACCCGTAAAACCCTCGCGCTTGTGCACACTTCGGCGACGCTCGTGCCGATCTTTCAGCAGCTCTGTCGGGAGCTGCTGCCCGAAGTGGAAACCTTCAACATCGTCGACGACAGCCTGGTGAAGGCGATCGGCCGGCGGGGCGCGCTCACGGCCGACATCGCGCGCCGGGTCGGCGCCTACCTCGAGTCGGCCGAAGCCGGCGGGGCGGATCGGGTGCTGGTCACCTGCTCCTCGATCGGGCCGGCGGTGGAGGCGTCGGCGCCTTTCGTGGGGGTGCCGGTGCTGCGGGTCGACCAACCCATGGCCGACCTGGCCGTGCGCACCGGCCGGCGTATCGGAGTGATTGCTACCCTGCCGACGACCCTGGAGCCGACCGCGGACCTGGTGCGGCGGCGTGCGGCGGCGGTCGGAGCTGAAATCGAGTTGAGCGAGCGACTGTGCGAGGGCGCGTTCGAGGCGCTGATGGCGGGTGATGCAGCGCAGCATAATGCGGTGGTGGCGGCGGCCCTGCGGGAGCTGGCGGGGGACGTGGACGTCATCCTGCTGGCGCAGGCTTCGATGGCGCGGGTGGTCGAGGCCCTGCCGCCGGAAGATCGGCGCGTGCCGATCCTGGCGAGTCCACGGCTCGCGATCGAGCACCTGGCGACGGTGATGTAGCGCGATTTGGCGGCTACGAGCGTGAGCGAGTGGTGCCGAATCCACTCGCTCACGCTCGTAGCCACGCCGGTTCCAAATTTCATGAATACCCCAAAAATTTTCCTGTGGGCCGGCGTGTTCGGCCTGGTGGTGATGGTGGCCGGGCTGACGCTGGGCGTATCCGCTTTGTGGATGCCGGCGGCGGTGGTCGCGGTCGTCGGGCTGGCGATCGGCCTGGGCGCGGTGCCGGCGCTGGCGACCTATCGTTACACGGCCTGGATCATAGCGGCCGTGGTGGTGGCGATGATTTATCCCGGAGCCTTTCAGAACTGGGGCGGGATCGACCTGCGGCACAAGTGGCTCGTGCTGCTGGTGGTGCAGGCGGTGATGTTCGGCATGGGCACGCAGATGAGTCTGCGGGACTTCGCGGGGGTGCTGAAGATGCCCTGGGGCGTGATGGTGGCGGTGGGGTGTCAGTTCCTGATCATGCCCCTCACCGGGTGGACGCTCACGCGGGTGTTTCATCTCCCGCCGGAGATTGCGGCGGGCGTGATCCTCATCGGGGCCTGTTCGAGCGGACTGGCGTCGAACGTGATGTGTTACATCGCGGGAGCGAATCTCGCGCTGTCGATCACGGCGACGGCGGTGGCGACGATGCTGGCGCCGGTGATGACGCCGTTGTGGATGAAGCTCCTGGCCGGCGAACTGGTGGAGGTGAGTTTCCTGAAAATGATGACGGAGATCGTGAAGATCGTGGTGGTGCCGATCGGCGCGGCGCTGCTGCACGATTTCCTGAAACATGCCTCGCGCCCGGCGCAGGTGCGGGTGGCCTGGGTGCAGGTGGGTGGCGGCCTGCTGGCGGTGCTGCTCTTCCTCACGCGCGACGCGGCCTGGCGCGCGGGTTTGCCGGCCGGCGCGGCGCTGGCGGTGGAGTTGCTGGGCTTCCTCGGCGGGGCGGTGGCCTTTGGCGCGAGTTATCATGCGGCGACGCGGGCCTGGCCGCGGATTGAGCGAGCGATGCCGCGGCTGTCGATGGCGGGGATCGTGTACTTCACGCTCATCACGACGGCCGCGGGCCGGGAGGCGCTGCTGGCGGTGGGCGGGATCCTGGTGCTGGTGGCGATGCTGCACAATGGCGCGGGGTATTTCTTCGGTTACTGGGGCGCGCGGCTGTGCCGGCTCGACGTGCAGTCGGCGCGCACGGTGGCCATCGAGGTGGGCCTGCAGAACGGCGGCATGGCCTCGGGTCTGGCGGGCGCGATGGGCAAACTGGCCACCGTCGGCCTGGCGTCGGCGGTTTTCAGCCCGTGGATGAACATCTCGGGTTCGCTTCTGGCCAACGTCTGGCGGAGACGGGCGCTGGCAGGCGCGATGGCGCGACCGGGCGCGGGCGAGTCCACGCATCGGAGCCGAGGCTGAACCAATCACCGGGTCGGAGACCGAACTTCGGTGCGGAGGGGGCGGTGGCGGCGAGGGAGACGCGCGTGGGTCGCGCAGCGAGGCGTCGACACCGTTTGCGCGCCCGGCTCGAACGGCGGATGGTGGACCATGACACCCTCGAATAAGAATCCTGATTCCCTGGCGGCGTTGCACGAGATCATCCGCGACGTGGAAGTGGCACTGCTCACCACCGTCCGTGGCGACGGCAAGCTGCACATGCGGCCGATGATGACCCGCTTCCTCGAAGCCGGGAACGACCTCTGGTTTTTCACGACCGACCACGCCTCGAAGACCCAGGAGATCCAGAATGATCATGAAGTGGCGCTGGGCTATGCGGATCCGAAGCGCAACCGCTATGCCTGCGTGAGCGGCACCGCCACGGTCGTGCACGATCGGGAACTGCAGAAACAACTCTGGACGCCCACCCTGCGCGCTTGGTTTCCGGGCGGGCTGGACGAACCGGGTCTCGCCTTGTTGCGCGTCGGCGTGCACGCCGGCGAATACTGGGACTCCCCGCCGGGCGGCGTGATCGAGTTGGTCGCCGCGGTGCGCGACGAACTCGGCTCGCGTCGGCCGGATGCGCCCGGGGAGCATGAGAAAATCGAGCTGAAGGGCGGCACGGCTCGAAAATGAAGCGACGGACTTCCCGCCGCGAGGGCGCCACACTGCCGTGCAGAAAGTAGCCGGAGCGCCGCCCACCTTCATGCAGCTTGCAGGGGCGGGCTCCGCGCGTCCGAACCGAGGCACGGAGGCAACCCGGTCGGCCGCAGGGGCTTCAGTGGTGTTGCCCTGCGACGGCATGGCGCATGCAGGAAAGACAGGCATGTCTGAACGTCATGCTCCTACTCCTTTCACTGACTCTTCGACCGCAGCGGTTTCGACCCGGTGGCGCATGGGTTGCTCCGTTCCGCCGTGCTCGCGCGACCGGTGGATGAACCGGGAGGGCCAACGATGAGAATTTCACCCGACTCCCTGGCGGGCCGCGTGGCGCTCGTCACCGGCGGCGGTTCCGGCATCGGCCGGTCGACGGCCAAGCTGTTTGCCCATGCGGGGGCCCGCGTGGGGGTGCTGGGGCGGACGGCGAGCGAGATCGAGGAGACCTGCGAGGAGATCAACGGCAACAAGGACATGGCCGGGGAGGCCATTCCGCTCACGGCGGACGTTACTCGCCTGGCCGAGCTGCGGGAGGCCGTGGCGGAGATCGATCGTCGGTGGGAGCGTCTCGACATCGTGTTCGCCAACGCCGGCGTGAACGGCTTGTGGGCGAGTGTGGAGGATCTGCCGGTCAATGAATTTGCGAAGACGATCGCGATCAATCTCACCGGCACCTACGCGACGATCCGCACGGCGCTGCCGCTGATGAAACGGTCCGGCGACGGCGGCTCGATCATCATCACCTCGTCGGTCAACGGTACCCGGATGTTCAGCAACACCGGCGCCACGGCCTACGCCAGCTCCAAGGCCGCGCAGGTCGCGATGTCGCGCATGCTGGCGGTCGAGCTGGCCAAGGACCGCATCCGGGTGAATACGGTGTGTCCGGGGGCGATTGCCACGGAAATCGATGACAACACCGACCGCACCGACCCCGACAACCTGCGGGTGGAGGTGGATTATCCGGAGGGCCAGATCCCGCTCACCGGCGACGCGCCCGGCACGGCGGGGCAGGTCGCCGAAACGGTCTGGTTCCTGGCGAGCGAAGCCTCGAGCCACACGACCGGCGCGGAAATCTTCATCGATGGCGCGCAGTCGCTGCTGCAGGGCTGATTTCGCGGACGTATCAATATAATGGAGACAAAGCCATGAGCCGATTCCCTTCCCGCAAGAAAGACCGAGCCACGCCGCCCCCCATCACGCATGAGGCGATCACGGAGCGTGCCCGCCAGATCTGGCAGCGCAAGGGCGGGCCCCAGGGGCAGGATGAACAGATCTGGCGCGAAGCCGAAGGTGAACTCCTGCGGGACCGCGTCATGATCGAGAACCACCGGGAGGACGGCAAGCCGGTCAGCCTGTCGGACCCGGAACACCCGAAGAGCGAGCCGAACGGCCGCTCCCGCACCGCCGACCCGGCGGACGGTTGAGACGGCGTACCCGGAAGGAAACCGAACGGGTTCTTCGGTTCAGTTTGGATGAGTTCGAGCGGCTCGAGTTGATTGTGCGTAATACTTGAATCCCGATTTGGGCGGGTGGTTCGGTAGCCCTGCGCGGGAGCGCAGGGACGGGCTGCGTCCTCCGCGCCGCAAAATCCAACCGCTCCCGCAGCGGGCCATACACCTGTGCTTCGGGATTCAGGTAATACGAACAAGTGGGCGGGCCGGATTGGATGGAGGTGGACGCGGCCTGCACGAAATGAAGCCCGGCAGCGTATGAGTCAGGCCACGACTCTCCCTGAACCCGATCCCCGCGCCAACCCGATGTTTCCGACCCGCCTGGTGGTGATGGAGCCAGAACCAGATTCCGCCTGAAGGCGGATACTTCGCCCTTTCATGGGAAACTGCGCACGCCTTGTGATAGTAGGGCTTTCGCTGGCCGGAATGCCGCTGGCTGACTGTGGGCTGAGAGGCAGGTGCGGCCTGCCGGCAAGCGGCAGCCCTACAGCGTAAAGTATCCAGGTAACCGCGAAGGTCGCGAAGGGGCGCGAAGATCCAATTACAGATTGCACGGACTGCGCGAACCGCACTCCACCGTCGCGAAGGGATCTTCCCGAAACTGGAGAGTCGAGGTGATCGGGAGCTTCGCGTTTCTGCGCGGTTGACCACCTCGACTCAGGGATGAACTTCGACTCAGGGGCCGACCCAGATGCCGGTCGTGGGGTTGTTGCCGCTGACGACGGCACCCGGGAAGTGGATCTCCATGAAGAGGTCGGTTTCTCCGGCGTGGGGATCGGTCCAGGTGTTGTTCGAGGCCTGGACCGACGACCAGGTGCTGCCGGAGGACCAAGGCCGGTTGAGGTCGGTTGCCTCGATGTAGACGACATCGAGTTCAGTGGGAGACTCATCGATCATCGATTCACCGAACGTATTGGAATCAATCGTCAAGTAACCGGCGGCTCCGCTCATCCCTTCGACGCGGATCGCACTGTAGGGCATGAAGGGGAAGGTGTTGTCGTAAATGGCAAGGTCGGCAGCGCTGCCGCGCACCTCGACGCCGGTTTCACTGCCGGGGAAAAGCACGTTGTGGTCGACCGTGACGTCGGTGCAGGATTGGATCTGGATGGCACATTGAGTGACCGTGGCGGCGAGATTTCCGCTGATCTGCAGACCCTGGATGCTGCTCACCTGGATGACGCCGAAATCACCGGCACTCCAGAACTTCTGGTGCCAGCTGAGCGAATCGGTCACCTCGTTGCCGACGATGTCGATGGCAATGGCATCGGCTCCCTCGGTGCCGGGTTCGGAGCCTGCGCTGATCGCCTGGCGATAGATGTTGCGAAGCCGATTGTAGCTGAAGGTGAGATCGGCTCCGCCAAATGAGGTGATGCCCAGGTCGCTGCCGAAGAAGTCGTTGTGCGTAACCAGAATGTCATGACAATTCACCGCCTGGTTGGCGTAGCTCACAATCGCGAGGGGAGCGTAGTGCACGGTCGTGCCGAAGCGGTTGTTGACGACCGCGACGTCATGCGTGCCTGAAGTCAGATGGAGATTGTTCGAGCCGGTGTCGTCCAGCGTGCAATCGGTGATGGCGCCGTGGGAGGGACTGTCGGAGTGGACGATGATTCCGGCGCTGCTGGCCCCATCGATATGAAGGCCCGATACCACGAAGTTGCTGGCTTGGTAGACGGAGACTGCCGCGGAGGCCGGGGTCGTGTCCAACTCACTCGGGTCGTAGTCGGCGATGAGGCGCAGGTTGCCGAGGGTGCCACCGTCGCCGGAAACGCGCAGCATCCGGTCGTATTCGTCGAGGGCGCGGAGGACGCTACTGTAGCCGTTGCCGAACATGCGGACGCCCTGCAGATCATGGCTGCCGGTGTAGGCGTAGACACCCGGCGGAACATAGAGCGCCCGGCCCTGGGCGGAGGCGGCCGCAATCGCGGCGGCGAGCAGCGGGCCGTTGTCGGTGACCCCGTCGCCCACGGCGCCGCCGTCGGTCACGAAGTTGTAGGCATCGGCGATGACGGTGGGGGAAGGCGGGCTGTTCACCAGCAGTACGACGTTGTCGAAAAATGCCTCGCCCGTGGTTCCGAGCGTGAGGCTGTTGAATTCATCGTAGGTGGTGTCGGACGCCTGGCCCAGCAGGTTGCGGCCGGCCCAGAGTGAAAGCGTTTGCGTCGGGGAATCCCAATTGAGTTGGAAGTGCACCATGTCGCCGCCGTCCGGATCGTAGTTGCTCGGAATGGGACCACTCAGAACCGTCGCGTCGGTCGAGCCGCGGTTCTTCACGATCGATACGGTTTCGGTGCTGCCATCGGCAGCCGACCAGACGACGCTATACCCCCCGGTACCGCCGGAGGTGGTGTAGGCGGGGTGGAGCGACAGCCACAACTCGTTGGGCAGGGCGCCCAACTCGGCATCGAAGTGGAGGGTCCAACCGTCCCTGATCGTGGAGGGCAGGATGATCCGGCCGGTATCGTCATTGAGGACGAGGCGGGGATCCTGCGGGCGGAAGGAGGGGGTCTCGTCGTAGTGCAGCGCGGGATCGCCCTCATAATCATACATGCTGGAAAGATCGTAGAAACGCTCGTCGATCTCGGCGACCGAGCCGGCGGCCTGCAGGGTGATTTCGTCAAAATAGGAGGTGGTGTTGCCGCGGAGGTAGAGCCGGTGGAAGCCATGAAAATTCGGGTCGAACTCTTCGGCGCGGAGCACGCCGTCGACATAGAGGGAGAGGGTTCGGGTGGCCGCATCCCAATCGAGTTCAAACAAGGCCATGGGACGGGAGGAGGTCGGATTGTGGCCGCTGCGTGCCGTGGAGGAAATCGCGGTGCCCGTGTCACCCCACTGGGGCTCGGTGGCGAGGTCGAAGCGGCGGAGAGTTACGACGCCGGTGCCGCTGGAGGCGGAATCCCAAAGTACGCCGTAGCCCTTGGTGCCGTCGGCGTTGAACACCCCGGCCCACAGGCCTCGCTGGCGCGTGCTGTGGATGGCACGAAAACTCAGGGTCCAACTGCCATGAACGGGTCGATAGAGGTCGGCGCGAATGACACCGTTGTTCAGGGCCATGCCCCGGGACACATCAAGGGTGGGACTGCTGCCGTCAACGGTGGTCCAGTGGCCGAGATGATCTTCCGCCTCGTCGTAGAAGATCAAACTGCCGGCGCGGCAGACGGGGGAGATTGCCAGGAGCAGGAGGAGGGCGGTTGTGGCGAGGGCAAATGCGCGGGTGAAGGGAAAGAGGCGCCGGACAGGGGCGGGTGCGCTGCACGGGGAGACGGGGGCGGAATAATCAGGCATGGCAATGAATCAAGGGGTGAACGGGAAGAGGCCGATTCGGGTCGGCAGAGTCCGACCGGGGCCCCCGGGCGCAGGTGGCCGTTACCGGGGGTGGGGCGGGGTTATACCACGCTAAACTTTGCTCGCGCTCCGTCTATCCGACTGCCGCTCCATCCGCGTGTGGGTGATTCACTCAGGGAGCCTGGGGCCAGGCGCAGGCGCTTACTCCTGGAGGCGTTCGGCGAAGCCGGGGAATTTGCCTTCGATGACGGCGTGGTAGGCGAAGAGGTAGGAGGCGGCGTTCCAGGAGAGATGACGCGTGCCCATGGGTTCGCCGGTGCGACCGTGGAAATACTCCATGAAGCCCCAGGCGTTGCCGTCGGGGTCGGGCGCGCGCAGGGCCTCGGCGAGGCGGTGGAGGGCGCCCCGGGCGTCGTCGGTGCGACCGAGTTGCACGAGGTGCATGACGCGGAAGCCGCCGGCCAGCGGCCAGGCGCCGCCATTGTGGTAGACGAAGGGTGGCTCGTCGCAGAGGCGGAGCTGGTGGGCGTCGGGGTCGGACTCTTCGATCGGCGGGTCGAGCACACGCAAGGGAAACGGATCGTCGAGACCACGCTCGTCGATCTGCCGAGCGATGGCGGCCGAGCGGGTGTCGTCCGCGACGCCCATGACGGCGGCCAAGACGTTGCCGAAGGCGTCGAAGCGGTGATACCAGTTGTTGAGGAAGGGCGCGAGGTGGCTCTGGTAGAAGGGGAAGTTGGGTGTATCCGGGAGATCGTTACGGATCTTGTAGCGCTCCGCGACGCGACGGACGGTTTTGGCATCGTCCCACCAGAAATCGGCGTTCAGGCGGTCGCAGACCTTGTGCGCCAGGTCGGCGTAGTAGTCGTGATCCCGCATCTCGTCGGCATGGCGTGCGAGATGGGCGGCGCCGAGAAGGGCGCGAAACCAGAGCACCTGATCGTAGAGAACGTGGTAGGAGCGGTTGAGAATGTCGGACCAGTCGCCGGCGATGGGAATCTCCAGCAGGCCGCAGGAGTTGGCGTCGATGGCGAGGAGGTAGCGAATGACTTCGCGGTAGGTGCCGAAAAGCGGGTGATCGACGAACTCGTGTTCGTGGCTTTGGCGGAAGACGCTGTGGCACGCGATCATGAACCAGAGGCTCGTATCGATGCTGGTGATCTCGCCGTAGCCGGCATAGTTGACCTCGGCAATGCCGCCTTGTTCGTCGGCGATGAGGTAGGATGGAATCTGTCCGTTGTCGGCCCGGTGGCGCGCGAGGGTGCGCAGGGTTTGCTGGGCGATCTCGATCAGGTGTTCGTCACCCGACAGATAGGCGGCGACTGCGCAAATGGCTCCGTCGCGACCCCAGATGGCGCGGTAGTTGTGCCGGTCGGCGGGGGAGGCGAGAAAGCCGTGCTCCTCGGCGTTTTGGCGGAGCTGGTCGAGCGAGCGGCGAAAGGCCTCGTGGACGAGGTCTCCAGTCACGCTTCAGGGCTCCGTTTCGATTGCGGCGCCGTGGGCGCGTTGGCTCAGGTCGGTAACGAGGCTGACGGCGAGCGGCATGACGCGGCGGGTGGGGGAATGACCGGCGGGATCAGGACTGGATCGCGCCCATTGGCGGGGGCAGGTCGCGGGGCGACGGCACGTCGGCCTTTTCACGCTCTTCGGGGTTGGGGAAGGTGAGGGCGCGCTCGGCCGCGAGCCAGTGCTCCAGGGCCCGGCCTTCGGGACGACCGTCGCGAATCCACAGATCATGGGCGTACCGGTTGATGTCGGCGTGCGTGGGCGCGGTCTTGCCCGTGCGCACCGGTTGGGAGGATTTGGCCATAGTTTACAGTGTATGCAGCGCCCGCCGATCCGCCATCGGGCGATTGCCCCGCCGCGCGGTCGGGGTGGATCGGGAAAGGCCGGCCGATGAGAGTCGGCGCGGCGGACGCGCGCGCGACCGAGTGCCGACGCCGACACGGGTGCGGGCGTGGTCGCGGGTCTCACGTTCAGGCTTCGCCCCCATGGCGGAGCTGGCCGGCGCGGATTACCTTTGGCGGCCTTCCGGGCCCACCGCCGCGCGGCGGACACGTGCTGGCGCGGACTCAACTCCATCGCGTCATGCCTCGATCATCCTCAGATAGTTCCACCGATTCCGGTTCATTGGCTTCGGCTCCGGCCGAACAGTTTTACGCCGACGTATTGCAGGTCGTAACCCAGTCGGGTGTGCCCTTTCTCGTGGGCGGCACCTATGCCCTGAATTCGCACACGCAGGTTGTGCGGCAGACCAAGGACCTGGACATCTTTTGTCGCGCGGTGGACTACCCACGCATTCTCGAGGCCGGCAGTGCGGCGGGCTTCGACGTGGAGATCCTCGACGAGAGGTGGATCGCGAAGTTGAAGCGCCAGGAGCACTTCGTCGACGTGATCTTCGGTTCGATCAACGTCATCGCGCCGGTCAACGACCAGTGGTTCAGCGCGTCGCATACCGGCACGGTGCTGGGCGTGCAGGTGCGGGTGCTGCCGCCGACGGAACTGGTGTGGTCTAAATCCTTCCTGCAGGATCGCCACCGTTACGACGGCAGCGACGTGGCGCACCTCTTGTTGATCAAGGGCCAGGAGATCGACTGGCAGCGCCTGCTCGGCTATTTCAACCAGTATTGGGAGGTGCTGCTCATCCACCTACTCAACTTCCGGTTCATCTATCCTTCGGAGCGGGATCGCATTCCGCGCTGGCTGCTGGACGAACTGCTCGAGCGTCTCCGTCGCCAGCTGGATCTGCCCAAGCCCACGCACAAGACCTGCCGAGGCCACCTTTTTTCACCCAACGACTACCTGATCGACATCCGCGAATGGGGCTACGGCGACATCGTGGGTTAAGGAGAACAATGCCCTATGAAGACCAACCACAAAGTGCGCGTCGCCGCCCTGGGTGACCTGCACGTACACGAAACGCGAACCCAGTCGCATCAGGAACTGTTTCGGCGGATCGAACAGGAGGCCGATGTCCTGGTGCTGTGTGGTGACCTGACGCATTTTGGCACCGAACCCGAAGCCCGTCATCTGGCCGAGGAACTGCACGCGATCTCGATCCCGACGGTCGGCGTCCTGGGCAACCACGATTGCGAAAGCGGAAACCCGGCGGCCGTGAAACGCATCCTCCAGGAGCAGATTCATTTTCTCGAGGAGGAGCCATTCCGCCTCAACGGCGTCGGCTTCGCCGGCGTCAAGGGCTTCGGCGGCGGATTTGACGGCCACATGCTCTCCTCATTCGGCGAGGAGGCGACCAAGGCCTTCGTGGCCGAGGCCGTGCAGGAGTCGATGCGGCTGCAGAAGGCGCTGCAGGACGTCGGCACCGAGCACTGTGTCGTCGCGCTGCACTATGCGCCCATTGCGGAGACGGTCGAAGGGGAGTCACCCACTCTGTTTCCCTACCTCGGCTGCTCACGCCTCGCCGAAGTGATCGATCGCTTCCCCGTGGATGCGGTGTTTCACGGCCATGCCCATCACGGCAAGCCGGAGGGCCGCACGCTCAAGGGGGTGCCGGTTTTCAACTGCTCCGAAGTACTGATGAAGGAGCACTCGCCCGAGCGACCGTTTGCGCTGGTGGAAATCGACGCGAGCTGAGCGTGGGACCCTCGACCCCCTCCCGGCGGGGGTGAACCCCCATGGACGGTGCGACCTGCAAAATCGCAGTGGGCGAATCGTCTGCATTGTGCACCTGGAACTTCAGCAGCTTTCCGCAGCCCGATGACTTGGCCGCGCCCCGAGTCCAGCGGTTGGGAGATCATTAAAACCTTGGCTCGCAGCGGACTGAAGATTCCGGCGGTCGTCTTCGCCGGATAGCGGTCAAAGAATCGCAATCCACTGAATATCAGAAGCCTATTGCCGCGTTTCACTTCCGCGGGAGCGCACCCGGCGCAGGCGAAGAAACCAGGCTGGCACGCATCGTGCGCCTTCGACAGGTGCTATGAAGACGACAATCCATACACCACGAATTCTTGGCGCATTGGTTTGCGTCGTGATGACTTCACTCGGGGCGGCTCAGGTCGCCTATGCCGGCGACAAGGACCACGCGTCCAAGGCCTCCGGCAAACAACACGCGTCCCAGACGGACACCCTCAAACTCCATCGCGCCGACGGCGTGATCGGACTCGACGTGGTTTCGCAGGACGGTCGCAAAGTGGGCGACATCGTCGACTTCGCGCTGCAGCCCGGAGGCGATGCGCCACGGATCAGCCACGTGCTGGTGATGTCCGGCGGCTTTCTCGACATGGGCGGCGACGTGCGCGCCGTTCCGGTGGATCAGTTCAGCATGCAGGACGGACAGGTCCGCATCGAAAGCGATGCTTCGACCTTCAACGAGGCGCCGCTGCTTGGCGACGACCACGCGGCGTTCTTCGCCGACACCTCGCGCGTGAGTAACATCGATCAACACTTCGGCGCGCAGCAGCGGTCCAACGACCGTGCTCGCACCGACGACCGCAATCGCAATCGCACCAACGGGCAGGCGAACAAGGATCGCACCAGCTACACCTTGTTCAGCTCCCTCTCGAACAATGAGGCGATCGGCGCCGACGGCACCGACCTTGGCCACATTACCGATGCCTGGGTAAACCTGGATGAGGGCCGTCTGCCCTTGCTCGAAATCGACCCCTCGGCCGAAGCCTCGAGCTTCTTCCAGACCAATTACCGGCAGCGTTACGAGGTTCCGGTGACGCGCCTGCAGGGCAAGTCCGACGACGGTTCGGCCTTCCAGTTCAAGGTCAGTGCCGCGGACCTGCGCGACGCACCCTCCATCACCTCCGTTGATCGTGCGAGCATCGACTACGGCCTGACCTACGGCGACAGCGTCCTGCGTCTCGAGATGCAGGATGAGGAAAGCCGGAGCTAACCGAGGTCACGACGCGCTCTGCGCCCAAACCCAACCTTCCAAACTCAGCGAAGCCCGCGGCCTGATGGCCGCGGGCTTTTTTTTGGGGTTAACCCGGATATTTCATGCTGTAGGGCCGCCGCTTGTCGGCGTGCCGCAGGCTGACGGCGGGCTGAGAGGCAGGTGAGGTCCCGCGGCCCCGGGAGCAAGCGGCAGCCCTACATTGCACAGTGTGGACGGTTTCGATTCGGAGTGTGAAATCTCCGGGTTAATGCGGGAAAACTGTGCGAATTCAGCTCCGGCAGTTCAGCCACCCTCGCGCGTGGGCGCGGCGGTTGTGGGGACGGCTGGCATTGCCGGGGGCTGTTCGGGCGCGGAGGTTTGCGCTTCGCCGTCGATCGGAATGCGCGCATGCCAGCGCAGCCACTCCTCTTCCGGTGCGGCATGCAGCCGGAACGGCATGTCCTCCGGCGCCGGTTCCGCAGCGGTGCCCGGCGTCGCGACCCCCACGGCGCCAGTGAAGATCGAGCGGAGCGACGCGGTGTCGACCTTGGCGCCAAAGAAATTGAAATCCAGGGGCACCCCGCCGGCATTCCAGAAGCGCGAGTCGCGCCGCACCAAGGCAGTGTAGGGCGGCTCGACGCGGATGCGCACTTCCACGACATCGGCCATGGGGCCGAGTTGGATGAGTTCGACCTCCCCGATCTGAAAGTCCCGGTAGAGCACCGGCGCGCCGGGGTGCATCGTGCCCAGTTGGTCGGTCAACAGGCGGAAGGCGCGGCCCTTTTCATCGGCCGGTCGCACCGGCGCTTGCGCGAGGCCGCGAAACTCCGTGGCTGGCGGACCCCCGCCGGGACGCACGCCCAGGTGCACCCCGGAAACGATGGTTTCGAGTCCGCTGATCCCGGAGAAACCGATGCGCGGCTGCACGATCCAGAACTGTGAGCCCTCGCGCGCCAAGGCCTCGGCCTCGCGGCGCAGCTGCACGTGCACGGTGACGCCGCGCAGATCGGGATCAAGGTTGACGGCGGTCACGGTGCCAACTTCCACCCCTTTGTAGTCGAGGCTCGTCTCCTGCGCGCGCACGCCGGAGCCATCGGCAAAGTGCACCGCGATTTCCGGGCCGCGCTGGCGCCACTCGCGAACCAGCATCCAGGTCGCCACCCCGGCGGCTGCGAGGGGTACGACCCACACCAAGGACAGGCGCCAGCGGCGGGTGCGGCGAGGGGAAGGGAGGTCTTCAGGCATGGCGGGGCAAGCGCGGCGGGGCCGGCGTCCCAACATGGCGCCAAAGTGCGCGCGGGTCAAAGGCGTGGGTGGCGAGCAGCGTGAGCACCACCACGGCGGCAAAGGCGAAAATGCCGGGCCGCGGCTCCACGGTGGCCAGCCGGCCGAAGCGCACCGCGCCGGCGAGAAAGCCCACCAGGAAGACGTCCAGCATCGACCATCGGCCGATCAACTCAAGCGCGGCGTGCAGGCGTGACAGGTGGCGCGCTCGCCTCGGGCCCGACGGGTGTCGCGCCCCGTATAGCAGGACCGCCATCCCCACCAGCTTGAGCAGCGGCACAAGCACGCTGGCGGTGAACACGATCGCCGCCAGGCCCCAGAGGCCGTCGTCGATCAACAGGCGCACCCCGGAGAGGATGGTCGCGTCCCGCGTCGGACCGCCGGCCTGGCTGACGTGCATCACCGGCAGCAGGTTGGCGGGAATCAGCAGAAAGGTCGCCGCGAGGGCGTAGGCGCCGGCGCGTTGCACGGGGGAGGCGCTCATGGCGTGGTCCTCCGCGATGCGGCGGCGGGAGTTTCCACCAGCATGTGCTGCCGCCAGGCCAACACCAGGCAGGCGGAGCCGACCGCATAGCACCAGAAGCCGGGACCGATCCGCGCCTCGACCACGTCGCCGAGTTTGAAGAACGACACGAGGATGCCCAGCACCTGTACCTCGGGCATTGACCAAACGGCGATTTGCGCGGCCAGCCGCCCGGTCCGGGTCTCGTGACCCGCCCGCGACGGCGTCAGCACCAGCAGCAGCAGGAGCAGCGCAAACGGGGCCAGGACGCCGCAGGCCCAGGTCCAGGCGCCGAGGGTGAACATCCCGTGGTGCCAGAAACCGCGCGCGGGATCCGACACCGAACTCACGAACTCGCGGCCGAACTTTCCGAGCGTGACGAAGGGCTCCAGGGCCGCCGGCAGGGCCAGGGCCAGGCCCGCGAGCGCGAAGGGCAGGGCGGCGTCGCGACCCCACCACGATCGCAGGGCGAGGGTCTCCCCGCAGCGGGAACAATGAGCCCGTTCGCCGCGGCGGAGCCGGGGATGGCGATGCGGCAGGCCGCACCGCGGGCAAACGAGAGGGGACTCAACATACGGATCCATGAGGGGAGCGAACGGACGGGGCGGGCGGCATCATCACCAAACCAGAATGGCCAGCAGGAAGGCATAGAGAACGAGCACGAGTGCGCTCTCGAAACCGATCCCGCCGATGCCGTGCCGTTCCCGGCGCAACATGCCCAACAGCAGGACGCCTGTCATGAGAATGCTGATACAGATGATGCTGACGTGCGCCGGGCTGAATTGGTGATAGATGGATCCGGCGCGATAGGTCACGTCGGAACCGGCCAGGAAAAGCACATCGAAGCTGTTGCCGCCGATGATGTTGCCGACCGCGAGATTAAAGGCCCGCCGACGGATGGCGGTGAGCGTGGTGATCAGCTCCGGCAAGGACGTGCACACTGCGGTGAAGATCGACCCCACGACGGTTGCGGAAAGGCCGGTGCGTTCCACGAGGGCCACACCGGTCCGCGCCACCACCAGACCGGCGGCGGCGAGGATGACCAGGTAGCCGGCGAAGACCAGGATCAGCCGGCGGGTGGAGGGGCCTTCATCGTCCTCGCCCTCGGGTTCGTTCTGGGTTTCGCGGGTTTGCCGGGGGGACCACATCGGGTCGTCCTTGATGCGGTCGACCAGCCGGATGCCGAAGATGTAGACCACCACGAGCACGGGGGTCGCGCCGCTCACCGCGAAGAGCGTGATCTCGGGCAGGACCGAGGCGAGGAGCGGCAGGGTGAGCAGGATGACGAGCAGGCAGCCCTGGGCGAGGTTCTGCAGGGAAGCGGCGGCGTGTTCGAGATTGCGGCGCGGCAGGGTGATGTCGCCGATGGCGAGAAAGGCGGTCTGGGCGGCAATGCCCCCGATGGCGTTGCTGATCGCCAGATCGACGTGCCCGATGCCGGCGGTGTAGAGCGACATGATCGAGCCGGACAAGGACGTGGAGATGCCGATGAAGACGGCGCCGAAGATCGCCTGGCCGAGTCCGGTGCGGACTGCGATGCGCTCGGCTGGTGGCACGATACGGGTGCCGGCCCATGCGATCACCAGGGCCGCGGCGAGGAACAGGCCTACGACGACCGCGGTCGGCAGATTTTCCAGGGACAGCATGAACGAGTAGCAGCGGGCGATTCGAATCGGGGGGGCGGGAAAACCGGAGCTGGATCGGTGCCAGCGTGAAGCGGTGCGGCGGTGCGCGGCTCCCGGGCGGCCCGACTCGTGCACAACGCCTGCATCCCGCCAATCGGGTCGGGCAGATGGCACGGCATCGCAGCCCGACGCGAAAGACCGTCGGGCGATATGCCATTGGGCGGACGTATAGGCCAGGCGGATACAGATAAAACCAGGGAGGTGAACCGCGAAAGGGCGCGAAAGGCCGCGAAGAGGAACAGCCGCGAAGAACATTCCTCGGGGAGGGACTAGCCGCAAAGAGGCGCAGAAAGCGCAAAAAAAGATCCCCGGCTGGAACAGGCGCCGTTCCGCCTGTGGGTACGAGCGTCAGGGAGTTCTTTCGGCGGCACGGGTCCACTCGCTCACGCTCGCAGCCACCGGGTGGCCGCTGCCGGAGTAAAGTTTCTTATTTGCGCCTCTTGCGCCTTTTTGCGGCCAACAAAACCTCGGACGGATGGGCATGGCGTTCGTCCCGGGCGGATCGCGTTCGCGCCCCTTCGCGTCCTTCGCGGTCAGCTCCTTGTTTCCCCCGGTCTGCGGGTCCACTCGCTCGCGCTCGCAGCCACGGGGACGTCGCTGCCGGAGTACCGTTTTTCTTGCGCCTCCTGCGGCTTTTGGCGGCCATCGGATTCCGGGGCACCGCGCGGGGGAGCTTGCGGCAGTGGGTGGGGCATTTGCGGTGCGAGAGCGGGCGTGGTAGGCTGCGGGAACCTGAGCCTCTCCCCCGTGATCCGTATCCAAAACCCACCACTTCCATGAAATCACGCCTTCTTATTTCCCTCCTCGCGATCGCCGCCGTCCTGGCCTTTGCCATCCTTAATTGGGAGGCGATCACCACCCCGACTCCTCTCTCCCTTGGGGTGGTGGCCTTTGTCGCGCCGATCGGCCTCATCATGCTCGGGCTGCTCGCCATCGTGGCCGCCATCTTCTACGGCTACGCGGCTCTGTTGCGGCGTCGCGCCCGGCGCGAGGCCCGGGAACAGGCGCACAAGCTGGAGGTGCAGCGCGAACTGGCCGAACGGGCGGAAGCGTCACGCTTCACGCAGCTCCAGGATTTCATCGTCACGGAGGTTCAACAACAGAAGGAGCGGGAGGCGCGTCGCCAGACGGAGATCATCGAGCGACTGGAGCGCGTGGAGCGGGCGCTGCGCCCGCCGGTGCAGCGCCCGGCCGGTGTCGATTCGACCGCGAGTGTGACCCGGCGCGAACCGGCCCTGGCGCGCGAGTCGTGAGCCCGCTGCCGGCCCGGCGGGCGCCGCAACGGGGAGGGAGCCCGATGGCCGGACTCGGACCGGCCTCGATGTCCGCGCCGCGGGCTCGGCGCTAGACTTTGTCCTGAACCGCGGCGGCCCGCCGGCCCCGTGCTGCAACCGAGGAAGAAAGGAACGAATCCCATGGTTTCCATGATGCTGCATCCCGACGAAAACGTGATCGAACTGCGGGTCGAAGGCACGATCACCCGCGAGGACTACGACAACCTGATGCCGGAGCTCGACCCCTTGCTCGTGAGCGGGAACGGTGCGATGGGCTTTCTGGTGCGGCTGGAAGACTTCGACGGCTGGACGCCGGGAGCGCTGGTGCGCGAGGCGGCGTTCGATCTGAAAAACCGCTCACGCATCGGCCCGGTGGCGGTCGTCGGAGAGGGACGCTTCACCCAGTGGGGCACGCAGCTTTCGAATGCCTTCTTTCCGGCTGAGGTGAAATTCTATCTCGCTCACGAGATCACCGAAGCGCGGCGCTGGCTGGGTCTGCCCACGGAAGGAGTGACCAGCGGCGGGCGTGACGAGAACGATCGCGGGTGAGGCGCGGCGTGCCTTGAGGTCTCGCGCATCGGCAGCCGCGGTCCGCGGCACGGGTCAATCCAACGCCAGGTCCACGGCGATGCCGTTGCGGGCCATCTTGGAATACGGGCAATGCTCGTGCGCGAGATGCAGAAGATGCTCGGCCTGGCTGCGGCTCACGCCCGGCACGCTGGCGCGAATCCCGGCGGTCAATTGGAAGCCTCCGTTGGCGCCTTCTTCGAGGCGCGCCTCGACGGTGACGGTGGAGCCGGTGATGTCGACGTGAGCGTCCTCGGCCTCCGCGCGCAACGCGCTGTGAAAGCAGGCCGCGTAGGCGGCGGCAAACAGGTGCTCGGGGGTCGCCTTTTCGCGGCCCAGCTCCAGGTCGAAGCGACCGTCGGCTGATTCGACTTTTCCATCGCGTCCGCGGTCGGACAGCACTTCAGGGCTTTGGATGACCTTCATGGCGGCAGTCTCGCTCAGGCGGGACGGCTTGCCCATCGAGGGAAATCCCGAAGCGAGGCGGGAGGGAGGAGAGGGCGGTGCTGCGGCGGTCCACCCACGGGGTCGCCTCCATGGCCATTGGCGCGCTTGGCCTGATGTTGGCCGTGGCGCGCTTGGTCTATTGTCCGTGCCACGCCCAGCGAGGTGCTTCCGCATTTCGCATACCGATGGCGCGCCGGCCTTCGCTGAGAAACGCCGGTTGCGCCCCCACTATTACTCCGGCCCGGTCCGTCGAGAAAGAGGTCCTGGGGGTCGACGCTCCCGGGCCGGAGTTTTGGCGGGATGGGTCCTACGCGCGTTGGCGCAGAAGGCCGGCGAGGCCGAGGGCGAGGGCGGCACCCGCTCCGGCGTAGAGACTGCGGCGATGTTTCGTCATCCACACCGGAGAGGCGACGGAGGGCGGCATGGTGGTGTGGCGGGTTCCCGGCGTGGGGCCGGGGAGGGGTGTGAACCGACTTCGACCGATCGGGTCTGCGCACGCCATGAAACCGATTCACCACCGAAACAAGTCGGGCCACGATGCCCTGCGGGACGAACTGCGCAGCCTGATCGCCGACGCCGAGCGCATGGTCAACGAAGAGGTTGTGACGCCTTCGGCCGATGCCCTGAACGCCCTCCGCGAGCGCCTCGAGTCGGCCCGGGACCAGCTCGGCGAGCTCTACGACACGGCCAAGGAACGGGTGGTCAACGGCGCCCACAGCACCGACGAAGCGATCCGCGAGCGTCCTTATGAAACGGCGGCGGTTTCGGCCGTCATCGGCCTGCTGGTCGGACTGTTGATCGGCCGCAGCCGCGACTAGTCGGCGGCCGGCGCGCGAACCCGGGTACGGGACGGTGCGACCATGGCGCGATCGGCATCGGGCGACGGCCTGCGGCGAGCCCTGCGCATACTCGGCCGGACGGGCCGGGCGTTCGTGGCGGACAATATCAGCCGCCTGGGCGCGGCGTTGGCGTTTTACACGACGCTGGCGGTGGCACCGCTGCTGGTCATCGCCGTCGGCATCTCGGGCATGGTGTTCGATCAGGCGGAGGCGCGCGAGAAGGTGATCCACGAAATCCGGGCCTTGGCGGGGGATCAGGCGGCGGAGGCCGTGCAATCGATCGAACGTCCGTTGGAGAGCCGGCCGGGCACGGTCGCCACGATTCTCGGCTTCGTCGCGCTGGTGGCAGGCGGGTTCGGCGTGTTTTATCACCTGCAGGGTGCGCTCAATTCGATCTGGCGCGTGCAAGCAACGGCGCGCGGCGGTTGGCGGGCGGTGTTGCGGGCCCGGTTGTTTTCCCTGGCCACCGTCATCATGACGGGCTTCCTGCTGCTGGTTTCACTGGTCCTGAGCGCCGTGTTGAGCTGGCTCGGGACGCGCAGCCTGGAGCACTTCGATTCCCCGGTGATTCTCCTCCAGCTGGTGAGCCAGGTGTTCTCCTTCGTGATGGTGACCCTGTTATTTGCGTTGATCTTCAAGTTTCTGCCGGACCGCCGCATCGACTGGCGGCACGTCTGGCTGGGCGCGTTGGTGACGGCGCTGCTGTTCACCGTGGGCAAGGGCCTGCTCGGCTTCTACCTCGGCCGGGCCCATATCGTTTCGGCCTATGGCGCGGCGGGTTCGCTGGTGGCGCTCCTGGTGTGGTGCTACTATGCGGCCCAGATCGTTTTCTTCGGCGCGGAGTTCACCCGCGTGGCCACCGTGAGCGAGGGCGGGCGAAACTTTGAGGAGCTCGATCGGAGCAGGGACGAAAAGGACGCGGATCTGCGGTAAAGGCCGTGTCCGGTGGCTTGATCAGGCCAGCCACCGCTACCCGCCAAGGCGTCGAAAGAGGATACTGCGCTCCCATCACCGGCGGTCGGGAAAACGACCTTTCGGGAGCCGGCGAACGGCGGGCGGCCTCGGCCGTTCACCGCCTCGCTGCGGCGCCCCGGGCTCGGTGGACGTCACAAATCCCAACAATCCACAACATATGAGCAAAATCAGAAATCTCCGCGAACTCCTCATCCATGAACTGCAGGACCTCTATTCGGCCGAGACCCAACTCGTGGACGCGCTGCCGGAAATGGCGGAAGCGGCCACGGCCGAGGATCTCAAGGCCGCGTTCGACGAACATCTGGATGAAACCGAGCAGCACGTCGTCCGCATCGAGCGGGTGATGGAAATTCTCGGCGCCAGTCCCAAGGGCCCGACCTGCGCGGCCATGAAGGGCCTGATCCAGGAGGGCAAACAGGCGATCGAGGAAGTCGACGACGGAGCGACCCGCGACGCGGCCATCATTGCCGCCGCGCAGAAGGTCGAGCACTACGAAATGGCCGGTTACGGCTCCGTGCGCACCTTTGCCGAATTGCTCGGCGAAACCGAGGTGGCGGAGTTGCTGCAGGCCACGCTCGACGAGGAAGGCACGGCCGACAAGACCCTCACGAGTTTGTCCGAGGCGCTCAACCCCGAGGCGATGCACGCCGCCAGCGGTTGAACCGGACTGGCCGTGCGACGGCCCCTCGAGCGAACAGCCCGGCGACCAAAGTCGCCGGGCTGTTTTGTTTGATGCGTTGGAGGGGGCGAGGCCTGATCGCTTGTGGGTGGACGCGGGCCTCCGGACCGCGTCGCTTCAGCTGCCTCTCGGTCGACCCGCTCACTGCCCGACCGCGTCCGGAGGCCACGGTCCACCTCGATGGCTTCAGCTGCCTCTCGGTCGAGGTTTCGCGGGCCACATGTTCAGGTTTCGATGGGAAGGTCGTGCGCCTGCCAGGCGGCGAATCCGCCCTCGAGTTCCTGCACTGCAAATCCGTCGCGGGAAAACTGCACGGCCGCCTTGGCGGCGAGGTGGCAGACCTGCGAGTAGCAGTAGAGGACGTTGAGGCCGTCCTTGCTGAGTCCGCGGGGAGAATCCCATTCTCCCTCCGGAAGGTTGATGGCTCCGGGCAGGTGCCCCTTGGCGAAGTCGTCGGCGGCGCGAACGTCGATGATGGTGGGCGCGTTGCCCTCGTTGAGGGCGTGATGCAGTTCGATGGGCCCGGTGGTGAAAGCCATCTTGGCTTCGAAGTAGTCGCGGGCGAGGGTGGGGTCGGGCAGGGTGGCGGTGTGGGTCATGGTGATGCGAAGGTTGGGCGGTTTTGGTTGAGGGAAAAGGACGTCGACAGGGCCGGGCGGACAGAGCCCGGGCGGGGCGGCGCGGTGCCGCCCCGGCCCGGGTCGGGAGGGGGGTCAGAAGTTGAAGCCTACGCCGACATTCCAGGACCAGCGACCGTCGTCGAATTCGTCTTCGAGATCGTCGCCGTCATCGAACAGCCAGCCGTAGTCGACCATGAGCTGCACGAAGGCGTTTTGGCTCACGTAGTATTTGGCACCGGTCTCGATGCCGGCCGACCACGTGTTGTCCACGGATTCGCCGTAGATGTAGCCGCCGTTGACGCCGAGGAAGGGCCGCAGGTCGGAGTTGCCGAAGTGCCGGTCGAGCGCGAGGGCCGTGGAGCCGATCCACGCGGTGTCGCCGACGTCGGGATTGGAGTAGTTGATGCTCTGGCGGACGGCCCAGGCCCAGTGTTCGGATACGTAGCGCCCGAGGCTCACGTTGATGCCGCCCAGTCCGGAATCGAGGTCCTTGTTGGCCGAGCCGCTGCCGTTGAGGGTGAGTTCCCAGGTGCCGAAGGTCGGCAGGGTGGCGGTGTTGGTGGTGCCGGCCGGCGCAGTTTGGGCGAAAGCGGCGCCGCCCGCGGTGAGGGCGGCGAGGCAGAGGATGATTTTCTTGTTCATGGCAGTTGTCGTTAGGTTGTTGTTTATCAGGTGAATGGCAGACAGCGGATGGCGCGTGGTCGCTGCGACAGGTTGACTCGACGCATTGACCAACCCCTCCGCCGAATGCAGGCCCGCAGCTTAACACCGCCACTCGCTCAGGCCATCGGGCGGCCTATGGGGGCGCGCATCGGGCGAGGCGCGGGGCGGGCGATCAAGGGCTGCCCAGCCGTCCGAACCCGAACAGGGCACCGTCGGCGTGGGGGCGTCCGAGGACGCCGTCGCGAATAAGCTCGGCGGCCAAGTAGCTGAAGGTGATGCCATTGCCGCCGTAACCGAGGGCAAACCAAGTGCGGGGCACTCGGGGGTGGGCGCCGATGCAGGGCAGGCCATCGGCAGTCCGGGCAAAGGTTCCCGCCCAGCTGTAGGCGACGTCGAAGTCGATGCGGGGAAAAAACTGGCGCAAACGCCGTTGCAGGGCGGCGGTCTTGCGGGGGAGCAGTCGATCCCGGGCGCGGGGATCGGTGAAGGGTTCGTCGTAGCCGCCGATGATGATGCGCTGGTCCGCGGTGCTGCGCAGGTAGACGTAGGGATCGGCGGATTCCCAGATGAGGCACCGCTCGGCGGGCCAGCCGGCGAAGCCGGCGACCGGTTCGGTGATCAGGGCATACGTGCTGCGCCATTCGGTGAGGCGCTGCGGCAGCGCCAGATCCGCCTCGTAGCCGGACGCGTGTACGAGATGCCGGGCGCGCACCCGATGCCCGGCGCCGACCGTGAGTTCGATGGCGTCGCGACGGTGCCGGACCCGATGGACCGGCGTGCGGTCGTAGATGGCGGCGCCCTTCCGCTGCGCGGCGGCCAGCAGGCCGTGGGTGAGGCGGTAGGCGTCGACCTGAGCGCCGGTCCGCGAGAGGATGCCGGCCGGGTGGGGCAGGCTGGATTCGCGGGCGAGGCGGCGGCGCGGCCACCAGTCGACGGCGAAACCGGCTTCGCGCCGGGCTTCGAATTCCCGGCGGAGCCGGGGCAGGTGTGAGCGGTTGCGGGCGAGAAACAGGCTGGAGCGGTGGCTGAAGCCGCAGTCGATTTTCAAGTCGCCGACCAGGCGCGCGAGTTCCGCGATGGCGTCATGACAGCGCTGATACGCCTGCCGGGCGGGGGCGGGGCCGTAGCGTTGGATCAGGCGGTGCAGGGGCTCATCGAGTTCGTATTGCAGCAGGCTGGTGCTGCCGGCGGTGCTGCCGTGGGCGACATCGCGGGCGTCGAGGATGACGGTCGGGATGTCGGCCGCCGTCAGCGCCCAGCCGGTGAGGGCGCCGCTGATGCCGGCACCGATGACGGCGACCTCGCAACGGAGATCGTCGGCCAATCGGGGATAGTTGGCGGGCAAGCCGTCCCGGATGGGCCAAAAAGGTTGGGTGGAGAGCAGGTCCATGGGGGGAGCGGACGTGGTCGTGACGCCAGCATACGGTTTCCCGGTCGGGGAGAGGTATCGGTCGAATCCCTCATTGCCCTGTCAGGCTGCGGGCGAGGAATCCGACGACGCGGCGAACCGTCGCGTGGCGCCAGGGTCTGGAACCATATGCGCGACGAACTCCCCATTCTCTACGTGAAAACCGGCTGTCCCTGGTGTGTCGAAGCGAGCGAATTTTTGAAACGCGTCGGCGTTTCCTACCGGGAGCGCAACGTGAACAAGGATCGCGCGGCGTGGGAGGAAATGGAGCGTATTTCCGGCCAGAACAAGGCGCCGGTGCTCGATTGGAAGGGCGAGGTATTGGCCGACTTCGGGGTGGCCGAGTTGAAGCCCTTCCTCTGGGATCGCGACGTGCGCATGGAGGACAGTTGAGCCGCGCGATTGCGCGGTCGCGCCGGGGGGGGCGGGAGCAGGCCGGGCGCTGGGGTGGGGTGGCTCTCCGTGGCGAGGAGGCGGCGCCAGGGATAAACTGGATGACCATGAGAAATCTGTCACCAGATCACCATTTTGTCGTGGCCGACCGCGGACACCTGCGCATCTACCGGCGGGTCGACCAGGCCCCGGAGGCGCACAAGCCGCGGATCAAGGTCGCGTTCAGTGTCGATTTTCCCCGCGGCCGTGAGCCGTCCCACGCCCAGGACACCGACCAGGCCGGGCGATTCCCCGGTCATGACGGGCGCAGCGGAGGCATGTCGATCGACGAACGTCTGCCGCAGCAACGCGAGCAGGAGCGCAAGTTGCCGGCGCGCGCGGCCGAACAGATCAATCGCTACTTCCAGGAGAATCCCGGCGTTCAGTGGGATTTTTCCGCCGCGCCGGATTTTGGTCCGCGCGTGCTGGACGAGGTGGACCCCGCCGTGCGGGATCGGCTGATGCTCAATCTGCCGAAGAGTCTGGTCGGGCAGTCCGAAGCGGAACTGCTCGAACATTTCACCCGCTGATGCCCTGGGCGAACGGATAGCCGCACCGAACCCGCCCGGGGAAGCCGATCCGTCCCAACACCCTTTATGGCCGAGCGCCGCTCGGCCTCTGGCCCCTTGTTTGGAGTTCCGCCTTTAGGCGGCCTGCAGGAGACTCGGACCGCCTAAAGGCGGAACTCCGAACGGCGGACGGTCGGGTTGTCCGCGAACCCGTGGCTGTTTCGCGGTCCCGGCGTGATCGGGTTCGGCGTCAGCGTCGGCGGCGGAAGAGGGACCAGACCGCTCCGAGCGCGAGCAGGCCCACGCCGACGGCGATCGAGCCGGTGGCGACGGGGTGGCGGGTCGCCTGGCGACGAAGGGCGCGCCGGTACAGCGGCCGGCCCTGGTTGAGGCGGTTGAGGGGATAGGGCAGGGATTTCGAGTTCATCACGGAAACCCGACCGAGAGGCAGGGGAAGCGGTTCCGGCAGGGGCGGGGAAGGGGGCGGGATTCGTCGGCGAAAGCTCGAAATCCTCGCCACGCGGCGAACGGGGAGGCTGCATATAGGGGGGCTCCCCGAGACCGGCATGGGAAATAATATAAGAAGCCGACTCCGGTGGATTACGAGCAGGGGGTCGGTATTTTGAGTCAGTGATCGATCCAAGTCGGATGAACCGTGCAGGAATCGCTTCTCGCATCGGTGGATAACGAACCGGAATCATCTGCTTATATACACCCGGAGGTCAGGGGTCGGTCCTTATGATGGCATGGGGCGCGGCTCCCATGACCTTGAAGAAAACTTACGTAAGAGACCAAATTGAAGCATGATGTGTAATTGCAAATGACGGCCAACAACAGCGGTATTTCCGTGGGGGCGTGGCCCGTGGTGAGAAATGACTTTCTCTACGTTAGTCGGGTGTCATGGTGCAAAACCAACCGGCATTGCTGCGCTTAGGATGATTATAAAGGCGTTGGTGAACCGGCCCGGTTTCAAGAAATCCAATACTTTATTCCATCAGGACTGAACACTATGAACCAAACCAATCCCGCCCTGCTGCCTCAGAGATCAGCCTCCAGAGTTTTTCGCAACAAGCGCCCCCCGGGGGACCGGGTCGGATCCCGGGGGCGGGTGATTCGAAACCCGACCGTGGCCGCGCCGCAGGTGAAGGGCCTGCGGGAACGCCGGCATCGCCTCGTGGGGTTTTTCTTCCTCATCGATCTGGTGTTGGCGTGCTGGGCGGTGTTTGCCGGCCTGCAGCTGCGGGCCTGGCAACGTTTCATGACGGGCATCGACCCGGTGCTGGCGCCAGTGACGCTTGATTCACCGATCCTTATTTGGAGCGTGGGCGGAGGCATCGGCTTCGTGTGGCTCATGCTGCTGTTCGGCGGCTACGAAGTGGCGAACCTTCATCGGATGCAGGCCTGGTTCATGAACCTCCTGCGGGCGCTGCTGCTGTGGTCCTTCGGGGTGTGGGCGCTGATCGGCCTCTTTCAGACGGGCGAATTCTCGCCGCGCATCGGGGTGGTCTACTGTGTGGGTTCACTGGCGACGGTGTTTGTCCTCTCGCGGCTGATCGCCTTCGCGCTGCTGCTGCATCCGGAGCGGAAGCATCTGGCGGATGCGCGGGTGATCATCGTCGGCTGGAACGGCAACGCCGAGAAACTGCGGGCGGCCATCCGTCGCGACCCGGGGCAATTGCAGGAGATCGTGGGCTGCGTGCCCATGCCGGACGGCAAGTTCGAGGAAGCCCCTCCGCCCGACGTGTCGGTGCTCGGTGACTACGAGCAACTGCCCGACATCGTGCGGGCCTGCCGGGCGGACGGGATCATCCTCTCCGGCGTCGACTGCGCGAGCCAGGAGATCGAGCAGCTGGTGGCCTTCTGCCAGCGCGAGTTTCTCACCTTCCGGCTGGTGCCCCGGTATTTTCCGGCCCTGCTCACCGGCCTGCAACTGGAGTGCGTCAAGGGCGTGCCGCTGCTCGGCGTGGGCGAACTTCCCTGCGACCGGCTCCCCAACCGCATGATCAAGCGCACCCTCGACGTGATCGGCGGGGTGGTGGGCCTGGTGCTCTCCTTCCCGATCATCGTCATCTTCGGCGCCCTGGTGTATCGCGAATCGCCGGGCCCGATCATTTACCGCCAGCGTCGCACCAGCCGGGGCGGCCGCAATTTCACCCTCTACAAGATCCGCAGCATGCGCTGCGACGCCGAAAAGGAATCGGGCGCGGTCTGGTGCTCCCGCGACGATCCCCGCCGGCTGAAGATCGGCGCCTTCATGCGGCGCTACAACATCGATGAACTGCCGCAGTTCTGGAATGTCTTGAAGGGGGACATGAGCCTCGTCGGTCCGCGTCCGGAACGACCCGAGCTGATCGAGCGCTTCAAAGATGAAATCCCCAACTACAACGTTCGCCACGAGGTGCGGGCCGGCCTCACCGGCTGGGCCCAGATCCAGGGATTGCGCGGCGACACCGACCTCGGTGAGCGCATCCAGGCCGACCTCTACTACTTGGAAAATTGGAGTGTGGTCATGGATCTCTACTGCCTGGTGGCGACGTTTTTCAACAACCGCAACGCCCAATGAATACCCAAATCCTCCCATCACGTACCTTGCTGCTTGCCTCCGGCTTCACCGCCGTCTCCTCCCTGCTGTCCGCCGCCCTTTTCGAATCCGGAAACTGGGCGGCCACCGCCTCCGCTTCGGCGGGCGCGTACTACTCCGACAACTTCTACCAGCGGAGTAGCTCCGAGGACGGCGGCTACCTCCAGATCGATCCCACGCTGCACCTGTTTCGGCGGAACTCCCTCACGCGGCTCGAGTTCGACGCCTCGCTCCGGGCCCGGGCGTTCGTGGGCATCGATGAGTCCGAGACCTTCGATCCCTCGCTGTCGATGTTCTACCGGTATCCGGCGGGCGACGACGTGCTCTCGCGCCAGCAGATCCGCGCCCTCGTCGCCCAGCGCAGCGACATCAACGGCGACCTGGGCGAACTCCTGCGCTCCACCAACTATGGCGTCGACTGGGAAGGTATGGTGTTGCCCACGGGCAAGCTCGCCCTGACCGGCCGGGCCGAAGCCCGCCGGGTCGATTTCGAAGACAGTGTCTACGACCTGCGCGACGAGCTGAGCGCCGGCCTCACCCTGGCCTTCGTATCCACAGAACGGTTACAGCTGGGCGTCGGCTACGACATCACCCACAACCGGGCGGAATGGCGTTTGCTGGATCGCGAGACCGAGCGCCTCGGCAATGCCGTCACCGTCCGCGGTCGCGGTGATCTGCTGCCCAAGGTCACCGGCGAGTTCTACGCCGGCGCGGAGCATTCGGAATTCAGCGGCTCGTTCGACCGTTCGGTCTGGGACGCAATCGTGGGGGCCTCGCTGACCTGGGACGTCGACGAGCGCCGCCAGCTCGCGCTCACGCTGGACCGCAGCAACTATTTTGCGCCCAACGGCGACGCCGTGATCCGCTCCCTGGCGGGCCTGGAGTTCATCCAGCAGATCGCCGGCGGCTTCCGCGCCCGGGTACGGGTCGATTACGGCCGGGCCAATTTCCGGGCCGATACGCTCTTCCGCGAGGAGGACGAGATCGGGGTCGGAGCCGGCTTGAGCTACGGCCTGACCGATCGGCTGCAGGCTTCGTTCGACGTGGCCTACCTCACCCAGGACTCGACCCTCGAGCAGTTCGACTACGACAGCGTCACCCTGCGCGCCCGGGTCACCCGCAACTTCTAACCTCTGCCCCCCGAACCACCATGCGTCTTGTTTCCCGCTTCGCCCTCATCGCCTTCTGTCTTCTGGTGGCGGCTCCGGTCCTGCCGGCCGAAAAGCCCGACTACCGTCTCGCCGAGCGTGATCTCATCGAGGTTCAGGTTTTCAACCAGCCCGAGATGACTGTGCGTCAGCGCGTCTCGGCTTCCGGCGAACTCCGCCTGCCCCTCATCGGCACGGTGGAGGTCGCCGGCAAGACGCTGCGTGAAACCGAGCTCAAGCTCGAGGACGTCTACAAGTCGGAAGGCTACTTCACCGATCCCCAGGTCATTCTGGCCGTTGTCGAGTATGGTGCACGCTTCGTCTCCGTGCTCGGCGAGGTCGAGAATCCGGTGCGCATCGAGTTTCCGCCGGAGGAGACCTCCATCAGCGTGATCCAGGCGATCACCGAAGCCGGGGGCTTCACCCGGGTGGCCCGCATCGACCAGGTGCAGGTGATCCGCCGGTCCGCCAACCGTGAAGAGCGCATCGCGCTTGATCTCGAACGCGCCCTGTCCAGCCGCCAGCCGGGTGCGGGCGCCAACTTTCAACTGCAGCCCGGCGACGTCGTCTTCGTGCCGGAGCGGGTGTTCTAAGCGACCACGCTCCGGCCCCCCCCTTTCACCTCCTCGACTTCATCCGAATCCTTTCCTCCCATGACCAACGAACGCAATTCCCGTCCTCACCTGACGTCCAACGGATCGTCTGCCCTCACCGCCAGCCCGGGCGCAAGCCGGCTGGCCGGGGGGCTCGGGGAACGCCCGCCATCCCGTAGTGGCCTGAGCGAAGTCATGCCCGTGGTGCGTCTGCTGGCGGCCCAGGTGCGAGCTCGCTGGTTGGCGGGCCTGCTGGCGGCGGTGGCCGTCGGCGGTGGCTTGAGTTGGCTGCTCTTCCGCGGCCCGCCCGAGTTCACGGCCGAAACGACGCTCGTGGCGGAGAATCCGCTGGACGAAGCACTCGATCCGAATTCGGACTCGAACTTCAGCCTGCAGCGTCGCGAGAACGCGCTGCGCAACCACCTGTCGGTGATGCGCACCCGTTCCTTCCTCCTGCGCCTGCGGGACAGCCTCAGCGAAGAGGAAGCCAACCAGGTCGTGGCCCCTTACGTTTCGCCGGGCGAGCCGGTGGAGGACAACGGGCTGCTGGAGCGCGTCCTGCGCGATGCCGTCAGCGTCGACCGTGAGCGCGGTCGCGAATTCTTCACCATCCTGGTGCGTCACCGCGACCCCGAGATGGCGGTGATGCTGGCCGACCGCTTCACCCAGGTTTACCGGAACATCGTGCGTACCGAGCATTCGGTGGCCCAGAGTTCGGCCCGCGACATCATCCGCGAGCGCGCCGAGGAACTCACCACCGTCATCGAGGACCTGCAGGATCGCCGCCGGGAGTATCGCCAGTCGCACCACCTCATCTCGGTGGAAGAAAACAGCGGCATGCTGGCCGAGCGTCAGCGGCGGCTCAATGAGGCGCTTTCCGAGGTGCGGGTGCAGCGTTCCCAGCTCGAGGCACAGATCGCCCAGGCCACGGCCGATCTGGTGGAAACGTCGCGGCCCTTCGACAATGCGGTGCTGGCCGGCTTCGGCAGCACGCCGGAACTGCGCGTGGAAATCGAGCAGCTGAAGGCCGAACGCGACCTGCTCGGCCAGCGCCTCGGCCCGAAGCATCCCGAGATGATCGCGATCAACGAGCGGCTCGAGGCCCTGCGTCGGCTGGTGGATGAGAACTTCAAGCTCGCCCTGGCGGATCTGCGCGGCCGGCTGCGCCTGACCGAGGCCTCGGAGCAGCGCCTCAACGAGGAGATGAGCGCGGCGTTCGACCAATCCCTGAAGCTCGAGGTGCTGGCCGCCCGCTTCAACCAGATGGGCGCCGAACTCGACGCCAAGCGCCGCACGCACGCCATGCTGCTGGAGCGGTTGGAGGACTTCAACGTCGCGGCCGGCATCGAAGGCGACGCCATGCGCGTGGTCGATCCCGCTTTCCTGCGCCCCGGTGGCATCGGCGAGCATATCGGCGCGATCGCCTTCATCGGCTTTGCCAGCTTTGTCACGTTCATCGGCTTCCCGCTGCTGCTGTTCGTCTGCAACGAGCGCGTGACCGGCTGCGTCGACATCGAGACCGTGCTCGGACGCGAACTGTTGGGTGCCATCCCCAAGCTCTCGGGCGTGCGCGCTCGGCGCCGGGCGCTGGTGGTGCAGGACAATCGTCGTCCGACCTACGTGGAGGCCTTTCTTTCGGTCATTGGACAACTCGAACTGGTGTCGCAGCAGCGGCCGCCGAAGACGCTGCTGGTCACCAGCACGCTGCCCGGCGAAGGCAAGTCGATGATGGCCTCCAACCTGGCCGCGAGCTACACGCGCCTGGGGCGGCGCACCGTGTTGGTCGACTTCGACTGCCGGCGTCCGACGCAGCATCGCAATCACGGGCTGCCGCAGCAGGTCGGCCTGCTCGGCTGGGCGGCCGACGGTTATCCCATGACACCGGATCTGCTCACGCCAGGCGGTCCGCTGGGCATGCAGGAGCTGGAGGACGGCACGTACCTGATCCCGGCGGGCGGCATCGAAAGCCAGCCCGCCCGCATGCTGGCATCGCCCGCCATCGCCACGCTCTTTGTCCGCTTGAGCCACGAGTTCGAGGTCGTGGTCGTGGATACGCCGCCCGCGGGCGTTTTCCAGGACGCGCTGGTCCTCGCCGGTCATTGCGACGAGACCTTGCTGGTGGCCCGGGAAGGCCGGGCCCACACGCCGCAGGTGCGCCGGCTCATCCGCGAGATGAGCAAGACCGCCGCGCCCGTTGTGGGGGTGGTGCTCAACGCCTTTGCACCGGGCTTCACGCACCCGAATTTCGCCTACCGTCACCGGGCCGAGAAATACGGCTACAAATACGAGGCGCCCACCCGACCCACTCGTTCGGCCGTGCCGCGTCCCGCCGTCAGTTCCTCCATCTGATGAAGCAATCCGCCACTGAAGTATCCATGGTCATCGAAAGGTACGTCTCGTGACGCGTCGCGTATTTCGCAATCTGGGCGCGAACAGCAGCGCGATGGCTGTCACTATTGTTGGGCAGCTCGCCTTGGTCCCCGTGTTTCTCAGCCGGTGGGATCACGCGGCTTACGTGGACTGGCTGGTTTTCATGACGGTGCCTTCCATTCTGTTCGTACTCAATGGCGGGCTCGGCATGATCACCGGGGTGCAGTTGAGCCTGCACATAACCCGCGGCGAACGGGCGGCGGGCGTGATCCATTTCCGTCGCATGATGGGCCTCTTCCTGGTGATGGGGACCCTCTTTCTGGGAGGCGCGCGAGTGCCGCAGGTTGGAGACGGGGTCTATTGGCTCCTGAATCCGGGCACGGTGGCCCGACCCGAGTTCTCCGGCATCCTGCTGTTACTCGCGATCTATCTCACGCTGACCATGCTGCAGACGGTGGTCCGGGGCATCTACCGCGCCAATGAAGTCGAATACCTGGGAATATCCCTGCAAGCTGCCGGACGACTGTTTGAATACGCCGCCATCGCGCTCGTCGTGCTGCTTGGTGGAACCATGGAGCAGGCATTCTCCGCGATGGTCGCTGCGGCGGTGGTCACGACTGTCGTGCTGACGGTGCAGTCGCAGCGCCTGCCGCGGCGCATTTCGTTGCTGCCCTTGTGGCCGACGTGGCCGGCCTGGCGTTTCTTTCTCGTGGACGGATTGCCGGTCATCGCCGTACAGGCCGGCACCCGCTGCAGCCAGCAAGGCATGCTGCTGTTGCTGAACCATCTGCTCGATGCGCGTGCCGTCTTGCTGGTCGGTACGCTGCAGACGGTGCAGCGGGCGCTCAGTCAGATTCCCATGACGCTCTCCTGGGCCCATGCGCCTGACCTGACGACAGCCTTTGCGCGGAACAACGGGCGGAGTTTCGGTCGCCTCGTTTCGACCGCTACCGTCTTCTCTTTGGGGGCCGCCCTTGCCGCGGGCGCGGGTGTCGTCCTGTTCGGTCCCTGGCTCTACGGCCTGTGGGTCAGCGGCGCCAATCTCGACCCCTCGCGCGGCTATTTCCTGTTGCTGGCTCTCGACACGGTCCTGTTGGGCGCGTGGTGGCCGCTCTCGGTCATGCTCAACGCCATCAAGTGTCACCGGCGCTGGAGCTGGTTCTACGTCGGCGCGGTGATGGCCAATCTCGTCCTCGCTCCATTACTGACGCCATCGCTCGGGGCCGCCACGCCCTTCGCCCTGAGCCTGCTGACCGGCATCGTGATGCTCGCCTTCCTCCTCCGCACCGCGAGCCGCCTGCTTCGCGAGACCTTCGCCATGGGTCTGCCCCAGGTTTTCGCACTGTTTCCCTGGCGTCCGGGGCGACCCCCGCCCTCTACGGACGCCGAACCCGGAGGTGACGCCATGCCGTCGTCCCCGCCATCCCACAACCACGTCGCAGTCTCCCGAGTCCCTTGTTCCGAACAATCATGAGTCAACTTGCCACCGTCTCTCCCTGGGCGCCCGAGCCGATCACGTCGCGCGCCGCCCGTACTTTTCCGCCCGAGCGCTCCGCGGTGCTGATCCGCGGCGTGAATCTGGTAAACCTGGGCGCGCACTTCATGCTGCTCTCGATTCTCGACGAGATCTACCGCCGTCGACCCGACGTAAGCGTCGGTATCGCGTCACCCTTGAGTCGTGCCCAGTTCATGCAGCTGCGCGCTCGCCCGCGGCGCAACCTCCGGCGCATTCCGGTGGCCGGCGCGCTGGCGAACGCGGTGGCGCGACTGCTGCCCGATGGCGTGCTGCGTTACCTGCCGCAGGTCTTCGACCACCAGGTCGGTCTCGTGCTGGATGCCTCCGGCTTCCTCTACTCCGACCAGTGGGGAGCACGGGCGATGCGACGCTGTGCGCGCGACCTGGAGGGGCTCGCCCGCAACGGGGCACGGATCATCCTGCTGCCCCAGGCCTTTGGACCCTTCGAGAATCCGGAATGCGCCCGGATGATGCGATGCATCCTGCGGGCGGCCGAGCGGGTCTACGCCCGTGACGCCTCGTCCTACGAGCACCTGCTGCGGGTCGCCGGACCCGATCTCGTGGGCAAGGTTTTGCGCGGGCCGGATCTTACCCTGGGCCATGAACTCACCTTCCCGGCCTCCGATCTCGGCCGGGACCGCGTCCTCATTGTGCCCAACTGCCGCATGCTCGACAAACTGGACGAGCATCGCGGCCGGCGCTATCGCGAGGTCCTGCATCTCATGGCGGCGGAGCTGATCGCCCGCGGGGAGAAGGTCGCCTTCCTCATCCACGGCCAGCACGACGACCGGGGCATCGCCGAGGAGGTCAATGCCTGCCTGCCCAGTCCGGTGCCGATCCTCGAGACGAAGCATCCGATCGAAGGCAAGCGCATCGTGGCCGGCGCGCGATTCATCATCTCGAGCCGTTTCCATGCGGTCCTCGCGGCGTTCAGCTGCGGCGTTCCCTGTGTCGCACTCGGCTGGTCGCACAAGTATCCGGAGCTGTTTGCCGAGGGCGGGGTGGGGGAACTGTACCTCTCCGACTGGAGCGACGCCGACGTAATCCGCGTGCTCGATCATCTGGCGACGCCGGCGCAGCGTCGGTCCGTGCGCACCCGCCTGGAGCGATGGACGGCCGGCCATCGCGTGAGCCTCACCGAGTTGTGGGACCACGTCTGGACGCCGGCCGAGGAGGCGCTGCCATGATCGACTCCCGCGATCCGCACGGTCTGTGCCATGTTATTGGATACGACGAGCGGCCCGGGCGGGCGGTGTTTCTCTCGCACTCGAGCTACCTCTCGCCGTTTCGCATCGGTTCCCACCAGTTGAGCCGCGCCTTCGCGGCGCGGGACTGGCAGGTCCTGCATGTGCCCTTGCCGGTCACGCCGGCGCACGGCCTGCTGGCCCCCTTGTCGCGCGACTATCGCCGCCGGGTCCTGCGCGCCTGCCAGGGGCCCGTGGACATCGAGCCCGGCGTGAGCGAGATCATTCCGTTTGTGTGGCGACCGTGGCCGCTCGCGCGCCGGGCCGGAGCAAAGGCCGTCGACCGGCATGCGCAGGGTGCAGCCGCGCTGCGGCGCCACGCCGCCCGTCTCGGCTTCATGCGACCGGACCTGTTGTTCATCGACGAGCCGCGCATGAGCGGACTGGCGGCGCAGTTCGACGCCAAGTTGACCCTGTATCGGGCGACCGACCTCTATCACCAATTGAAAGGCGATTCGTCGATCGTCGAGGCGGAGCGCGTGGCCATGCGGCGCTCGGCCGGTTTCATCGCGACGTCCCGGCCGGTCTTCGACCACCTGCGGGGACTGGCGCCGCGGGCCCCGGGCCGGCTGATTCCCAACGGGGTGGAGTTCGACCGTTTTTCGCGGCCCGCGCCGGAGCCGCTGGAGTTGCACGGCCTGCCCCGTCCGCGGCTTGTTTACGCCGGGGCGCTCGATGCGCGTTTCGACTGGACGGCGCTGCAGTGCCTGGCGGCGATGGAGCCGCATTGGCAGATCATCCTGATCGGTCCCGAAAGCGGGCGTTCGCCGGGCTGGCTGCCGCCCAACGTCCACCGGCTGGGGGCGCGCCCGTACGAATCATTGCCGGGCTACTTTCAGCATGCGCAGGTCGGCCTGCTGCCGCTGTCGGCCCATCCGGCCAACGACGGGCGCAGTCCGATGAAGATTTTCGAATACGCCGCGGCCGGGCTGCCGGTGGTGGCGACCGCGACCGGAGAACTCGTGCGGCGCGAGCTGCCGTTCACGATGCTGTATGAGGAGCCCGAGGACATCACGCCCGCGGTAGCGACGGCGCTCGAGCAGGCGGAGGCGCTGCGGGAGGATGCGATCGAGGCGGCGCGGGAGATGTCGTGGGGCTCACGGGTCGACGAGATCCTGCGGTTCCGCACCTCGTTGGATCGCGATGCGACGCTGGCAGGCCGCCATGAGATGGCGGGAGTCGGAAGGGAGGAGGCATGAGGTTGCGGGAGGCACCTTACGCCTGGCCGCGCGCGGCGGAGAGGCCGGCTGCGGCGCCGATCGTGCGTCCGGCGCCGGTCGCCATGCCCTTTTGGCTGCGTCCGACCGTGCTCCTGCTGTTCACGCTCGGCCTGCCCACGCTCATCGTGAGCCAGCTGCCCAACGACCTCTTCGTGCAGGAGTGGAAGGTGCTGAAGTATTTCACCACAGGGGATGCTTGGAATATCGCGATTGCATTGCTGGGCTTCGGCTTCGGCGCGGCTCTAATCGGCCTCTGGGGCCTGTTTACGCCAACGAGCAACGGCGAGGCGGAGGCGGTGCGGCCGGGCTTGCTGGAGGATGATCAAACCTTGCGCATGGCATTCTACGTGGCGGGAGCGTTGACGCTCACCGGCACCGTGGTGTGGATTGCCATGGCTGCCAGTCATGGCGTGAACTGGAACGATGTGCTGCGGGCGCTGGGGGGCGACTCGAATGCTGTGATGCTTATCCGGCGGCGGGCAGTTACCTTGCCCGGGGTAACGACCATGAGCCAATTCGGCATCGCCATGGGCGTTTTGGCGGGCCTGCTTTGGTTCCGGCAGCCTCATCGCGGAGTGCGTTGGTTTTTCACTTTGGTTGTCACGCTCACCCTGTTGCGCGCGCTCCTGAGGGCCGAGCGTCTTGCGCTGCTGGAAGTGGTGGTGCCGTTCAGTGTAGCGTTGTTGCCGGGCTTGATCCGTCGCCTGGGTGGCCGGTTGGAGTTCCGGCTTGCACTGCTGGGCGCCCCCTTCGCCGGGGTGGCGGGACTTTTCCTCTTCTTCATGGCGGCTGAGGCCGGTCGCTCCTACGAATCGAAAGTTCAGGATGGCATGGACAAGAGCCTGGCCGAGTACAGCGCCCTGCGTATCGCCAGCTACTACACCACCGCCCTCAACAATGGGGCCTACCTTTCGCGTCAGCTGGATCGCGGTCCGATGCCTCATTTTGCCCTCGACTGGTTCTGGAAGTTCCCGGGGGTGGAGTCTGCTGTCAATGTGCCGGCGCTCACGGGCATTGGTTCCGAGGATGTTTCCATCCTGCTGAACCTCGATCTCAATCCGGAGTTCAATAACGCATCGGGGTTTTTCTGTTACCGACACGACTTTGGTCCGGCGGGCGTGGTCGGTTATTTCACGCTCCTTGGGGCGTTGGCCGGCTGGTTGTTTGCGAACTACCGCAGGGGCCGGGTGAGCGGTCTGCTGCTTTATCCTCTTATCGTCAATGTGCTGCTGGAAATGCCGCGCATCCCCTATATGACCGCCGGTCGGCTGTTCCCGACCTGGTGCCTGCTACTCGGACTCGTGGTGGTGAATTGGGTTAGCTCCTGGCGGCTGGCAGGCAGCGAGCAGACTTTTGAAGAGGAGGAGTGGGCATGAAAACGGAAGTAGAAGTGTCGGTAGGCTGGGCATGGCGAGGATGCTTGCTCCTGGCCGCGGTGGTGCTGGCCGGAGGCGGAGAACTCATCGCGGGGACCGCCGCGGGGTCAGCGGTGGCCACGATAAATGTCGCGGATTTCGGTGCCCGAGGCGATGACGAGAAAGACGACACCGCAGCTATTCGGGCGGCCCTGGCGGCAGCGGCGGAGCGATCCCCGAAGGCCGTTGTGCAGCTGCCGGCCGGTCGATATCGTTACAGTGAGGTCATCGAGATTGATGGACTCGTGGTACGGGGGGAGGGCGCAGATCTTACGGTGCTTGAGGCCACGGATCGTCTCGCGTCTGCGTGGCGCTTAACGGGCGAAGCCTCGGGTTTGCATGACCTGAGTCTGCGTACCCTCGGTGATCCCGGAAAGCGGGAATCGGTCCCGGCGACGACCGGAGTGCTGGTCGCCCATGCCCGTGACTTTGTGCTAAACGGCCTGCGGATCGGGCCGGTGGCTTCCGCCGGCATCTTTGTGCATCACTCGGGCGGTTCGTCGATACGGTCCGCGCGCATCATCAATTGCGAGGTTGTCGGAACGATGGCCGACGGGATTCACCTTACCGCGGGCAGTGCCTTCATCGAGGTGTCCGGCAACAAGCTGAGCAATACGGGCGACGACGGAATCGCCGTGGTCTCTTATCGTGACAACGACACACCCTGTGAGGCGATCCACGTCGCCGAGAACCAAATCGAGCTAGGCGGGGCCCGGGGCATCTCCGTGGTGGGCGGCATGGATGTCACGATCGCGCGCAACCGGGTTGTGCGCACCCAGGGTGCAGGCGTGATGGTGGTCAGTGAGTCAAGCTACGATACTTATCCGTCTGCGCGGGTTCGGGTATTGAGCAATCATCTCGACTCGACGGTTGAGCGCACGCAAAGCGGTCACGGCGCCATCCATGTCGAAGGTCGCAAGCCGGATCTCGCTGCACAGAAAGCGACCGTTCACGGTGTCGAGGTGCGGGACAACCGAATCAACGATACCTCGCGGGCGGGTATTAGGATAGGTCCGCATGTAGCGGAAGTCCGGATACGCGGAAATCAAGTGGACCGCGCGGCCGGAGCGGGCCTCGAGGTGGGGCCATTCGCCGGCGATGTGGAAATCGGAGGCAGCAGTCCGGATGGTGCCGATGGGAACGTCATCCGGTCGTGCGGAGGCTATGGAATTCGCGTCGATCCGGTCGGAGCCGTCGGTAAACTGGCGATCCTCGGCAACACCTTCGGGGCCGTGAATACCCAGGGACGTTCCCATGTGGACGTGATCCATATCGGCAAGGATAGCACCTACGCCGATCTGGTCGTCGTGGATAACCGATTCACGCGCCCACCGGGTACCCGAGTCGAACGATTCATTCAGTGTCTTTCGACCGACGCACAAATTTTGAGCAATGCGGTCGTCGAGCCCGACGACCGCGAACACTCGTCCGCGGCGGCTGCTGCAGCCGGACGAGGTTCGAGCTTCTGAACCAGAATCCGTCATGAACTCGCTACGCGAATCCATCGTCTTCAACTCCCGTACCCTGCGCGCCCCGTGCTCGGGGGTGCAGCGCTATGCGCAGGAACTGGCGCGGCGTTGGGGGGCAGACCTCTCCTGTGTCGAGCCAACCCGCAATGCGCAGGGCATCCGCGGCCACCTGTGGGAGCAGTTCGTACTGCCCTGGCAACTTCACGGCCGTCTGTTGTTTTCCCCCGGCAACACCGGGCCGCTGGCCTGCCGCCAGCAGGTGGTGACCATCCACGACGCCGCGACCTTCGACTGGCCGGAAGCCTTCACCGACGCCTTCGGGCGGTGGTATCGCTGGCTGCTGCCGCGGCTGGCGCGCCGGGTCACGCGCATCGTGACCGTGTCGTCCTATTCCCGGGACCGGCTGATCCATCACCTGCGTATCCCGGCGGAGCGGATCAGCGTGATTCCCAATGGCGTCACCTTGCCGAGCCGGGCACCGGAGCCGGAGGAACTGCAGTCGGTGCGCTGGCGGCTGCGCCTGCCGGAGAAATTTTTCCTCTTCGTCGGTTCCAACGATCCGCGCAAGGACCTGCGCCGGCTGCTGCGGGCCTTTGAGCAGGCGCGTCCCCCGGGCTGGAGCCTGGTGTTGGCGGGCGGAGCAAATCCGCGCCTCTTCCCCGATGGCGGAGTGGGTGGCGGCGAAGCGCTGCCGGCGGATGTGCACACGCTCGGTCGCGTGGATGATGCCGAATTGGACGCACTCTACCACCTCGCGGGGGCCTTTGTGTTCCCGTCCCTTTATGAAGGATTCGGCCTGCCACCGCTCGAGGCGATGGCGCGGGGCTGCCCCGTTATCTGTTCCGATTCCTCCTGCCTGCCCGAAGTCTGCGGCCCCGATCGCAAGCAGGGCGGCGCGCCCTGGTATTTTGCCGCCGGCAACACGGCCGCGATGGCGGCAGCCCTGCAGGGCTTTGCCGCGACGCCGCCGGCGGTGCGCCACGAGATGGTGGAGGCCGGCCGGCGTCGTGTGGCCCTGTATTCGTGGGATCGCTGCGCCAGCGACACGGCGGCCCTGCTCGAGGGGATCGCCGGCAATACCTTTCCCAAGCAAGAGCGGTGGGCCCTGCCCGCCGTCGAACCCATCAACCCGAAGGAGACCTGCCCATGAGGCCTACTCTGACTCACCTTGATCCAGCCATCGACGACTTCGAAGCCCCGCCGCCCCAAGTCGACCTCAACGTCGTGCTCGTCCATCACTGGATGGAGTATTTCCGCGGTGGCGAGGCGGTGCTGGAGCAGTTCTGTCTGCTGTTTCCCGAAGCGCCGATCTCGATGCTGGTCTGCAACGAAGAACACCTCACCGAGGTGATGCGCTCGCACAACATCGAGCCCAGCGTGCTGCAGCGCTGGCCGCTGGTGCGGCAGAACTTCCGCAAGCTTCTGCCCTTGTTCCCGCGCATCATCCGCCGGGTCAAGCTGCCCGAGGACGCGCAGCTCGTGCTCACCAGCGACGCCAGCCTCATGAAGGGGCTGCCGGTGCCGGACCAGGCGGCGCACGTGTGCTACTGCCATTCGCCGCCCCGCTACCTGTGGGGGTTGCAGGAGGACTATTTGAAGTCCTCCTCCCACGCGAACCCGATCGGGCGCATGCTCTTTTCGGCCGCGACCGGTGCCCTGCGCAGCTTCGATGTGAAGGCCGCGCAACGGGTCGACCGTTTCATCGCCAACTCCCGCTGCGTGCAGCGGCGCATCCGCCACTATTACGGCCGCGACTCGGTCATCATTCATCCGCCCGTCAACGTGGCTCGCTTCGACCACACGCAAACGCGCGAGGACTTCTACCTGACGGTGAGTGCCCTGGTGCCCTACAAGCGCGTCGATCTGGTGGTCGATGCCTGCACCCGTCTCGGCCGTCGCCTCGTGGTGTTGGGCACGGGACCGGAGGAGGCGGATCTGCGCCGTCGCGCCGGGCCCACGGTGTCCTTCCTCGGCTGGCAGTCGCAGGAGGTGGTGCAAAGCTACTTCGAGCGCTGCCGCGCCTTCCTCTTCCCGGGAGTCGAGGACTTCGGCATCACACCCTGCGAAGCGCAGGCGGCCGGCGCCCCGGTGCTGGCCTATCGCGCCGGCGGTGCCCTCGAGACGGTAAACGAAGGCGTAACCGGCCGCTTCTTCAGCCAGCAAACCGTGAGCGGCGTGATGGATGTCATCCGCTCGTTCGAGGACGAAGCCGAGCTGAGCGCCGAGGACTGCCGCGCCAACGTCGAACACCTGCGGCCGGAGCGCTTCCGCGCCCAGATCTGGGAATACCTGTGTGACGAGTTCCCCGATCTGATCGGCTCCAACCCGTTCAGTGAATCGTCGCTGCAAGCCGTCCCCGAACTCGCCTCCTCCCGCGGGATGTACCATGGTTGAAGCGTCTTCGCAGGCAGACCGACGCGGGCCGGTGGTCGAGAGTCTCGCGCCCTGGTTCCGCGCGGTTTGCCTGCTGGTCTTCTGTGTCGGGTTGGTGCTGGCGTGCTACCTGGCGTGGAAACCATCGGGCAGTCTCGGCGGCCTGCCGGGACTGCCTCGCGGCTTGAGCATGTGGCTGGACCGGCACGGCGTATTACGCAACCTGCCCGCCTTCGCCGCGTTGGCCGTGCCGCTGCTCCTGGTGGCGCGGGCCGGGCGGCCGCGACGGCGGGTGGTGCTCGGCGTGGCCGCGCTGGCGGAGTTCATCGAGTATGCGCAGCTCTGGCAGCCGGGGCGTCATTTCGACTGGCGCGACATCGTCGTGAGCCTAGCGGGTATCGGCGCGGCCTGGGGGGCGGTGACCCTCATCGAGATCACGGGGATGGCCTGGGGGAGGAGCCGGCAGTCGCCGCTGCCCTGGCCGGTCATCGCTCGGCCGAATCCGGAGTGCCGCCGCTGAACCGATGAAGACGCCTGGCATGGTTTCGTCCGAGGTCGCGCGAATCCCCAAGCCAGACACGGCCCGAGCCCGGGCCCTGTACGACACGGTGATCGCCGGAGGGTGCTGCATCGGCTGCGGCATCTGCACGGCGCCGGCGGGCTCGCCCTTTGCGGTCGAGCTCAATGCCGACGGCTTTTTTGTCGCTCGCTGGAAACCCGACCTGCCGGCGATAACGCCGAACGGAACCCCCACCGAGTTGGCCCTCCCCGAGCCGGACTACGAGGCGCTGTGCCCCTTTGGGGAGCGGGCGGTGGACGAGAGCCGGCTGGCGGCGGAGCTGTATCCGGAGGCGCCGGTCCACCCGCGGGTGGGACGTTATCTTGCATGCCGCGCCGGTTGGGTGGAGCACGGGGCCTATCGCGCCGAAGGAAGTTCCGGCGGCTTCGCCAAATGGCTGCTGGCGGAGCTGCTCGAACGCGGGGAGGTGGATCATGTCATCCAGGTCCACCGCCACCGGCCGGAAGGTCCCGGTGATCTGCTCTATGCGTTCGGGGTCAGTCGCACGCCGGAGGAGGTGCGACGGGGCAGCCGGTCCTCCTACTACCCGGTCGAGCTGAGCGCGATGCTGCGTCACATCCGCGAGACACCCGGCCGCTATGCGGTCACCGGCGTGCCGTGCTTCATCAAGGCGCTGCGCCTGCTGATGCGGCAGGACGCCGTATACAGGGACCGGATACGCTACACCGTCGGCATCGTTTGCGGGCATCTCAAGAGCACGCAGTACGCGGAGATGCTCGGCTGGCAGCTGGGCGTGCCGCCGGACGAACTGGGCGGGGTGGAGTTCCGGCACAAGATTCCGGGCGCGCGGGCGAATGAGAAAGGCGTGACCGCCTGGGCGCGGGGACGGGAGGACCAGCCGAGCGAGCCGCGCAAGGTGCAGCAGTTGTTCGGCACCAATTATGGCGAAGGCCTGTTCAAGTATCGGGCCTGCGACTACTGCGACGACGTGCTGGCGGAGACGGCCGACGTGGCCGTGGGAGACGCCTGGCTGCCGCGCTTCATGGGGCAGGGGACCAACATCCTGGTGATCCGCCATCCGCGGCTGCTCGAGATTGCGACCGAGGCCGTCGCGGCGGGCCGCCTGCATTTGGAGCCGGTGAGCGCGGAGGAGGTGGCGGAGTCGCAGAATGCCGGGTTGCGGCACCGGCGGGAAGGCCTGGCCTACCGGCTGTGGCTGCGGCAGCAGACCGGCGCCTGGACGCCGCGCAAGCGGGTGGCGCCGGATCGCCACGGCGTGAGCGGCCCGACCCAGCGCGTGATGCAGGCGCGGCTACGTCTGGCCGAGGAATCACTCACGGCCTTTGCGGAAGCGAAGCGGGCCGGATCGTTGGGTTTATTTTTGGCGAAGATGCGTCCGGCGGTGCGGGACTACTACGCGGTTTTGAACCGCGTCTCGCGCAAGCTGGCCGACCGTCTGTGGAACCTGCGGACGAGGTGGCGGGAGCGGACCGAGCGGAGACCGTGAGTCATCAGTCAAGAGGCTGCCCAGCGGGTCCGAAAAGTGGCAATCGCTTCAGCGACTCGATCTGGAATCCGTCCGAGCCCACATTGCCGGCGAATCCGCCGAACGTCGTCCCGATAGGCTATCCAAGGTGGGGTATCGGGAGGACGCAGCAGCGACTGCCCTGGTGGCGTCCAAAAAAGCGTCCCACAGTCGTGGCCAAGGGGGCGTCCGGCGCCGCGTCAGCAATCGGCGACCGGTCGGGATTGGATGGCTGTTGGGCGTTGGGCCGGTTGACGGGGCGCGGGTGGCGGCGGCTGATCGGTGGGCAGTGTCCAGGCGTCGCCGAGGGCAAGGTCGAACGACTCGGGGTCGTAGGCGGAACAGCCCGCGTTGTGGTAGATTGTCAGTTCGCCGATCACGATGCGGTCGGGCAGGACATACATGTCGACGCGAACGTGATCGAGATCGCGGCCGATGGCTTCGGCTACGGCCACCATTTCCTCCAGGCGCTGCGGCTTGGGCGCATCCTGCAGCATCGGCGGCTTCACGTACCGCACGGGGAGGGGCTGCCATGTGCTTGAGTAGTAGCTCCGGCGGTGCTCGCCGAAACGGTTGGAGTCGATCTGGATCGCGTGCACGCGGCCGGCGATGACGAGCAGTTTGTAGTCGGAGGGTGGAACGCCCTCCGGTCCGGAGAGATATTCTTCGAACAGAATTCGGCGGGGAACGTTCTTGTAGGCCCACTCGAAGTGAACCTGGGAGTAATCGATCGCAAGCCACTCGGCGCAGCGTTCGATGAAGGCGTGGCGATCAAGCTGCGCTTTGGTGCAAAACACCGGTTCAAAAGGATCCCGGGTTTGCAGGGTGGAGGGGACCCGATCGGTGACGAACCAAACCATCCCACAGCCGTGGTTCGGCTTGGCCACGAATTCCCGAGGCAGGCGATCGAGGTCAATCTCGTCGACACTTTCCGTCGTGCCGAAACAGGCCGGCAGATACTGTGCGCCCACCCGGGCGGCGACGTAATCCCGGGCGGCGACCTTGTCGACCAGAGTGGTCAAAATCGGCCGGCGGTCATACGCAATGCGCCAGTTTATCTTCTGCAGAAATGTACGTGGGGCGCTGCCGCCCCACTTCCACTTGCGAATCAGATACCGGGTGCGACACACGGGCTCGAAGGGAATGAGTGACGAGCGACGGATTCGCCGAGCCCAACGGTGCAGGAGCGTGGGCTCGGTGTGGGTCACAGGAAGATGTGATCGAATGGCATGAGGGGGACGGTGAGGCAACGGGGATGGGTGGGAGGCTAGGTCCATGGGAATTCCGGGAATAGGCGGCTAGGTCGAGGCTTCGATCATACTCCCACGTGGTTTCACTGTCTTGCGGGGGGGATCCCGGTGATGGAGTAAGGACCGACCGCGGCGCGACGGTCGGGTCATTTCCCGACTCCACGTTTTTCCGGTGCGAGCCGGACCCAAGGTCGAGGGAGCGCCCGGATGGTCAAGCCGGCCGGGAACGGGCAAACTGGCCAGGTCATCGCCCACGAGCGAAAATGTCGCCCGGCTCGTTGAGGCACTTCGCAGGCGATTAAAGATAAGTTACTTAATAAACATCATCCTCCCTCCATGAAGACACTTTCCGCTCCCCTCGAGCGCCAACCGTTGTGCCTGCCGCCCGTCGGAGCTCGGACAGAGCGCGGTTCCGGAATATTCACCACCGGCGCACCGCGCAGCGGGACGACAGTCTTGGGGCGATGCCTCGCCGCTCTTTCCCCTGTGGTCTATACGTGGGAGCCCTTCAACAGTGTGTATCGCTCCGGCCTGCCTGACTATTATCCCGCACTGGACAACAATTCGCTCCTGCCCAAGCGCCGGTTCTACCATCGGGTGGTGAGCGATGCGCTGAAGGGGCGGATGATTCGAGCCCGGGTTGAAGTGAAGGAACGGGACGGCATAGGCGTGCGGGTGGGCAAGTTTATTGGGCTTAATCGAGCGCAGGTTGATTATTGGCGCTCGTGGCTCGACAAGCGCCGCCATCCGCAGCGTCCAATGCTCATCAAGGACCCCATCGGTGTGTTTCTCAGCGGATTCCTGGTGGAGGAATTCGACGTTCCGGTGGTGGCGACAATACGCCATCCTTGCGCGGTGGCCCTTTCCCGTCGCGAGCTGGGCTGGGATTTCGACTTCGGGATCTGGCGGCGCCAGCCGGAACTGCGGGTGTTGTTGGAAGGGATCGACACAGAAGGATTGGATCCCATCGAAAAGGCGGCGATTCACTGGTCGGTGATCTACCGCTACCTGCATCGGTTAGCCTGTGCGCACCCCGATCGGGTGAAGATCGTGCGCCATGAGGACTTGTGCCTCGCGCATCGGGACGTCGTTGCTGAATCCGCGCGCTTCATGGGGCTGAAAATAGATCCGGATCGTTGGTCGGAGGTTGATCCGCTCTTCGCGGGCCGAACCGCGGAACGTCGCACGGAAAAGTTGTCCCTGGTCGAGCAACGGGACCCCCGCGAACTCTTGCGCAAATGGCAGCGCAAACTGCCGGCCTCCGATATTGACCGGGTGATCCACCTTTGCGCCGATCTTTTGGAAATATATTATCCGAAAGGGTAGAGGCCTGCGACCGAGGGCGAGAGGAAAACCCTCGCTGGAGTCACCGTTGGAGAATGGCCGGGAGTAGGCCAGGAATAGGCGCCCGTTGGGGGGGCTGATCGTTGCCTGAAACCCGCCACCTCCCGGCTACAGCCCGCGTCCATAGTGTGGGCCCTAAATGCGGCCGGCGGCTGGCTGATCGAGATAGGTGGTCGCGGCCATCTCCGGTGAGAAATACGGATGTTTTTCTCATGAAGTGGCCCGATGGCGGGCATTTTTCGTTGCGACTACTCTCCTTGAGGCCCTGTCGCGGCAGCTCTTCTCTCCGCGCTTTTCCCGCGTCCCCAACCCCAACCCCAACCGCTTCTCGTGGCCGCACGGGCCCCTGTCCTACGCTCACCATGCATGCTCCCTTTTACTTTCACCCCACCAGGGCCGCCGTTGTTCTTCGTCTTGTGCCGCGAAACTGTCGCCGGGCAGTCGCGTGCGTTGGGCTCGGGGTGGCCGTTGTAGCGGTGTTGGCATCCCGGGTCTTCGGCAGTGGAGAGCCGATGTTGTTTCTTGATTCAAGCAACGTCATCGGCGACTGGACGGTTGTCGAAGGTGACACTCCGAATGGAACCAACAGCAGTGAACTCACCGTCGAAGACCCGCCCTACTTCCGGTTGAACAATGGCCTCATTCGCACTGACCTCTACCGCTCGGTCTACGGTAGCTGGAACGTATCTTTCAAGGCGGTCCTGAGCACGGAACAACGCGGTCTTTGGGTTGGTGTCTTCAACGCCGACGGGACTCAGGGATTGGGTGTGAAATGGAGTTCGGCCACCAACGCGGGCCCGGAAGGGCGGGTGACTTTGCTCAAATTCGACCTCGCCAGCGAAGTAGCCTGGAGCACACCCGGCGAAACGATCTCCGGCGGGTTTCGGGCCGGCCATGATGTCACCGGAAACACCCTGGCCCAGTTCTCTCTGCAGTATGACGCCGGTACCCGCATGCTCGCCGCGAGCGTCGACGGCAACCTCATCGTGAAGTCGCCGGTGTCCGATCCCGCGTTCGCGGACTTCAGCCGAGTTTATGTGCGGGGCAACTTATCCTCCTACTTCGATGACATTGAATTTGCGGCCAGTCGCCCCACGCCGGAGTTCATTAACGCCACCCGCTTCCGGCTCAACAACAGCCTACGAGAGTTCTTCGTTAACCTACCCGTTGATGACCCCGTGGTGCTACAGCCGTTCAGATACCTTCCCCGCAATGTCGAAGAAAACTGGACCCTCACCTTCGACGCGGGCCACAGTGCCCGCCAGCGCGGTTTGTGGGTGGGCCTCTTCGACGAATCGCGCACCAAAGGCTATGGCGTGCTGTGGAATTCCTCCTCCCGCGGCACCGGTTTGGTCACTATCCGGAAGTTCGATCTGAACTCCGAGGTTCAATGGGAAGACAAGGGCGTGGCCATCACCGATCCTGTCCGGTCTGGGCATGATCCGCTCGATCCGGCGTTGGCGCGGATCGAACTCAGTTGGATCCGCGCTACCCGGACCCTGTATTTGAGCGTCGACGGTGTTCCTCGGGCGCAGGTGGTCGACGACAGCTTTGGCTCGTTTGCCCGTCTTATCATGCGGGGCAACACCTCGTCGTATTTCGACAACCTCATGTTGCTCAGCGAGACGCCCGTCGTGAATGACGAGGCATTCAATCTCGTCACTGACGGTGGAGCGGTCGGCGACGGGGTGACGGACAATCGCAATGCGATCATGGCCTCGGTGGCCGCGGCGGTGGCGCAAGGGCGCGATCTCTATGTGCCGCCCGGGATTTTTGCCTATTCCGGCAATCTGGAGATGCAGAACGTGCGGCTGGGCGGGGAGGGTTACCTGAGCGTGCTCAAGGCTCTGGATCCCGACCATCGTCGACTGCACCTTACCGGTGCGGGTGGCCGCATCGCGAACCTTCGACTGTTGTCGCCGAAGACAACCCGATCCGGAAGCCCCCAATCGGCCGCCATCTCGCTGACGAACGCTTCCGACTACGTCATCGAGGCCGTGCACATCGAGGGCGGCAACAGCTCAGGCATTATTTCACACTCCGGCGGCTCCTTCGCCGGGCGCATCGCCAACAATTGGATCTCCGGCGTGTTGGCCAACGGCATCCACCTTACCTCAGGCACGCACGACGTCCTCCTTTCGCGCAATGCCATTGAGTACACCGGCGACGACGGGATCGCGGTGGTCACTTACGCCACGCAGCCCGCGGCCTGCCACGACATCACACTCGATCGCAACACGGTTTATCGGTCCGCCGCGAGCGGCATTGCCGTGGGTGGGAGCCACCTCGTCTCGGTTCTCCAAAACTATGTCCACGACTGCGCCTACGCAGCCTTGGAGTTGACGGCCGCCGAGGAGTGGAACGTCGGGGGACCGGACGACATTTTGGTGTACCGGAACAAATTCAGGGACTATTCTCACGTGCCCCATCGCTACACCCCGCAGAAAGTCGTTCACATCGAAGGCAGCGCCTCCGATCGGGTCGAGAACGTGATGATCGATGACAATTTCTTCGATGGTATTGGCCCGCTCGGACTCCACATCGGGGGGTTCGTCAGCCAACTCGATGTTTCCCGCAACGCGATCGGCGGCGAACGTTATGACTACACGATCCTGCTCGAAGGGGCCTGCGCTGATGTCGCCTTTCACAGCAACGCCATTGGCGGACGGCTGGGGTATTCGTTGTTCAGTTCGAACCCGGGCTCGAGCGGGGCACTCACCATCAGCGATAATCGATTCAGCGGCGTCGAGCGCCTCGATCCACCTTCACCGATCGATGTGGTTCACCTCACGTCGGAATCGGATTGGGACACGGTGACCATCACCAACAATCGGTGGAGTATCGCCGAATGGGACCCGGATTACCCGCCACCCGATTTGCCGACTGAGCTGTTCATGGAGATCCACGACCCGGATGCGATCGTCTCGGGAAACACGCGCCCGGATCTCATCTGGGTAGGCCCCTGAACCAGCGCAGCCCTTGAGGTCAGCCGCACCGGGACGCTCTGCAACGACGAAAAACTCCCCGCAGGACCATCCTGCGGGGAGCTGCCAAGTTGATGACTCCGGGTTGAACTTGGCGAATTCAACCGACGCCGCACCCGGTCCCCGTTGCCCGGAGCAACTGGGAGGGGCGGAAGTGGGCGCGTCGGTCCGAAATTCGGCGATAGTCGTCGGGGGAAAGAAAAGGCCCCGGGGAGGGATCCCCGGGGCCTCGTGGGGTGACTGGGAACGGGCCGGGCGCAGAAGTGCTGCGGACCGGCAGGAAGTATCGGCTGGCGGGCCGGAAAGGCGGTCAGCGGGTGCTCTCGACGCGGTTGCCCGTGACGGTGATGTTACCGGTGTAGTCGCGCACCGAGATGCTGTCGCGGGTCGAGTTGCGGATGAGGTTGTTGCTGATCTTGACGTCGCAGACGCGGTTGTCGTTGCCGGAGCTCGACTCGCGACCGAACACGAGGATGTTGCTGTGGCCGTTGCTGAGGCTCACGCACTCCTCGAGCACGTTGTTGTCGATCGTCACGCGGAAGACGCCGTAGGTATCGTAGGAGCTTTCCGAGGCGATGTAGATGGCGGCGGCCTGCGTGCGGGTGAGGCGGTTGCCGGCGATATTGATATCAGTCCCGCCGGACACCGCGATGCCGCGGCCGCCGGTCTGCTCCGTACCGGTGTTGCCAACGATGTCGATGTGGTCGCACTTGTCGGAATTGCTGCGGTAGGAGACGATCGAGACGAAGTCACCACCGGTGCGGGTGAGAACGTTGTCCTTCACGACGAGATGCTTGGTGCCGTCCGTGATGTGAATCCCGTTGGCCAGGGTGCCGGTGATGACGCAGTTGGCGATGCGAGCAGGCTGCTGCGCGGTGCCGACCGACTTGCGCACGATGACGCCCGTGGAAGCCATGCCGGTGATATGAACGCTGTCGAGGGTGAAGCTCTGCGCTTCCAGGACGTGCACGCCGGAGGTCCAGGGGGTGGAGGCACGTTGGGTGGGAGCGACGAGAGAACGGATGGCGAGCTTGGCCAGGCCGGGGGCGTTGCCGCCGAGGCGGAAGGAGCTGTCGTCGCTGTTGGTCGACTCGAAAATGGTCTTCTCGGGGCCAGCGCCTTCGATGCGCACGCCATCAACAACGATGGTGCTATTGTAGCGGTAAACACCGGCGGGGACGTAGACGAGGCTCATGCCGGAGGCCTTGGCGGCGGCCATGGCGGTGACGATGGCGTTGGTGTCGTCGTTGTTGTCGTTGGCGACGGCGCCGAAATCCTTGGCGTTCACGTGGGGAACCTCCGGAACGGGCTCCAGAATCGGCAGCAGGTTTCCGATGACCGGGCTGTCGAAGACGAGGGAACTCGCTGCATCGACGAGCTGGCCGTCGACGGTGTTGCCTTGGCGCGTGAGCTTGTCGATGCCGCTGGAGAGGTCGAAGCCGACCTTGCCACAGCCTTCGAGGGCGTTGTCGGCGAGCGTGATGCCGGCGGTGTAGTCGCGGACGGTGACGCCGGACCAACGCGGGTTGCGAACGGTGTTGTTGGCCACCAGGATGCTGGCGACACGGTTGTCATTGCCCGAGCTCGACTCGCGGCCATAGATGAGGATGCCGGCGTGGCCGTTATCGGTGCGGGTGACGCAGTCGGTCAGCACGTTGTGGGCGACTTCGACGCGGAAAACCCCGTAGGTGTCGTAGGAGGCCTCGGAGGCGATGTAGACGCCGGCTCCGGAGGAACGATGGATCTTGTTGCGGACGATCCGAACGTCACGACCGCCCACGACGGTGATGCCGCGGCCCCAAGTCTGATTGCTGACCTCGTTGTCGGCGATGTTGATGTGATGGGTGATCCCGGCGCTGTTGCTGCGGTAGGACACCACGGCGATCAGATCATCGCCTACGCCGTCGACCTTGTTGTTGAGGACATTGATGTAGTGACTGCCGTTGGTCATGTGGATGCCATCGGCCAGCGTGTCGGTGACGACGCAATTGGAGATGACGGAGGGCTGGCTCTCCGTGCCACCGGAGCGACGGATCATCATGCCGACGGAGGCCATCTTATCGATGTGCACGCGGTCGATGAGGAAGTGGGAAGCATCGACCACGTGAACGCCGCCGGACCACGGGGTGGTGTCGCGCTTGGTGGGAGCAGTCACCGGACGGATGGCGATGTTGGCGAGCTCAGGACCGTTGCCGGTCAGCTTGAGGGAGCTGTCGGCTGAATTGAGGGTCTCAAAGATGGTTTTTCCGGGACCGGCACCTTCGAGATGGATGCCATCGAGAACGAGCGTCTTGTCGTAGCGATAGACACCGGCGGGCACGTAGACCATGCGGTCGGCGGTGGTTTGAGCGGCTTTAAGCGCGGCCGTGAGGGCCGCGGTATCATTGGTGCGTCCGTCACCGACGGCGCCATAGTCCTTCACGTTTAGGGTCTGCGCGAAGCCCGCGAGGGGCACCAGCGCCAACAGCATGAGCGTGCGGACGAATCGGGTGGATTTATTAGGGGAATGAGCGGAAGTGGTCATCGGGGCCGGACCCCATACCCCAATTTTGCTCCTACAAGTTTTTCTGTGGTCAATTTTCTGCTAATTCTGACGACATCCGGTGAGACGCCGAAAAAGCAGCTTGGCTGCAATTTCGTAAGCGTAACCTGCATGGTGGCTTACAAAGCGCCGCGCGCTATCGCCAAAAAACTGCGAGCCTAGAATGTCGATGGGGCGAATACCGGAGGGCGTGCGGAAATGCGCGCAAAAGCGGGGAACGAGCGCATTTTGGAAAACCGGTTGGGTAAGGATTGGGAGATCCGTAAGATGTTTGAAAACAGGAAAATAAAACTATTATGTTGACACGAGCGGACCCATGGGGGTTGGCCCCGATAGCCGTCCGGTAATCCTCCGCTGGTGGGGTGGGGCTGACCTCCGGAGCCTTCTTGGGACGCGTTTAAGGGCGCCG